>JBJMGP010000079.1:0-33386 GCA_045807865.1 Pyrinomonadaceae bacterium
CTCTGTGCCTTTTGATAACAATGGCTCGGAGCGCGATCTGCGGATGGTCAAGTTGCAGCAGAAAATCTCGGGCTGCTTCCGCACACCTGACGGGGCGCGGAGCTTCTGTCGCGTGAGGAGCTATCTCTCGACCGCGCGCAAGCAGGGCTACTCACTGCTCTGCTCGCTGGAACGTCTCTTCAAGGGCAAGCCGCTCGTCTTTCAACTTATGGCGGAACAGGCAGGCTAAGCCTCTCTCACTACCTGAACAGTTACGGTATCAGGGACTGTTCAGTTACTCGGCTAACCGGCCAGAGCCTCGTCTGGCTCGCGAAGCCCCGAATCAACGCGCTCGTCGAGGTGAAGTCCTTCAGTCCCGGCAACGCCCCGCACGTCAAACGTGGGCGTCTCCTAGAACAAGAGGCCGAAGAGCTGCTTCAGCAATTCTTCCAGGGGCATCATCGTCAAAGCGAGCGGCAGAATCGGCAGAAGCATGGCGGCGGCGAGTTGCAGGAGTGCGTTCCTGGTGACGGGGATGATGCGCATGCCCCGCACCACCTCGAAGCTGTTGGACAGGTCGGCGAGGGACTGTACGTCGGCGCTACCCACGAACGGCTCATCGACGGGTGCGCCGCCGCGCAACCATTTGAAATCGAACTCGCGCACGTAACGCTCCGCCAGGGTGCCGTATTCACGCAGGCCCGTCCGCTTCGCCTCCGCAAGCTGGGGCGCGAACACCAGCAGCGGGCCGAAGACAATGCACAGCAGAAAAATTAGAAGCACCGCGATCTCGACCTTAAATTCCGGCAGCCCGGCCCCGAGAAAGAAGATGCGGTTGGCGAGTTGAGCGGAGACCAGCGCGCCGTGTGCCGCGATGAGCACGGTGAAGGCGTAGACCGTATTCGAGAGAAAGCCCAGCCCGCCGAGGCAATCCGGGTGTGTGGGAATCAGGCTCAACTTAATGCGCGAGACCTGCCAGAGAAACCGCGCCCAGATGAATATCCGAAAGTACCAGCGGATTAAGAGGAACTGAAAGATCGGCAGGCTCACATAACCGTACCACATCCCGGCGAGCCACAGACTCTGGCCCCCGGCGGACGGCGTCGCGTACCACGTGGTCGCCTGTAAGGCTGTGTAATGTCGCCAGACGATGAGGACGCCGACCCCGTAGACCAGGGTAATGAGCAGCACCTCGGCGAGAATTGAGTTGCGCAGGCGGAAGGCGGACGTGAGAGCCTTATCGAATCGCGGCAGGTCGCCCTCGGGGATCAGATGCCGGTCCAGGAAAGCCCGCGCGATGGGACGCATGCGACGGTGCACCACGAGCTCGGCGATGATTAGAAGCGGCAAAACCACCAGGAAGCGGATGTGAACCTCCAGGTCCAGAAGGAAAGGCACGGCCACGCCGTCACCCAGCAAGTGTCCTTCCAGAGCGGTGAGCGCCAGCAGCGGCAACCAGGCAAGGAGCGCGATGAAGATGACGCGCTGGCGCACTACCAATAGCGCGTCGTCGGACAGGTGCGCCCGGCGCAGGAGTTGGAAGAGCGGGCCGCCCAGGACCAGTGAAAAATCCTGCGCGCCCCTGACAGTATCTTCACTCGCAGTGGACGCAGGAAATGTGACGTGCGATCTCAGGCTTTGACTGCCGCTCATTTATCGCCTTTCTTCCTGACTTTTCACCTTTACGAATCACTTCCGGCAACGGCGGATTTCGGCCGCACGAGTTTAGCGAGTGAATCTTAATTCCCCGGCTGAGCGGCGGCACACTGTCACTTCTACCAGCCTTCTACAATTCGGAGTATCAACCAGGATTGCTTTTGCGTCGGCACGACCCGGGTACGTCCGCCTGTCTGGCCACGGTTTAGAACGCTTCCCGGTTCCTGACTATGATTTCTTCACGCACTCTTGCTTCGCCCCGCGCCGGGTGACATCATGTGGCAGCCTTAACAATTGCTATGGATTCAGAGTTCATGAACTCTCGGCACCTGTCTTCCCTGGAATTATTCATCCGACAGATGAGAACACACCTCGCTAAAACGACGCCCCGCGCCGCCGCGTCCGTCTCATTCCTTCTGTTTGCACTGACCGTCGCCCCGCACGTCCGGGCCTCGTCCGCGCCTTGCACCGGGCCTTCGTTCACACCCGGCCCGCGACTCTCCGCCGGGCGCGAGCCTGTCGCCGTGGTCGTCGCAGATTTTAACGGCGACGGCCAGACCGACCTCGCCACGGCCAACAGCGCCGGCGGTGACGTGACGGTCTTTCTCTTCGGGCGCACTGGTCAGCCGACGACCAAGACTTACGCCGCGGGTGCCGCCCCGCGCGCCCTCGCGGCCGGGGACCTCGACGGCGACGGCCGCTCAGACCTCGTCGTGGTCAACTCGGGCACTAACAACGTCTCCATTCTCGTCAACGTTGGCGGCCGCGACTTTCGGAGTGCGGGCACGTACAAGGTTGGCTCAACACCGCTCTCGACCGTTCTCGCGGACTTCGACGGCGACCGCAAACTCGACCTTGCGGTCGCCAACTCAAAGTCGGACGACATCTCCGTCATGCTCGGCGACGGGCGAGGTGGATTCGGCGCGGCGCAACGCTACACGTCGGGCGCGAGCCCCTTCGCCGTCAGGGCGGCCGACTTCGATGGCGACTCGAAAATCGATCTGGCCGTGGCCAACTCCACTTCGAGCACCGTCTCGCTGTTGCGCGGAGACGGGCACGGGCGCTTTGCCGCCGCCGAGAGTTACACGGCCGGCGCGACCCCTTCGGCCCTCGCCGATTTCGACTTTAACGGCGACGGCCGGCGCGACCTCGCGGTCGCCAACTACGGCTCAGCGGACGCCGCCGTCTTCATGAACACGGGCGACGGAAGGTTCGCCGCCGCCGCCAGCTACCCGGCGATCAAGAACCCTGTGGCCGTGGCGGTCGCCGACTTCGACGGCGACGGGCGCGCGGATGTGGCCGCCCTCAACGACAACGCCGAGAGCGTGTCGGTCTTCCTCTCGGTCACGGGCAGGCGGCTCGGGGCGAGGACGGATTACCACGTCGGCACGACTCCTCACGCTGTGGTCGCGGCCGACTTCGACGGCGACGGCAAGACCGACCTGCTCGTCTCGAACACAGGAACCGGCAACGTCGCACTGCTTGCCGGCGACGGGCGCGGCCACTTCGGCGCGGCCAGAGAGTTCCCTGCGGTCGAGAGCGCGTGGGCGTTGGCCCCGGCTGATTTCAACGGCGACGGCAGGACGGATGTGCTGGTGACAGGACTCAACAGCGGCGACGTATCACTGCTGCTGTCTCAAGGTGCGGGCGGCTTTAGCGCCCCGACTATGATCAAATTGGGCGGGAAGCCTGCCGCCGTGGCGGCCGCGGACTTCGACGGCGACGGCCACGCTGACGCGGCCGTCGCCGACACTATTCACGACACCGTTCTCATCCTGCTGGGCGACGGTCGCGGCGGATTCGCGCCCGCCGTTTCGCACGAGGTCGGCCGCGGCCCTCGCGCCATCCTGGCCGCGGACTTCAACCGCGATGGCCACACAGACCTCGCGACGGCCGACGACATCGCCAGTGCAGCCTCTGTGCTGCTCGGCGACGGCCACGGCGGATTCGCGACGGCCGTCCCCTTCCCCACCGCGCGCAGGGCTCTGGACATTGTCGCCGCCGACATGGATGAAGACGGCAACCTTGACCTCCTCACGGCGAGCACGAAGACGCAGGGAGTGTCCGTGCTTTATGGTGACGGCCGCGGGCGCTTCAGTGCGCCCGTCTCGCGCGCCGTCGGCCCGGCGCCTGCGGCGGTCGGCGTCGGAGACTTCGACCGTGACGGTCACAAAGACATCGTCGTGGCGAACTACGGCCCGAGCAACGTCACACTCCTCTTCGGGGCCGGCGCGAAGGGGTTGACGGTCGCACGCATCTACGAAGCCGCGAAGAGTCCTTACTCGGTCGCCGCCGCCGACTTCGACGGCGACGGGCACGGCGATTTCGCCATCGCCAACACGGGCGCCGGCACCGTCTCACTCTTCAAGGGAGACGGCCGCGGCGGCTTCGGCGCGCAGGTCATCTTCAAGGTCGGCTCTTACCCGCGTGGCCTCGCCGTCGCGGACTTCAACGGCGACGGTCGCCCCGACCTCGCCGTGGCGGAAAGCTCCACCGACAGTGTGCTCGTGCTGTTCAATGATTGCGGCGCGGGCAGCGGCAAGAAGCGTTGAAGGCCCCGGCTGCGACTATTTACAAGCGCCCGTCCTTCATCTATGATGCTTGCGAATTCCCCGGCCAGTGCGGCCCACGCACCATATGAAGGGTTACGCCCGCGGGCTTCGTCAGCCAGGGCAATCACTCGTTCTACTAGCGGTTTGAGTACTTGGCCCCCACGCCGTCTTTTCATCAACAGTTGAAGCACTAATACGAAGGGTGTGACGTGCGTGCGCCGAGCCGCGCGCTGTACCAGTACAGGCACCCCTCCCAACTAACGGCCAATGACTGACCGGCAGAGCTGTCAGCCGCCCGCCGGTTCATTCGAGAAAAGATAAAGCCATGCAGACACGGGAACTCGCTCCGCAACGTCAACCCCGCGGCCGCCGGCCGTTATCGAATCTTTTGCGTTTCGCATCGACGAAGAAGGCGGGCCGTGCGCTGCTCGCCCTTGCGCTCTTAACACAGGGCTTCTTCTTCGGTGCCGTGGCCGTCCCGCCCGCGCAGGCGCAGAAGGCGGTCGGCTACAAAGGCACGCCCGGGACGGCGACCTCGGCCACGGTGGACGTGAGCAGCATCGCCCTCGAAGACGACCTCGCGCCCGACGCCTCGAACAATGAGCCGCGCGTCATCCACCGGCCCATGTCGCCGCCGACCGAGGGACAACTCCTCGCCAGCATGGGGCGCGGCGGCACCATCAGCCGACAGTCCGCGCTGAGTGTGCCGAACGCAGAGGCGCCGGGCGCGCCGCTAATTCCCTCGCCCGCCCCCTCGACCAACTTCCTGGGGCTGACAGACAATCAACAGTTCATCCCGCCCGACACGATGGGCGCGGTCAGCGAGCGCTGGGTGGTGACGATCCTCAACGACCGGATGCGCATCCAGGATCGAGCGGGTAACGTCATCAGCACGGTCTCGACCAACTCCTTCTGGCAGCCGCTCACTTACGCCCTCGCGCAGCCGTTCGACACGTTCGACCCCAAGGTGTACTACGACCGCTTCACCAGCCGCTTCATCTTCGTCATGACGGCCAACGCGCGCACGGCCACCTCTTCCATCCTGCTCGCCGTCTCGCAGACCGACAACCCGGCGGGCGCCTGGAACCTCTACGGCGTGGACGTGGACTCGACCAACATCAACTGGGCCGACTACCCTTCGGTCGGCTTCAACCAGAACTGGATCGTCGTCCAGGTGAACATGTTCACCGTCGCGGCGAATGCCTTCACCCGCCCTGATATCTACGTCTTCAATAAGGCTCAGGTGATTAACAGCACCACGCCCGGGACGCCTGCCAGTTTTACCAAGTTCACGGGCGTCAACACGGGCGCGCCCCCGGCCATCACCGGCTCGACCTGGGCGCCAAGCATCGACGCCGACAACGTTTCGCCCGGCAAGCTCTGGTTCGTCCAGACCTGGAACTCGACCTCGGGACTCGTGCGCGTCAGCACGCTGACCGGCAGCGTCGGCAGCGAGGTACTTACGCCCGGCACACAGTTCCCGCAGTCGCCCGAGTCCTGGTTCAGCGGCCAGGTGCTGCTCAACAGCGGCTGGGCGCCGCAGGCGAACGACACGAAGACGGCGCCGTTCAGCACCTACGTCTCGGCCAACGACTCGCGGATGCAGAACGTCGTCTACCGCCGCATCAACGGGCTCGACCGGCTGTGGTCTACCCACACCGTCTTCGAGCCGAACATCCACCAGCCGGCCGGCACGAATCCGAACTCGCTCGCCAACCCGGTCAATCACTCGGCCGTCCAGTGGTGGCAGCTCGACGCGACGCTCGAACCCGGCGCCTTCACTACGGCACCCATCCAGCGCTCCATCATCGAAGACCTGACGGCCAAAAACTGTCACAACGGCGCGGGCGGCCTCATAGCCGCCGCTTCTTGCACGCCGAGCGGCACCTTCTACGCCTTCCCGAACATCGCGGTCAACAACACCGACGACGCGCTCATCGGCCTCGCGCGCTACAACGCGCTCGACTGGGTCGCAGCCGCCTACGTCTACCGCGAGCACACCGACCCTTTGAACACCTTCCGCGACCCCACCATCTACAAGATGACGACGCTGGCCGAGGGCTCGGGGCGCTACTCGAAGTCGGGCAACGGCGACGTGCGCTGGGGCGACTACAGCGAGGCGCAGATCGACCCGCGCAACGACCACCACTTCTGGACGATTCAGGAGTACGCCGCGCCGCGCATCAACGCCGGAGGAACGAGTGTGTGGTCTACCTGGTGGACGCAGGTGCTGGCAACAACGCCGCCGCCGACGCTCCCGGGTCAACTCCTCATCAGCGAGTTCCGCGAGTCCGGCCCCGCCGGCAACTTGGACGAGTTCATCGAGGTCTACAACGGCTCGCTCGACCCCATCACGGTCTCCTCGATAGACATCGCGGGGACGGGCTACGCCATCGTCACCTCTGACGGCGTCACGCGCTGCGTCATCCCGAACGGCACGGTCATCCCGGCCGAGGGCCATTTCCTGTGCACTAACTCCTCGGTGGGTGGCTATTCGCTCGGCGGCTACCCGGCCGGCAACGGCAGCACGGCCACGCCGAACTCCACGTACACCGCCGACATCCCCGACAACATGGGCATCGCCCTGTTCCGCACCACGCTGGGGGTTAACTTCAACACGGCGAACCGGCTCGACGCCGTCGGCTCGGCGAGCGAGCCGAACCCACTCTACAAGGAGGGCACCGGCTACCCGGACATTACGGCGGGCTTCACCGCCGAAGGCTCCTGGAAACGCATCCAGAGCAAGAAGGACGGGCGCGTCTTCGACGCCAACGACAACGCGACCGATTTTTACTTTGCCGACACGCAAGCGACGAATGCGAACGGCCGCCCGCTCCTCGGGGCGCCGGGGCCGGAGAACCTTTCGTCCCCCTTGTTCAAGGGTAACGACACATTAGTCCCGTCGATGGTGGCGCCTTGTGTCTCCTCCACGACCGCACCCAACCGTGTGAGGACTGGCTCCCCCGGGGGATTTTTGGACATCCGCCGGCGCTTCACTAACAACACCGGCGCGCCTGTGACGCGGCTCCGCTTCCGAGTCATAGACATTACGACCCTGCCGCAGCCTTCGGCCTCGACAGCCGACCTCCGCGCGGTCACTTCGATAGACAGCTCGGAGGCGAACCCCTGCGGTGGCGGCTCACTCACAATCCGAGGGACGACACTTGAGGAGCCGCCGAGCCAGCCCAACGGGGGCGGATTCAACTCTTCGTTGACGATTCCATCCACCGTCATCAGCGTGGGCACTCCGTTAGCACCCGGCGACTCTATCGACGTGACGTACCATCTTCAGGTCGTGGCCGGCGGCTCCTACCGCTTCTGGGTCGCCGTCGAAGCACTGCCCTGACGGCTAAGGCCAAGGCAGGAGCCCGACCGTCAGGGGGCTCTGGTAAGGCAAAAGGCAAATGTGAAGTAGAAGGGCGTGCTCCCTTCCTTCACATTTGCCTTTTCTTTTATCTCCCCAAGCCCTCCCTATCGGTCGGGCTTCTGCCTTCGTCTCAAGCGAGGTCGAAGAGAAGGACTTCCGACTCTTCGTCGCCTTTGATCTTTACAGACTCCTCTTCGCTCACGGCGGCGCCGTCGCCGGCCTTGAGCTGATTGCCGTTGAGCGTGACGGCCCCCTTCACCACCTGTAGCCAGGCGTGACGGCCGGGCGTGAGTTCGTGAGTGACCTCGTCCCCCGCGCCGAGCAAAGCGTTATAGAGCGTCACGTTCTGATAGAGCGTGACCGACCCTTCCGCCCCCTCAGGTGCGGCGACGAGTCGCAGCTTCCCACGCCTCTCCTCCGCCGGGAACTCCTTCTGCTCGTAGTACGGCCGGAGCCCCTCACGCGCGGGGCGTATCCAGATTTGCAGCAGGTGCACGGGCTCGTCCGGCGAAGGATTCATCTCGCTGTGCGTGACGCCCGTGCCGGCGCTCATCTTCTGCACCTCGCCCGGGCGGATGACGCCGTCACCACCCGAAGAGTCCTGGTGCGCGAGCGCCCCCTCGATGACGTAGGTGATGATCTCCATGTCCGCGTGCGAGTGCGGCGGGAAGCCCGACGCGGGCGCGACGAAGTCCTCGTTGATGACGAGGAGGTCGCGGAAGCCCGTCCAGCGCGGGTCATAGTAGCGGTTGAAAGAGAACGTGTGGTTGCCGTCGAGCCAGGCCGTGCGCGTCTTGCCGCGCTCCCCGGCGGGTCTCACCCTGATCATCGCTTAAGTCTCCCTTCTCCCGGCCGTCGCCGGTGCACCGTGTTCGATGGTTGATATGCAAGCCGGGGCGAACGCAATCTCCGTCCGCCCCGGCGCAAAGTGTCTGACGCTTTCGACTCTATTCTCCGGCCGGCTTCGTCCCGGGCTGCACCGCTTCGAGTTGCAGCGAGATCGTGACCTCGTTGCCCACGTCGAGGCCGCCCGCGAAGGCGTTGCCGTAGTTGATGCCGAAGTCGCGCCGATTGATCTTCGTCTGCGCCTCGATGCCGAAGCGCGTGTTGCCCCAGGGGTCTTTGACCGCGCCGGCGATGGTGAACGGCAGTGCCACCGGCTTCGTCACGCCCTTGATCGTCAGGTCGCCGCGGAGGATGTACGCGTCCTTACCTTTGCGCTCAACGCTCGTGCTCTTGAAGGTCATTTCCGGGTACTTCTCCGCGTCGAAGAAGTCTGCGGTGCGCAGGTGCTTGTCGCGGGCCTCGACCTCCGTATCGACCGACGCGACCTTGGCCGCGAACTCGACCGAGGACTTCGTCACGTCCTTGCCGTCGAAATGAACCGTGCCCGCGAAGTCCTTAAAGCGACCTTCGACCCAGTTGATCTCAAGGTGGCGGACGGCGAACCCGATCCGGCTGTGCGCCGGGTCGAGTTTGTAGTCGCCGGCCGGGATGGGGGCGTAGGCGATCTTCGCCTCGCGCGCCTGCGCGAAGGCCCCGACCGCGGCCGGGCCGCCGAAGAATGTCACCGCCGTGAGCGCTGCGAGCGCCGCAGCCGCGATTGCGTTACGTACAGTTTTCATCATCTCTCTCCTGTGGTTCTTCTTGACGATCAATCCGCGCGCGGGTCACGTTATAACTGAACTCGTTACAACAACTGTCTGGTCAAAAAAATTTAAGCCTGCTCGCCGCGCAGCGATTCGAGCAGCCGGTTCAGTGTCTTCAACTGCTTCTCGCCGAGGTGGCCGGCGAGGCGGCGGTGGCTCTCGAAGACCGGCTCGTCCAGCCCCGCGAGCAGCCGCAGCCCCTCTTCAGTCACCCGCGTGATGACCTGGCGGCGGTTGTGAGCCGGACGCTCACGCGAGATCAGGCCGCGTGCTTCGAGCCGGTCGAGCAGGCGCGTCACGTCGGGCACGGTCGTCACCATCCGCTCGCCGATCTCGCGGCACGAGAGTCCCTCGGGGCCGGCGCCGCGCAGGATTCTGAGCGCGTTGTACTGCGTGCCCGTCAGGTCGGCGCGCTTAAAGACCTCGGCCGCGCGCGAGCCCAGGTACTCGGCCGTCCGCGCGAGGTTGAGAATGACCTCCTCCTCCAGGCTCCCGAAGGGCTTGGTCTGCTTCAGCTCCTTTTGCAATCTACTCACCACGGCCAGCAGTATACTTGTCATAACGATTATTGTCAAGACGGGATTGTTCGTATTTTTCCGGCCGACCTGCCGCCCGGTCTCAACCCGGCTTATCACCTCATAAATATAATCAGCTTGCTTTTAGACCGTCGGTTATTTAGCATGACCTTCCTCTACTTTTAAGGCGTGCCCAAACCCTTGACGCCTCTGCCGCGGCGGGGTGAGCGCGGCCCGTACTCCGTTTAAACGACGATGCCATCCGACACGCTCAACGCGACGCTCTCGGCCGACGCGCCCTACGACGAGATGTTCGGCGCCGACGGCCGCTGCCGCCCACAGTACCAGGCGCTCTACAAGCGCCTGGACGAGATACCGCGCGAAGAGCTGAACCGGCGCCAGCATGCCGCCGACCTCTCCTTCCTGCACCAGGGCATCACCTTCACCGTCTACGGCCGCGACGAGGGCACCGAGCGCATCTTCCCCTACGACCTCCTGCCCCGCATCATCACCGGCGCCGAGTGGGAGACGCTCGAACGTGGGCTGACGCAGCGCATCCGCGCGCTCAACCTTTTCTTGAAAGACATCTACCACGACGGGCGGATTTTGAAGGACGGCGTCGTCCCGGCCGAGCTGGTCTACACCTGCCGGCACTTCCGGCGCGAGATGCGCGGCGTGGACGTGCCGCGCGACATCTACATCTCCGTCGTCGGCTCAGACCTCGTGCGCCTGCGCGACGGCCGCTTCGTCGTGCTCGAAGACAATCTGCGTGTGCCGTCGGGCGTCTCGTACATGCTGGCCAACCGGCAGGTGATGAAGCGCGTCTTCCCGCGTCTGTTCGGCAACTACGGCGTGCGCCCCATCGACCACTACGGCACCTCCCTCCTCTCGACCATGCGCGCGCTCGCGAACGCCGTGGGCACGGGCGTCGCCGACGACAAGGCGGTCTACGCCTACGTGCCCGCCATCATCCGTTACTACCTGGGCGAGGAGCCGGTCATCGACAACGTCGAGACATACTTGATGACGGACGAGGCGCAGCGCCGTCATGTCCTGGAGAATCTTGACAGGATGGTCGTCAAGGCCGTGGGCGAGTCGGGCGGCTACGGGATGCTCATCGGGACGCAGAGCACGGCGGCCGAGCGCGAGGAGTTCCGCCGCCGCATCGAGGCCGCGCCGCGCAACTACATCGCGCAGCCGGTGCTCGCGCTCTCGCAGGCGCCCTGTCTCGTCGAGGGCGAGGTCGAGGCGCGCCACGTAGACCTGCGCCCGTACATCCTCTACGGCGAACAGGTCACCATCGTCCCCGGCGGCCTCACACGCGTCGCGCTGCGGCGCGGCTCCCTCGTCGTCAACTCCTCGCAGGGCGGCGGCAGCAAGGACACGTGGGTTCTCAACGAGTAATTGGCGATGCTATCGAGAGTCGCTGACAGTCTTTACTGGACGAGCCGTTACCTGGAGCGTGCCGAGCACACGGCGCGTCTGATTGATATTGGCTTGAACCTGATGCTCGACCAGTCGGCGGCGGCGGTGGAGAGGCGCTGGGGCCGCCTGCTCGAAAGCCTGAGCGCGCCGGCGCTGCTGACGAGTTCGAGCGACGCTTACATCATCGCGGAGGCGATGACCTTCGACATCTCGAATGAAACCTCCATCGTCGCCTGCATCGCCTCCGCGCGCGAGAACCTGCGGCAGGTGCGCGAGCAGATCAGCTCGGAGATGTGGGAGCAGCTCAACCGGCTCTTCCTGCAAGTCAAGGAGACGCGGCTCGACGACATCTGGAACGTCTCCACCCACGAGTTCTTCCGCTCGGTTAAAGATGGCGCGCACCTCTTCCAAGGCATCACCGACGCGACGATGAACCATGGCGAGGGCTGGCAGTTCATACAGGTCGGCCGCTCCATCGAGCGCGCCGGCGCCACCGCCACGCTCCTCGACGTGTACACGAACGAGCTGTTGATGCGCAGCGACCCGGAAGCGCCGCAGCGCAACTATCTCGACTGGGTCGGGCTGCTCAAGGCGTGCACGGCCTTCGAGGCGTACTGTAAGGTCTACACGGCCGACCTGAGGCCCGAGCGCGTGGTCGAATTCCTGCTCCTCAACGCCGACTGCCCGCGCTCTGTGCGCTTCGCGGCCGAGGCGATTCAATCGTCGTTTCAGGCCATCGCGGAGGCGACGGGCACGCGCAAGTCGGGCCGTGTCAGCCGGCTGGCCGGCCGCCTGCGCGCCACCCTCGGCTTCGGACAGATCGACGAGATACTTGAGACGGGCCTGCGCCCCTACCTGAACGATGTGCGCCGCCAGTGCGCGCAGATACACGAGGCCATCGTGCAGACCTACGTCGCCTATCAGGTCGAGACTTCGCTCGCGTCTTGAGAAATATTGCAAGGGGTTAAGTTCTACCGAAAGCTCATGCACCTTTCCATCAACCACGTCACCAAGTTCCGTTACAGCGCTCCCATCACCGAGAGCATCATGGAGCTGCGGATGCAGCCACTGTCGGAAGGCCCGCAGCGCTGCCTGAAGTTCGACCTCGGTTTAAAGCCCGCGGCACGCGCCACCTCCTACCGCGACCATCTCGGCAACCTCGTCCACCACTTTGATATCCCGGGCCGCCACACGCAGCTCGTCATCAACGCGACATCCCTTATCGAAACACTCCCACGCCCCGAGCCGCCGGAGGCGCTCGGCCCCGAAGCCTGGGACGAGCTGGACGCGCTCGTCGAAGGCGGCGACTACTGGGACATGCTGATGCCCAGCCACTTTGCGCGGCCGACCCCCTTGCTGCTCGACTTCGCGCGCGCGCTTGACCTCAAGCGGCGCGACGACCCTTTGACCGTGCTGCGCGAGTTGAACACGGCCATCTACAACGCCTTCGACTACGTGCCGCAGAGCACGACCGTTGACTCGCCCATCGACGAGGCGCTCGGCGCCTGCAAAGGCGTCTGCCAGGACTACTCGAACATCATGATCGCGCTCGCGCGTTCGGTGCGCGTGCCTTGCCGCTATGTGAGCGGCTACCTCTTCCACCGCGTCGAGTACAACGACCGCTCCGCACAGGACGCGACGCATGCATGGGTCGAGGCGCTGCTGCCTGAGCTGGGCTGGGTCGGCTTCGACCCGACGAACAATCTGCTGGCCGGCCAGCGCCACATACGTGTCGCCGTCGGGCGCGACTATCAGGACGTGCCCCCGACGCGCGGCGTCTTCAAAGGCACGGCCGAAAGCGAGCTATCCGTCGCCGTGCAGGTGAAGCCCGCCGAGGAGCCCGACTCGGAAGAGTCGCTCCACCTCGTCGCCGCGCTGAACCGTCCGCCCGAGACCGAGCAGTCGGCTCAGCAGCAGCAACAGCAGCAGCAGTGACATTCGAGGCATCACTTTGGGCACAGAGCACCTGAAGCTTCTGAGACTCCTCCAACTGGCCGACAGCGCCGTCCCCATCGGCGCCGCCGCACACTCGTTCGGCCTTGAAACGCTCGTCGAAGACGGCTCTCTCGTCGTTGATAACCTCCCACAATTTCTGACCGACTACCTCAGCGAGTCCGGCACGCAGGAGGCCGCCTTCTGTCGCGCCGCCCACCGCCTCGCCTCTCCGGCGGAGTCCGAGGGAGGCGACTTTCATCTTGCATCATGGCTCGAACTCAACCGCCGCCTGAGCGCGCGCAAGCCCGCGCGCGCGAGCCGCGGTGCGAGCGCCACGTTAGGGCGCCGTCTGCTGCAACTGGCGCGCGAGCTTGAAGAGTGCAGGTTGCTTTCGGATGTCTCCGGCGCCTCGCGTAGTGTCGGGTGCGAGATACACCACTGCACCGCCTTCGGCCTCGTCGGCGGCGTGCTCGGGCTCGACGAAGCGGCGACCATCGAGGCTTACCTGCACCAGACGCTCGCCGGCCTTGTCTCTGCGTGCCAACGCCTGATGCCGCTCGGGCAGACGCGCGCGCAGCAAATTCTCTGGGCGCTCAAGTCGTCCATTATCGCGGCCGTGATCTCCGACGCCGAGGCTGATGACGAAGTTCACTGCTTCACGCCGCTGCTCGACCTCGGCTCGATGCGCCACACAACTCTGACCACGCGCCTCTTCATCAGTTGAGATGGCAACGCACCTCACAGACGTATCGTTTGAAGTGAGCCCGGCGGCGCCCGTCGATACGGACGCGCATGCGCTCGTCTTCAAGCCCGGGGCACACGGCATCCTGCGTCTGCGCTTTGAGCGCGCGGCCGACGCGGGTCGAACGATCCTCTCCTCCTGCGAACAGAGACCCCCGCTTCAGGTCGTACGTTCATTTCCTTCCGGCGAAGCCGCGACGCTCGCGCATCTGCATAACCTTTCGGGCGGAGTCCTCGGCGGCGACGTACTTGACTTGTCCGTCGAAGTCGGTGAGGGCGCACGCGCGCAGTTGACCTCGACCGGCGCGACACGCCTCTACCGTTGCCGCCCCGGCGTACACGGCGCCGTGCAGAGGCAGCGTTTCCATGTCGGCAAAGGCGCGCTGCTCGAATACCTGCCCGACGAGCTGATCCCCTTCGCGGGCGCCCGTTACCGGCAGGAGACCCTTATCGAACTGTCGGGCGGTGCGGGACTCTTCTGGTGGGAGACAATCGCGCCCGGGCGCGCCGCGCGCGGCGAGTTGTTCGAGTACGACTCGCTGGAATTCAGACTCGACCTGAAGGCGTGCGGCCTGCATCTGGCGCAGGAACGTGTCGCGCTCGACCCTGTCCGCCGTCCGCTCCAAACCCCCGCGCGGCTCGGGCCTTATCTTTACTACGCCATGTTCTACATCTGCCGCGCTGACCTGCCCGAGTCGCGCTGGCTTGAGCTGGAAGCGGAACTGTCTGAGTTAGCTCTGAGCATTTCGAGCCCCGGCAAAGTCCTCTGGGGCGTGAGCACGCTCCCTGCACACGGTCTGGTCGTGCGGGCTCTGAGCGTGAAGGGGCGCGCCATCACGCGCGGCCTGCACGACTTCTGGCGCGTGTCGAAGACGGCGCTCTACGGCGAGGCGGCCGTCCCGCCGCGCAAGGTCTATTAACTATTTATCAATTACCATTAACCTCTTTTTAAATCATGCACCTGACACCGCGTGAGCAGGAGAAGCTTCTCATCGTTGTGGCCGCCGACCTCGCGCGCAGGCGGCAGGCGCGCGGCCTCAAGCTCAACTACCCGGAGGCGCTCGCCATCCTCACGGCCGAGATCATGGAGGCCGCGCGCGACGGCCGCAGCGTCGCGGAGATCATGAGCTTCGGCGCGACCATCCTCAAGCGCGAAGATTTAATGGACGGCGTGCCCGAGATGCTCCACGAGGTACAGGTCGAAGCCACCTTTCCCGACGGGACGAAGCTCGTCACCGTCCACGACCCCGTGAGGTAAACGACTAGATGCACCCGGGCGAATACTTTCTCGACGACGAGGCCGGCGACATACACGCCAACGCCGGACGCACGGTCACGAACGTCCTCGTACGCCACACCGGCGACCGCCCCGTCCAGGTCGGCAGTCACTACCATTTCTTCGAGGTCAACCACGCGCTCGAATTCGACCGCGCCGCTGCTTACGGCTTCCGCCTCAACGTCCCGGCCGGCACCGCCGTCCGCTTCGAGCCGGGTGAGGAGAAGGAGGTCACACTGGTCGAGTTCGGCGGTGCCCGCCGCGTCTACGGCCACAGGGGGCAGGTCAACGGCCCGCTCGATGATACTGAAACTTAGGAGGAAGACGTGAATCGCCCACATCAAAGAATCGGTTCGATCTGCAACGCTCATGTCGGCGCCGACTTCGAGCGCGTTGCCAAGAAGTTCTTCGAGACCCAGGGAATCGTACTAGAACCTAACTTCTCGCTTAAGATTGGCTTATCGGAAAAGAAGCGTCACTGCTTCGACTTGGGAACCTCGAAAGAGAAAGTTCTCGTCGAGTGCAAGACTCATCGCTGGACGATTGGCAACCGCGTGCCAAGCGCGAAGATGACCGTTTGGAATGAGGCGATGTACTACTTCCACCTTGCTCCTGCTGACTATCGAAAGATTCTCTTCGTTCTACATGATAAGAGGGACAAAACCGGCGAAAGCCTCTTGGCCTATTACAAGCGGACGTACTATCACCTCATCCCTGACCGCGTTGAATTCATGGAATGGGACGAAGACACTTGTGACATCATGAAGCTGTTATGAAATGCCATACCAAGATTGACGTTAGACTGTGCGGCTACTGACGCTTCCGTTAGTTACGGAATTTTTCTCATGAGTCTCCACATCCCGCGGCGCACGTACGCAGACCTCTACGGCCCGACGACCGGCGACCGCGTGCGGCTTGCCGACACGGAGCTGATCGTTGAAGTCGAGCAGGATTTCACCACCTACGGCGACGAGGTCACGTTCGGCGGCGGCAAGGTCATCCGCGACGGCATGGGACAGTCGAGCGGTGCCACGCGTGAGGGCGAGCACGGCGCGCTCGACCTCGTCATCACCAACGCCCTCGTCATCGACCACTGGGGCATCGTGAAGTGCGACATCGGCGTGCGCGACGGCCGTATCGTCAAGGTCGGCAAAGCCGGCAACCCCAACACGATGGACGGCGTAGACCCGCAGCTCGTCGTCGGCGCCTCGACCGAGGTCATTGCGGGCGAGAATATGATAGTCACCGCCGGCGCCGTGGATAGCCACATCCACTTCATCTCGCCGCAGCAGGTTTATGAGGCGCTCTCGAACGGCGTCACCACCATGCTCGGCGGCGGCACCGGCCCCGCGACCGGCACGAATGCCACCACCTGCACGCCCGGCGCTTGGAACCTCGCGCGCATGCTCGAAGCCGTCGAGCACTGGCCCGTCAACTTCGGCCTCTTAGGCAAAGGCAACGCCGCGCGGCCTGAGCCGCTCATCGAGCAGATAGTTGCGGGGGCCTGCGGACTCAAACTCCACGAAGACTGGGGCACGACGCCCGCCGCGATTGACGCGGCGCTGCGTGTCGCCGACGAGCACGACGTGCAGGTCGCCATCCACACCGACACCCTCAACGAGGCGGGCTTCGTCGAAGAGACCATCGCGGCCATCGCCGGCCGCACCATCCACACCTACCACACCGAAGGTGCGGGCGGCGGCCACGCGCCCGACATCATCCGCATCGCCGCCGAAAGTTATGTCCTGCCATCCTCGACCAACCCGACGCGCCCGTTCACAGTCAACACCATCAGCGAACACCTCGACATGTTGATGGTCTGCCATCATCTCAACCCACAGGTGCCCGAGGACGTGGCCTTCGCCGAGAGCCGCATCCGCCCCGAGACCATCGCCGCCGAAGACGTGCTGCACGACCTCGGCGTCTTCAGCATGATCTCCAGCGACTCGCAGGCGATGGGGCGCGCCGGCGAGGTCGTCACGCGCACGTGGCAGACGGCGCACAAGATGAAGACCCAACGCGGGCCGCTCCCCGAAGACTCGGCGCGCCACGACAACTTCCGTGCGAAGCGCTACGTCGCGAAGTACACCATCAACCCTGCGGTCGCGCACGGACTCTCAAGGCACGTCGGTTCAATCGAGCCGGGCAAACTGGCCGACCTCGTGCTCTGGCGCCCCGCCTTCTTCGGCGTCAAGCCCGAGCTGGTGGTCAAGGGCGGCCTCATCGCCTGGAGCGTCATGGGCGACGCCAACGCCTCCATCCCGACGCCGCAGCCCGTCCTCTACCGGCCCATGTTCGGCGCGCACGGCCGGGCCGTCGGCTCGACCTCGCTGACCTTTATCTCGCGCGCGGCTTTGGACGCGGGTCTGCCCACGAAGCTCGGTCTATTAAAACAGGCCGTCGCCGTCGAGAACTGCCGCAGCGTCGGCAAGGCCGACATGATTCACAACGCGGCGACGCCGCGGATTGAAGTTGACCCCGAGACTTACGAAGTGAGAGCCGACGGCGAGCTTCTCTCCTGCGAGCCGGCCGCCGTCCTGCCGCTTGCGCAGCGCTACTTTCTCTTCTGAGGACTCAAGAACAGATGGGACACGAGCATCATTCTCGCGCCTTCCGCGTCGGCATCGCCGGCCCCGTCGGCAGCGGCAAGACGGCACTCGTCGATTACCTGAGCAGAGAGTTATGGCCGGGCTGCAACCTCGCGGTCGTGACCAACGACATCTACACGAAGGAGGATGCCGAGTTCCTTCTGCGGCAGGGCACCCTCCCCCGCGAGCGCGTGCGCGGGGTCGAGACCGGCGGCTGCCCGCACGCCGCCATCCGCGAGGACGCCTCGATGAACCTCGAAGCCATCGCCGACTTTGAGCACTCCCTACCCGGCCTCGAACTCGTCTTTATCGAGAGCGGCGGCGACAACCTCGCCGCGGCCTTCAGCCCGGAACTGGTGGACGTGTCCATCTACGTCATCGACGTGGCCGGCGGCGACAAGATTCCGCGCAAGGGCGGGCCCGGCATCACGCGCTCCGACCTGCTCGTCATCAACAAGACAGACCTCGCCCCGCACGTCGGCGCCTCGCTCGAAGTCATGGAGCGCGACGCCCGACGGATGCGCGGCGAGCGTTCCTTCGTCTTCACCGACCTCAAAAGCGGTGACGGCGCCCGCCAGGTCGTGGACTGGCTTCAGGCGCAGATGGCGACCCCGCCCGACTCCCGCCGCACCGTCATCGATGCCCACGCGCCCTACGAAGGGCGGCCGCACACGCACCCACACACACACTAATTCCCTCTTTCACTGTCCCGGGACGCGTAGGCGCGCGTATGCCTTGACAAGCTAGGCATCACGCGCCTACCATGCCTTGGCTTTCTAGGCATCAGCGCCGCGGGGAGGGATTAACCCAAGTGACACAGAAGACGGCGGACTTGCTTCAGGGGACGCTCGACATGCTCATCCTGAAGGCGCTCAGCCTGGGCGCGCTACACGGCTACGGCATCATCCAGCGCATCCGGCAGACCTCGGGCGAGATGCTCAACGTCGAGCAGGGCTCGCTCTACCCGGCGCTCTACCGCATCGAGGAGAAGGGCTGGGTCTCCTCGAAGTGGGAGATGAACGAGACGGGGCGGCGTGCCAAGTTCTACACGCTCACGCGGGCGGGGCGTAAACAACTCGAAGTTGAGGAGGCGAGCTGGGACAGACTCGTGCTCGCCATCACCAATATGCGGCAGGCGACTTAAAAGGTTCGGACGGCCATGAGGTGGTTGAATCGTTTCCTGACCCGGCTGCGCGCGCTCTCCGGGCGCGAGTCGGTCATCAGCGACATCGACGAGGAGCTGCGGCTCCACGTCGAGATGGAGACCGAGGAGAACGTCGCGCGCGGCATGTCGCCCGCGGAAGCGCGGCGCGCCGCGCGGTTGAGCTTCGGCCACTTTGACAGCATCAGGGACACGGCCTACACGGTTCGCGGGGGTGGTTTGATGGAAACCTTCATGCAGGACGTTCGTTACGGCGTGCGCGTGCTCGCCAAGCACAAGGGCTTCACGGCCGTCGCCGTGCTCACGCTCGCCCTCGGCATCGGGGCCAACACGGCCATCTTCTCGGTCGTCAACGACCTGCTCCTGCGCCCGCTCCCCTACACCGACGCGGAGCGAGTCGTCATGCTGTGGGAGGTCACACCCGAAGGGCGGCACATGAACACGACCTCGCGCGCGAACTTCCGCGAGTGGCGCGCGCAAGGCACGAGCTTTGAGAGCATGGCCGCCTTCTCCGACCAGCGGCTCAACCTGACCGGCACGGGCGAGCCCGAGGAGGTTGCGGTGCAGTTGGCCACGCCCGAGCTGTTCAAAGTGCTCGGGGTCGAGCCGATTCTCGGCCGCGTGCTGGCCGAGGAGGACAACCGGAGGGACTCGGCCGGAGTCGTTTTGAGCCACGCTTTCTGGAAGCGGCGCTTCGGCGGCGACCCCGGCCTGCTCGGCAAGCCCATCACGCTCAACGGCGTCCCCTACAACGTCGTCGGCGTCATGCCTCCCGGCTTCCAGTGGCACATCAAACAGCGCTCGGGTACGGGCAAGCCGCCCGAGTTGTGGATGGTGCTCGCCATGCCGCAGCCCGGGGCGCAGGGGGCGAACGAGCGCGGGCGCTTCCTCTCGGTCGTCGGCCGGCTGAAGCGCGGCGTCTCCTTCGAACAGGCCGAGGCCGAACTGAAGACCATCCACAGGCGTCTCGAACAGGATTCGACCTACAACAAGAACTACACGGCGGAGATCATCCCGCTGCGCGAGCAACTCGTGGGAAACATCCGGCCCGCGCTGTGGGTTCTGCTCGGGGCAGTGGGGCTGGTGCTGCTCATCGCGTGCGCGAACGTGGCGAACCTGCTGCTGTCGCGCGTCGCGGCGCGCGAGAAGGAGATCGCGCTGCGCACGGCACTCGGGGCGCGGCGGATACGGGTCGTACGGCAACTGCTGACAGAGAGCCTGCTGCTCTCGCTGCTGGGGAGCGGGCTGGGGTTGCTTGTGGCCTGGTGGGGCATCGGGGCGCTGGTGGCCCTCAGCCCGCGCGACCTCGTCAACTTGCAGAACGTCGGCATCAACACGACGGTGCTGGCCTGGACGCTCGGCGTCACCCTCCTGACAAGTATCCTCTTCGGCATCATGCCGGCGCTCGAAGCGACGCGGCTGAATCTGAACGACGCGCTCAAGGAGGGCGGCAAGGGCGCGGACGCACAGGGGTCGCGCAGCCGGCGCCTGCGCGGCGTGCTCGTGGTCGGCGAGGTCGCGCTCGCGCTGATGCTTCTGGCCGGCGCGGGGCTTCTGGTCAAGAGTTTCGTGCAGCTCCGGCAGATCAACACGGGGTTCGAGACGGAGAACGTTCTGACGATGGTCTTGCGGCTCCCGGCCTCGAAATACAAGGAAGACCCGCAGTACATCGCCTTCTTCCGGCAGACGCTCGACCGCGTGCGCGCGATTCCGGGAGTGCGCTCGGCCGGCATCGTCAACTACCTGCCGCTCTACGGCGGCTTAGGCGCTGCGACCGGTTTCGATGTTGAGGGTCAGCCGGCGGCGGCGCCGGGGACGGGCCCGAGCACGAACGTGCGCGTGGCCGACTCCGGATACTTTAAGACGATGGGCATCCCTCTGCGGCGCGGGCGCACCTTCACGGACGTAGAGGACTCGGAGGCGCGCCACGTGATCCTCGTGAGCGAATCGTTCGCACGCAGGTTCTTCCCCGGCGCAGACCCACTCGGCAAGCGCATCAAGGTCTACATGTCGGAAGACCCGGCCTGGACGGAGATCGTCGGCATCGTCGGAGACGTGCGGTACGACAACCTGACGGCGGAGGCCGAGCCCTTCGTCTACTACCCGCACCCTGAGCTGACCTACGAATTCATGACGCTCGTCATACGCACCGACGGCGACCCGGCGGGGATGGCGCCCGCCGTGAGGCGCGAGATAGTCTCGCTCGACCCCGACCAGCCCGTCTCCGACGTGAGGACGATGACGCAGGTGATGGCCGACACGGTTGCGCGCGCGCGCTTCAACACGCTGCTGCTGGCGGTCTTCGCGGGGCTGGCGACGCTGCTGGCCGCGGTCGGCATCTTCGGCGTGATGAGCTACTCGGTGCAGTTGAGGACGCGCGAGATAGGGTTGAGGATGGCGCTCGGCGCGCAACCGGGCCGCGTGCTGTTGCTCGTGCTGCGGCAGGGATTGTTGTTGACGCTTGTCGGCATCGGCGTGGGGCTGGCCGGTGCGCTGGCGCTGTCGCGCGTGATGTCAGGGCTGCTTTACGGGGTCACGGCTTCAGACCCGGCGACCTTCGCGGCCATCGTCGCCTTGCTCGGCGTCGTGTCGCTCGTCGCCTGCTACATCCCCGCCCGGCGCGCGACCCGCGTAGACCCACTCATCGCCTTGAAGTATGAGTGACCTGCTCTCTAACCTTGGGCCGTTTGGCGCGAGCGATTTAACACAGAGGCACGGCTTGTTGAAGAATCCTCTTCAAGCCGTGCCTCTGTGTTGAAAGTCTTACTTCAGATGGCCTATTCGTATCTTAACGCGATCAACGGGTCTACCTTCGCGGCGCGGCGCGCGGGGATGTAACTGGCGAGGAGCGCGACGGCGACGAGGACAAGCGTGATCGTGATGAGCGTCAAGGGGTCTGTGGCACTGATGCCGTAGAGGAGGCTCGACATCAAGCGCGTCAGCACGAGCGCCCCTACCAGACCGACGGCGACGCCGACGGCGACGAGTTTCAAGCCCTGCCCGACGGCCAGCTTCAAAACGTCCCACTTCTGTGCGCCGAGCGCCATGCGGATGCCGATCTCGCGCGTCCGCTGTGCCATCGAGTAACTCATCACGCCGTAGATGCCGACGGCCGCCAGCACCAGCGCCACGCCGGCGAAGACGCCGAGCATCAGCGTGCTGAAGCGCTGCCGCGCGATGGACTCGGAGAGCACCCCCTCCATCGTGCGCACGTCCGAAACCGGCTGGTCCCTGTCCACCTCCCACACGGTTTTGCGCACGGTGCCGGCGAGCGCGAGCGGGTCGTTCTCAGTTTTGACGACGAGGTGGCGCGGCGCGAAGAAGCCCGCCTGCTCGTAGGGGAGGTACATCTGCGGCTTCGGCTCCGCCGAGAGGTCGGTCTGCCTCACGTCCTTCACCACGCCGACGACCTGGCACCAGTCTTCGGGTGTCTCCGGTCTGCCCGGCACGATGCGCTTGGTCAGGGGGTCCTCGTTCGGCCAGTATTTGCGGGCCACGGCCTCGCCGATGACCACGACGCAGGGCGAGTCCGCCCTGTCCCTCCCTTCCTCAAACCCGCGCCCCGCCAGAAGCTGGATTCCCATCGTGCCGAAGTAGTGCGGGCTGACGACCCGCGTCATGAGGACGGGCATCTTGCCCTGGCCGGGCACGGGGGCGGGCTGCCCCTCGATGGTGACGCCGATGGAGTCGCCCTGCATGACGAGCGGTATCCAGTTGGTGACGGCCGCCGAGCGGACGCCGGGCAGAGCCTCGACGCGGCGGATCATGTCCGTGTAGAAGGCCGCGCGCCGCGCCTGATCCGGGTACTTCTGCTGCGGGAGAATGACACTCATCGTCAACAGGTTGTCGGTGCGGAAGCCCGGGTCTACGTTCCGCAGGCGCAGGAAGCTGTTGATTAAAAGCCCCGCGCCGACCAGCAGCACGAGTGAGACGGCCACCTCCGCGACGACGAGCAAACCGCGGATGCGGTTGCTGCCCCGGGCCGCGGCGGCGTCGCGCCCGCCCTCCTTCAATGTCTCGTTGAGGTTGAACTTCGAAGCCTGCGCGGCCGGCGCCAGCCCGAAGACGAGCCCCGTCACGAGCGTCACCAAAACCGTGAAGCCGAGCACGCGCGCGTCAACCGTAATGGCCTTCACCTGCGAGATGTTCTCGGGGATGAAGCTCTTCAAAAGCGTCACGCCCCACACCGACAGCAACAGGCCGACCGCGCCGCCGAGCGCGGCCAGCAGGACGCTCTCGGTCAAAAACTGTCGGACGAGGCGCAGGCGGCTTGCGCCGAGGGCCGTGCGCAGGGCGATCTCCTTCTGCCGCACGGCTGCGCGCGCCAGGAGCAGGTTGGCGACGTTGGCGCACGCGACGAGCAGCACGAAGCCGACCGCCCCCAGCAGCACGAGTAAGGCCGGACGGATGTCGCCCACGACCTCTTCGTGTAGCGAGACGACCGTCGCGCCGAGGTCCGTGTTCTGCTCCGGATATTGCTGCTGCAAGCGTGCGGCGATGGTGCTCATCTCAGCCTGCGCGCGCTCGACCGTCACGCCCGGCTTGAGGCGCGCGACGACTTGCAGGTAGTGGCCGCCGCGGTTGGCCAACTGCTGAGGCGTGAAGGCGATGGGCACCCACATCGACACGTCCCGGCTCAGGAACTGAAAGTCCGCGGGCATGACGCCGACGACCGTGTGCCCCTCCCCGTTGAGCGTGATGCTCTTCCCCACGACGCCCGGGTCGGAGCCGAAGCGGCGCTGCCAGAGGCCGTGGCTGAGGATTACTACATGATTCGCGCCGGGCACGTCCTCCTCGGGCAGGAAGGCGCGGCCGAGCTGCGGCCCGACCCCGAGCAGCGCGAAGAAATTGGCCGAGACGCGCTTGCCGTCGAAGCGCTCGGGGTCGCCCGCCCCCGTCAGGTTAAAGCTCTGGTCGGCCGTCGCCGCCATGCCCTCGAAGACCCGGTTCTGGTCGCGCCAGTCAACGTAGTTGGCGACGGCCGGCGTGTCGTTCGGGAAGCCGTGCTTTGCATCGTCCTCCCAGACCATCACGAGCCGCTCCGGCTCCTTGTAAGGCAGTGGCCGAAGCAACACCGTGTTGACGACGCTGAAGATGGCGCTGTTCGCGCCGATGCCCAGGGCCAGCGCGATGACCGCCACGGCCGTGAAGCCCTTGTTCTTCCAGAGCAAACGCACGCCGTAACGAAGGTCGTGGCTGAAATCTCCCAACATCCCAAATCTCCTCGGCGTGCCCGGCACGACCGGCTCAAGGCGCACGGGGCGCTCGACGCGGCTGAGGCCCTGCGCCAGAAGGTCGCTCTCGGTCAACTCCTGCGAGGCGGCGCGGGACGCCTCCTCGCGGGTGGCGCCGCCCCGGAGCGCCTGCTCGTAGCGGTCTTCCAGGTGCTGCGAAAGTTCCTCGACTATCTCCGACTCGCGGGTGGGGCTGAGCCTCAGGCCCGAGAGCCGCCGTCTGACTTCATCCTTCCAGTCAGGCATGTTCCATTCCCGTGATGCGGCCGATGGCCTCGACAAACTCGCGCCAGGTGTTGCGCTGCGCGGCAAGGACTTTGCGCCCTTCGGCCGTCAACTTGTAGTAGCGGCGCCGGCGCTGCCCGGCCTGCTCAACCCAGCGCCCCTGAATCCAGCCGCGGCGCTCCAGCCGGTAGAGCAAAGGGTAAAGCGACGCGACGTTGAAGCGCAGCACCCCGCCCGAGCGCTGCTCGATCAGGTTGCCGATGTCGTAGCCGTGGCGCGGCTGGTGCTCGACGAGCGAGAGGATGAGCAGCTCGGCGCTCCCCTTCTTCAACTCACGCGCCAGAATGTCTGAGCCGATATATGACATAGCAATATATTACTGTGCAGCATACGACCCGTCAACGGGACGGTTCCGACTTTTTCCCTCGCCCGTCAGCCTTAAAACGAAAGGGACACGGGGCGCGACTAAATCCATTTAGCCGAACCCCGTGCCCGAAGTTTTATGTTGGCGAAGAGGCGCCGCCGTCAGCGGGCGGCGAGGAGCTTGCGGAGCTTGGTGCGCGCCTTGTGGAGTTGGGACTTGGAGGTGCCGACGGCACAGCCGAGGATGCGCGCGACCTCCTCGTGCTCGTACCCTTCAACGTCGTGGAGGATGAAGGCCGCGCGGTAGCCGGGCGGCAGCTTCGCGATGGCGCTCTCCAGCGTGATGCGGTCGATGAGCTGCGCAGCCTTCGGCGAAGCCGGGCGGACTGACTCGTGCGGCCGCAGCTCTTCGTCGTCGAGCGCGTCCTCCCGCCGCGACTTGCTCTTACGGAAGCGCATCAAGACCTGATTGACCGTCAGGCGGTGGAGCCAGGTGGTGAAGTTGGCCTCGCCGCGGAAGCCGCCGATCTTGCGGAAGAGGAGGACGAAGACCTCCTGCGTCACGTCCTCGGCCTCCGCCACGTCCTGCGTCATGCGCAGGCAGAGCCCGTAGACGAGCCGCCGGTGTTTCCGGAACAGCTCCTCGAAAGCCTGTATGTCCCCGTCGGCCGCGCTCTGCGCCAGCGCGAAGTCGGATGCCCTTTCGGGTGTGACCTCGCGCGGCGCGACAGCGGTCGGGTTTAAAGTCGCTTCAGCCGTAGTCATCTGGATTATGAATGTGGTTAAGGGGTGACGCCGGGCTCGCCCTCTTCGATGACGCGGACGCGGCCGCGGAAGGCTTTGAAGTCGGTGTACCTGACCTTCATGCGCAGGTGCACCGTCTGCCCGCCGGGGAAGACGAGGTCGTCGTCGGCGTAGGTGTAGGTCGGGAACCAGTACTTACCGTCGATCTGCTCGCGGTAGGTCTCGAAGGTGGGAAAGCGCTGCTTGCCCTCGGGCACGCCCTTCCCCTTCACCTTGACGATCTGTAGGTCGCCCGCATCGACCCAGACCCGCCCTTGGAAGAAGCGCTCGCTCACCTTCTTCGGCATCACCTTGGGCGCCACGTCGAAGACGTACGTGTCCAGCTCGTCAACCTTCTCGCGGCCGACGTAGGTGAAGTTGTAGAGGTCGATCTTGAAGGCTTCGAGCGCGAAGGGCTGGACGCCGCCGAGGTCTTCCAGGTCTTCCTGCGTGAAGGAGATTTCCGTCAGGGTCGGGACTGGAAAGCGCGTGATGCGCTCGAAGCGTTCGCCCGCGTCGTTAAAGACGAACTGCGACGTGCGGTCGTACTCGCCCGTGACCTGTCCGCCCCAGCCGATGGTCTGGATGACCGCGTCGCGCGTGAAGGTGTAGTTGTTGAGCGCGCGGCGGAACTCGGTCTCCTTCGCTGTGAACGCGCGCACGATGCCGTTCACGTCAACCGCGCCGGCCCCGTCCTTCGAGGTCTGCGGCGCTGTCTGCGCGCGCACGTCTGCGGAGCCACCCGCCGTCAGTAGAGTAAAAGCGATAACGCCGGATAAGAGTAGACGCCTCATCACCTTGGCCGCCTCCGAGTCTGTATTTCTTTGTCTAACGCCGCCACGGAGTCCGCGACGACAACGACAACATGTGTGACCTGTTCGATGCCACGGGTGCGGCCGACCGCGTAAAGAGTTCGTCACCCTCTTGTAAAGTTTTGTAAAGCGCGCCGTTTGGATAGAAAAATGGGAGGCCGACCCGCGTACGGCCTCCCTCGGCCGGAGCACCACAAAGGCCCAGTATGAATGCAGCGCCCCGGATATGAAGTGTTGAACTACCTGCCACCGTCCTCGGCGCCCGGCGGGGGCGGGGGCGGGCCTTGCCTTCGGTGCTGCTCCATCTGCTGGTGGAGTTCGGCGAGCTTGGCCTTCTGCTCGGTCGTCAGCAGGGCGTAGACCTGCGAGAAGAACTTCGCGTGTGCCACTTCAAGCTCGACCTGGATGTTGGCGCGCGCCTGCGCCGCGGCGCGCACGGCCGCCTCGTCGAACGTCCCTGCCGTCGCGGGGTCGAACGGGCCGCCGGGGCCGGACTTGGCGAGCTGCTCGTGGAGGCCCTTCGTGCTCTCCTGGAAGCTCTCTTCGAGCTGTTTGATCTGCGCCTTCTGCGCGTCGGTCAGGTTCAACACCTGCGAGAAGTGGCCGAGCAGGCTGCCGCCGGGGCCGCCCGGGCCTCGATGACCGCCGGGGCCGTGCGGGCCGTCCGGCCCGTGCTGCGCAAACGCGGCCACGGACATCGTGAACGCGGCGGCGAACGCCAGGGCGCCGCCGATGATTCTCTTCCTCGTCAATCTCATCCCTTTATCCTTTCGCCAGAGTCTACTCACGCAGTTTGCCGCCCGAGTCAGTCATCTGCGAACAGCCATCCGCTCTCACTCGGCGTCTGCGAATACATTTACTCCAAAACGGCCGAGCCGTCCGTAAAGAGTCGGTCAAGTCTGAGTAAAGTTTTGTCAACGTCGCCGGACACTTCTTTACGGACGCGCGGCGGCGGCTTCGGATAGAATGGGCCGGGAGTTTGCGGATGGAGAATGTGCTGATTGTCGACGACGACCGCGAGCTGTGCGAGCTGGTGGCAGAGCTGCTCGGCGAAGAGGGCTTCGCCGTCGAGTTCGAGAACCGCAGCGACGCGGGGTTGGAGCGCGCTCTGTCCGGCGCGCACGCGCTCGTCGTGCTCGACGTGATGATGCCGGGCATGAACGGCTTCGAGGTGCTGCGCCGCCTGCGCGCCGAAGGGTCGGACGTGCACGTCATGATGCTCACGGCACGCGGCGACGATGTTGACCGCATCGTCGGCCTGGAGATCGGCGCCGACGACTACCTCCCCAAACCCTTTAACCCGCGCGAGCTGGTCGCGCGCATTCAAGCCATTCTTCGTCGCGCGCGGCCCGCGCGGGCCGAGGCGGCGGCGCAAGCATCGGAGCCGGGACTCCCGGCGCGCATCCAGGTGGGCGACGTGGAGGTGGACACGGGGATGCGCCAGGTCTGGCGCGGCGGCGAGGCGGTCGAGCTGACTAACGTCGAGTACGAGATTCTCGTCCAGCTCTTGGGCGGCGCCGGGCTCGTCGTCAAACGCGAAGACCTCGTGCGGACGGTGCTCGGGCGCGAGCTGTCGGTCTTCGACCGCAGCATCGACATGCACATCAGCCACCTCCGCAAGAAGCTCGGCCACCGCGTCGGGGAAGCCGAGCGAATCAAGACTGTCCGCGGCGTCGGTTACGTCTACGCGCGCCCGGCGGGAGCATGATTCACGAAGTTTAATTTCCGCATCCCAACTTTGAATTTTCAAATCCTTAAAAGTCTTGCGTAGTCTCTTTCTCAAAGTCTTTCTCTGGTTCTGGCTGGCGATGGTGGTCGTCATCACCACGTTCGCCGTCACGACCCACCTCACGCGCTCGGAGCGAGAGTTCCGCCCGCCGCAGTTCATCGAGAAGGTGCTCGGCAACTACGGGCGCGGCGCGGCGGCGGCCTACGACGGCGGCGGCGCGGCGGCGCTCGAAGAGTATCTGCAACGGGTCGAGCGCGAGTCGGGCATCCAGATGCATCTGCTGGACGCCGACGGCAGAGACCTGACTGGCGGCCAGGTGCCGGGGCCTTTACGGGACGCCGCCGTCCACTCGGCGCAGACGGGCGAGCCGGTCTTTCGCGAAATGCACCCGGGGATGCTCGAAGTGCGCCCGGTGGTGGCGGGCGGCGGGCACTACTTCTTCGTCACGCCGATGCCGATGGGCGGGCCGCCGCAGGCGGGCGAGGGGCCGCGCCACGCGTCGCCGCCGCCGCTGCACGGGCCGTTCGGTATCTTCGAGGACAGCACTTCGGCGCTCCTGCTGCGCGCGTTGGCAACGGTACTGGCGGCCGGGGCGCTCTGCTGGCTGCTGGCGCGCTACATCGTGACGCCGGTGGTGAAGTTGCGCGAGGTGACTCGGCAGGTGACCGAGGGCGACCTCTCGGCGCGCGTCGGCCCGCGCCTCGGCGGGAGGCGCGACGAGCTGGCGGCGATGGGTCACGACTTCGACGAGATGGCCGCGCGCGTCGAGACGCTCGTCGGCGCGCAGACGCGCCTGCTGCGCGACATCTCGCACGAGCTACGCTCGCCGCTCGCGCGCCTGTCGGTCGCACTCGACCTCGCGCGCAAGCGCGCGGGACAGGCCGCGGCCGGCGACCTCGACCGCATCGAGCGCGAGGCCAAGCGCCTCAACGAGATGATCGGCCAGCTGCTCGCCCTGAGCCGTTGGGAGAGCGACGGCGACCGTCAGCGCTTGGAGACCTTCGACCTCGCCGCGCTCGTGCGCGAGGTCGGTTCGGACGCGGACTTCGAGGCGCAGAGCCGGAACAGCTCGGTGGTCTTCGAGGGGTGTGACGTGTGCGAGATGAAAGGCACGCCGCAGCTTTTAAGGAGCGCCGTCGAGAACGTCGTGCGCAACGCCGTACGCTACACGCCGGAGGGCACGGCCGTGAAGCTGTCTCTCCGCTGCCGGCATGAGCAAGGCAGGGGCGAGGCCGTCATCAACGTGCGGGACGAGGGCGCGGGCGTGCCGGAAGAGTCTTTGCAAGACATCTTCCGACCCTTCTTCCGCATGGACGGCTCGCGCACGCGCGAGACGGGCGGGACGGGTCTCGGCCTCGCCATCGCCGAGCGCGCCGTGCGACTCCACGGCGGGACGGTGAAGGCCGACAACATCAAGGGCGGCGGCTTCGTCGTCGAAATCCGCCTGCCGGTCAACGCGGCGTGATCTTGTGTGAAGGCCGGCCGATGTGTATGTGCGGGCCGGTGGCGGTGCCGGGGATGGCGAAGCGGAAGGCCGTGAAAGGGATGCCCGACGAGCGCAGGTACTCCATCAGCACACGCCCCTCGACGCTGTCCGGGCTGACGCCCACGTCCATCGCGTTGTGGTGGTCATAGCCCCAGCGGTCGTGTACGGGCGATTGTCCGTAGGAGCTGACCGGGAGCTGGCGGCCGTAGCTGCGCGTGAAGAACTCCATGACGCCGCCCGCCTCGTTGAGTGACCACGCGCGTGTGCCGCCGTAGCGGATATAAGCGGTCGTCGTCAACAGTCCGCCCGAGGCGTGCGGCGCAGTCTTCGCCTTCGCGAGCGCCTTGGCCGCCGCCTCCTCGGCCTCGGCTTCGACCAGAGTCTCCGCGATCTGCACGTCGGCACTCTTTAACTTCCCCTCGACATTCGCGACCTCGGCGCGTGCGGTTTTTACCGCCTGCTCGTCGTCGTCCAACGCGCGCTTCGAGACAAGGCCGTCTTTATACAACTCTCGCGTCTTGACGAGTTGCTCGTCCGCGCGCTTCGCCTTGGCCTCGTAGTATGGGAGTAGTTGTTCGAGACTCGCCTTGTAGTCCTTCGTCGCCTGTACCCACTGCGCGCGCAGGCGCGCGACCTCGCTGACGGGCTCGGCCTCCGCCTTCTTCTCTTGAGCGGCCGTCTTCTTCTTCGCGCGCGACTTCTGCCAAGCCTGCGCAGCGGGGGCGCAGAACGAGAGGGCCAGGCCGAGAGCCAATCCCGTCGTTCTTAGTCTGCGCCCGAGAGTCATGCCGTTTACTTTTACTTCCCCGGACCTACGCAATCAAGCCTCCAGTGTGGCCAGCAGCGGGAAGTGGTCGGACGCCTCTTTGGCCTTGGGATGATTGGTCAGCACGCGGCAGGCGACCACGCGCCCTTCGTGCCGGGTCGGCAGGAAGAGGAAGTCGAGGCGGACGTGCGGATCCCAGGTGGGGAAGGTGTAGCCGATGTCTGCCGGATGGAGGCAGCGGAAGGCGTCTGTGTAGCCGGCGGCCAGCAGGATTTGAATCGTCTGATAGCGCACGCGTCCCCCGCTCAGCCAGACGAGCGCGCGCAGCCGCGGCGGGAGCTTCTGCGCGTCGAGCAGTTCGCCCGGCGCGAGCGTGTTGAAGTCGCCGGCCATGACGTGAAAACTCTCCCCGCGCATCTCGACCCACGCGAGCAGCGAGCGCAGCTCGCGCATCCGACGCCGCTCCGTCCAGAAAGAGTGGACGGCGCTGAGGTGTATGCCGAAGATGACGAGGTTCGAGCCCTCAAGCTCGATCTCCATGAAGTGCCGGCGCGAGCCGCGCGGCCTGTGCCACTCGTGACGCTTGACGGGGACGCGGCACAGGTATGCAAGTGAGCGGCCCTCGTTCGCCGCCCAATTCTTCAACCCCGTCTCCGCGGAGAGCCGCTCGACGACCCGCGGGTTCGTCGCCTCCTGGAGGAGAACGAAATCGGGGTCGGCGTCTTTGATGACCGAGGCGAGTTGCGACTCTCGCCCCCCGCCACCGTAACGCACGTTGTAGCTGAGCAGTTTAAAGGTCATGGCTCTCCGATTTTCCCGATCAGGGTCAGGTAGGGTTGACCCATCCAGTCGCCGCGAAGCCGCATGACGATGTCGCGTGTGGCCTGGATGTTAACCGGCCGTTTGACCATCGCGACCAGTTTCTCGCGCAGCGGGATGAGATTCGGGGCGATGTCCGGGTCTTTGTCCGAGAGCGGCTTGGTATGGATGCCGGGTACGTAAAAGCCGTCGAGGATGTACTCGCCGAGGACATCCACGCCGACGAGGGTGAGGTCGAGGTCGCTCGTGCCCGGGCCGTCGCCGTCGAACGGCGTGCCGTCCTTCCAGCGTTGGCCCGTGACGGCACTCCCGCGCAGTACGACCGCCGTCTCCTGCGGTATCGCCTCTCTCACACACTCGCAGAACTCCTGAAAGCGCGACTCGTCGCCGCCGAACACGAGCTGTATCACGCGCTCGCGCATCTCCGCCTCGCTCAACTTCTCTGACTCTACAGACTCTTCGGCCACTCTGTGTCCCCCGTGCTGAAATATTTATTTAGCGGCTATCCTACCATCGACATGCGTCAACGCGACACGCCCCGCCCAGCCTGACGGATATGTTCGGCCGGGGAACATTTTGCTTGACTAAAACTCTTGCGCGGATATGATGCATCTCCCCTGACCCCTCAAGGCTTTACCCCGAACGAACCCGACACGGAGGACACACATGCAACAGAGAACCTCGTGCCTGCGACCGCGCGGTCTCGCCGCCGCCTGCCTCCTGATGCTCCTCGCCTGCGGCACCGCTTCCGCGGGGTGGACGACGAGCGGCAACCGGATCATCGCCCCGAGCGGGGTCGAGTTCCGCATCACGGGCATCAACTGGTATGGCTTCGAGACCTCGGACAGCATCGCCCACGGCCTCTACCAGAAGGACTACACCTACGTCATCGACGAGATAAGACAGTACGGCTACAACACCATCCGCATCCCTTTCTCGAACGCGATGTGGGAGTTGAACCCAGTGCCGAACGCCAACACAAAGAGCGCCTGCCCGACCTGCGGGAACAAGCGGGCGCGTGACATCCTCGCGCTCATCGTCAACTACGCGGGCTCGCGCGGCCTCCACGTTATCCTCGACAACCACCGCTCGGAGGCCGGCAACTCGGCCGAAGGCAACGGCCTCTGGTACGTGGTCTCCGGCAAGAACAGCTACAGCGAGCAGAAGTGGATCGACGACTGGGTGAGTGTCGAGCGCTGGGCGCATGGCATCGCGCAGACTTCGGGCGGGACGGACACCGTGACGGTCAACTACTACGCCTCGGACGGCCTCCCCGTCCTCCTTGGCTACGACCTGCGCAACGAGCCGCACACGCCTTCGCGCACCGCGTACCTGAGCGGGGCGGCGTGGGGCAACGGCGACGGCATCGACCCGAAGGCAAACCCCAACCAGAACCCCTTCGCCCCGGCCTGCGCGGCGACCTCGACCTGCCACGACTGGCGCCTCGCGGCCGAGCGCGCCGCCGACACAATGCTCGGCGACGCCGTGACGCGCGGTTGGGAGTATCCGCTCATCTTCGTCGAGGGGGTGAGCACGTACCCGACGGCCGCGGGGACGATGGCCGCCGGGCCTTACGACTGGTACTGGTGGGGCGGGAACCTTCTCGGCGTCAACGGCAACTCGGGGAACCCGGGCGCGCCCGTCGTGCTGAACGCGGGCGGGAGCGCCTCGGGTCTGGGGCCTGCGGTCAACAACCAGCTCGTCTACTCCGGCCACGACTACGGGCCGGTCGAATACCAGCAGGCCTGGTTCAACGCCTCGACATGCTACCGCAGTGGCTGTTCCGCTTCGAGCCTCGCGGACGTGTGGAAGAAGTTCTGGGCCTTCCCGAACCTCGCGGGCGGCGTCAACCCCGTCTGGCCGGGGCACGCGGCCTACCCCTGGGGGAACACGGGGCACGCGGGCTACACGCAGGCGCCGGTCTACGTCGGCGAGGTGGGGACGGGCAAGACAGACGCCGACCTCTTCACTTCGGGCGCGGGCTCGCAGGGGCAGTACTTCACCGACATGGTCAACTTCATCCAGAGCAGCTACAACCGGACGGCCGCCAACGACTCGGGCGTGCCCGTCAGCTCCCTGCACTGGACGTACTGGGCCGTCAACACGGAGGACGCCTACGGCCTCCTCGGCGCCGGCTACACGGGACTCGCAAACACGAAGAAGGAGTACACCTTCCTCTGCGCCATCCAGCAAGGCCCACTCGCCGTCCCCTTCGGCGCGGGCGCCGGGCAGTGCGGCTCGACTGGCACATTGCCGAATCCGCAGTAAGGTCGAAAGCCCCGAAGGGGCGTCGTGAGATTTCCGGGAGCAACGCCGGAAATCTC
>JBJMGP010000080.1:0-18130 GCA_045807865.1 Pyrinomonadaceae bacterium
CAAGCATCGAGGAACATGCCGACTATGCTGAAGCGTGGCTTTTCAACCTGACTAACCAAGTCGCATTGCGCAAAGCCAGTGTGTTGTCAAAGAACTTTTGGTTGCAATCTTTTTTGCCATAATTTCTGGCAACTCACTTAGTTAGCAGGTAAGGGCTTGACAGTACGCGGTATACGCATGATACATGCTCGCACGGCGAGTGAGGTCAAGCAGTTCTCACCCTTGCAAGCCGCCTTCTTTATACTCAAAAAATGAGGGGATGCTTTAAAGGTGCACGTCGTCGCAGGCATTAGTCTAAAAAATCTTAGTCCGCGCGTTTGGGAGCGGGGCTCTCAATTTTATTTACCCTCTCTCAGGGCTGTAATGCTCTCCTATGCGGATTTTCATCATCAACCTGCACAGCGCCGCCGCGCTATAGAATTAGGAATTCACGCGAGCCTTGGCATTCCGAAGAGAGTAAAGGTTTTTCTTGATAATGGCTCCTTCTATTTTTCAGCCAGAGGTGAGGCGGTTCCCTTCAAAGAGTACGATGAGTTTGTCGAGCAAGCCCAGCCGTATTGGAAGCCCATCCCACGAGACTTTATTCCTACCCCCAGGATGTCTCTCGCAGAGCAGAGGGAGTGCCTAAATCGGACGATGCGTGTTAATCGTGGCTATCAGCATAACGGTTATGTGCCAGTCGCACACATTAGCCGCGTGCTGGATGATTACGTCGTAAGAATTAAAGCCAATACCCAATTGGTCGCTAAACCAGGAATCGCTCTTGGTGCGATTGTGCCTAATCTTTTGCGGGCATCCAAGGCGATGCCTTACAAGCAGATTTTGGATAGTCTAAAAAAATTCCGAAAAGACTTCGTTGATAAGCAAATACACGTGTTCGGTATCGGCGGAACGGCGACGCTGCATCTTGCAATGCTAATCGGAATAGACTCAGTCGATTCCAGTGGTTGGCGGAATCGCGCAGCCCGTGGAATGATTCAACTGCCAGGAAGCGGTGAACGTATCATCGCCGAACTTGGTTCATGGAGAGGAAGGCAACTTAGCCGTGAGGAAATGCGTGTGTTACGGGCGTGTCTCTGCCCAGCCTGTCAACACGAAGGCATTAGAGGGCTCAAAGCTACGGGTTTACGGGGCTTCCGTAACCGCGCCACTCATAACCTGTGGACGCTGCTTGAAGAAGTTAAGTGGATAGAAAAACATTTAACTGCCGGAAGTTACGGAGAGGCTTATAAAGCACGTTTGGACAACACAATATACCGTCCGCTGATTGAATACTTGGTTAACGCAAGGTGTGCTGATCGAGAATAAAACGCTGATAATTCAAATTGAATACATTTTTGGGATGCGTTGTCATTTCAATATACAGAACAAATAAACGATACCTGCTATCCAAGGAAGATTTATCCGGCCTGTTTAAAGGGAAAGCAATAAATAGAAAAAGCCCGAAGATTCCGGGCTTTTTCTACGGGAAAGTGCAACTACCCCGATTGGAAACTGTTAATCCCTCAACCGGGAAAATGTAATTACCCGGCAGGTCTATGATGATCGCATTAACATGAATATAAATCCTTATCAAAAGCATAAACCATCATAAGAAACCCTCCAAAATAGAGACCTCAAGCCTTTGACCTAGAAAGAAAACGTCGCCCGTAATTCATGAAGGCAAATGAATTACGGGCGACGGAAAAGTATGAGTGACTGAAACGGAAATTTACGGCTGACCCAAACGGAAAACTATGGTTGACCGTCAGGTCAGTGGCCGCCGTTGGCCATCTTGCCGATGAGGGTGAAGAGGGGGAGGTACATGGCGATGACGATGGAGCCGATGGTGACGCCGAGGAAGCCGATCATGACCGGCTCGATGAGCGTCAGCAGGGAGGCGATGGCCGAGTCCACCTCCTGCTCGTAGAAGTCGGCGATCTTGCCGAGCATGGCGTCGAGCGCGCCCGTCTGCTCGCCGATGGCGATCATCTGCGAGACCATGTTGGGGAAGACCTCGGTCGCCTTCAGAGGCTCGACGATCGATTCGCCGCGCTCCACGCCCGAGCGCACCTTGTTGATGGCCTCCTCCAGGATCATGTTGCCGGCCGTGCGCGCCGTGATCTCCAGCGACTGGAGGATGGGCACGCCCGAGGAGAGCAGCGTCGAGAGCGTGCGCGAGAAGCGCGCCACCGCGATCTTGCGCAGGATGCCGCCGATGATGGGCACCTTCAGCAGGATCGAGTCGATGCGCCGGTGCCCGCCCGGCGTCCGGTAGTAGAACTTGAGGGCGACCACCGTCGCCACGATGACGCCCAGGATGAGGAGCCCCCCGACCCCGGCGAGGAACTCGCTGATGCCGACGACGATGCGCGTCGGGAGCGGGAGCGCCTCGCCCGGCCCGAGCAGGCCGGTGAAGATGCTCTGGAACGAGGGGATGACGAAGACCATGATGACCGCGATCACCCCGACGGCGATGACGATGACGGCCGCCGGGTAGATCATCGCCGAGATCACGTCGCGCCGCAGCTTGACGATCTTCTCGATGTAGGTGGAGAGGCGCTGGAGGATGAGGTCGAGGATGCCGCCGGCCTCGCCCGCCTCGATCATGTTGACGAAGAGCTGGTCGAACGTCTTGGGGTGGCGCCCCATGGCGGCCGCGAGTGTCGAGCCCTCCTCCACGTCCTGGCGCGTCTGCGTCAGCACCATCTGGAAGTTCTTATTCTCCTGCTGCTGCGCGAGTATCTCCAGGCACTGCACGAGCGGCAGGCCGGCGTCGATCATCACCGAGAACTGGCGGGTGAAGATGGAGAGGTCTTTGGCGTTGACCTTTTTGCTCCGGCCGCCGAGCTTCGGCACGGCGATCTCGCGCCCCTTCTCCTTGACCGAGGTGAGCATGACCTGCTCGCGCCGCAGGAGCTGACGCAGCATCTCGCGACTGTCGGCCAGACGCTCGCCGACGATCACCTCGCCCATCCGGTTCCGACCTTTGAAGACGTATGTGGGCATGTAGAACTCCTGGTGAATGGTGAATGGTGAATAGTAAATGGAAGCGGCCGGAGGCCGGAGGCACTATTCACTATTTACTATTTACTGTCTTTCCTATCTCGCTCCCGGGCGGGCGCCGACGGGGCGGCCCTGGGCGTAGGGGGAGGGGTGGGGGCGCTGCCCTTGCGGGCCGGGGGCGCCGTTGCCGGTGTTGATGCCCGCGCCGTGCTCGATCAGCTCGCGCAACTCGTCGGCGTTCGAGGAGCGCTGCATCGCCGTCTCGATGGTGATGAGCCGCTTGTGGTAGAGCGTGGCGAGCGCCTGGTTGAAGGTCTGCATGCCGTGCTTGCCCTGACCCGTCTGCATCATCGAATAGATCTGGTGCACCTTGTCCTCGCGGATGAGGTTGCGGATGGCGGGGTTCGGGACGAGTATCTCCAGCGCCATCGCGCGCCCGCGGGCGTCGGCGCGCGGGATGAGCGACTGACACAGGATGCCTTCCAGCACGAGCGAGAGCTGCGCGCGAATCTGCGACTGCTGCGCCGAGGGGAAGACGTCGATGATGCGGTTGATGGTCGAGGCCGCGGAGTTGGTGTGCAGGGTCGCGAACGTCAAGTGGCCGGTCTCCGCGATGCGCAGGGCCGACTCGATGGTTTCGAGGTCGCGCATCTCGCCGACGAGCACCACGTCCGGGTCCTGGCGCAGGGCGGTGCGGAGCGCCTCGGCGAAGCCGTGCGTGTCGGCGCCGACCTCGCGCTGGTTGACGATGCAGGACTTGTGCGCGTGGAGGAACTCGATCGGGTCTTCGATGGTGACGATGTGCTCGTGCCGCTCGCGGTTGACCTTGTCGAGCATGGCGGCGAGCGTCGTGGACTTGCCCGAGCCGGTGGGGCCGGTGACGAGGATGAGGCCGCGGGGCTTGTCGCACAGGCTTGAGACGACGGGCGGCAGGCCCAGGTCGTCGAACGATTTGATCTCGTACGGGATGGCGCGGAAGACGGCGCCGACCGCGCCGCGCTGGTTGAAGAGGTTGGCGCGGAAGCGCGAGAGCCCGCGCACGCCGAACGAGAAGTCGAGTTCGAGCGCCTCCTCGAAGCGGTGTTTCTGCGCGTCGGTCAGGACGGAGTAGGCGAGCGACTTGGTGTCGGCCGAGGTGAGCGTGCGCACGCTCTCGACGGGACGCAGGTGGCCGTCCACGCGTACCTGCGGCGGCGTGTTCGTCGTCAGGTGCAGGTCGGACCCGCCCATCTCGATCAGCTTCTTCAAAAGGTCCGAGAGCGAGAGCGGCTCCTGTGACTGTTCTTGTCCGGTCATAAAGTGTCCCCGTGTACGGTTGGTTGCGGCGGGTCGGGAAAGGGGGCCGTCGTGTGACCCGGCCCCCGCGCCCTTACTTCTGCGAGGCCGTGTTGCGGCTCGCGGCGGGTTGGAGCGAGGCCATGAACTGCTCGGAGCCGAGCGCGAGGGGCGCAGCGAACTCGAAGGGGGCCGTCGTCGCGAGGCTGTAGAGGCGGCCGTCGACCTCCGTGAAGTAGAAGGTCAGGGACTGCGCCGGGGCGCCCGGCCGGCCCGTCTGTGCCTGCACGACGAAGACCTTGCGGCCGCGCAGCTCCTGCATGAAGTCGTTCGTCACCCAGCCGCCCTCGGCCACCATCCGGTCGATGACTGTGCGGCGCAGAGCCGCCAGAGGCGTCCCGCCCAGCGTCTTCGACCTGGGGCCGACGGCGACGCCTGCCAGCTCCGCGCTCGACAGGGAGACCGGCGCGACCACGGCCGTGCCGGCCGCGCGCCCGTCCGCAGTCGCGACCGTGAAGACGGCCGCGCCCGAGCGCGTCTTGCGCCCGGCCGTCCAGTTGTGCGGCGTCGCGAAGTCGAAGGGGAGGAGCGAGCTGCGCGCCGGCGCCAGGGCGCGCGCGGGCGTCGAGGCGAGCGCCGGGGGCGCGCCCACGTTCGAGACCGTCGGGGGCGCGGCCGTGTACGAGAGTCCCGCGGGCAGCACGGGCGCGCTGACGTTCGCGTTGAAGGTCAGGAGGGAAGTGTTAATGTTGGGCGAGCCGTCCGCGCGGGCCTGCTCGGCCAGACGGCGACGCTCGGCGGCGCGCGCGCGCCTGGCGCGCACGAGCGCGCGGTGGCGGCGCCACCAGGCGCGCGAATGCTTGCGGGAGCGCTTGTGCTGGCTCACCGCTGAGCGGCGGCTCCACTTGGCGAGCGACTCCGTGATGGGTAACATCCCCGCCGTCGTGACGAGGACGAGAAGCGTTAGCGTGACGACTCGCAGCCTGTTCATGTTCTATGCCACCGTTTCGCGCACCACCTCTTCGAGCGTGGTGACGCCGTTCCTGATCTTGTGCAGACCCGACTCGCGCAGCGTGATCATGCCGTCCTCGATGGCGCGCTTGCGCAGCTCAAGGGCCGAAGCGCCGATCAGGATCAGCTCGCGTATCTCGTCGGTCACCTCCATCACCTCGTAAAGGCCGACCCGCCCCTTGTAACCCGTGTTGTTGCACTTCGGGCAGCCCGTGCCCTTGTAGGTCTTGAGCTGCCCCGCCTCTTCCTTCGAGAAGCCGATCTCGACCAGCGCCTCGGCGGGGACGTGGTGCTCGGCCTTGCAGTCCTTACAGATGCGCCGGATGAGGCGCTGCGCCTGGATGAGGTTGACCGAGGTCGCGACGAGGAAGGGCTCGATGCCCATGTTCATCAGGCGGGAGATGGTGGAGGGCGCGTCGTTGGTGTGGAGGGTGGAGAGGACGAGGTGGCCGGTCAAAGCGGCCTTGATGGCGATCTCGGCCGTCTCGAAGTCGCGAATCTCGCCGACGAGGACGATGTTCGGGTCCTGCCGCAGGAAGGAGCGGAGCGCGGCCGCGAAGTTCAGGCCGATCTGCTCCTTCATCTGCACCTGGTTGATGCCCGGCAGGTTGAACTCGACCGGGTCCTCGGCCGTCATGATGTTTGTCTCGCTCGTGTTCAAAGCCTGCAAGGCCGAGTAGAGCGTGTTCGTCTTACCCGAGCCGGTGGGGCCTGTGACGAGCACCATGCCGTAGGGCTTCGTGATGTTGCGCTGGAACTTGACGAGCGACTCGGGCTCGAACCCGAGCTTCGTCATGTCGAGCATCAGCTTCTCCTTGTCGAGGAGGCGGAGCACGACCTTCTCGCCGAAGAGCGTCGGGAGCGTCGAGACGCGGAAGTCCAGCTCGCGCGAGCGGCCGTGCACCTTGAGCTTGATCTTGATGCGGCCGTCCTGCGGCAGGCGCTTCTCGGCGATGTCGAGCTTGGAGAGAATCTTGATGCGGGAGATGAGCGCGTCGCGCAGGCGGAGCGGCGGGTGCATCACGTCGTAGAGCACGCCGTCGATGCGGAAGCGGATGCGCATCTCCTTCTCGTACGGCTCGATGTGGATGTCGGAGGCTCCGCGCTGGAGCGAGTCGGCCAGCAGCACGTTGACGAGCCGGACGACGGGCGCGTCCTCGCTCATCCGCGTCAGGTTCGAGAGGTCGATCTCGTCGTGCTCTTCGATGACTTCGAGCGCGTCGGCGCCGTCGGCCTCGAAGTCGAGCGATTCGAGCGTCATCGAAGACTCGGGCAGCGTGTCGTGATGGCCGTTCCCGTTCGACTCGCCCTCCTCGAAGCTGCGTGCCAGCTCGATCTCGCGCGAGCCCGAGTAGTAGCGCGAGATGGCCTCCTGCACGCTCGCCTCGGAGACGACCACCGGCTCGATGTTGAGCCCCGTCATGAACTTGATGTCGTCCATGGCGAAGACGTTGGTGGGGTCGACCATCGCCAGCGTGAGGGTCGCGCCGACGCGGGAGAGCGGGAGCACCGAGTACTTGTCGGCCACGTCGCGCGGGATGAGCCGGATGACCGACTCGTCCACGTCAAACAGTTCCAGGTTGACGGACGGGACGCCGTACTGCCTGGAGAGCACGGCCGTAATCATGTCGTCCGAGACCAGCCCCATCTTGACCAGGTTGAAGCCTAGCCGGCCGCCGTGCTCCCTCTGAAATTCGAGGGCCTCGCGGAGCTGGTGCGGGGTCAGGAGATTTTCGCGGACGAGGATTTCGCCGAGTTTGGCTGACATCGTGGAGCGTTCCGTGTTTAAGAACCGAGAAGGCGGGGCGCGTGCGGTTTCCGTCGAAAGGGGACTTAAAGGGCTCTGCCGACGACCGCACCGCCGGCATCAGGCCAAAGGTTTAAAACACCGTTGGCCTAGTGCATGTTACTGTTTAACCTTGAAGCTGTCAAGATGAATCTGGAACCGGGCGGGATGAGTCCAAAAAACCGCGCCCGGCACGGCGGCCGGGCGCGGTTAAGTTGTTAGTTGCCTTGTTTTAGTTCGCCTTAAGGGCGCTTGCGAGGTGTCCGCGTGGGCGTCACCTTCTCGGGTTTAACATTCTCGGCCGTCTTCAGATAGTCGAGCGACTCCTTGGCCGACTGCTTCAAGGGGTCTGTGTCCGGAGCCTTGTCCACGTAGCGCTGGAGGTAGTTGGCCGCCTCCTGGAACTTGGTCTTGTCGCCGGAGGCGAAGAGGGCGAGCCCGAGGATGCGGTTGGCATCTATGTTCTCCGGCTCTTCGGCGACGACGGTGCGCGCCTGCGTGACCGCGAGGTCAACGGCCCCCGCGTCGAACACTGTCTGGAGCGCCTCGCCCTTCAGCTTGGACTTCTTGGCGGGGTCGGTCTCGGCGGCGATAAAATCCTGGTAGGCGTCCCAGGCGGCCTGCGCCTGCGTCTGGTCAACCTTGCTGGCGACGAGCCTCAGGGAGAGGGCGCGGGTCGAGATCGCGGCCTTCTTGTTCTGCTCGAATGACGCGGCATTCACGGTCTCGCTGGTGGGGTTGGCCGCCTTGACCAGCGTGACGGCCTTGCCCGACAGTTCGGCGGCCTCCAGCCAGTCCTTCTTCGCGGCGTCGAGCCCTTGGGTCTTGGCGTCGCCGTCGGCCGCTTTCAGGGCGGCGTTGTAGCGGTCAACGCCGCGCCGGCGCAGCGCCTCGGACAGGTTGGTCAGGAGCGCCACCTCTTCGGGGCGCGCGGCGATGCCCTCCCTGTAGTTGGTGATGGCTTCGTCGAGGCGCGGCGGGGTGGCGAAGAGGGCGTCGTTGCCGGCCTTGAAGGCGCGGTTGACGGCCTCGTTCGACTCGTTGATCTTCTTGTTCGACTCCTCGACCTCCTTGATCTTCTTCTCCATCTCCTCGCGCTTGGCCTTATCCTCCTTGCTCTCGCCGCGCGGGGTCCCGCCGCCGCCGGCCGCCGTCGCGGCGCCGCCCGTCATATTAGCGTTGACCTGTTCGAGGGTCGGGCGCGTGCCGTCGCCGGGTTTGAGCTCGAAATTGTACTCCGTCTGCTGCGTGAAGCGGAGCTTGGCCTGGTAGCTCGGCGACGCGCCGGGGGCGCTGACGACGACCGTGTAGGTGCCGACGAAGGGCAGGCCGGCGTGGATATAGCTGCCCTTCTTGTCGGTCTTGGTGTGGAACTCAGCCTTGATGTCGGTGCGGTAGATGTCGATCAGCGCGCCGGCGACGGGAACGACGGTGCCATCGGCCTGTTTGAGCGTCACCTTGCCGTTCACCTGGGTTGACTGCGCCGAGGCGGCGACGGCCGACGCGGCCACGACGAGCGCGACGAAGAGCGTGCGAAGTAAAAGGTTGGAACGCATGTTCGGTGGTCTCCTGCTGACTGATGATTGCTGACGCTTCCGAGGGGGTGACGGAGGCCGCGCATAGGATGCGTGTGCACCCCTGTCGGTTGTCAGTTGTTGCCCGCCGTTCGATTTCTGCGCGCCATTTTAGCAGCAGAACCGGGCGCTTTGCGAGTCGCTAGGCGTACGGGATCGGGTCTCGAACGCCGGCCTCGCGGAAGGCCCGCAGGCGCAGCGCGCACGAGTCGCAACTCCCGCACGCGAGCGCTTCCGCGCGGTAGCAAGACCACGTCAGGTCGAGCGGCGCGTCCAGCTCAAAGCCGCGGCGGATAATTTCCGACTTGCGCAGGTGGATGACGGGCGTCCTCACCTCGACTCGCGTCTCGGGGCGCGTGCCCACGTCGATGACGCGCTGGAAGGCCTCGTAGAACTCGGGCCGGCAGTCGGGATAGCCGGAGGAGTCTTCGGCGACGGCGCCGATGTAGACGCTCGTCCCGCCGATGACTTCGGCCCAGCTCGCCGCGGCCGCGAGCAGGTGCGCGTTGCGGAAGGGGACGTAGCTGGTCGGAATCCCCTGCGACGAGAGGTCTGCCTCCGAGACGGGGATGGCCGGGTCGGTGAGCGACGAGCCGCCGATGCGCGCGAGGTGTTCGAGCGAGACGACGAGACGTTGCGAGACCTGGTAGAAGTCGGCCAGCTCTTCGAAGGCGCGCCGCTCGCGTGCCTGTGTGCGCTGCCCGTAGGAGACGTGGAGGAAGGCCAGGTCTTCGTTCTCCCCGCGCGCGATGGCGGCGGTCACGCACGAGTCCATCCCGCCCGAGACGAGGCAGACGGCGAGCGTTCCGTCAACAACACTTTCATCGACGGCCGACTCCTCCGGCCCCTCTTCGTAGACGAAATCCCTGTCGCCCGGCGAGCCGCCCATCAGACCCCGTGCACCTCCGGCCCCCAGATGTATTTGTGCAGTTGCAACTGCATCCTGACGTTTCTGAGCCCGCTCTGAGAAACCAGCTCGGCCAGCTCCTTCAAGTCTGTCTCGCCCCAGACGGGCGAGACGAGGATTGCCAGGGCGCGCTCCTCAAGCCCGTACTCCTCGACGACGCGGCGCGTGAACTCCCAGTCGGCGCGGTCTTGCACGACGAACTTGACCTCGTCGCGGTCGGCGCGCAGGCGCCCGAGGTTCGGCCAGTGGTTGCGTTCGGCCTCGCCCGAGGCGGGGCACTTCACGTCGAGAATGATCTTGGCGCGCGCGTCCACGCCCTCGGTCGAGACGAACCCGCCGGTCTCGATTAAGACCTCGAACCCCTCGTCGCAGAGCCGCCGGATGAGGTCGAGCGCCCCCTTCTGCGCGAGCGGCTCGCCGCCCGTCACTTCGACCAATTGGCAACCGTAGGCGCGCACCTGCCGCATCACATCCTCGACCGAGACGTGCTCGCCACCCTTGAACGTGTATTCGCTGTCGCACCAGACGCAGCGCATCGGGCAGCCCGTCAGGCGCACGAACGCGCACGGCCGGCCGGCGTGCGTCGATTCTCCCTGAACGGAGCGGAAGATTTCAGTGACGCGGAGCACAAATCAAAGTAGTCGCTAACCAGTAGGACTCCGTCCTGCGGGCGTTGACGATGACAAACGCACGGTTCGTAACGAGAAGGTTTTACTACTGACGACTGACGACTGTCTACTGTCTACCTGATTCGTGGTAGCATAGGCGCACCGGCCGGCGTGGCATCTTGGCTTCTGGACTCTCGGATGCCGACAGACCTCGAACAACTCGTGAGTGAAGGTGCGGCGCGTCTACTGGCGCGCGCCGGCGACGTGCGCTCGCTCGACGTTGCGGCGGTCGCGCCGCGCGTCCGCGCGTCGGTCGAGAAGTACCTGCTGCGCCACAGCCCGCAGGCCGGCGCGGGCGAGGTCAAAGCGTTCATCGACGCGCTGCACGCCGCGGAACTGCTGCTCGTCGTCGCGTGCGAGCGCGGGGACTCGGCCGCGTGGGACGACCTCGTCGCGCAGTACCGCCCGACCGTGCTCTCGGCCGCGCGCTCGTCGAGCCCGGGCGAGGCGGAGGCGGAGGAGTTGGCCGGCTCCGTGTGGGCCGAACTCTACGGCCTGCGCGAGCGCGCCGACGGAAAGCCCGCGGGCAAGCTCGCATACTACTCGGGGTGCGGAAGTCTGGGCGGCTGGCTGCGCGCGGTCGTGGGGCAGTTGGCCGTCGACCGGCACCGGCGCACGTCGCGGCTCGTGCAGACCGAGGAGCCTTCGGAGTTCGACCGCGCCGCCGCCGACTCGCATGAGCAGGACGGCTGGCGCCCGCCCGCGCCGCTCGACCCCGAGAGCGCGCTCGCGGAGTCGGACGCATCGCGCGCCGTCGAGGAGTCGCTCGCGCGCGCCCTGCAAGGGCTCGACGCGGAAGACCGTCTGCTCGTGCGCCTCTACTACTTCGACGGGCTCAAGCTGAAAGAGGCGGGCGCCGTGCTCGGCGTTCACGAGGCGACGGCGAGCCGCAGGCTCACGCGCGTCCACGGCGAAGTTAGAAAGCGGGTCGAGGCTCTGCTCACGGGCGAGCGGCACTGGACGCGCGAGGAGGTCGCGCGCGCCATGGCCGACGCCGTGCACGCACAGACGGACGCGGACCTGCGCGCGATGCTCGCGCCGGAGCACGCGGCCGCCGTCGAGAAGCGCGAAGAGTTGTACGAATGAACGGCGCGGTGGCCGGAGTTAAAGGACTTGGGCGGCGCAAGTTTGCGTCGCGCACGCGTTCAAGGATCGGACGCCGAGTGGCGTAAGTTTTCGGTCGGCAAGTTTGAGATGAAAGAGGGCTTCGACAGAGAGATCGATTCGCTGCTCCGGCGCCGCGCGCGCGGGACGGAGGAGTCGCGCCTGTGGGGCGACGGTCGCGAAGACGGCGCGCACGGCGCGCACCTCGACGCGGACGAACTCGGCGCGTTCGCGGAGGGGGCGCTCCCTGCCCCGGCGCGCCTCGCTGCCGCCTCGCACCTCGCCGACTGCGACCGTTGCCGCGGAGTCGTCGTCGGCCTCGCACGCGTCGCGGGCGGCGGGGCCGAGGTCAAGCAGCCGTTGGTCGCCGCGGCTGCCGCGGCCGAGTCGGCGCGCCCTTCCGCCTGGGGCGCGTTCATCGCGTCTCTCTTCGCGCCGCGCATGGTGCGCTTCGCCGTGCCCTTGCTCGCGCTCTCACTCTTCGGCGTCGTCTCTTACGTCGCGCTGCGCTCGGACAGAGGTTCTTTGCAGGCCGCGAGGGAAGGGCGTTCCCAGAACGGCACGTTGCAGAGCGCGCCGAGCGCTCCCGCAAGCGCGAACACGGTCGCCAACGCGAACACAGATTTAAACAGTCCCCAGAACAGCAACGCCAACGCCCCGCGCGAGGCGGCGCTGGCGGTCGCGCCGTCGGCGCCGGCCAGGGGACACGGCGGGGCCGAGGAACAACCCGCGGAGGTCGCCGCGGTCAAGGATGAAGCACAACCGTCGACGGTGCCTCCGCCTCCTCCGCCTGCCGCCGCCACGACGGAAGGCCCGGCCGATGCGAGGCTGAGTAAGGCGGCGCCGAAGTCAGACGCGCCCGAAGAGGGCGAGGCCGACCGAGCCGACAATAAGAAGGAGAAGTCCGAGACCCGGGACAAGTCCGCGCGCCAGTCCGAGCCCGGCAACGACGACATCGTGTCGAGCGATGCTCCCGCGCAGCCGCGAGCCGTGCGGTCGCGGAATATGAACGAGGTGCAGCAGATGCCGGACGGCGGCGCGCGCAACCAGAGCCAGAAGCGCGCTGCCGACAACAACGCTTCGGGCGGCTACATCGGCGGCGGCAGCGCTGGCGCCGCCGCGCCGCCGAAGGAGTCGGAGCGCAACGCCGCTTCGCGCTCGGAAGCCGCGCGCCGCGCGCCCCCGGCCCGGGAGGCAGGGAAGAAGGCCGACGAAGACGAAGTCACACGCGACGGCGAGACGCGCAGCGCCGCAGGCCACCGCTTCCGCCGCGAGGGCGGCGTGTGGAAGGATGTCAACTACAAACCCTCGATGCCCTCGACCGGCGTGCACCGCGGCACGGAAAGCTTCCGCGCCCTCGTCGCAGACGTGCCCGAGGTCGGCCGCGTCGCGGCGGCCGTCGGCGGCGAAGTCCTCGTCGTGGTCAACGGCCACGCCTACCACATCCGTTAGTGGATAGTAGATCGTAAATAGTAGATGGATGCGGGTAGTCCAGGCCCGGCCGGCTGAGACTGAGCCGTGCGAAGCACGCTAACCATTTACCATTTACCGTTCACCATCTACCATTCACCAACCATGATCTTCCGCAGCCCCTTCCCCGATGTCGAAATTCCGGAACTCCCCCTGACCGAGTTCGTCTTTGAAGGCGCGGCGGGACACGACGACAAGCCCGCGCTCATCGACGGCGTGAGCGGGCGCGTCTTGACCTACGCGCAACTCAAGGGCGCGGTGCGGGCGGCGGCGGCCGGGCTCGCGCGGCGCGGCTTCTCGAAGGGCGACGTGCTCGCGCTCTTCAGCCCGAACCTGCCCGAGTACGTCGTCGCCTTCCACGCCGTCTCCACGCTCGGCGGAGTCGTCACGCCGATCAACCCGATGTACACGGTCGAAGAGGTGTCGAAGCAACTCGAAGACTCGGGCGCGAAGTACCTCGTCACAGTCCCTCAACTCGTCGGGCGCGCGCGCGAGGCGGCGGAAGGGAAGGGGCTGAGCGAGTTTTTCGTCTTCGGCGAGGCGGAGGGCGCGACGCCGTTCGCCTCGTTGCTTGAGGGCGGCGCGGACGGCCTGCCGCCTGTACCGATCAACCCGGGTGTAGACCTCGTCGTGCTTCCCTATTCGAGCGGGACGACGGGCGTCTGCAAGGGCGTGATGCTGACGCACCGCAACCTCGTCGCGAACCTCGCACAGATCATGGGGACTGGGCACGACTGGCGCGACCAGACGCTCGTCTGCGTGCTGCCGCTCTTCCACATCTACGGCATGTCCGTCATCATGAACCACGGCCTGCGCTGCGGCTCGACGCTCGTCACGCTCCCGCGCTTCGACTTCGAGCAGCTCCTGCGCGTGATGCAGGACTACCGCGTCTCGCTCGCGCATCTCGTCCCCCCGATTGTGCTCGCGCTCTCGAAGAGCCCGCTGGTTGACGCCTACGATCTCTCCGCGCTGAAGACGATCTTCTCGGGCGCGGCGCCGCTCGGCGCGGAGCTGTCGCGCGAGTGCTCGGAGCGGCTCGGCGGGTGCGCGATCATCCAGGGCTATGGGATGACGGAGACGAGCCCGGTCACGCACCTCACGACGTGGGAGCAGAACCGGCCGGGCTCGGTGGGCCTGTGCGTGCCGAACATGGAGTGCAGGCTCGTCTCGGTCGAGACGGGCGAGGACGTGGGCGTGGGCGAGCGCGGCGAGGTGCACGTGCGCGGGCCGCAGGTGATGAAGGGCTACCTGGGACGCCCCGAGGCGACCGCGCAGACCGTGGACGCCGAAGGGTGGCTGCACACGGGCGACGTGGCCTGCGCCGACGCGGACGGCTTCTTCTACATCGTTGACCGCGCGAAGGAGTTGATCAAGTACAAGGCGTTCCAGGTCGCGCCGGCCGAGCTTGAGGCGGTGCTGCTGACTCACCAGTCGGTGGCCGACGCGGCCGTCATCCCGAGCCCGGACGACGAGGCCGGCGAGGTGCCGAAGGCGTTCGTCGTCGTCAAAGAAGGGCACGGCCTGACCGAGTCGGAGGTGATCGGCTTCGTCGCCGCGCGCGTCGCGCCTTACAAGAAGGTGAGGCGGGTCGAGTTCGTCGCGCAGATACCGAAGTCGCCCTCGGGGAAGATTCTGCGCCGCCTGTTGGTCGAGAGGGAGAGGGCGCGGGAGGCACAATAACCTCTCGGCTTGACGGTCACGTGCAGGGCGGTCAATTCCAACTTACGCAATCCTCAACTCGCGAGTAAAATATCCCTCACTCGAACAGAAAATTTTCCGACCAGCGCCCGGCGACGTGCGTCTTAAACCCGTCGGTACTCATCAAAATCGGAGGCCGGGCACGGCCTGCAAACAGTCAGTTTGGAGCGAATCGGGAGCCGTCAATGAAAGTCAACGTCTCAGCACGCAGACGCAGGCCGCGGGCCTTCGCGCTCGTGGCCGCGCTGGCGCTCTTATCCAATAACCTTCTCGTCGGCGTCGCGCAGAAGGCCGGCGCGCAGAAGTTGACCGAGGAGCAGCGCGTCGTGCACGTCCTCAACCGCCTGGCCTTCGGCGCGCGGCCGGGCGAGGTCGGGCGCGTGCGCAAGCTGGGCGTGGAGGCTTACATCGAGCAGCAGCTCAACCCCTCGAAGCTAGACGACTCGGCTCTGGAGACGCGTCTGCGCAACTTCCCGACGCTCGGCATGTCGAACGGCGAGCTGCTGGCGAAGTATCCGCAGCCCAACCAACTTCTCCGCCGCCTGGAACGCGCGGGCGAGCTGCCGCCGGAGCTGGCCGCGCTCGTGCGGCAGCGCCAGCAGGGGCAGGCGCAACCCGGCGGCGCGCCGCCGCAGATGGAAGCGCCCAACGCCGACGCCGAGAAGGTCATCGCCGAGGCGATGCGCCCGCCCGCACCGGGCCAGGGGCCGGGCGCGATGCAGGAGGAGCAAGACCCGCAGAAGCGCCAGTACCGGCAGGCGATTGCGAAGTACATGCGCGAGCAGGGGCTCGAAAATCCGCAGCGCATCATGTACGAGCTGAACGCCTCGCGCATCCTGCGCGCCGTCTACTCAGAGCGGCAGTTGCAGGAGGTGATGGTTGACTTCTGGACGAACCACTTCAACGTCTACGCGCAGAAGGGGGCCGACCGCTGGTTCTTGACCTCTTATGACCGCGACGTGATCCGCCCGAACGCGCTCGGCAATTTCCGCGACCTTCTGGAAGCGACGGCGAAGAGCCCCGCGATGCTCTTCTACCTCGACAACTTCCAGAGCATGAGCCCGAACGCGCAAGGACAGCGTGGCATGCTTCGCCGCCGCCAGCAGACGGACGCCGAAGGCGCGGGGCAGATGCGTCCGGGCGGCATCTTCGGCGGACGCCGCATGCGGCAGGGCGAGGCGCGGCAGCGACAGACGGAGCGCGAGCAGCAGCAGGGCGGTGGGCAGATGACGGCACAGCAGCCGCGCCCGCCACAGCAGCAGCAGCGGATGCGCCGCGGCATCAACGAGAACTACGCGCGCGAGTTGATGGAGCTGCACACGCTCGGCGTCGAGGGCGGCTACACGCAGAAGGACGTGCAGGAGGTGGCGCGCGCCTTCACCGGCTGGACGATCTACCAGCCGCGCGGCGGCCGTCTCTACGGCGACGACGGCGGGGAGAGCCGCGCCGGCTCCTTCTACTTCGCGCCGCGCATGCACGACGACGGCGAGAAGACTGTGCTCGGCGTCAAGATTCCCGCGGGCGGCGGCCAGGAGGACGGGCGGAAGGTTTTAGACATCCTCGTCGCGCATCCCTCGACGGCGAAGTTCATCGCGACGAAGCTCGTGCGCAAGTTCGTCTCGGACGAGCCCGACCCTTCGCTCGTCAAGCGCGTCGCCGACGCCTTCCACAACTCGAAGGGCGACATCAAGACGACGCTGCGCGCCCTCTTCAACGCGCCCGAGTTCAACTCGGCCGAGGCGCGGCGCGCGAAGATCAAGACGCCGTTCGAGCTGACGGTGAGCGCGCTGCGCACGCTCGACGCGGACGTGGAGGTGCGCCCCGCCCTCATCCAGTGGGTGGCGCGCATGGGCGAGCCGCTTTATGGTTATCAAGCGCCGACGGGCTATCCGGACGAGGCTTCGTACTGGGTCAACACGGGCGCGCTCCTCGAACGTCTCAACTTCTCGCTCGCGCTCGTCTCGAACCGCGTCCCCGGCGCGCGCGTAGACCTCACGCGCTTCGTCGGCGAGGATGCGTCGAGCAGCCGCGCCGTCGATCAGAAGGCGGTCGTCGAGCGCTTCCTCAACGCCGCGCTGCAAGGCGACATCTCGCCGAAGAGCCGCGAGGTCTTGATGAAGCAGTTGACGGCGCAGGCGGACGCTCCCATCACATCCGCGCCCGCCGACGAGGAGACGGGGGAGAAGAACGTGCGGGCCGCGCGCCGCGAGCGGCAGCAGGCGGGCGCCACGGTCGGCAACCCGGAGGTCGCGCGCATCGCCGCGCTCGTCATCGGCTCGCCGGAGTTTCAAAGGCAGTAGGTGAAGTGATGAATCAGAATCGCAGGTTCTTTCTGAAGAGCAGTGGGCTGGCGCTGGCGAGCGTCGGTGTCGTGGGCATGGCGCCTTCGTTCCTCAGGCGCGTGGTCGAAGCGCAGGGTCTGTCGGCGGCGCCGAACGGGCGGAGGAAGACGCTCATCACCATCTTCCAGCGTGGGGCGGTGGACGGGCTGAACATGGTCGTGCCGCACGGCGAGCGCGCCTATTACGAGTTGAGACCGCAGATCGCCATCGCGCAGCCGGGCAAGGCGGCGGCCGACTCGGCCGTTGACCTCGACGGCTTCTTCGGGCTGCACCCGTCGATGTCGCCGCTCAAGCGTCTGTGGGACGAGAAGCGTTTGGCCGTCGTGCACGCCGTCGGCTCGCCCGACAACACGCGCTCGCACTTCGACGCGCAGGACTACATGGAGTCGGCGACGCCTGGCGTGAAGTCCACGCCGGACGGCTGGCTCAACCGCTACTTGCAGGCGCGCCCGGACCCGAAGGCCACGCCGTTCCGCGCCATCTCGATGACGCAGAACCTGCCGCGCTCGATGCAGGGGCGCGCCGGGGCCGTCGCCATGCGCAACCTCTCCGACTTCCAGATTCGGGCCGGCGCCTACACGGCCGGAGTGCAGGGAGGGTTCGAGGGTCTCTACGAGCAGGGCGTCAACGACGTGCTGCGCGGGACGGGGAAGGAGACGTTCGAGGCGGTCGATTTTTTGAAGAAGGTGAACCCGGCGCAGTACAAGCCGGAGAACGGCGCGCAGTATCCGAACGGCGAGTTCGGGCGCGCGTTGATGCAGATCGCGCAGCTCATCAAGGCGGGCGTCGGGTTGGAAGTTGCTTTCACCGATGTCGGCGGCTGGGACACGCACCGCGGGCAGGGCGGCGCGCGCGGTCAGCTCGCGAACCTTCTGGGCCAGTTCGCGCAGGGGCTCTACGCGCTCGTCACGGACTTAGGCCCGGCGCGGATGCAGGACGTGTTGGTGCTGACGATGAGCGAGTTCGGGCGCACCGCCCGCCAGAACGGGACGGGCGGCACCGACCACGGCCACGCCAACGCGATGCTCGTCCTCGGAGGCTCCGTGCGCGGAGGGAAGGTCTACGGGCGGTGGCCCGGGCTCAAGGAGGAGCAGCTCAACGAAGGGCGCGACCTCGCTCTGACGACCGACTTCCGCGACGTGTTCGGCGAGGTCGTGTCGAAGCACCTCGGCGCCGTTGACCTCAAGAAGGTCTTCCCCGGCTACGCGCCGGAAGGCAGGGTGCGCGGGATTTTAGGCTAACGGGCCGGGGGCGCGGGCATCCCTGCCCGCCAAAGCGTGCGCGTACACACTTAGTAGTGAAGCGCCGTC
>JBJMGP010000081.1:0-5032 GCA_045807865.1 Pyrinomonadaceae bacterium
CACGAAGACCTCGGGCAGGCGATAGTGCGCGCGCTCGAAACGCCGACGCTCAAGCGAGAGACTTTGGAGCTGGCGGGTGAGGAGACGACGAACACGAGCGACCTCATCGAGCGCCTGTCGGCCATCACCGGCCGGAAGGTGGCGCGCGTGCCGGTGCCCTCGTTCCTGGCCTCGCTCGGCGTGCGGCTCGCGGAGAGCACGAAGCTCGAAAAACTTCTGGGCGTGAAGCTCCCGCTCAACGACGCGAAGCTGAAGATGCTGCTCGAAGGCAACTTCATCGAGCACCCGTCCGCGAACGCGCTGACCTCGCGGCTCGGCGTGAAGGCCACGACGCTCGACGCGGGGCTGACAAAGCTCGCCGACTCCATCCCCGAGCAGTTGCCCTCTGAGGGGGTTGGGCCGCTGCGCCGGAAAAGGTTCTGGGCCGACATCAAGGGCAGCCGGCTGACGCCGACCGCGCTCGTCGAAGAGTTTCGCGAGCACTGCGCGGAAGTGATGCCGCTGGAGTTCTCGGCCGAGCCGGGTACGCCGCGCGTCGTCGAAGAGGGCACGACGCTCACGCTGGGCCTACCCTTGCGCGGGAACGTGCAGGTGCGAGTCGAAGAGGTCGCGCCGCGGCGCGTCACCTTCTCGACGGTCGGGGGGCACATGCTGGCCGGGATGATTCAGTTCACGGCGAGCGGCGACAGACGGAGGGAGGTGCGTTTCCTCATCGAGATACAGGCGCGCGCGGCGAACGTGCTCGACCTGCTGGCGATGAGTACAGTCGGGGATTCGCTACAGAAGTCGAACTGGGAAGAGGTCGTCACACGCGTCGTCAACTTAAGCGGCGGCACGGCCCCCTCGGGCGTGCAGAGCGAGACCGAGACGCTCGACGACGAAGAGGCGGGCCGCGTCGAGCGCCGCCTGAGCAACCTCATCAACCGCCGCAAGCGCGCCGAAGTCGAGCCGCCACAGAAGAGTCTGCCGAAGCCCGCCGCGCGCAAAGGGGCCGTGAAGAAGTCGTCCAAACGCGCGCCGCTCAAAGCCACGATTAAGATCGGGAAGAGCTAAGACTATAAGTCAGCGACGGAGCAAGTCAACGAAGTGCTTTGTAAGATTCTCTGTCACAACGTGTGCTGTCTCATTCAGTCCATTTACGAGTTAGGGGTTGAGCCCTCATTCTGGAACGAGTCTACGTGAGGCTGCCTAGCGGCCCCTTTGTTCTTCAATGATTTGGTTTAGCTTCTGAAGGCGAATTGTTATCAAGCTGATGAGATGATTGTCTCGCGTGCTACGGTTTGGCAATGGAGCCGAATCAAGCGGGGCGTTGGTAAAGATCGCCCGATGTGCCGCATCCAAGTATGACTCAAGAACCGTTGCTACTTTCGTTTCCCACTCTTTCATTCTCGCGTCTATCTCTTGAGGTGCTGACCCCCTCATACATTCCTCGTATAGACCTCTTCCGTCATCCGAGTAAATAGTTAGCATGTCGATTAACTCTTCCTTATTAAGCGCTGACAAAGATTGGTAATCAAATTCCACCTTGCCCTTAGTCGTCCACGGCGGTTCGCCAAACGCTGCGAGGTGTTCAACCCCAAAGCTGTCCGTGACAAACAGCAGAATCAGGAGAATCCTCGACCGCCACGCATCGGGATGAAAAAGCATGTCATCGGCGGTAAAGCCCCCGACCTTAAACCGTAGCCACTTTTCGCTTTCGGTAATGCCCTGTCTATATCCGTCAGGGTGCGGCTTTTGAGGCAATTCCAAAGAATTTAATGCCACCCTAACGTCTGCAAACCCGGTCGCCCGCGTTCCGCCTTCAGAGTAAACATACCCGTTAAGCGGGGCTTGCATCCCGTCATAATCAGCAACACGAATGTCATCTCCGCGGCCAGTGTTCGCATGTACACGCAGACGACATGCTTCTATTGTGGCCGCGGTTTTATGCACATTCGTTAAACTCAATTGGACTATTACAAAAAAACAGAAGTCATCATCTTCAAGATCAAAATCCTCAAAATAGACTTGGCGGAATTTGCCTTTGAATTTGGGCTTGTCCCCGCCTTCGGCTAATAGCTTCGCGCCTTCAAGTTGAGCGTGTGCGGAGTCTCTTTCATCCTGCCTTTCTTTGTCTAACTTCTCGGGCGCGGTAAAGATGTAGTAGTAGAGAAAGAAGATAAGTAACACCGCCAAGAATGCGCCCGCCGACCCAAGAATAGTCGTCCACGTAAACCCATAAATGACGCCCACTGTTATCGCCGTAAGGATGCCCGCCAAGCCTGACATTTGAATATCCTGTTTGAGTTTTTCGCGGGTGTCAGCCGCAGCTTGAATGAATCGCCTGCGCGAATAGCTAAGGGGAGGTAGAGAGCTATCAGCGGTGGCGACCTGTCCCGGCGGCGGTTGGATTTCAAGTGAATTGTTTGGCATGGCGGCGAAAGACTACTCGACTTTCCACAAAGATAAAAGACCCTTTTTCGCGCATAAAACCGGGCGCACTTTATGTGCAGACCCCCGACTTATGTGCAAAAGGGACTTTATGTGCAAAGCCCCCTGGACTAGCTTTGCCTAATAACCCTTAATCCTTAAGCACCATTGAGGCAGGCGGGGAGGTTTTGGGTAAAGCCTCTTTCCGGTGACGGAGTGAATATTTCATCGGGGTTGTTTGGCCGATACTTCCTGCTCACGCCGCAGTAACTTCACCTTAGACTGCATTTAACAAGCATCCGAAAGCCTACCGGCAACGGCGCCGCGCTGAAAGACGTGTGGGGATGGCGGAAAGGTGTGTGCGGACGTAAAAAGAGACTTTGGGGCCGTAAACATTGGCTGCGCGGCTGCTACGGACGGCCGCGCAGTCGTTTCAGAAGCCCTCGCGGCCTGTTTGAGTGCCCGCGCGGCCTGTTTGGAAGCCCTCGCGGCCTGTTCGGAAGCCCTCGCAGCTTGTTCGAAAGGCCGCGCGGGCTGTTCGGAAGGCCGTGCGGCTTGTACGAATGCCCGTGCGCGTTGTTCGGAAGGGCGTGCGGGCGAGTCGGGAGGGCGGGGCGGGATGCGCGCCGGCCGGGCGGGCGCTCACTGTTTAACAGCGCGCGGCGAAAAAAGTCTTGCGGCGTATAGAGGGAGGAGTATACTGCGCGCGCTAAACCTTAGCACCTGGGCCTCGCGATCTCACCGACCCGCCACAAGGATGTGCCCCACGTTCTTTGGCCTTACACAAAGGAGCAATGCGATGCAAAAGTCTGAAACTCGCGCCCTCAATATGCTGAAAAGTGTGCGCCTGCACGGACAGCCGCGCTCGGCCGCCTTCCCCGCCAACTCGCGCGGCGGCGAACTCTACGTCTCCTTGAACACAGGCATCGGGAACATAGAGAGGCTCTCGGGCGAACAGGCCGAGCACGAGCGCAACTTCCGGGAGGCGTCGAAGCTGAAGGATGGCGCCGAAGACTCCTTACAGGAACTGATGGTCTCCATGAACCGCACCGCGCGCTCCATGTCGCGGAGGATGCCGGGGGTGGAAGAGAAGTTCCGCCTGCCTCCCAACCGGGACGGCGTGATGTGGCTCGCGGCCGCCCGCGCCTTCGTCGCCGAAGCCGAGCCCCTCGCCGACGAGTTCGCCAGGCGCAACACGGCACCCGACTTCATCGACGACCTCAGGGCGCGCATCCTCGCCGTCCAACAGGCCGACGACGCCCAGCAGAAGGCGGAGTCCGCGCGCATCGAGTCCACGGCCGACCTCGCGGCGGCAATACAGAAGGGGCTGGCGGACGTGCGCGAGCTGGACGCCATCGTGCGTAACACGTATGCGGGCAACGAGGGGGAGTTAGCCGCGTGGGAGAGCGCCAGCCACGTCGAGCGCGCCCCGCGCCGCGCCGACGATGAGGAGGAGGAGCCGCCTGCTCAACCGCCGCCCGCACAAAGTTGAACGACGACGCCGTAGTTGTTCTTCAACGCAGAGGCGCGGAGGGGCGCGCAGACTTGAATCATCTTCGCGCCCCGCCGCGCCCTCCGCGCCTCTGTGGCTCAATCCTTGATGCCGAAGACACGCCTCAACGCAGACTTCGCCGCCCAGTGGCCGCACATGCCGTGGACGCCGCCGCCGGGGGGCGTGGAGCTTGAGCAGAGGTAGAGGCGTCGGTTGGGCGTCGAGTACGGGTCGTATCTCGGAAGGGGGCGGGCGAGGAACTGTCGGAGATCGTTGGCGCCGCCGCCGATGTCGCCGCCGATCATGTTCGGGTTGTGCTGTTCGAGCTGGACGGAGTTGATCGTGTGGCGCGCCAGAATCAGATCGCGGAAGCCGGGGGCGAAGCGCTCTATCTGCGCCTCTATCCGCTCGGTCATGTCCACGCCCGAGCCGTGCGGGACGTGGCAGTAGGCCCAGCCCGTCTGCTTGCCCGCGGGGGCGCGCGTCGGGTCGAAGAGACTCTGCTGCGCGATGAGGACGAAGGGCCGCTCGGGCTGTACCCCGCGCCAGACGGCCGCCTCGCCCTCGGCGATCTCTTCGATGGTTGGGCCGAGATGGACGGTCGCCGCGCGCCGGCAGGCTTCGGCCTTCCAGGGGATCGGGCCGTCGAGCGCCCAGTCGATCTTGAAGACGCCGGGGCCGTACCTGAACTTTGCAAGACGCCGCCGGTAACCCTCGGGCAGATCGCTTCCCGCTATCTCGACCACCTGCCGCGGCGTGAGGTCGAAGAGCACGGCGCGCGACTCCGGCAGGTCGCGCATGCTCCGCACGGGGTGTGCGGTGCGTATCTCGCCGCCGAAGCTCTTCAGGCATGCGGCCAGCGCTTCGATAATCTTGACCGAGCCGCCGCGCACGCACGGCCAGTTGATGGCGTGCGCCGCGAGCGCGAGCACCATCCCGAAAGAGGCCGTGCCCTTCTTCTCCAGGGGCAGCACCGAGTGCGCGCAGCAGCCGGCGAAGAGGGCGCGCGCCTTCCTCCCTTTGAACTTGCCGAAGGCCAGCCCCGTGCAGGAGCGCAGCCCCTTGAGCGCGAAGCGGAGCATGAAGAAAGGATGTGAGGGGATGCGCACCGGCTGCAAAGTCTCTTCGAAG
>JBJMGP010000082.1:0-4063 GCA_045807865.1 Pyrinomonadaceae bacterium
CCGCCTCAAGCCGCTTCGCCCAGCGCTCGCGCGGGATGTCGGTCTGGAGGCCCGCGCCGTCGCCCTCGCCCTCGACCTCGCCGGTGCGGTGGCCCATGCGCGCCAGCGCTTCGAGCGTGCGCTTGACGTTGCCGTGCGAGGGGCGCCCGTCCTTCTTCACGTTGGCGATGATGGCGCAGGCGTCGTGCTCTGACTCGTCGTGGCACCAGCGGCTCGGGCGGTCTGCGGCGCCCCGCGCGTGCGCGTGAAAGTCGCCGACTCTGTTGACTGCCTCAGACATCAGTTCGCCCAAAAAGATCGGGGGAAAAAAGAGGCCATCAACCCTCGGACGTTGATGGCCTGCCGCACACACTGTTGGTTGCTGGACAAGCCGTCAGGTTACGCGCTTGCGCGCGTGGACGACTACAGCCACGTGCCCCTTAAGGGCGACGGCTGAAGCCTTCCGACGCCGGAAGTGCGACTTGACGGAAGTGGCTGGACGCAGATCAGACATTCCACACACCCGGAGACTGGAGACTCGGCGCCCGCCGGCTTTGGCACCACGCGGCCGGCGCTTCTCTCCCCACTATGGAGGCGGATGCTACAACCTTCGCGCCCATTTGTATAATTGATAATTTTTACAAGTCTATAAATCACAACCGCCCGCCGCCCAGAGACACATTCGTCGAAGCTCCGGGGCGGAACGACAAAAACGTCGGAAGCCGTTCGCCGCGGAGCGGCATCTGAATTTAGCCTGACCTTGAAAGGCCGGGGAATGTTAATCCCAACATCATCGCGTCGCTGACGCGACGCATAACTTCGTTAACGGTCGGCTGTCCCGGCCTTGAAAGGCCGGGCTAAATTCAAGCGCCGCGATGAGGCGCCGACCAGCCGCGACAATTTTGCAGGCATTGAAGGCATAAACGACGAGATTGTCACATTCATCGTCGGCCGCCAGAGACCTCAAACACACTTAGCCCTTGAAAATTCATTACTCGAGCGCCGTGGGGCGCGGCGGTACGGGCTTTGCCATCCGAGTCCGGCCACAAGGCTGCGAACACAGACGGAGGTTTTAAGGCTCGTGTCACTGATCTTGAGCGGTAAAGAGTTCATCTCGGCCGACCCACTCGGCGCAAACGCCCTCGCCGGGCTCTCACGGCTCGCCTCGCGCAACCCCGTGCTCGTCAACGGCGTCCGCCTCAACGCGCAGCAGTTGGCCGAGCTGGCCGAGGAGGCGCGCCGCACCGAGCGCGCCGTCCGGGTCGGCGCCCCCCCGCGGGACGCCGCGCGGTGAGAGCGCGCCCACGCGCCCCGCGACGCGCCCGTCCAAGCGGCGTCGCGTGGCCCCCTCCAAAGTCATTTCCGGGCCGGACGGGTGGCCGGCACGCGCCGCAGTCGCTTGACTAACCGCGGACTGGTGTGGCTATTGTCACCGGACGTTTCTCGCTGAGGTGACTTGACGCACATGGAAATGACGCAGCTCGAATTCTTCCTCCAGGTCATCGCCGAGGGCAGCTTCTCGAAGGCGGCGGACACGGTCGGCCGCACGCAGCCCGCGGTGAGCATCGCCATCCGAAGGCTCGAAGAGGAGGTCGGCGCCCCGCTCTTCGACCGCGCGCAGAAGACGCCGGTGCTCACCGAGGCCGGCCTCGCCATCCAGGACTACGCGCGGCGCATCCTCACCCTGCGCGACCAGGCGCGCGGCGCCGTCAACGAGCTGCGCGAGCTGAAGCGCGGTCTCGTCCGCGTCGGCGCCAACGAGAGCACCTCGCTCTACCTTCTGCCGCAGGTCATCCTCTCGTTCCGCGAGAAGCACCCGGACGTAAAAGTCGAAATCTACCGGCACGTCTCCGAGCGCCTGCCGCGCGAGGTGCTTGAGCGCGGCGTGGACTTCGCCGTCCTCGCCTTCGAGCCGGCCGACCGCGACCTCGAATCCTTCTGCGTGCTGCGCGACGAGCTGGTACTGATCCTCAACCCCGAGCACCCGCTCGCCGGGCGCGAGGGGGTGACGGTCGAAGAGCTGGGGCGCGAGTCCTTCCTCGCCCACAACGTCAGGACGGCCTCGCGCAACAAGGTGATCGAGGTCTTCGCCGAGCACCACACGCCGCTCAACATCACACTTGAGCTGGCGACGGTCGAGACCATCAAGCGCTTCGTGCAGCTCAACGTCGGCCTCGCCTTCGTCCCGCACATGTGCGTGCGCGAGGAGTTGGAGCGCGGCACGCTCGCCACGGTGCCCGTTAAGGGGCTGACCTACGTCCGCACGCTCTGGGCGACGCACCGCCGCAACGCGACGCACTCGCACGCGGCGGCGGCGTTCCTCGCGGCGCTGCGCCAGCACGTGAAGACGGTCCCATAAGCCGCGCCTATCGGCTCATAAAAATTATTGCCGGGCTATTTGTTGACAGCCCACGGTCGGCTTTCTTACTATCCTTGTGCGGCGGCCCCGTTCGCGGGGCCGCGCAAGTCCGAAGAGCTTTCGAGATGACACACGACGCGCGCTTTTATTACTTCGCCTTTACGTACCGCTACCCCTACGGGGGCGGCGGGCAGGGCGAACTTCGTGCGCGCGTGAGTGGGCGAGAGATTTAAAGACGCCGCACAAAAAGATTCGAACCGAGCCGGCCGCGACCCCGCAGAGGAAGTCGCGGCCGGCTCTTTTCGCGCCGGGTTGCTTTCACCGGAGATGTACAGATGACCATCGAAGACTGGCGGGTCGAGATCGACAAGATTGACGCGGAGCTTCTGCGGCTGCTCAACGCGCGCGCCGAGATCGCCGTCCGTGTGGGCGAGTCGAAGCGCGTCGCGGGGCTCTCGGTTTTGAACCGCGGGCGCGAGCGCGAAGTGGTAGAGCGCGCGCGGCGCAACAACCGCGGGCCGCTCGACGACGAAGCGGTCGAGCGCCTCTTCCGCGCCGTCATCCGCGAGTCGCGCCGGCTCCAGACGCAGCTCGCCGCCGGGGCTCAGGAGGCCGCGAGATGAGCACGGGCGCCGGCCCCTTGCGCGTCGCCTTCCAGGGCGAGCGCGGCGCCTTCAGCGAGGAGGCGGCCGTCAAGCTCCTGGGCGAGGGCGTCACGCTCGTCCCCCGCCCGACCTTCGAGTCGCTCTTCGCGGCGACGGAAGAGGACGCGGCCGACCTCGCGCTCGCGCCCGTCGAGAACACGCTCGCCGGCTCCGTCCACCGCGTCTACGACCTGCTCATCGACAGCCCGCTCCACATGACGGCCGAGGTCGTCATCCCCATCCGACACTTCCTGATCGGGCTCCCCGGCTCGAAGGCCGAAGAGATCAAGACGGTCGAGTCGCACCCGGTCGCGCTCGCGCAGTGCGAGCGCTTCTTCGCTTCGCGCCCAGACATCCGCCGCGTCGCGGCCGACGACACCGCGGGGAGCGTCGCCGCCGTCCTGCGCCGCGGAGACCCGACGTGCGCCGCGGTCGCGGGCCGCCGCGCGGCGGAAATCTACGGCGGACAAATCCTGCGCGAGGGGCTCGAAGACCATCAGGAGAACTACACGCGCTTCGTCCTGCTCGCGCCCGAGCCTGCGAGTGAAAGAGATGCGGACAAGCTCTCGCTCGTCCTCAAGCTCGCGCACCGCCCCGGCGCACTCCACCACGCGCTCGAACCCTTCGCGCGCCGCCGCCTCGACCTGCTCAAGATCGAGAGCCGCCCGCTGCGCGGCCAGCCCTGGGAGTATCACTTCTACCTCGACCTGCGCGCGCCGGCCGGCGACCCGGACCTCGCGGCCGCGCTCGACGAGCTGCGCGAACGCGCCGCCAGCGTCCGCGTGCTCGGCCACTACGCCTCTGCCAGAGTTGCGAATCTATGACCAAGCGTTGGGACAGGGTGACGGTGGTCGGGTGCGGGCTGGTCGGCGCGTCGTTCGCGCTCGCGCTCAGGGAGGCGGGCGCCTGTGCGTCCGTCGCGGGTTGGGACGCAGACCCCTCCGTGCTCGAAGAGGCCCTGAGCCTCCGCGTCATTGACGAGCCGGACGAAGCCTTCAAAGGAGGCGGCGTCTCCAGTTCAGACCTCGTCTACGTGGCGACGCCCGTCGGGCAGATCGTGGAGTTCCTCCGCGCGGGCGCG
>JBJMGP010000083.1:0-191841 GCA_045807865.1 Pyrinomonadaceae bacterium
CAATCTTTACCAAAACTACCAAAAAACGATCATCAAGCTCTCGCAGGAGCAGAACATCAAGACGGGCCGCTTCGCGATGATCTACGCCGACGAGGTCATCCTCTCGCACACGAACGAGAACGAGTACGTCTCCTTCGCCGGCAACAAGAAGAGTGAGGCGCTGCAAGACCGCATCATCTTAGTCCGCGTGCCCTACAACCTCCGCGTCTCGCAGGAGGAGCGCATCTACGACAAGCTCCTCAAGCAGTCCGAGATTCTGCGCAACGTCCACATCGCGCCCAACACCCTGCGCGTCGCCGCGATGTTCGCCGTCATGACGCGGCTCGAAGAGCCGAAGCGCGCCAACGTCGATCTGCCCAAGAAGATGAAGCTCTACGACGGCGAGGACGTGGAGGGCTACAAGTCGAAGGACGTGCGCGAGCTGAAAGAGGAGGCGGCGCGCGAGGGGATGGACGGCATCAGCCCGCGCTACATCATCAACCGCCTCTCGGGCGCGCTCGTGCGCGACGGCATCACCTGCATCAACCCCATCGACGCGCTGAGGGCCATCAAGGACGGCTTCGAGCAGCACACCGGCATCAACCCCGAGCAGCGCGAGCGTTACCTGAACCTCATCTCGTCGGCGCGCAAGGAGTACGACGAGCTGGCCAAGGTCGAGGTGCAGCGCGCCTTCGTCTACTCGTTCGAGGAGATGGCGCGCACCATCTGCAACAACTACCTCGACAACGTCGAGGCGTACTGCAACAAGGAGAAGATGAAAGACCCCATCACCGAGGAGGAGATGGAACCCGACGAGCAGCTCATGCGCTCCATCGAGGAGCAGATCGGCATCAGCGAGAACGCCAAGAACACCTTCCGCCAGGAGATCCTCATCCGCATCTCCTCCTACGCGCGCAAGGGGAGGCAGTTCGAGTACACCTCGCACGAGCGTCTGAAGGAGGCGATTGAAAAGAAGATCTTCGCCGACCTGAAGGACGTGGTGAAGATCACGACCTCCACCAAGACGCCCGACCCGGATCAGCTCCGCCGCATCAACGAGGTCGTCGACCGGCTGGTCAGGGACGGCGGCTACTGCCCCGTCTGCGCCAACGAGCTGCTGACCTACGTCGGCACGCTCCTCTCGCGCTGACGCGGGCGACGGGGAAGGGCATCAGGGTCGCCCGCGCTTCTGACCGAGGCGCGGGCGACTTATTTCTCGGTTGAAAGACGTGGGAGAGATGACGAACGACTCGCAGGTCTCGGGGACGGTTCAGCGCAACGACTGGTCTTTGCAGCGCAAGGGCATCATCGACCAGGAGCGGCACAAGGAGCGCGTGAAGGAGGCCGTGCGCAAGAACCTCGGCTCCATCGTCTCGAACGAGGCCATCATCCTCTCGGACGGCAAGCGAACGGTCAAAGTCCCCATCCGCTCGCTCGACGAGTACAAGTTCCGCTTCGACCACCGCAAGCGCAAGCACGTCGGCACGGGCGACGGCAAGACGCGCGTCGGCGACGTCATCGCGCGCGAGGGGCAGCAGGGGCAGGGGCCGGGGCGCGGGGCCGGGCCGGCGGGCCAGGACGCCGGCGCCGAGTACTACGAGGCCGAGGTGGACATCGACGAGCTGGCCGCGCTCATCTTCGAAGACCTCCAACTCCCCTTCCTCGAAGACAAGGCGAAGAAGGCCGTTCAGTCGAAGACGACGCGCTTCAACGAGATTCGCCGCACCGGCGTCTTCTCGAACCTCGACAAGCGCCGGATGATTCTGGAGAACATCAAGCGCAACGCCCGCGAGTTGAACGAGCCACGCTTCGGCAACGTCCGCAAGGAAGACCTCCGCTTCAAGACCTGGGAGGAGGACAAGCGCTACGAGTCCAACGCGGTCGTGCTGGCGCTGATGGACGTCTCCGGGAGTATGGGCGAATTCAAGAAGTACATCGCGCGCTCCTTCTTCTTCTGGATGGTGCGGTTCCTCCGGACGAAGTACGACAACGTCGAGATCGTCTTCGTGTCGCACCACACGGAGGCGAAGGAGGTTTCGGAGGAGCAGTTCTTCACGCAGGGCGAGTCGGGCGGGACGGTCGTCTCGTCGGCCTACCAGCTCGCGCTCGACATCATCAACGCGCGCTACCGCCCCTCGGACTGGAACATCTACCCGTTCCACTTCTCCGACGGCGACAACTACTACTCCGACAACGAGGAGGCCGTCAGATTGGCCGACGAGCTGATCAAGACCTGCAACCTCTTCGGCTACGGCGAGATCGGCGAGGAGGGTGGCGGCGGCTACCGCCGCAGCTCGGGCGCGCTGCTCTCCATCTTCAACGACCGCCTCCGCCAGAAGGAGCGCTTCATCGGCGTCCGCATCGACGACAAGGAGGATGTCTACCCCGCCCTCAAACAGTTCTTCGGCCGCCGCGGCGTCGAGGTCTGAAGCGACGCCCACCAGCCCCGCCTCACGCATCCCGCACCGACTTCCACAGTCAAGCCCGCTTGTCCGAAAAAATGGATGAGAATCCGGATAATTCTGCATAATTGTGGGGCTCGAACCGCACCGCCGGCGGCGGGCCGCCCGCAAGCCTAGTCCTCAGGCGACTTAACATTCCGGCTCGTAGTATGCATTTAACTGGAATAAATCTTGCGTCTTCACACGTCAGGCATTCCGACAGGCCATTCGCAGTCACAGTCCAAGGGTTCATCATCCAGGGTTTCACAAACGCCCCGACTCACATCGGGTTCTAGCACAGTCGTTCCGGCGCCCAGGTGAGGCGTCGTAGACAAAGGCCCGCAGCGTTCTTCGCCCAAGCTTTAGCAAGCGCCACCGCCGGTCGTGCGTCTTCTCGCCAAGCGGCCCCGTGCGGCCGGAGCGGCGGCGGTCGATTCTTTCCAACCCCTTTCCTTGAGGAGGACTTCTGATGATGAGCGGCAAAGTTAAAAGGGCAGTCTCTTGCGCCCTCGCGGCCGTCCTGCTGTCGGCCGCGGCGTTGCTCCCGCCCCCGGCGCACGCGCAGACGGCGAGCACGGGCGTCATCACCGGCGTCGTGCAGAACGAGAAGGGCGAGGTCGTGGCCGGCGCCACCGTCCGCGCCGTCAACGTCGGCACCAACGCCACGCGCGAGGCTAGGACGAGCGACGAAGGCGTCTACGAGATTCCGCAACTCGCGCCCGGCACCTACCGCGTCGAGGTCGAGGCCCCGGGCTTCTCGAAGTCCGTGCAGGACAACGTCGCCGTCAACGTGCTCCAGCGCACGACCATCAACTCGTCTCTGAAGGTCGGGCAGATCACCGACGTGGTCAACGTCACCTCGGAGAACGCGTCTCTCATCGAGACCTCGAAGACGGACGTTTCAGGCGTCGTGGATCAGCGGCGGCTGGAGAACCTGCCCGTCAACGGGCGCTCGTTCGCCTCGCTCGCCGTGCTCATCCCCGGCGCGACGCTCCAGCCCTCGTTCGACCCGACGAAGGCGCGCACCGGCACCTTCTCGGTCGGCGGCTCGACCGGCAGAAACCTGAACATCACCGTCGATGGCGGCGACAACAAGGACAACGCCGTCGGCGGCATCCTCCAGAATTTCTCGATGGAGAGCATCCAGGAGTTCGCGCTCTCCACGCAACGCTTCTCGGCCGCGAACGGCCGCTCGGGCGGCGCGCTGCTCTCGGTCATCTCGAAGTCGGGCACGAACGACTTCCACGGCTCGATCTTCGGCTTCTTCCGCGACGACGCGCTCAACGCCAACGCGCCCGCGCTGCTGGCCGAGGCCAACCCGAACCTCTTCCCCGACCCGGCTGACGCCGTCAAGCCGCCCTTCGGCCGGCAGCAGATCGGCGGCAGCGTCGGCGGCCCGATCAAGAAGGACAAGGCCTTCTTCTTCGGCGCGGCCGAGCACACGCGCGAGCGCGGCAACTCCATCGTCCCCGGCGACACCCGCACCCAGATCGCGTTCCTAGAGCCGCTCGGCTACAAGGCCGTGCAGTTCCTGCCCCAGCCCTTCAACGACTGGCAGTACACCATCAAGGGCGACTTCAACCTCAACCACAAACACACGCTCGTCACGCGCTTCTCCGGCCAGAACAACGACGGGCTCAATGACCAGGCCGGCTTCCTGACGGTCTTCACCGACCTCTCGGGCGGCAACGAGAGCCTCAACACGCTCTACAGCTTCCTCGGCAACGAGACGTGGGTGGTGAGCCAGCGCACGGTCAACCAGTTCACCTACCAGTACACGACCTTCGACAACCGCATCAACGCGACGACCGATTTGGCGAACCTCTCGTTCCCGAACGGCATCGTCGTCGGCCGCAACGGCAACGTCCCCCAGCAGACCATCCAGAAGAAGCACCAGTTCCGCGACGACCTGACCTACAACCGCGGCAACCACGGCTGGAAGTTCGGCGGCGACTTCGTCTACGAGCCGACGCTCGGCGGCCTCTTCGCCTTCACCTCGTCACCCTCCTACTCGTTCAACTTCGACCCCGGCGACATCGCCAACAACCCGGGCCAGTTCCCGCAGAGCTTCCGCACCCATCAGGTACTACCCGGCCCGATCACCTGCTCGTCCTTCACCAACAGCTCCAGCTGCACGGCGGCCCAGCTCGCCGGCATCGGCGTCGTCGCGCAGATCGACCTCGCCGGCGGCGACCCCTCCTTCAACCTCCGCGACGGCGCGAAGCAGTTCGCCTGGTACGCGCAGGACGACTGGAAGATTACGCCGCACTTCACGCTGAACCTCGGCGTGCGCTACGACGTGGACCTCGGGTTCGTTGACCCGGGCCACGCCGACGAGAACCGCGCCTTCATCGGGCTCCGCATCATCGGCAGCCCGTTCGCGCAGCACACGCCCAAGGACGACAAGAACAACTTCAGCCCGCGCATCGGGTTCGCGTGGGACTTCGGTGGCAACGGCCGTTCGGTCGTGCGCGGCGGCTACGGCATGTACTACGACCAGTCGTTCCTGAACGTGCCGCTCTTCGCGGTGCAGCAGGCCAACCCGGAGATCTACGCCAACTTCACGAACGCGAACGACAACCTCGCCGTCGATTCGCCCGCGCCCTCGGTTCCGCGCCCGCTCACGAACCCGCTCTCGGGCTCGCGCGGCCGCATGCTCGACCAGGATTTCGAGTCGCCCTACACGCAGCAGTGGAACCTCGGCTTCGCGCAGGAGGTGGGGCGGGACATGGCGCTGGAGTTCGACTACGTCCACATCCTCGGCCTGCACGAGTTCACCTCGCTCGACATCAACCCGCGCATCGGGCCGCTCATCAACGCGCAGCGCAACACGCCGAGCCCCGGCCGGCTGCTGACTCCTGTCTTCGCGGCGCACGCCGCCGAACTGAGGGCGGCCTTCGGCACCGCGACGCCGTTCGGGCGCATCACCGTCGCGCAGTCCGACGGCCGCTCGCGCTACGACGCCTTTACGGTGGCGTTCCGCAAGCGCTACGCCCACAAGTACCAGCTCAACGCGCACTACACGCTCGCGAAGTCGCAGGCGTGGTTCGGGCTGGCCTCCGACTTCGGCAACCAGCCGCAGAACGTCTTCAACAAGTGGGACCCGATCAACTTCGGCCCGACCGACGCCGACGAGCGCCACCGCTTCGTCATCTCGGGCATCTTCGACCTGCCGTGGGGCTTCCAGGTCGCCCCGATCTTCCAGCTGGCGTCGGCCCGGCCCTACAGCATCCTGCCGGCCTGCGGCGTCTGCGACATCAACCGCGACGGCGTCTCGGTTGACCGCGAGACGCGCGACGGCAACGACCAGCACCCGCTGCCGCCCAACACCGTGCGCGGCGACAACTTCCAGCAGTTGAACGTCCGCGTCTCGAAGTTCTTCAACTTCGGCGAGACCCGCAAGCTGGGCCTCTTCTTCGAAGCCTTCAACGTCTTCAACACGGCGAACTTCGGCCGGGAGTTCCAGAACGTGACGGGCGCCGACGACTTCGGCCGACCGACCAACTTCTTCGGCGCGACGGGCTTCTCCGAACCCATCGGCATCCCGTTCCAGGCGCAGCTCGGCGTGCGCTTCAGCTTCTGACGTTTGACCCACCTTCTCCGGCCGGGGCTTCGAGTCCGAGACGACTGAAGCCCCGGCCTTTTTTTGAACCGAGCGCCCGCGGGGTTGAACCTCCGGGCGCGTCTCTGTTATAGAGCGACGCGGGAGGTGTCCGATGGGCAAGAGGAGAACGGCGCGGCCTGCCCTTCTGTGTCTCGCGCTCCTTCTGCTCGCGTCCGTGTCGGCGCGCGCGCAAGGGGCGAACACGCTCGACGGGCGCGTGCTGCTGCCCTCGGGCGCGCCGCCCGCGCAGCCCGTCCGCGTCACGCTCACACAGAGCGGCCGGCGCATCCACGAGACCTTCACCGACCTCAGCGGTCGCTTCAACTTTCCGGGCCTGCGCGGCGGCGCCTACCAGCTCACGGCCGAGGGCGACGGCCGCACCTTCGAGACGACGAGCGTGCAGGCCGAGATCACCTCCTTCGGCGGCGGCGGGCAGTCCATCACGCAGAACATTACGCTCCGGCCGAAGGCGGCCCCCGACTCGGTCGCCCCCGCCGGCACGGTCGCCGCCGAGGAGTTCGACCCGGAGGTGCCCGAGGCGGCTCGCGAGAAGTACCGCAAGGGTCTCAAGAGCGCCGCCGACAACAAGCCGGAGGACGCGGCCAGGCTGCTCGGCGAGGCCGTCGCCGCGCACGAGCGCTTCTACGCCGCGCGCCTCGCGCTCGCCGAACAGCTCTCGAAGCTGCAACGCTACGAGGAGGCGCTGGCCTCGTACCGCAAGGCGAGCGAGCTGAAGCCCGACCGCGCCGAGCCCTACGTCGGCGTCGGCGTCACGCTCGTCAGCCTCAAGCGCTACGAAGAGGGGATACGGATGCTGCGCGGCGTCGTCGAGGTGGATAAGGACTTGCCCGGCCCCTACCTCTCGCTCGGCTACGCCGAGATGCTCGTCGGCGACTACGCCCCGGCGCGCGAACACCTCCTGCGCGCGCTCGAACTCGGCCGCCCGGCGCTCGCGCACGTCTACCTCGCCAACGTCTACGAGCAGACGGGCGACTACGCCGAAGCCGTCAGGCACCTCGAAGGCTACCTCAAAGAGAACCCCGACTCGCCCCAGGCCCCGGCCGTCCGCGCCGCCGCCGACAAACTCCGCAAAAAGGCGAAGAAGTGATGAGTGATGAATGTGGGGCCGCGCCCGTCCCGCATTCATCATTCATCACTCATCATTTACAATGTCTTCATGGAAGACCGCGAGATCAAAGGGCTGGAGGCGGCGTTGGAACGCATCTGGGAGGTCGCGCGCGGCTTCGGGCTCGACCCCTACCCCGTCCGCTTCGAGGTGGTGCCGGCCACGGTCATGTACGAGATCGGCTCCTACGCCCTGCCGGGGCGCTACTCGCACTGGACGTTCGGCAAGGCGTACCACCGCATGAAGACGATGTACGACTTCGGCCTCTCCAAAATTTACGAGGTCGTCATCAACACCAACCCGTCCTACGGCTTCCTGCTTGAGACGAACAGCCCCGTCCAGAACAAGCTCGTCATGGCGCACGTGCTCGGCCACGTGGACTTCTTCAAGCACAACGTCTACTTCTCGAAGACCAACCGCCGCATGGTCGAGACCGTCTCGGCGCACTCGGGGCGCATGGGCGAGTACGAGTTCAAGTACGGCCGCAAGACCGTCGAGCGCCTCCTCGACGCCGTGCTCTCCATCGAGGAGCACATCGACCCCAACTTCTTCATCCGCCGCGAGGAGGCCGAAGCCAGGCCCGGCGCGCCGAAGCAGCAGCCCAAACAGCCCGGCCGCTACGACGACCTCTGGAACCTCGGCCGCGCCCCCGAGCCCGAAGAGGCCGCGGACGCCGACGACCGCCCACGCGGCGACCGCCTCCCCGAGAAAGACCTCCTCTACTACATCATGCGCAACTCGCCCGCCCTCAAGGACTGGCAGCGCGACGTCGTCGCCATGATGCACGAGGAGATGGAGTACTTCGTCCCCCAGATGCAGACGAAGATCATGAACGAGGGCTTCGCGAGCTACTGGCACGCGCGCATCATGCGCGAACTCGACCTCACCGATAACGAGATGTTGGAGTTCGCGGAGCTGCACGCGGGCGTGGTCTCGCCGCACAAGGGGCAGTTGAATCCCTACTACCTCGGCTACAAAATCTTCGAGGACATCGAGCGGCGTTGGGACAACCCGTCGGCGGAGGAGCGCGAGAAGTTGGGCCGCGAACCGGGCGGCGGGCGCGCCAAACTTTTCGAAGTGAGGGAGATGGAGAACGACGTCTCGTTCCTGCGCAACTACCTGACCGAGGAGCTGTGCGAGGAGCTCGACCTGTTCGTCTACGAGCTGGTGGATGAAGAGGAGTGGACGGTGACGGAGAAGCGCTGGGAGCGCGTGCGCGACCAGCTCGTCTCGAACATGACCAACTTCGGCTTCCCCTACATCGTCGTCGCCGACGGCGACTACAACAACAACCGCGAGCTCTACCTCAAGCACCAGTACGAAGGCGCGGAACTCGACATGAACTACGCCCGCCGCGTCCTCGAACACGTCCACACCCTCTGGGGCCGCCCCGTCCACCTCGAAACCGTCATCGACGACGAGCCCGCCCGCCTCCACTACAACGGCGAAGAGCACGACGAAGATTAGGCGTGAACCGTAAACCGTGAACCGTGACCGGAGGAAGAGCCTGTCTTCTCTGGTCGCGGTTCACGGTTTACGGCTTACGCCTATATCGTCGGGTTCCAGGAGTTCATCCAGAGGGTGCTGGGGGCCTCCTTGCGGCCGACCTTGTAGACGTTGAGGCTGGCGAGGGGGGGCGCGTAGAGGTGGAGGGTGACGAGGTCTTGCCCGCTCACGTCCGGGTTGCCGAGCTGGTGTATGTCGGGCACGTCGGCGCCGGTGACGTGCCCGGGCGTCCACTCGCGCGCGCAGCTGTAGATGAGTCCCGAGTCATCCTCCATCTCGAAGATCGTCTCCCACATCACGCCGCGCAGCACACGCACCGCGCCGTAGGAGCCGGCGTGGTCGTGGATGGGGGTGCGCTGCCCCGGCCGCCAGCAGAGGACGAGCAACTCCGCGTGCTCTCCGAGGTGGACGCGGTGGCGCGCGTAGGTGCCCTCCTTGAAGGAGACGTAGGGGCGCAGCTCTTCGGCCGTGACCTCGACGCCGCCGAGCAGCGCGCCCAACTCCTCGAACGCGGGCGGGCCGTCCATGCGCTTGAGCCGCCCGACGAGTTCGAAGAGGCTGAAGCCGGACGCGGTGTCAGCCGCGCCGAGCGTCGTGGTCGAAGACATCTGCTCTCTACTCATCGTCGTGACCTCGGAAGACCTTCGGGGAAGATGTTCGGGGAAGATTCTCGACGGCGCGGCTCTCGACCGTCCGGCGTCAGTCCAGCTTGCTGACGAACGCGGAGAGGTCTTTGAAACTCTCCGCGTGGAGGTCCGCGGGGAAGCGCGCGCGGACGGCGCCGGCGCGGAAGCCCTCGCCGCCGAGCACGACGCGCGCGTTGCACGTGCGCGCCGCCGCCGAGAGCTGCGCGTAGTCGCGCGCGTTGTGTTCCAACTCGCGCTGTAAGGTCGCCGAGACGCAGACGAGCGCGGGGCGTTGCTTCTCGACATACTCGGCCAGGGCGAAGAAGGGCGTGTGCCCTCCCAGGTTGCGCACGTCCCAGCCCGCGCCTTCCAGCAACGCCTGCGCGCAAAGGACGGGCAGCGTGTGCATCTCTTCTTCCGCGGCGCAGCAGACGGCCGCCCCCGCCTTCGCGCCCGCGCGGCGGGTCGAGGCCGCCAGAGACTCGACGGCGCGCGTCGCCGTGCTCGTCGCCAGATGCTCCTCCGCCACCGACATCTCCTCGCCGTACCAGAGGTCTCCCACGCGCCTCAGCGTAGGCGCCACGACCGAGTCGAAGATTAAGTCCATCTCCGCGCCGGCCATGTGGGCTTCGAGCAGGAGCGCCGTGGCCTCGCCCGTGTGGCCGCGCCTGACGGCCTCGAAGAACTGCTCGGTCGCCGGTTCGGCGTCGAACGTCCTCGCGGGCACGGCGGCCGTGGCGACGGCGGTCGTGGCGCCCAGGCCGCGCTCCGTCTGGAAGCGCATGACTTCGGCGAGGGGGAAGCGGCGGTGGCCGCCGACGGTGCGACTCGACTTCAGCTGTCCCGTGTCGGCCCAGCGCTTGATCGTCGCCTCGCTGACGAGCCAGACACGTGAGAGCTGACGCGTGGTCAGAAATTTCGTCGGAGTATAGTTCATGAGCGATTCAAGCGTTTACAGGATACGTCCTTTCCGCGACCCTTCCAAGTCGAAATCCCGGGATTTCGACGACAACAGAAAGCCGCAGGCCGTTCGTGGCTGCGGCTTTCTCGCTTTCTGTATAGAGGTTGTCTTGCGGGAAAGGGAATTCACACCGATGGACAGGAGGGTCAGGATAATGCGGTTTCAAATTCTTAAAGACCTATCCTGTTTATCCTGTCCATCGGTGTGAATTCCCTCCTACATGTGGAGCGCTTTGCCGACCGAGGGGTCGCGGCGGACGCGCCAGATTTTGGAGTCGAGATAGTAGTGGAGCAGCGCGTAACCCCAGAGGAAGCCCGAGGCGAGCTGCGTCATGAAGGCTTCGGGGTCGGCGGCGTGGTTCACGTACTGGCGCGGCACCTGGTACCAGACGCCGAAGAGGAGGCCGAGCACGACGTAGTGCAGGAGCCTGCGGCTGATGAACTCGGCCGCGCCGTGGCGCTCGCGGCACCCTCCGTCGCGCGTGTACTTGCGGTTATGAAACCAGACAAGCCGGTGGTACTGGAGGTTGTGATAGATCGTCAGCATCGCCACGATGGCGATTGGCTTGTGCGGCATCGGCGTCAGGAGCACGACCCAGTGCATCGGGATCGCGGCCGCGAGCAGGAGGTACTTCGGCACGTCGAGCGGCAGACCTAAGACGGCGCGCTGTATCTGCCTTCCCACCCACGCGACCGCCGCCGCGATGGTCAGCGCGAGCAGCGCCGACTCCGACGCCCCGAGCCAGCCGTGCAGACTCGCGGGCACGCGCTTCAGAGCCTCCTCGTCATGCGCGACGAACCAGACGAAGGGATACGTGAAGGCTAAAAGAAGGAACACGCGGTCGAGGAAGTTGTCCGCACGGTCGAGGTCTGCGTTCTTCTTCTTGTAGAGCACCATGAAGCCGTAGTGCTGCTTCACCAGGTGGTAGTAGGCCCACAGCGCCGCGATGAAGAAGAAGAGGAGGCCGAGGCCGGCAACGACGGCCAGAGGCCCGACCGCGAAGAAGAGGAGCGACCACCACAGGAGCCTGGCCCGGGCTCGCCGCTCCTCGCGGTCGAGGTAGGTGCGCGAGAAGGTCGCGAAGACGTGCGGCGCGTCCACGAGAATCGCCCACGCCGCCACCATCGGCACCAAAGGCACCCAGCCCCACACGTAGAGCGCGCACAGCGCGTAGCTCGTCACGACCGATCCGATGAACCAGACCAGGTCTACGCGCGCGCTGATGAGCCAGCGCATCGAGACTGCGCGCGCAGGCGGGGCTTCATTCAGCGTCGTCGTTGTCGTCGTCGTGGCGGACATGAAATTTGATGAAGACGTTCGGGCCGAAACCTCAGCGGCGCGTGGACAGGTCAGACCCTGCGCGCACATAATTTATCACAGAGGTATGAATGCGGGCAGTCAGGAGCGCCGAAGGAGAAGATGAGCATGGCCGAAGACGAGAAGGGACTCGAACGACTGCTGGGGCTGATGTTTCAGGCGCACCCGTGGCACGGCATCCCGCCGGGTGTAGAGGCGCCCGGGGTCGTCAACGTCTACGTCGAGATCGTGCCGACCGACGCCGTCAAGTACGAGTTGGACAAGGCCTCGGGGCATCTGCGCGTAGACCGCCCGCAGCGCTTCTCGTCCTTCCCGCCGACGCTCTACGGCTTCATCCCGCAGACCTTCTGCGGCGACCGCGTGGGCGAACTGTGCCGCGAATGCACGGGCGGCGACCGGATCATCCGCGGCGACGGCGACCCGATGGACATCTGCGTGCTGACCGAGCGGCCGGCCGCGCACGCCAACTTCCTCGTGCGCGCCGTGCCCATCGGCGGCCTGCGCATGGTGGACGGCGACGAGGCCGACGACAAGATCATCGCCGTGCTGGAGAACGACGTGGCCTACGGCCACATCGACGACATCTCGAAGGCGCCGAAGGGGCTGGTCGAGCGCTTACAGCACTACTTCCTGACCTACAAGCAACTGCCGCAGGAAAGCCCTCGCCACGTCGAGATCGCCGACGTGTACGACCGCGAGGCCGCGATGGAGACCATCCGCCGCAGCATCGAAGACTACCGCGAGCGCTACGGCGCGCCCGAAGAGCGCGTCGGCGCGTTGAAGCGCCTGCTCTCGAATTAAACGTGCGCGTTCACGCGCCGACGCGCTCCTGCGCGCCGCAGCGCGGGCAGCAAAGCGTTGTGCGCTCGGCGTCGGCCCAACTCGCGCGCGCGTTTGAGGCGAGACGCGGCCCTCCGCCCTCCGCCTCGCCTTCGCGGAAGAAACGCCCCGGCCCTTCGTCGGGCGCGGCGTCTGCGGCGACGACGGCTGCGCGGCAACGCTTGCACTCCCAGCCCATGTCGTCGTTGACGAAGTGCTCTGTCTCGGGCATGCGCAAAGGCTAGAGGCGCGCGGGCAGCCAAGTCAAACATCCCTATCGCGAGGAAACTTCAACACAGAAACACGGAGACACGGAGACACGGCTCGAAGTACATCACTTCGAGCCGTGTCTCCGTGTCTCCGTGTTGAAAGTCTTCGTTACTCCCGTCGGGTGGTGCCGCGCTGCCCGCCGCGCTCGGGGAGGAGGCGGACGGGGACGGTCATGCGCTGGCCGTCGTTGCCCCGGACGAGTTCGACCTGGACGACATCGTTGAACTGGTGCTTGTCGAGCACGCGGTAGAGGTCGTTCTGGCTCCCCATCTTCTCGCCGTCGACGGACGTGATGATGTCGCCGATGACGAGGTCGCCCTCAGCCGTCTCGGAGAGCCCGCGCAGCCCCGCCGCGGCGGCCGAGCCGTTCGGGTCAACAATCTGAAGAATCAGCAGCCCCTCGTTAACGGGCAGGCGGATGCCGCGCAGGTCGGAGACGGCGCGCGTGTAGGCGCCGAGCTTGGGACGGACGACGCGACCCTCGCGGATGAGCTGCGGCAGGATGCGCTTGGCGATGTTGACGGGAACGGCGAAGCCGACGCCGACCGAGCCGCCGCCATCGGGCGAGAGTATCTGCGAGTTGATGCCGATCATGCGTCCCTGCGAGTCCAGGAGCGGCCCGCCCGAGTTGCCCGGGTTGATGGAGGCGTCGGTCTGGATGGCGCCCTCGATGATGCGGCCGTTGCGCGCCTCGATGGGGCGCTGGAGGCCGGAGATGACGCCGGTCGTGAGCGTCCGGTCGAGCCCGAACGGGTTGCCGATGGCCAGTACTTTCTGGCCGACCGAGAGGCGGTCGCTGTCGCCCATCGGCACGACTTTCAGGGACTCGCGCGCGCCAGTCACCTGGAGGACGGCGAGGTCTGTGTCGGGGTCGCGCCCGATGACGCGCGCCGGGTAGGACTTGTCGCCGCCGAGGCTGACGGTGACCTGGTCGGCGTCCGCGATGACGTGGGAGTTGGTCAGGTTGTGGCCCTGGTCGTCGATGACCGAGCCGGTGCCGCCGCCGCGGCTGCCCGCGTCGAAGAAGCTGCGCGGCTGGCGCGTCGCGCTGATCGAGACGACGCCGGGCGAGATGGCGCGGAAGACCTCGATGTTGTTCTGCTCGTCGGTGGCGACCGAGGGGTCTGCGATGCCGGCGATGCTGGCGGTGGCCGCGTCGTCGCTGTTGAAGGCCGCGGCCGGCTGGTGCAGGCGGCTGCCCCAGCGGTCGAAGCAGGCGACGCCGGCCGCCGCCATGCAGGCCGAGAGCAGTGCGATGGAGAGGATTTGACGTGCCGAGATGTTATACATGGCTCTGTTCCTTGAAGGTCTCATAAATCACCTGCCGAACCGATATCGCAACTAAGATGCCGCCGCGCGCGGGCGGCGTTGCGCACCTATACAGTCCGGGCCCTCTTCGTGCGGGGACGATTCTACTACGAAGCGGCGCGCGCGGTCCGGGCGCGGGCGCACCCCCGCCTGAAGTTCGGCCGGCGTGGCGAAAAAGTTCCAGCGTGGCGTTCTGGCGTCTTAGGAGAGGAGGGCGTAGACCTTCGAGGGCAGATGCAGGACAAAGGCCATCGCTTCGGGGGCATGCCAGCCGAGGGCGGAGGCGCCCGTGGCGGCGTGGACGAGCATCAGCGCGAGGTAGAGGCCGAGCGTGAGTCGCAGGCCGCGCCGCGCGACGGCGAGGTGCGTGAAGCGGTAGAGCGTGTAGGCGACGAGCCCGCCGTCCGCGAGCTTGGCGCAGAGGAAGGGCGCGTTGCCGAGGTTGAGCAGGTAGGCCATGAGACCGTTGCCCTCGGTCGCCACGCCGCCGCGCACCCACAGGATGGTGAGCTGCGCGTCGAGCCAGTTCAAAAGGAAAAGCAGCAAGCTTTTCGAGAAGGCGCTCATCAAGGGTCGCTCCCTTCCGCCGGCCAACCTCGTTTAACTTTCCGCCCCTGAAACGACCGAACCCCCAGTTCAAGGGGAACTGGGGGTCGCGGCCGCACCAACGAAGGAATGAAAAACTTCTTCTGTCTAACGTCCTCTGTAAACTGCCAATGCCCGCACGATTCCAACGAGTGGAACAGTGGGGAGGGAATTTTCGATTTTCGATTCTTGGTTTGCGCTTGAAAGGGCGGCGGTCGGCTTTCACCTCCCGGGCGCAAATCGAAAATCGAAACTGCCGTACTAATTTCCCGTGCGGCGGTAGTAGGTCTGGTTGTTACGGTTGTTGGTCTGGACGGTGCGGATGCCTTCCTGCTCACGCTGCACGTCGAAGGTGCCCCAGTCGAAGCGGAGCCGGCCGTTCGAGTAGCTGCCCTGGAAGGACTGGTTGGACTTGAGCGAGCGGGCCGTGGCCGTGCCGTCGGCGCGGATGGTGAGTTCGGACTCGCCGCTGTCGGTCGTGCCGCGGAACGTCCCACGCGCCCAGCGCGGGACACTCCCTGCGTCGTCACCATCATCGTATCCGCCGCCCGCGCCGCTTCTGAAAACTTCGGAGCGCGTGCCCGCGGCGACGCGCATCCCTTCGTCCACGCGGCTCACGTCCCACTCGTTCGAGTTGTTGAAACGTATCTGCCCGTTGTCGTACTTCCCCTCGTCGCGCGAGCCGTTGTCGTAGAGCGCCGTAATGGCGCCGTCGCTCCCGACCGTCACGGCGACCCGCCGCCGGTTCGAGGGACTCCGCCCGTTCCAAGAGCCGACGAGCCAGCGCGGCACACGTCTGTTGTCCCCGCCCCCTCCGCCCCCGCCGCCCACGCCGCCGCGCACCCAGTCGTATGTGACCCGCTCGATGTTCCCGTTGCGGTGGTTGACGGTCGCCTCGTAGGTGAAGGCGCGCGCGTTCGAGCCGCCGAGTGCGTGGCGCCCCTCGCCGCGCACGCCCGTCAGCTTGTCAGAGACGCGCCAGGTCTGCGTGCGCGCCTGGTCGAAGGTCACGTCGTCCCAGGTGCCGCCGCGCTCCTGTATGATCTTCCCGCTGACGCCGATCTGCGCGCGCTCGATGGCGTAGCGCGTCAGCTTGTCGTCCTGCGCCCGTGCGGACACAGCGACAGCCAGCAGCAGCAGCGCTACCACACCAGCGCCGCTCAAGAACCTCCGACGACTCCACACGTTACACATTTTGAATCTCCTCCCAGGTCGGGTCTATCCGCAGATGTTTGCGGGGAGATGCCTCGGCGGCGCGAAGGAGCGTGCGCCGCGTTGCGCATACGATGAGGGTCGCCCCTCCGGGGGATGGCCGTTTCAACCCTTTGGTTCGTTCTTCAGGAGGCGGCGGCCTCTTCGGCAGTGATGATGCGCAAGCGGGGCGAGTCCTGGAGGACGCGCGTGCCGGGTGGGACGGAGTGCGTGAGCCAGACGTTGCCGCCGATGACGGAGCCCCGGCCGATACAAGTGTCGCCACCGAGGATCGTCGCGCCGGCGTAGATGATCACGTCGTCCTCGATGGTCGGGTGGCGCTTGGTGTGGCGGACAAGCTGGCCCGTGGCGTCCTTGTCGAAGGAGAAGGCGCCGAGCGTGACGCCCTGATAGAGCTTGACGTTCGCGCCGATGACGGCCGTGCTGCCGACGACGACGGCCGTGCCATGATCGATGAAGAAGGCCGGGCCGACGCGCGTCCCCGGGTGGATGTCGATCCCCGTCCGGCTGTGCGCGTGCTCGGTCATGATGCGCGGGATGAGCGGCACCCCCAGCTCGTGCAGCTCGTGCGCGAGGCGATAGGTCGTGATGGCGTAGAGGCCGGGGTAGCTGAAGATGATCTCGTCGTAGCAGCGCGCGGCCGGGTCGCCCTCGTAGGCGGCGCGCACGTCGGTCGCCAGGACTTCGCGCACGGCGGGGAGGCGACCGATGAACTCCTCGGCGCATTCGGTCGCCTGCCGCTCGGTGACGGGGCACGCGTCTTCGAGCAGGTGGCCGTGGTTGACTGCGCGCCCGATCTGCTCGGTCAAAGTCTCGTAGAGCCACGCGGCGCGCGACTCGACGTGCAGCCGCAGCCCCGCGCCCGTCAACCCCTGCGCGCCGGTGTAGCCGGGGAACATTAGCTCCTGCAAAGCGTCGAGCACGGCGACGGCCGCGTCGCGCGAAGGCAGGGGCCTCCGGTCGAGGTGATGAATCTTGACGCCGCCGCCCTCGTAAGACTCGACGAGCGCGGCGGCGGCGCGGCTGACCTTCTCGTTCATTGTAGAAGTAGTCGGTAGTCAGTAGTCAGTAGTCGGTAGACTAAACGCGGAGCGCTACTGTCTACCGACTACTGACTACTCGATCTCGATCCCCCGCTCCTGCGCGATGCCGCGGGCCTTCATGATGATGTCGTCGTCGGGGGGCTCGGTGCCCTCCATCCAGGCCGAGACCTCGGCGACGGGGCGGCCGAGGGCGACGGCGAACTTCTCGTCGTCCGACCCGAAGCCGTTGTCGCGCAGGCGGCGCAGAAGCTCCAGGCCGCCGGCGGCGTCCGTGCCGCGGTCGTCCAACGGGTTGTCGTTCGTCTGCTCCAACTTGTTCTCCGCTTCAGCCATTGTTCGTCGCCCCCTGTTGCTGTTCGCCCTCGGTCGCGTTGTAGCCGATGTCCTGTAGCTTCTTAATCAGCGTCTTCTGCTGCACGACGTTCTCGTCGAAGTTGACGACCGCGGTCTTGCCGCCGAAGTTGACCTCGGCGCTGTGGACTCCGGCCGTGTCTTCGAGCGTGTCCTTGATGAGCGCGGCGCAGGAGTCGCCGCGCATGCCCTGTATGTGTAGTTCGGCCTTCACCTCTCTCCTCCCTCCTTGAATCCGCCGCGGCGCCTTCCCCGCGGGGAAAGCCGGCGCGCGGCACTGTTTTTTGTCTTACCTCGGTTGCCGCGTATTATAGCCCAGCCCCTGCCGCGCAGGCCACGCGCGGGCATGCGGGTGGGCCGGGGACTGAAATGGTTGAAGGGCTTGAAGGGTCGTCGTTGACGGTGGCGGAGGCTCTGCGCGAGGCTTCGGCGCGTCTGCGCGCCGCAGGGCTGGCGGAGCCGCGCCGCGAGGCCGGGACGCTTCTGTCTTACGCGCTCGGGCGCGACCAAGCGTTTCTCATCACACACGCGGACGATACCCTGACCGTGGAGCGGCTCGCGGAGTTCCGCGCGTTCGTCGAAAGGCGGGCCGCGGGCGAGCCGTTCCAATACATCGCCGGCCGGCAGGAGTTCTACGGGCTTGAGTTCGAGGTTAACAAGGACGTACTCATCCCACGCCCGGAGACGGAACTGCTCGTCGAAGAAGCGCTCAGACTGTTGAAAGGTTCGAGCGCGCCGCTCCTGTGCGACGTGGGCACGGGCTCGGGCTGCATCGCCGTCACCATACTTCACGAGCGCGGGGACGCGCGCGGCTTCGCGCTCGACGTGTCGCCCGCAGCGCTCGCGGTCGCCGCGCGCAACGCCGCGCGCCACGGCGTCGAGGAGCGTCTGCGGCTCCTCGTCTCCGACTGCTTCGACGCCCTGCGCTCGGGCGGAGACGGAGGGGTTCGCTTCGACCTCATCGCGTCGAACCCGCCTTACGTCGCGGAGTCAGACCTTGAAGGTTTGCAGAAGGAGGTGCGCGACCACGAGCCGCGCGGCGCGCTCACGCCCGGCGGCGACGGCCTCTCGGTTATCCGCCGCCTCGTCACGGACAGCCCGCGCTTTTTAAAGCCCGGCGGCCACCTCCTCATCGAGATCGGCTTCGGACAGCACGAGCGGGTCGCCGCGCTTATCGACCCGCGGGTCTGGACGCTGCTCGACATCCACCGTGATCTGCAAGGCATCCCGCGCACCGTCGCGCTCCGCCTGAACGACGGATGAGAAGTTCGGGGTTAGGTGGTCAGCGTTTCTCAAGGCGTGTTAAAATCCCGCCCGACCTGACTCCCTTAAAAACTTTATGGATAGATTTAGAATTACCGGCGGACGCCCCTTGAGCGGGCGCGTGACAGTCAGCGGGGCGAAGAACTCGGCGCTGCCGTGTCTGGCGGCGGCCATCCTGACGCCCGAGACCGTGACGCTCCACAACGTCCCCTACGTGCGCGACTGCATGACGCAGCGGCGCCTGCTGGAAGACCTCGGCGCGACCGTGCTCGTGCCCGACCTGCGCACGCACAAGATCACGGCCGCCAACATCGAGCTGTTCGAGGCACCGTACGACCTCGTGAAGACGATGCGGGCGTCGGTGCTCGCGCTCGGGCCGCTCGTCGCGCGCTTCGGCAAGGCGAAGGTCTCTTTGCCGGGCGGCTGCGCCATCGGCACGCGCCCGATTGACCTGCACCTCGAAGCCCTCAAGCTGCTCGGCGCGCAGGTGAGTCTGGAGTCGGGCAACATCGTGGCGCGCGCGCCGAAGGGGGGCCGCCTCGTCGGCTCGGACGTGACCTTCCCGAAGGTGACCGTCACGGGGACAGAGAACCTTCTGATGGCCGCGACGCTCGCGCGTGGCGTCACGACCCTGCGCAACGCGGCGCGCGAGCCGGAGGTGGAAGACCTGGCCGACCTGCTCAACCGCATGGGCGCGCGCGTGCGCGGCGCGGGCACCGACACGATAACTATCGAAGGCGTCGAACAACTCGGCGCGGCCGAGCACACCATCATCCCCGACCGCATCGAGACCGGCACGTTCCTGGTCGCCGCCGCCATCACCGACGGCGAGCTGGAGGTGAAGGACTGCTGTCCCGAACACCTCGGCGCGGTCATCGAGCGCCTGCGCGAGGCCGGCGTCGAGATCGAGGAGGTCAACCCGACGACCCTGCACGCGCGCCGCGGCCCGAGGGGGCTCAAGGCGCGCGACCTCGTGACCGAGCCCTACCCCTCCTTCCCGACCGACATGCAGGCGCAGTACATGGCCCTGATGACGCAGGCCGAAGGCTCGGCGCGCATCGTCGAGACCATCTTCGAGAATCGCTTCATGCACGCCTCCGAGCTGCAGCGCATGGGCGCGCGCGTCCGCGTCGAGAGCAACAGCACGGCCGTCGTCGAAGGTCCCGCGCAGTTGTCGGGCGCGCGCGTGCAGGCTTCCGACCTGCGCGCCTCGGCCTCGCTCGTGCTGGCGGGCCTGGCGGCGCGGGGCGAGACCATCATCGAGCGCGTCTACCACATCGACCGCGGCTACGAGAAGATCGAGGCCAAGCTGCGCGCCGTCGGCGCCGACATCGAGCGCCTGCGCGAGTCGGTCACGGCCCAGCTCCCGCCCGCGGAGACGGTCACGGCATGAGGGCGGGGTTGATGCTGACGCTCGTCCTGACCCTCCTGCTCGTCTGGTACACGTACGTCGTGCCCGCGGGGCCTGTCGGCTCAAGACGCCCCGTGCGCGACGGCGAGACGCGCGGCCTGAAGCCGGCCGTGAGTGACGACGCGCAGACGGTCGAAGAACTCGACTGGCCCGAGTACATCTACCTTTAGAGAGTTTATATGGCGGGTGAGGACTGCATCTTCTGCAAGATCGTGGCGGGCGAGATTCCCGCGGCGAAGATTTACGAGGACGAACGCGCGGTTGCCTTCCGCGACATCAACCCGCAGGCGCCCACGCACGCCCTTGTCATCCCGCGCGCCCACGTCGCATCTTTAAATGAAGCGGGTGAGACGGACGAAGCCCTGCTCGGACACCTGCTGCTGGTCGCCGCGCGTGTGGCGCGCGATGAGGGGCACGCCGACGGCGGCTACCGCACCGTCATCAACACCGGCGCGGGCGCCGGCCAGACCGTCTTCCACATCCACGTCCACCTCCTCGGCGGCCGCAGCCTGACGTGGCCCCCCGGCTAGGCCCCGGTCTCCAAAGCCTTCGCCTCCCCCTTCGCCTGCGCGCGCTCCTCCTTTAAAAGCGAGGTCTCGTACTTCACGTCGCCGACGAGCGTGTCCATGATGGCCTTGGCGAAGCCGAGGATGGCGGGGCCGAGGACGACGCCGGGGATGCCGAAGGCGTAGACGCCCGTCACGAGTCCGACCAGCATCCAGTAGAAGTTGAAGCGCTGCGCGCTGCGCGCTGCGAGCTTCGGCCGGAGCACGAGCGAGGAGCAGATGGTCATGGCGACGCCGACGAGGAGGTAGGCGCCGGCCGCGCCGGGGCGGTGCTGGAAGACGAGGAGGTAGATGCTGACGGGGATATAGACGGCCCACTCGCCGAGGAGCGGGAAGAAGCCGATGAGGAACGTCACGAGCGCGAGCGCCACCGCCAGCGGCACGCCGAAGACGAGGTTCATGACGAGGATCGCGACGGCCTTGGCCGTCTGGTCAACCATCACGGCGAAGAGCGCGCCGCGCAAAGCCCCGCCGACGTTCTCGCCCAGGCGCTCGTAGAAGGGGAGAAAGTCGCCCGGCACGCGCAGCTTGATGTAGGCGGCGAGTCTCATGCGCTGCGTCAGCACGTAGAAGAGCGTGAAGAAGAAGACCGTGGCCGAGACGAGCAGCATCGCCGTGCGCTTCTTGAAATCCTCGATGGCCTCGCCGGAGTGGACGACCGCCTGGCCGAAGGCGTTCTGGAGGACGGCGCGCGTGTTCTCGACCGCGACGTACTCGGAGAGCGACTGGCTGATGCCGGCAACGATCTGCTCGCGCCGCCTCTCGTCCTGCACCTCCGCGGAGTAGCCCGACATCTCGTACCAGCCGTAGCCGACCGTGGCCGCCAGCGGCACGACGATGAGCGCGATGGTGATGAGCGCACTCCCCGCGCGCGCCCGCAGACGCCGCTCCAACCACTCCTGCACCGGCAGAAGGTACGCGGCGGCCACCGCGCCCAGCAGCAGCCCCACCAGCACCTCACCGAGCAGGCGCACGAAGAGGAAGAGCGCCAGCGCGGTCAGCCCCGCGTAAATGGCCGCGCGCTTCGCCTCGCCCACCGTCACGTCGCCCAGACGCTTCGCCTCGCCGTCTTGAGACATCAGGCCCGTACTGTATCACGCGCCCTGTCGCTAGAGTCTGTCTTTGCCGCTACAAATTCGCTACTGCCCGCGGTTCTCCACATTTGTCTGCGGGGGCGAAGACGGGTAAACTCTTCGTTTCGGTTTTCATCATTTTTTCAGAGGGATTTCATAGAGGAACGATGAGCAGTAAAAGAGAGACGCCGTTGGAAGTTTTCCTGAATCGACACGACGACGCGGCGTGGCGCGAGATGCTTTTGACGCTGCTGCCCTCCGTCCACGAGGTGGACAGGAACGGGGCGCAGGTCTGGTTTCACTTCTACCCGCTGGCGCTGCTGCGCGCCTTCCAGGCCGCGGAAGACCCCGCGAAGCTCGCGCAGGAGCTTCTGATGCAGGGCAAGTGGTATCTGAAAGACCAGCTCGACTCGTCGCACACGTTTCTGTACGGCCACCGCTTCTGGCCGGAGGTGAAGCGCGCCGTCGCGCGTCTGGCCGAGGGCGGCGAAGTCCCCGACGGGCGCACGCTCGCCGAGGTCGTGCGCGAGGTCGCGCGCGCCGTCGCGGCGGAGCGGAAGGTGGACGAGCCTTTGACCACGGCCATCGCCGCCGTCGGGCTGATGGCGTTGCAACAGGTGGGGCTGGAAGAGTTCAGGCGGACGCCGGGCGAAGTCCTCACCGACCGCAGACACCTGAAGCGGACGCCCGAGGAGATTCTGCGCGAGCGCGCGAAGGACGAGGGGCAGGGGCTCTTCGGCTTCCTGCGGACGGCCGACAAGCGGTGGACGGTCGTGTGGGATGAGAATGCCGACGACCGCCGTTTTAAAGCTCTCGACAAGCAGGAGGTCGCCTCGGGCGCGCAGGCGGACAAGCGGCCCTGGCACGAGACGGACGAGCGCTGCACCGTCAACGAAGGCCCCATCCCCGTGCAGTGCCGCTCGGCCTCTTGCGGCACGTGCTGGGTCGGCGTGCTCGGCGGGGCGGAGAAGCTCTCGGCGACCGAGTGGCGCGAGCGCAAGATGATGCCGCTCTTCGGCTACGTCGAGACCGACGAGCCGCAGCCGCTCATTCGCCTCTCCTGTCAGGCGCGCGCCGAAGGCCCGGTCTCGGTCGTGATCCCGCCCTGGAACGGCTACTTCGGCAAGTACCTCAAGCGCCGGAAAGAGGGCACGGCGGAAGAGGCGGGCGAAACGGTCGCGAGTTCATAATGTCGATGCCGAAGACAGAACCGAAGGCCGGCGCGAACGGCACTCAAGGGCCGCCCGCTCTACGTCGCGACGCGCGGGGGCGTGTGGAGCCCGCGTCGCTGGCCGCCGTCATCCAGTGGTTCCTCGACTACGACGAGCGCGTCGCGGTCGTGCGCTTCCCGGCGGTCGAGGCGCTCTTCCAGTGGCGCCAGCAGGAGGCGCCGAAGGGAAGTGAAGAGCCCTTCGGCTTCAACCGCGCCGAAGACCGCCTCGCCGTCGGCGTCATGCAGGCGCTCGTCGAGCACGACGACGAGGGCGCGCTGCACACCTGGATCAAGGAGCTGCTCGCGGCGCTCGAAGACGCGCGGCAGACGAACGAGTCCATCGCCGAGGCCTACGGGCTGAAGCCTTCGGAGGACTCTTCGGTCGTCCACGAGGCGGAGAAGATTCCTTCGCGTCGCGAGCGGGACATCTATCTCAACTGCTGCTGGCTTGAGACGCTCTGCACGGCCGAGGCGCGCGTGCTCGGGTGGGCGTACCGGGGGCTCTACGGCAGGGCTTTTCATCCGGACAATTTTTAACGGACAATTTTTTAAGAGGTAATCATCCATGTCGCAAGAGAGACCCACCTACGCGAACAATTCGCAGACCGTCGTCGTCGATGCCGACACCTTCGAGTTCGAGACGCTCGAAGAGTCGAACGGCCACGCGACGGTCGTCCGCTTCACGGTCGAGAACCCGGACGTGCGCCCCGGCGACGTGCTGCTCGTCCTCTCGGGCAGCGACATCCACTTCCACGGCATGATCGGCATCATCGATGAAGGCCGCGGCGTCGCCACCGACCGCCGCGGCTCGCTCCTCCCCGCCACCGTCCAGTAGTCGGTAGGCGGTAGAAAACCGTGCGGCACGTCTCGACCTCCGGGCCGGGCGTGCCGCTTCGTATTTCCTACTGACTTCTGACTACTCTCTGCTGCCTGCCAGAAAAATGTTGACAACGGGGCGCGGCGGGATTAGGCTTCCCCGCGCTAAGTCAGAGACGCCCCCGCCCAAGTCACTTGCCCGACATCTCACGGGGGGCTCACCTTCAGTAGACACCGTTGGCTGCGCCCGGCGCAGTCACATCTTCTTTGCTCCCGCAGAGTTTTCGAGAGCGGCGCGTGCGGCCCGGAGTGCCGGCGACGCCCGGGCGCATTTCCCTGTACGCCCAGGCGGCGGCGGTGATCTCGTCACCCCCGACCGACGCCACGTCCCCCGAAGACTCTCGGGCGCAGGCCGCGACGATGCCCCTCGCGCGGCCCGCGCCCGCTTCGTGACCGCGGGGGCAGAGGACTTCCTTCCAGGGCGAACCCAAGGGCGATAACTTCAAAGCGCGCTCCGCCACTCTCACCGGCGCCCGTGCCAACCCGCACCTTCCAGAGGGGCGTTCCCGCGCCCCCGCATCGCCAGAGGAGAGACCGATATGAAGATCCTGAAACTGTCCGCCGTCGCAGCCTTCGCACTGGCGCTCGCGCTCGCGAGCGCCTCGCGCTCAGGCGTCCAGAGTCAGACCGCCACGGAGGCGCCCGCGGCCTTCGACAACGCGCCCGTCCCGGGCTTCTTTGCCGGCACGGCCGCACAGCAGCAGGCCGAGTTCAACGGCGTCAAGGCCGCCTTCGAGGAGAGGGACGAGATCGCCGACGGGCTCGGCCCCGTCTACAACGCGCAGTCCTGCGCCGAGTGTCACCAGAACCCCGTGACCGGCGGCATCAGCCAGATCACAGAGTTCCGCGCCGGCCACCAGGACGGCTTCGGCAACTTCGTGGACGCCCCCGGCGGCTCGCTCATCAACGACCGCGCCATCAACGCGCGCATACAGGAGCGCCGCCCCTCGTCGGCCGAGAACGTCTTCACCTTCCGTACCTCTTTGAACGTGCTCGGCGACGGGTTCGTCGAGGCCATCTCGAACACCACGCTCCAGAACCTCGCCGCCGCGCAGCCGAATCAGTCGGGCGGCCAGATCGCCGGCCAACTCATCGCCGTGCCCGTGGCCGAGGCCGGGGGCGCGACACGCTTCGGCCGCTTCGGCTGGAAGAACCAGCAGGCCAGCCTCCTCTCGTTCGCGTCCGACGCGTACCTGAACGAGCAGGGCATCACCAACCGCTTTAACCTGACGGAGAACACGTCGCTCGGCAACTCGGTCGCGGCCTTCGACCCGGTGCCGGACAACCAGCCCTGCGCCACCATCCCCAACACCATCTGCGGCGAGGACACGGAGGACGACATTAGCGAGTTTGCCGAGTTCATGCGCGCCTCGAAGGCGCCGCCGCGCGACACGTTCGGCCTGAACCTTAACGACGTGGCGGCCGGCGACAACCTCTTCAACGCGATAGGCTGCGCCATCTGCCACACGCGCAACATCACGACCGCTCCGGCCGGCACTTCTATCAACGGCGGGGCGTTCACCGTGCCGGCCGCGCTCGGCAGCAAGATCATCCACCCGTTCAGCGACTTCCTGATGCACAACGTCGGCACCGGCGACGGCATCGTGCAGAACGGCGGGCAGTCCACGGCCGACAAGCTGCGCACCGCGCCGCTCTGGGGCATGCGCACGCGCGGCCGCCTGATGCATGACGGCGAGACGACCAACCGCACCGAGGCCATCCTCCGCCACGCGGGCGAGGCCACCGGCGTCATCAACAACTTCCGCTCGCTCTCGGCCACGCAGCGGAACCAGCTCGTCACCTTCCTCCAATCGCTCTGAGGCGAGGGTGGAGGCGGCGACGTTATACAAACGACTTCCGGGGCGGGTGGACGGCCGCCCGCCCCGGAGTTCTTCATCCTCTCGAAATCTTTATCGACGGAGATGCGAACCGAGATGAGGAGACGAACGAAGACGGGCGCGCTCTGCCTGCTCGCGCTCTGCGTTTCGCTCTGCGCGTGTGCCGCGCCCGAGCCGGCGAAGGAAGAGCAGCGCGCCGCCGCGCCCCGGACACCCGCCGCGCAGGCGCCGCCGTCAGATGCAGCGCCGCCGCAGTCGCAGTCGTCACCGCCCAACCCGCAGGAGGCGCGGGCCACGGTCGAGCGTGTTTACAAGGGGGCGGTCGTGTTTGACGAGCGCGCGGCCGGAGCTGTCGGCGACTTCAACGGCGACGGCTCCGAAGACATCATCGTCCGGGCGCGCCCCGCACCGGGACGCCTCGGCGAGGTCAACGACGAGGTCGCGAACTGGATCGTCTCAGACCCACACACCATCATCCCGCCCGACCCGCGCCGGTTCGACCCGCATCAGGGCGTGCAGAAGCTCGCGCCGCACGCGCGCCCGCAGATCGAGGCCGCTGACGCGCTGCTCGTCGTCGTCCACGGCTACAAGGAGGCGGGCTGGCGCAACCCCGAGGCGCAGCAGACCTTCCTGCTCAAGAACGTGGCGGGCGAAGAGCTGCGGCCCGAGCGCCGCGCCGAGGCGCAGGCCGCCGCGCGCGAAAGACGGCTGCGCCTGCTCGGCGACGTGCTTCACGAAAGAGTCGGCGGCGCACCCGGCTTCCTCTACTGGACGGGCGCCGGCTACGGCTGGGTGCAATGATTGCGCAAACGTCTCAGGGTTTGCGGGCGGAGACGCGGAAGAAGGTCTGGCTGCTGAAGAAGAGGCCGCGGCGGCCGCGCTCGCGGAGGTCTTCGACCCAGCGCGCGGCCTCTACGGCGGTGACGGCGCCGGCCGCCGCGGCGTTCTCGACGAAGGTGCGCAGGCAGATTTCGTAGAGCGTGTCGAACTCGGTGAGGGCGACGGCGACGGGCTTGACGCACACGTCCGTCAGTCCCAGGGCTCTGCACCAGCCGGGGAGCTGGCGCCCGACCCAGCCGTTCGTCTCGAAGTCGCAGGCGTGGTGGATGACCTTGCGCGTCACCTCGCGCGAGGAGGAGTCGATGGCCCAGGCGTCGAGGTCGATGCCGTTGACGAAGAGGCGCCCGCCCGGCCGCAGCACGCGTACCATCTCCGAGAGCACGCGGCTCGGCTCGCCGATGATCTCGAAGACGCGTAGCGCGTAGGCCGCGTCGAACGAGTCGTCGGGGAAGGGCATCCGGTGCGCGTCGCCCGAAACGAACTCGACGGGCACCACCGCCTCCGACTTTGGGGTGCGCGCGCGTGCCTCCGCGAGCATCGTCTCGCTCAAGTCGAGCCCGACGAGGCGCCCCACGCCGGGGACGGTCGCGGCCAGGGCGCGCGCGGCGCCGCCCGTCCCGCAGCCCACGTCGAGGACGCGCTCGCCCTCGACGACAGACAACGCTTCGAAGACGCCGTGGTACTGCGTGGGGTCGTCGTCGTGCCCGCCGCGCGCCACGTCCATCAGGTGGACGTAGTGACGCGGGTCGGCGCCGCCGTCCACCGACATCCAGCCCTCTTTAAATCCCCTGCCTGCCATCAGGAACCTTCGGCCCGCGACTTCAAGAGCCGTCGGTGACGGTGAACTTGATGTCGCTCGCGCTCTCGGCGATCTTCTGGTCGGAGTCGTTGTAAGCTTCGAGCTGGATGCGGTACTCGCCCTTCGGGAGCGGCTTCTCGGCCGGGAAGGTCGTCGCCTCGACGCGCTGCCCGATGTAGGGCGACGTGACGGAGCCTTCCGAAGGGTAGAGGCTGAGCTTGTAGTAGGCCGCCCCGGGGTACTCCTGCCACTTCAGCTCCAGCCCCTGCGCGCTCACCTTCGAGCCGGCCTTCGGGTTGAGCACCTTGAGGTCGGACTTGAAGAGGTTCGTCGGGCGGACGAAGAGCGTCTTGTCGGCCGCGACCTCGTACTTGGCCGAGCTGAGCCCCGCGATGCCGGTCGTCGCGAAGATGTAATCGTCGGTGTCGAAGACGCGAGCCATCAGCCCCTCGTAGGTCGCCGGCGGGACGTTCGCGACGACGTAGTCGCCGTCGGCGTCCGTCTTCGCCGTGTAGGTCTTGCCCGTGCAGCCGCCGAAGTACCGGTTGAACTTCTCGCAGAGCTTGACCTCGATGCCCTCGACGGGCTGGCCGTTGTAGAGCACTTTGCCCTGCACGTTGCCGGTGCCGGGCGCGGGCTTGACCTTCTCGACGCCGGTCACGGGCTCGGCCGTATTGGATGAAGTTGAAGGGGTGGCGCTCGCACGCGACGCGTTTGTGTTGGCCGCCGTGTTCGACGCGGGCTCGCCCCCCGTCTTGCCGAGACGGCCGCACGCGAGCGACAGGAGCGCGGCCGAGCCGGCGCATACTAGGAGCAGTTTGAAGAGTTTCATGGTCGTCTTTAGCCTCTCTATTGAGAAGACAATTTGAAATTCTTATTGGTCACGGTGGACGGTGTCGGGCGAGAAGGCGGGCAGGCAGACGGCGACATACTCGGCGCCCTCCTCCTCGGGCGTGCTGTACTGCACCCACTCGCCGCGCCGCGTGACGACGGCCTGCCCGGCGCGCACGTCGAAAGTCTCGGACTCGGTCTTGACGCGGAGCATGCCGCGCAGCACGACCGTGTACTCGTCGAACTCGGGGCGCTGGCCGGGCTCCTCCCAGCCGCCGGGGCTGCGCATCCGCGCGACGCTCAACTGCCCGCCGCCGGTGTTCACGCGGCCGACGTACTCCTCGATGATCTTCGGCTTGTTGCCCGCGGCCTCCACGACCGACGGGGCTTCGATGAACTCGGGCACTAAGTCTTTCTCCTCTGACTCCGAAGTAAACTGCCGCGGAGCGGCGCTCGACGCACGCGCTTCATTTAACCATGAAGCTCACGCGCTGCGTGGCGGTGGCCTTGGCCGCGCGGTCGTTGACCGTAACGCGGAGCGAGTAGCGGCCGGCCGGCAGACCTGCGAGCGGGACTTCGGCCGCGTAGGCGAGCCGCCCCGCCTCCTGCCCCTCCGGCGAGACGCGCCTGGGCGGCGCGGTGAAGACCTCGCTGTTGCCGCGGAAGAGCTGCGTCTGCAAGGTCACGTCCGGCGCGGCGCCCGCGCCGCCGCGCGCGTTGTAGATGAAGAGGACGTAGCGGAGCGCCGACGTGCGGTCGAAGCGCCGGTCAACGCTGAACTCGGCCGCGGCCGGTTCAAGCGGTGCCTCGCTCCTGGCGGCGCTGGCCGGGTCGGTCAAACGCCGCGCGGCCTCGGCGCGCGTCTCGGCTACGAGCAGGCTGCTCAGCGCGAGCTTGCGCTTCGAGAGGTCGGGCACCTCGACCCACTGCGTGGCGCTGCCCACGCGCCCCGTCTTCATGTCGCGCGTCGCCACGCGCATCTGGTGCAGTCCGGGCGCGAGCTGTTTCTGGTAGTTGTAGTAGACGTCCGGCGTGTGCCCGGCCTCGAAGTGCGACGCCGGCGCGTTCAGCGACAGGCGCCGGCTGAAGGTCTCCTCCGCCTTGCCCTTCGAGTCGTAGACGACGCCGACCACCTCCACGTCCGCCTTGACCTGATCGCCCTCGCGCGTGAAGCTGACGGCCGAGCCCTCGACCTTCACCGCCGCCGTGAGCAGGCCGCCGCCTTCGGACTCAAGGTAGTTGACCGAGAGAGAGGTCGGCAGCCCCGCCTGCGGCGCGAACGAGTTGAGCGCCGTGCGAAGCTGCTCCTGCTCGGGGCTGAGCGGCGGCGCCTTCGCGGCCGCTGTCTTCACGTTCTTCGAATCGGTGTTCGCCGCGATCTGCTGCGTCTCCTTCGACTCCTCCTGCAAGTAGCCGCTCTGCAGGCGCACCGTCAGCTCGGGCCGCCCCTTCACCTTGACCTCGATGCGGCGCAGCCTGTCCTTGCCGCCGCGCAGCTCCGGGTCGGGGCGCCACGCGAGCAGGTAGTAGCGCGAGGCCTCGGCCAGCGCCTGCGAGACGTTCGGGCGCATGTCGTTGTGGTTTTTGAAGAAGCGCCCGCCGGTCTCCTTGGCGACGTAGGCGAGCGGGTCCTGCATCTCGAAGCGCGAGCCCGCCTGCACGCGGAAGCCCCCAGGCCCCGCCCCATCGGGCGGCCTGGCCTCAAGCCCGACCGCGTCGAACGTGTAGACGACGGCGTTGGCGCGCGCGGCGGCGTCGGTGATGCGGCGCAGGCGTTGCGAAGAGTCGGTGTTGGCGGTGTCGAGCAGGAAGCCGTCCGAGATGAAGAGGACGATCTTGCGGCCGGGGAGCTGGGCCGAGCGGCGCAGGGCCTGCTCCAGCGCCGTGTAGGTCCGGCGCGCGACGAGGGCGGCCGTCTGGAGGATGAGACGCGCGCGCGAGCGCGCCTGCTGGGTGGCGTCGTCCTCGTCGAACGCCAGCCCCTCCTGAATGATCGCGGCGGCGAACTTCTTCGTCACATCCGGGTCGTAGCGGTCGATGAGCAGCGCCTGGTACTCGGCCATCGGCGGCCGCAGGCGGTCGCTGGCATCCCTGAGGTTGTCGTCGCCGAGGCGGGCCGTCGCCGCGCGCAGCACGTCTTTGTTGTCGGTGAACTGTTGCAGGAAGCCGACGCGGCCGCTGCTCGACACGACGGCCGCCATGTCCTCGTCGGCCAGCTCCTCGTCGATGAAGTGCTTGATGAGGTCGCGCGCGCGCTTGCGGTCTTCGAAGCTGAGGTGCAGGTCGTCCGCGAAGAGGATGACCGTCCGCGCCTCGCGCGGCGCGGCGGCCGTCATGACGTTCGGCGCGGGTGTCCGGGATGCGCGCGCCGGCGCCGGTACGGACGACGGTGCGCCCGCGACGCGGTCGAAGAAGGAGATGGGTCTCGGGTTGCCTTCGACCGTCAGCTCGAAGTCCTCCTGCCGGAGCCCTTCGACGAACTTGCCCGCCTTGTCAAAGACCATCACGCCGGTCTGAATCAACTCCGTTTCGATGCGGACGATCTCTTCGTCGTCCGGCGTGGCGGCGGCGTCCTGCGGCGGTCGCGGCGGGTCCTGCCGGCCGAGCGCAAGGGGCGCGGGCAGCAGGCCGCCCGTCAGGGCAGAGGAGAGGAGCAGCGATCTGAAGAGGCGTCGTGCTGTGTGCGTCATAGGATTCGGAAGTTCGGGCGACACTCCGCGGGGAAACGGCGCAGAGATTAACACGAAAGGCGTGAGGTGCCGAAGAGCTTTTTGTCAGGCCGGCGGTGTGCCGCGCTCGGGCGGGGCGGGGCGGGCGGCCGCGTGCTTGCGCAGGGTGAAGAGCGTGCCGCCGCCTTCGCGCCGCGCCCAGCCGGCCTCGGCCTCGATGAGCGAGGCGCGCGCGCGGATGCCGGCGAGGCCGCGCCCTTTGAGCGCGCGCTTGTGGTCGGCGTCGAAGCCGCGGCCGTCGTCCGAGAGCTTGAGCAGGAAGTCGCCCGCGTCGTCGAGGTGCACGCTCAGAGAGACGCGGCCGGCCTCCGCGTGACGGCAGACGTTGCTCACGGCCTCCTGCACGATGCGGTAGACCTGCATCTGCACGCCGGGCGCCAGCGCCAGACGCTCTTCGAGGTCTTCGTCGCAGACGAAGTCGTAAGCGAACCTGTGCGCGGCCGGCTGCTGCGCGCAGGCCGAGGCGACGGCCCATTCGAGCGCGGCGGCGAAGCCGACGTTCTCAAGCACGGACGGCGAGAGGTCTTCGCAGATGCGCCGCACCTCCTGCGAGATGGACTCGATCTCCGCGCGCAGGCGAGGCGCGTCGGCGACCGCGGTGCCCGTCGTCCCCGTGGCCCCCGTCGTCCCCGTCGTCGTAGTAACGAGCGCGCCCTGTGTGGTCGCCCCCGGCTGCTGCATCTCGTCGGTGAGCAGGAGGAGTCGGCGCAGGTCTGCGAGCGTCTGGTCGTGGAGGTCGCGCGCGATGCGACGGCGCTCGGCCTCGGCCTCGCTGGCGAGTTGCAGGCGCGCGGCGGCGAGCTGGTGGTTGGCCTCGCGCAGCTCCTCCCGGCTGCGCACGACGCGCCGGTGTTGCAGGAGCGCCCAGACGAGCGCGACCGCCGCGATGGCGAGCAGCACGGAGAGCGCGACGATGGTGCGCGGGAAGGGCGCGCGCGCCACCTCGAAGTTGAGCACCAGCGTGTCCGAAGGGACGAGGTCGATGGTGTAGGAGCGCGCCGTGACGGTGTAGGCGCCGGCCGCGAGCGACTCGGCCTGGAACTGCGAGTCGCGCGAGAGTTTCTGTTTGACGACCCGCCCCTTCGCGTCGCGCAGCGTGTAGGCGTAGAAGAACTGTTCGGGGAAGGTGCGGCTCGCCGCGGCCGCCACGTCCAACGCGAGCCCGTTCTGCGGGTACTGTAGCCTGAGCGCCCCGCCCTGCAACTCCTCCGGCTGGATGGCGCGCGAAGAGGTGACGCGCACGAGCCTCAGTACCGGTGCAAGCGTCCCCGGCTCGTAGCGCGCGAGCCCGCGCGTCGTGCCGACGAGGAGCGTCTCGGCTGCCGCGCCCTGCACGCGCAGCACGGCAAAGGCGTTGTCGGTCGGCAAGCCCTGCTCGGTGCCGAGGCGCGAAGCGATGGCCCCGAACTGTTCGTCAATCATGACGCGCACGAGGCCCACGCCCGCGGTCGCGCACCACGCCCGCGGCGCGCCGCCCCCTTCCGAGGCCACGACGGCGCGCACGTCTACGCCGCCGACGGCTTCGACGAACTTACCATCGGGGCCGAGCGCGTAGAGGCCGCGTGAGGTGGCGAGCCAGAGCCATCCCTCGGCGTAAGAGACGCCCCACACGGTGCTGCGCTCTATCGGCGCGAGCGCGGGTTCGGCTTTGACGGTCGAGCCGTCGAAGTAGAAGACGCCGGCGTTGGCCGTGCCCACCCAGAGGCGGCCACGCGACTCGTCGGCGTAGAGGCTGACGACGTCGCGGCCGCGCTCGTCCTGACCCGCGCGCGGCCAGACCAGCTCGCGCCTTCCGGGGCCGAGGAAGCGTTCGAGCCCGCGCCCGAAGGAGGCGACGTAGACGCCGCCCGCGAAGCGCGCGATGGCGCGCACGCTGCCGCTCAAAGCGGGCTCCGCAACCTTCTTCGCCTGCGCCGCCTCCGCGCCCTTCGCGTCGGTCGGCGCGCCATCCTTGCTCTTGCTTGCGGGCTTACCTGCTTCACCCGGCTCGGCGCTTTCGAGCCTCTTCTCGCTCCCGTCGACGCGGTTCTCATCTTCTACGGGTGGCTCCTGCCCGTCGCCTTCGTGCGGCTTCTCATCCTCGGCGCCCGCGCCGGGCGCCTTCTCCTCGGGCGCGAGACGCACGGGCGACTTCTCCCTGAGGCCGTCGGTCTGCAACCCGACGAAGAGCCCCGCGTTCGTGCCGACGAGCAGCAGCCCGCGGCTGTCCTCGGCGACCGAGTGGACGGTCTTGCCCGCGACCTCCGCGACCTCGCGCCAGGCGCCGCCCGCCTCGTCGCGCGCGAAGAGCCCGCGGCTCGTGCCCGCGAGCAGTCGCCCCGAGGGGGTGCGGTAGAGCGTGCGGATGAAGTTCGACTCCGTCTCCGGCGAGAGCTGCTCGACGCGCACGCCGCGCGGGTCGTAACGGCAGACGCCGCGCGGCGTGCCGAACCACACGACGCCCTCTCGATCCACGAAGACGGCGTTGACCGTGTCGGAGCGAAGACCCCCGGCTGTCCCCGCGAACGTGAAGCGCTCGACGACGCGCCCCCCGAGCAGGCGGAAGACGCCGCGCGCTTCGGTGCCCGCGTACAACTCTCCGCCCGGCGCGGCGGCGAGCGCCGTCACCTTGCCCGTCGCGATGCCCGCGACCTTCGACGGCCGCAGTGCAACCTCCGGCTTGTCCGTCGGGACCTCGACCTTGTAGAGGCCACTGTCCGCGCCCGAGGTCTGCGCGCCGAAGAAGAGGGTGCCCGCCGAGTCGCGCGCCAGCGCCTCGACGTAGAAGGCGCGGGGCTTCGCCGCAAGCTCCTTCGCCTCGCCGCCCGGCTCCAAAGTCATCAGTCCGCGTCCGCGCGTGCCGACGACTATCAGCCCGCCCGCCTGCGCGATGCTCGACAGCTCGACGGACTGCGCCTTGCCCGCCGCGACCGTCAGGCGCTCGCCCAGTTGACGCGCCGACGGCGAACCGTGGGCGTCGAGGCGGCAGTCGAAGACGAGCCCGTCGCCGGTCGAGATCAGCGCGCGCCCGGGCTCGTCCGCGACGGCCACCGAGAGCACGGACTTGCCGCGCACCTCCTCGACGCGCCGGAACTCCTGCGAGCCGGGCGGGCGGACGTACGCGCCGCTGCCGGCGCCGGCCCACAGCGAGCCGTCCGAACCCACGGCGAGCGCGTGCACGCGCGGCCCCGCCAGTCCCTCGCTCGTCACCGACTGCACGCGGCGGCCGTCGTAGCGCGCGAGCCCGGCGTCGGTGCCGAACCACATCACCCCCTCGGCGTCCTGCGCCACCGCGCGCACCTGATCCGAGGGCAGCCCGTGGAACAGCGTCACCGCGCCCCAACGGTGCAGGCTCGTCGGCTGCGTCGCGGTCTCTTTCTGCGAACTCGCCCGCTCAAGGCACAAGGCACAAGGCACAAGGCACAAGGCAAAAAGGAAGACAAGCCGCGCGGCCATCTCCCTTTTAACTTGTGCCTTGTGCCTTGTGCCTCGTGCCTTCACTGCTTGTGCGGTTCGTCGAGGAAGCGCTTGCGGTCGCGTTCGATCCAGTGTTCGAGGTCGGCGGCGGCCTTCTCAAGCTCGTCGGAGTTGATGAGGCCGCGCCGGAGCGCCTCGAAGAAGGCTCGCGTGCGCATGTTGTAGGCGAGCTTGTCATACGCCTCGTGCGGCGTGCCCTCGGGGAGGGAGACGAAGAGTTTCTCGTAGAGCGTGGCGAGCCGGCTCTCGACCCCGCGCAAGGAGAGAGCGCACTTGCGCGCGATGGCCCAGTTCGACAGGCCGAGCGCGAGGTAGTAGAGCGCCTCGGCCTCGAACTCGGTGAGGAGCGGACGCTTGAAGGAGTCCTTGAAGGCCGGGTCGATCATGTCCGCGCCGTCTTCGAGCACGGCGGCGACGAAGCGCAGGAAGCGGCTCTCGGGGTTGTTCTTGTGGATGAAGCCGTAGGCGGGCTGCGGCTCGACCGAGCGGACGATCTTGCGCAGCTCGTTGATGTAGACCTCGTGCGCGAACTGCGTCCAGAAGATGATGCGCGCCGAGGGGAAGTCGCGCCAGACGGCGCGCGCCGCCTTGACGCCCGACAGCCGCGGCATCTGGATGTCGAAGACGCACAGCTCGGGGCGCTCTTTCAGCGCACGGCTGACGGCCTCCTCGCCGTCGGCGGCCTCAATGACCGGGGCGTGCGCGGCGAACTCGCGCTCCAGCAACTCCCTCAGGTAGCGCCGCTGCGCGACGTTGTCCTCTGCGATCAGGATGGGCATAGGCGGGTCGGCGTCGAAGAGACTTCTTTAACTCACGCGACACATTGTGCAGCCTCACTCGACGGGTTGTAAACACCAGCTCTTCTGCAACGCTTCGAGGGTGGGCCTGTCCCGCTCGTACTTTGAGAGCGGGGTGCTCAGGGCGAGCGTGAAGACGGCCTCCGCCTCGCCGCCGAGGGCGACGACCGAGTCGCTCACCATCTCCGTCCCGTCCTCCTCGTAGTGCGCGACGGCGCGCACGGCGCGCAGGCCGCCGAGGCTCGTCGCCGTCCTGCTCACCACGCGGACGTGCTTCCCCTTCCCGCGGAGGAAACTCAGGTGTGACTTGACGGCGTCGTCCACCCCCGCGTACTCCATCGAGTTGTAGCACCCGTCAACGTAGATGTAGGACTTTGGGAAATCCGGCTCGTGAATCCAGTCGGTCGAGCGCGGGTGGTCGAGGTCGATGCCGAACCCGTGCTGCGGCGCGGGCGGCGGCGCGCCCATGCCGACCATGCCAGCGGGGAGTTTGACGGAGTAGCCGTACACGTAGTTCTCGTAACTGCCCTGGTCGATGACGGGGTCTTCCTCCTCGGCTTCGTCTTTGGGCGTGTCGCGTATGCTGACCTCGGCCTGTTCCGGGACGCCGCACGACATGGCCGTCGGGGCGGCGCGCGGCGACACCGGCTCACCCTTCAATGCATAGGCGAGACCCGCGCCGCAGCCGAGGGCGAGCGTTGCGACGATGATGCTGCTGACCTTCCTGCTGAGAAGATAATCACCGAACCTGCTCGTCGCGATGACGAGCCTTGTCAAAGCCTCCATCACTTTCATCACGCCTCCTCCTCATCCCTTTCAGACCGGCCCGGGTAACAATCGCCCGGGGACGGCCAACGGTCAATGTGGTTAGCCACACGCGCGGGGGTTGGGAGAGACACAGGCACCCGAGGCACACGACACGCGCACGCGCTGTTGTTGCCCGCGTCGCGGAAATTTACGCGGCGCGGATAATCACCCTCGGCACGGCGGCCCCGGTAGCTTTCGCAGTTCGGGCCGGGGTCACGTCGCTTGTGCCCACGGACGCGGGGCGTGCACTGGGGAGGGCACGCCCCGCACTCATCTTTCACGGGAGATTCACGCGCTCTCAACGCATCCACGTCACGCGGCTGTCAAAGTAGTCGGGAGCGCGGTCGGGGTGGCGCGCGTGGAAGTTTTCGTAGCGGGCGAGGAGCTGTCGGTAGCGACGCTCGGAGGAGGGGAGCGGCTTGTGCGGAATCACTTGCAGGTGGCGCTCGACCTTCCAGACGTTGCGCGGCGAGAAGCGCCAGTCGTAGCCGCCCAGCTCGTACATGCTCGCCAGGCCGTAACCGGTGATGCGCGCCGTCGTGTCGACGTAGGGCTCAAAGTAGCTGTAGGCGAGGTGGCGCAGACTGCGGAAGACCGGGCGGCGGCCGTGCAGCCCGAGGTCGCGCGAGCGCGCCACAGACCCCCAGCGCCCCCTTCGGCGGAAGACGAAGATGACGTGGTCGAGCTTGTCCTGCGACTCAAGGCTTAAGAGCAGCGGCGGGTAGCCGTGCTGTTCGAGGATGACGGCCGCGACGAGCGCCGCTTCGAGACAGTGCGCCTCGCCGCGGCGCATTACTTCGCGGAAGCTGCGCAGCGTCGGCCCCTCGCGCTCGCGGTTGTAACGCATCCCCGTGAGCAGGCGCTGCATGCTCGCGGGGGTGCGGTGCGTCTCGACGACGCGCCACTCCTGGGCCGTGAACTCCTCCCTGCCGGGTATCTCGCTCATCACTTCACGAATAACAAAACCCGCGGCCGAAGGCAAAAGACGGACGGCATGCTTCCTTGAAATCTGCGGGCGGGATGGTGTAAGAGATGGCGGAGTCGAACTCATTCTGTTATCTTTGTCGGGCGCGCTGAGAACTCCAAGGGCGCGCGGGTCGGGCGGGGCCGGGTGGCCGCCGCGGGCCGAGCAATCCCATCGGACAAGCAGGGCTGATTTCAGTGAGTACAAAAGGTTCAACTTCTCCCTCGAAGCCGCTCACGCGCGCGGAGCAAGAGGTGCAGTCGGCGGCGGAACGGCTCAACTTGCAGACCGAGGACGCGCTGGCCGCGGTGGCTGCGCGCACGAGCCCCGGCGGCGTGGACGAGCTGGAGGCCTGCGCCGACCGCCTGGAGCGCGCCGCGCGCGACCTCGCCGTGGCGCTACGTGAGCTGGTCGAAGAGCGACGGGAGAAGGACAAGCAGTTATAGCCGACGGGGCCATACTCTAGTCAGCCACCGCCACAGGAGCGCCGCCGCCGCACGCCGCCGGCATGCGCTCCTGTCGTGCGTCGGCCCCGAATTTGTTCAAGAGGTCAACAAAGCGAGCGTGAACCGTAAACCGTGACAGGAAAGGGCTGCCTTTCACTCGTCACGGTTCACGGCCTTTTCTTCATAGGAGAACTTATGGCCGCCATTAAACAGACGGTCGCGCGCGAGCACGGGCGCCGGCGCAGCGACGTGGGCTTAGACGCCGTCGGCATCCGCCCCCAGTCGGATGTCTACTGGAATCTGAACACCCCCGAGCTTTATGAGATCGTCGCGCGCCGCGGCGAGGGCGTCATCTCGGCGCACGGGGCGCTGCTCGTGGACACGGGTGAGCACACGGGGCGTGCCGCCAAGGACAAGGCCATCGTCCGCGAGCCCTCGTCCGAGGAGAAGGTCTTCTGGGGTGAGGTCAACAAGGAGTTTCCGCAAGGCGCGTTTGACCGCCTGCGCGAACGCATGATGCGCCACGCCTCGACCCGCGAGTTGTTCGTGCAGGACACCTACGCCGGCGCCGACCCGCGCTACCGCCTGCCCGTGCGCGTCGTCACCGAACTCGCCTGGCACTCGCTCTTCGCGCGCACGATGTTCATCAACGACGACCGCGGCGAGGCGGGGAAGCACGAGCCCGAGTTCACCGTCGTCAACCTCCCGAGTTTTAAGGCCGACCCCGCCGCGGACGGCACGCGCTCCGAGACCTTCATCCTGATGGACTTCGCGCAACGCCTCGTCCTCATCGGCGGAACCAGTTACGCGGGAGAGACGAAGAAGTCGGTCTTCTCGATTCTCAACTACCTTCTGCCGCAGCGCGCCGTGATGTCGATGCACTGCTCGGCGAACGTCGGAGAGGCGGGCGACGTGGCGGTCTTCTTCGGACTCTCGGGGACGGGCAAGACGACTCTGAGCGCCGACCCCGAGCGCCGGCTCATCGGCGACGACGAGCACGGGTGGAGTGACGACGGCGTCTTCAACTTCGAGGGCGGCTGCTACGCCAAGGTCATCAAGCTCTCCGCGGAGGCCGAGCCGGACATCTACCGCACGACGCGCATGTTCGGCACCGTCATGGAGAACGTCGTCTTCGACCCCTCGACGCGCATCCCTGATCTGGACGACGCTTCGCGCACCGAGAACACGCGCGCGGCCTACCCTCTGACCTCCATCCCGAACATCGTGCCCGAGGGCTACGCCGGCCACCCCTCGAACATCATCATGCTGACGGCCGACGCCTTCGGCGTGCTGCCGCCCGTGGCGAAGCTCAGCCCCGAGCAGGCGATGTATCACTTCCTCTCCGGCTACACAGCCAAGGTCGCGGGCACCGAGCGCGGCGTGACCGAGCCGCAGGCGACCTTCTCGACCTGCTTCGGCGCGCCCTTCATGGTCTTGCACCCGGGCGTCTACGCGGACTTGCTCGGCAGGAAGATTCAGGAGCACAAGGCCGACTGCTGGCTCGTCAACACGGGCTGGTCGGGCGGCCCTTACGGCGAGGGCTCGCGCATGAAGATCAGGCACACGCGCGCCATGATCCGCGCCATCCTTAACGGCTCGCTGGCGCAGGTCGAGACGCGCCCCGACCCGGTCTTCGGCGTCCACGTTCCTGTGACGTGCCCAGAAGTGCCTGCGGAAGTTCTTCAGCCGCGCGGCACCTGGGCTGACGCGGCGCGCTACGACGAGAAGGCGCGCGACCTCGCCCGCCGCTTCAACGAGAACTTCAAGAAGTACGAGGCTGGCGTTTCAGAAGAGGTGCGCGCCGCCGCGCCGAGGGCCGGCTGAAGGAGACCACTGTCAACGGAAAATTAAAGGGCGGCCGCGCTGAACGTGGCCGCCCTTTGTTATCTCGATGGGGTCGGTAGTGGTCTCGCTTCAGCAGCAGATATCGCGCCCGAGCAGCGCCATCACGGCGACGTACGGCAGGAAGATGACAGTCCCCCCGGCCCCCAGGAGCCCGTAGCGGACACCCTTGAAAAACTTCCTCACCTTCGAAGGGTGCTCCACGCTCTTGATCTCTTCGTAGAAGATGGCGGCGGTCGCGCCCATGCTCTGCAGGTCGTTCGCATCTTCCTCTTTGTCGGGCTCGAAGGTGAAGCCCTTCTCGCGCAACTCGCCGACCCTGCCGGCCACGTCCGCGCCGTTTTTGAACCTGAGAATCACGCGGCGGTTTTCCGACCGCGCCTTCTTCAGATGCGTTACGACCTCTTCCCTGCGCCGAGCGTCCCGGGCGCTCTGTCCGAGCGCAGCGGACGGCGCCGCCGCCGCCAGCAGCACGAGCGCCGCCACCATGGAGATGATCTCCTTCGTCATGCCGTCCCTCCTCAGACTTCGGTCGTGAATCCGTCGCCGCCGCAGCTCGCGCGGCGGTTCGGGCTTGCCTTACGCGCGCCCTTAGTTCTTCTTCTCCCCCTCTTCCGTCCCGCCGCGGGCCGCGCGAATGTCTTTGATGATGCGGCGCGCGAGGTCGGGTGCGGCCGCGTTGCCGTCGAAGGCCGTGACCTTGCCCGAGGCGAGGAGCAGGCCCGTCGCGCGGTCTGTGACCTTGTAGGTGAAGGTGAAGGTGAAGAGCGGCCGACCCACTTCGATGAGGAGGTCGGCCACCTCACTCTTCTTGTACTCGTCGAGGATGAGCAAGCCCCACGCGTCGAACTCGTCGCGCTTGCGCAGCTCGTTCTGGAGCTGCACGGGCTCGAAGTAGGACGTGCCCGAGCGGACGTAGAGCGTGTGCGCGCGTGCGAGCAGCGCCCGCGGGCTCTTGACCGCGAGCTTCTCCGAGTGCTCTCTGGCGAACTCCTCCTCGGCCGCCTCGCGCAAACGCTTCTCTTCGTACTCGTCGGAGACGCGCTCCTCCGGGCTCTGCGGCTGGCGCACGACGACGTTGATCTGCGGCTGCTGCCGCGCGAAGACCGCGTGGCTGGCGAACGCGAAGAGGGCGACCGCCGTGAGCCACCCCAGAACTTCCAACACTCTCTTCATGACGAGCAACCTCCTGGCATCCTTCTCGCTCTGCGTTAAATGGTGATCGAGGTTCATAACTGCAACACCCACACCGGCTGCTTTGGCAAGGTGTGTGCCGTCAATCTCTCCCGGGAAAACAGAGGGGTGCGCGTCAAATGCCACTGCGGGTGGGCGGGGCGGCTGCGTCAGGTGAAAGAAAATTATGACGCGGCCCCGACGGCGCCGGGCGTCTTAAACTCTCTTGCGCGGGGAACGTATAAAAGACTTTGGCCTTCGATTCTGGCAAGATAAGGGCGAGATGGCTGAGAGCAGAGAGAGCAGCAAGAGGGGCGGGCGCGCCGAGGGCGCGGCCACGCTCGACACGGTGGTCGAGACCGTCAGGCGCATCCTGCGCGCCGACACGGCCAGCATCGCCAGCTTCTCAGAGGCTGAGCGCACCATCACTTGGCTCGCGGCGAGCGGCTTCCGCAACGCCTCGTCCACCCTTGAGGTCGTGATCCCCGTGCGTGGCGAGTTCGCCGAGCGCGCCGCCGCCTTCGACCGCGAAGAGAACGAGCCCATCTTCGAGGTGCGCGGGCTGGCGGGCGATCTGCCCGAGAGCGAGTTCCCGCTCCACAGCGCCGAGGGCGTGCGCGACCTCGCCATCGCGCGGCTGCGCGCACGCGGCGAGAGCCTCGGCCTCCTCGCCGTCGGCTACCGCGAGCACCACCGCTTCACCGCGGAGGAGCGGCAGCAGTTGGAGGGTCTGGCCGACATGGCCGCGCTCGCGCTCGACAACTCGCGCCTGCTCGACACGCTCGGCGCCGCGAAGCGCGTCTGGGAGCAGACCTTCGACGCCATCCCCGACGGCATCATCGTCCACGACGACCTGATGCGCGTCGTGCGCTGCAACATGGCCGCGGCCGAGGCGATGAGCCTCCACCCGTCGGACGTGGCCGGCATGTCCTGCGCCGAGGCGTTCGCGCGCCTGTTCGGCGAGCGCGCCGCCGCCTACCACATGCGCCCGGGCACGCCCCGCACGACCAGCTCCTTCGAGCTACAGGCCGAGGACGGCCGCCGTTACCTCGTCGCCGTCGCGCCGCTTTCGAGCCTGGAGCCGGAGGTCTGGAGTCCGGGGTCAAAACAGGGCGACTCGCTTCAACCCGGATTCCAGACTCCTTCCTCTTGGAGCGTGATTACGTGGAGCGACATCACGACTCTGGCGGAGGTGCAGGAGCAGCTCGCCCGTTCGCGCCGGCTCGCGACCATCGGGCAGTTGGCGGCGGGCGTCGCGCACGAGATTAACAACCCGCTCGCCGCCATCACCACCTGTGCCGAGGCGACGCTGCGCGACGTGAAGTCAGACCCGGCGACGGCGCGCGCGGCCGAAGAGAGGCAGTGGGACTACTACCTCGAAGAGATCGTCCGGCAGGCCCTGCGTTGCAAGCAGATCACGCGCGGCCTGCTCGACCTCTCGCGCCAGAAGCGCGCGCGCCGCGACCCGGTAGACCTCAACCGCGTCATCGCGCAGGCCGCGCAGCTCTTCGAGCGGAGGGGGCGCGCGGAGGGCGGCGTCCGCGTCGAGGTCGAGACCGACCCTTCGGTCGGCGAGGTCGCCACCGACGAGGCGATGGTGCGACAGATTTTAGATAACCTCCTCTCCAACGCGCTCGACGCGGCCGGGCCGGACGGCGCCGTGCGCGTCTCGACGCTGCTCGACGGCGAGCGCGTGCGCGTCGAGGTCGCGGACACAGGCCCGGGCATCCCGCCCGAGACCTTGGCGCGCGTCTTCGACCCTTTCTTCACCACCAAAGACCCGGGGCGCGGGGCGGGGCTCGGCCTTGCCATCTCGCTGACGCTGGCCGAGGCGCTCGGCGGCGCGCTCACCGTCGAGTCCAAGCCCGGGAAGGGGAGCTGCTTCCGCCTCTGGCTCCCCCGCCGCACGCCCGAGCGTCAGTGAGGCCCCACTTCGGAATTTCAAATTCTTAGTTGAGTCCGAAGACGACCAGCTCGTTGCTCGAACGGTCGATGATCGAGAGCGCGCCGGCGTTCTCGCCCGTGGTGATCTCCGCCACGTCCCCCGGGTTGAGCACGCCGAGGCGCTTGCGCGTGTCGAACTCGGAGAGAAGGTTGCCGTCGAGGTCGGTGACGACCGCGCGGTTCGTGACGGGGTCGGCGTTCGTGAGCGGGCCGTCGAGGACGAGGAAACGTCCCGCGCCGAAGTCGCCGCGCGGCGCACCGAAGTGCGTGAGCGCGACGATTGAAGTCAGCCCGGTGGCCGAGAGGTCAACCTTGCGCGTGAGCTGTCCGTCGCGCGAGTAGATGAAGAGCACGGTGGCGAGCCCCGCCTCCGTGACGCGCACGGCGAACTCGCGCGTCGAGGGGATGTAGGCGAGCGCCGAAGGGCTCCCGGCCGCGCTCACGTCGATGGTCTGGGCGAGCCGACCCTTCGGGTCGAAGAGCAGGATGGCCCTCGGTGTGCGCTGGTGCGCGACGGCGAGCAACCGCTCGTCCGCGATGTAAGCCATGCGGCGGCCGCGCGGGAAGCTCAGCGCCGCCAGGTCGATGAACCGCTCGGCCGCGTCGAGCGCAGGCGAGACGCTCGCCACCTGCGGCGTGCCCGTCGCGGCCGAGGTCGAGAGCACGAGGTGGCGCTGCGCGCCCGCGTCCCAGGCGAGGCCGAGCGGCGAGAAGAGCCCGAAGCCGATGCGATAGTCGATGTCGAACCGGGGCGTGCGGTTCAGTCTCTGCCCGAGCGCGAAGAGTCTGCCCGCGGCCACGTCGGCCGCATAGATGAGGCCGGTCTCGGTCTCGGCCACGCCCTCGACGCTGATGGCCTCGGGTATCTGCACGCTGCGCAGAATGTTCCCGGCGGGGTCGAGCAGGTGGACGAAGTCATCGCCGCTCACGACGAAGCCTCCCTCGCGCAGCCGGGCCGAGCCGGAGCGGAAGGCTGCGCCCGCCACGAACGACGAGCCGAGGGGTTCGGCCGGGACGATGTCGCCCGAGGTGCGGTACGAGTCGCCCGAGCGGACGAGCAGTTCGAGGCGCGAACGGAGCGTCGGCGTGAAGCGGAGCGCGGAGAGGACGAGCATCTCGCTGGTGCTCCCCGTGAGCGACGGCGCGGCGACGGCGTCGAGCCCTTCGACTTGGTCGGGCGCGAAGCGCGCGGGGTACTGGATCGTGCGCTCGCCCGCGGCCCGGCCCTTGATGTCGGCGAGCAGCAGCGTCGAGCGGCGGCGCAGGTCGTTTAAGACGAACAGCCTCTCCGATTCGAGGAAGGCTATCCCGCGCGGCGCGCCCGTCACGGCGAGGCCGCGCACGTCGAAGAGCTTCTGCGGGCCGCCGCCCACGCCGGCCGGCGGCAGCCGCAGCACGTCGTAGCCGTCGAGGATGATGAACTGCCCGGCGAGGACGCCGGCGCGGTTGTAGGAGATGTCCTCGGTCGAGTTGCCGAGGCGCGCCCGCTTGAGGACGGTGGCCGCCGCGGCCTCGCCCCCGAGGGTGAAGGTCGGCTTGATGCCGGTGGTCGTCGTGGTGATCGTCATGGTTCTCTTCTCCGTCGGCTAGGGGGGCCGGAAAACAATCCCCCTGAAAGTTGATGCGAAGGCGAGGTCTGGTGTTAATATGAAGTCCCGACGCTCTGCACACCTTCGGCCGTCTCTGCCGCCCGTACCCTATGAGCCGTAAGATTCGCGTGATGGTCGTCGATGACGACACGGTGCTGCGCAAGATCGTGTCGGATCAGGTCGCCCGCATGGGCTTCGACTCGACCCCGGCCGCGTCGGGCGAGGAGGCGCTCGGCGCGCTCTCGAAGAGCGACTTCGACGTGCTGCTGCTGGATATACGCATGCCCGGGTTGAGCGGATTGGAGACGCTGCGCGAGGTGCGCAAGCTCGAAGACGCGCCCGAGGTCATCATGCTCACGGCCGACACTTCACTCGGCACCGGCATCGAGGCGATGCGGCTCGGCGCTTACGACTATTTGACGAAGCCCTCGACGCTCGACGAGATCGAGGCCGTCGTCCGCAAGGCCGACGAGAAGAGAAGGCTGGTTAGACAGAACGCGAGTTTAAAAGATGCCGTCCGCCAGCCCGCGGAGGACGCGGCCGGCGCGCTCGTCTACAAGAGCAAGGCGATGGAGGGACTGGTCGCCCTGGCCGAGACGGCGGCGCGCGCCGACTCGACCGTCGTCATCACCGGCGAGTCGGGCACGGGCAAGGACGTGCTCGCGCGCTTCCTCCACGCGCGCAGCCAGCGCGCCGACTCGCCGATGATCGCGGTCAACTGCGCGGCGCTGCCCGAGACGCTCTTCGAGTCGGAGTTCTTCGGCCACGAGCGCGGCGCCTTCACCGGCGCGACCTCCACGAAGAGGGGACTGATCGAGGCGGCGGACTCTTCGACCCTCTTTCTCGACGAGGTCGGCGAGATGCCGGCGCAGACGCAGGTGAAGCTGCTGCGCTTCCTCGAAGAGGGGCGCTTCCGCCGCGTCGGCTCGACCCGCGACCGCGAGGCGGACGTGCGCGTCATCGCCGCCACCAACCGCAACCTCGCCGAAGACGTTTCGGCCGGCCGCTTCCGCGCCGACCTCTTCTACCGCCTCAACGTCATCTCGCTCCACATGCCGCCGCTCCGGCACCGGCGCGAGGACATCTCCGCCCTCACCGAACACTTCCTCACGCTCTTCCGCGAGCGCTTCAAACGCCCCGCGCTCGACCTCTCGCCGGAAGCGCGCCAGCGTCTGGGCGCCTACGACTGGCCCGGCAACGTCCGCGAGCTGCGCAACGCCTTAGAGCGCGCCGCCGCCCTCGCCTCGACCGATTCGGACGTCATCGAAGCCGACGCACTCCTGCCCCCCAACACTTCGCAGAGTGCCGAAGGCAAGACCGACACTTCCAACTCGACCCCGCTCACGCTCGACCAACTCGAACGCCAACACATCCTCCGCGTCCTCGAAGAACAGGCCGGCAACCGCGAGCGCGCCGCCGCCGTCCTCGGCATCTCCGCCCGCACCCTCTACCGCAAACTCCGCGAATACGGCGACTGACAAAACGTCAGTGAGGCTGACAGAATTTCAGCCCCGCCTGTCACACGCCCCTCTTGCGCCTCCCGTCTGATGAGACGGGCGTAAACCGCAAGCTCCTGAGTCTCAACACTTAACTCCTTTATGCCCGACCTCCGTCCGCGCGGTACGGGGGTTGTTAAGGGGGGAGTGTCGGACGGGTGTGTGCTTGGCGTCTGTCCGGGGAAGTCCCATTCGAGTAAAGGAATCAAACCAGATGGCGCGCGTGATGATTTGCGACGACGACCGTGCGGCGGCCGAGCAGTTGTTGAGGGCGTTGCGCGCGGCCGGGCACGAGGCAGAGAGTTGTCGCCACACGATGGACGTGCTGCGGGGTGCCGCCCGCGGCGACTTCGACCTCATTGCGGTCGGGCTCGACATGGCCGGCTTCGGCCGCAGCGGGGCGGTCGCCGCCCTAGCCGAACTCGCGCCACGCACGCACCTCATTGCCTTCCACGACCGCCCTTCCGAGATCATGCGGGCGCACAGGTACGCGCGGCTCGCCGCGGTGCTCCCGCGCCCCGTCCGCGTCCGCGACTTCATGTACGCCGTCGCCTGCGCCCTCAAGGAAGACTTGATGGCCGACCCCGCCTGAGGCGGCCTCTCGCCCGACGACCTGATGACCTGAAGCACCTCGCTCTTTTAGTTACGCGCCCGCCGAAAGCGTATGCACGCCGCAAGCCTCGCGCCCCAAACCCTAGCACCAATCATCGGAGGAGAAACCAATGAACAGAATCAGGAACAGAAGGGTTGCCGCCCCCCTGCTCGCGCTCTGTGTCGTCGCCCTGGTCGGCGGCGCGGCGCTCGCGCAGCGGCAGCTCAAGGCCGCCTCGGGCCGACCCGAGATCAAGGTCGAACTCGCCGGCTCGGTTGAGCGCGGCGGCGCACGCCTCGCGCTCGACAAGGTCGCGGACGTCAAGCCGGGCGAGATCCTCGACTGGCAGATCGTCTCGTCGAACGACGGGACGGGCGCGGCGCGCGACTACAAGGCCGTCGGCCACATTCCTGTCGGCACCGTGCTGGTCGCGGGCTCGGCCGCGGCCGAGTCGGGCTCCTCCGTCACCTACTCCATCGACGGCGGCCAGACCTTCTCGACGCAGCCGGTCGTCGAGGAGCGTCAGGCGGACGGCTCGGTGAAGAGGGTGCCCGCCCCCGTCTCGATGTACACCGAGGTGCGCTACGAGTGGGCAGACGCCTTCGCCCCCGGCGGCAAGCTGTCGGCCTCATACAAGGTGCGCGTCAAGTGACCGGAAGGAACCGATGAAGATGAATAAGAGAAACACATCCCCCACACGCTTGCGCGCACTCCCCGGTCTGCTGCTGGCCCTCGCCGCGCTCTGCCTGATGGCCGCGCCCGCGTTGGGCCAGGCCACCTCGGGCGGCACGACGATCTCGAACCAGGCGTCGGCCACCTACTCCGACGGCACCAACAGCTACTCGGTCAACTCGAACACCGTGACCGTCACGGTCGCCAACGTCGCGGGCCTGACCATCACGCCCGACGGCGGCTCCGTGCCGACCGTCACCGCCGGCCAGACCGGCGTTGACTTCACGTTCACCGTGACCAACTCGGGCAACTTCGCGACGCAGGTGCGCTTCCCCGCCTCCGGCGCCGCCGTCGTGCCCTCCGGCTCGGTCACGGTCACGCAGGCCGTCATCGACGTGAACGGCAACGGCATCGACGGGGGAGACATCGACATCCTGTCGAACGGTTCGGCCGTGCTCTACCCCTCGGCCTCGCCGTACCTCGCGCGCAACGCCTCGTTCAACGTCGTCGTGCGCGTGAGCGTCAGCGCCGCCGCCGCCGCCGGCTCGACCGTCGGGGTCACGCTCGGCGACGCCTCGGGCGACAACGTCGCGTCGAACGGCTCGGCCGCCGAGGTGCGCACGTCGGTGCCGGCCAGCGTCACGCTGACGGGCAGCGAGAGTGAGGCCATCGGCAGCATCACGACCACCGTCCAGAACGACGCGCAGCTCCGCCTGAACCTGACGGCGCCGGCCGGCCCCGTCGCGCTCGGCTCGAACGTCACTTACACGTGGTCGCTCGACAACGTGGGCGCGCGCGCCGTCGCGCCGCGCACGCTGACGAACGCGCCGGCCGGCTCGCAGACGGGCCTCTTCGTCATCGCGCCGGTTCCCAGCCGCACGACCTTCTCGTCGGTGACACCGCCCGCGGGCGTCACCGTCCTCTACTCGACCTCGGCGCTCACGACCGACCCCGTGACGGGCGCCGTCTGGACGACCGTCGCGCCGCCGGCCGCCTCGGTCACGCGCGTCGCCTTCAACGTCGGCGCGGCGCTCGCGGTCGGCGCCTCCGTCTCGAACATGCAGATGGTCGTGACGGTCAACACCGGCATCAACGCGAGCCTGCCGCTCTACGAGATCGGCGACGCGTTCGGCAAGAACAACGTCAACGCCAACATCACCGACCAGTCGGGCGACGCGGTCGTCAACAAGGGCGACGGCAACGCCGACTTCAACGAGCCGCGCTTCGGCGTCGATCCCTTGAGTGCGACGCAGGGCTTCCAGCTCCCGACGCTGCTCACGCAGGTCGGCAACGTCCTGCTCGGCCCCTCGGGCGCGCCCGCCGCGGTCGGCCCGACCAACAACAACGACGACTACACCAACAAGAGCGTCGCGCCGGCGGCCATCGCGAACCTGTCGCACCTCGACACGCTCGCGTCGGCCACGTCCGTGGACTTCACCAACACGGTGCAGAACACGGGTAACGCCGACGACACGTTCACCTTCACCGCGCCCACGGTGCCCGCGGGCTTCACCGTCCAGATCAGCACGAACGGCGGCACGTCGTTCACCACGCTCTCGGGCGGCGGGAGCACCACGCTCGCCGTGGCCTTCGGCGCGTCGGCCAACGTCATCGTGCGCGTCACGGCGCCCGCCGGCACGGCCGTCCTCCAGGCCGGTGGCTTCGGCACGGTCGTGCGCGCCACCTCGGGCGTGACGGCCGCCTCGTCGAACGACACCCGCGACAACCTCTACACGGGCTTCCTGAAGCTCTTGAAGTCGTCGCAGGTCTTCAACTCGACGGGCATCGGCGGTGCCTCCGACCCCGTCCCCGGCGCGGACATCGAGTACACGATCACGTACTCGAACGTCTCGGTGGGCGGCGGCGGCGCGGGCTGCGTCGATCTGGTGGCGTCGAGCGTCGTCATCAGCGAGAACGGTGCGGCGGCGCCCAACAACTGGGCGGCGACGACGACGCAGGTGCTCAGCCCCGCGCCGTCCGACTCCAACAGCGGCACCATCACCGACGGCAACACCAACGGGGCCGTCACCGCGGCGACGACGTTCCTCAAGGACGCCGCCGGCACGGTCAACCCCGGCGTCTCGAAGTCCTTCGTCTTCCGCCGCCGGATCAACTAGGGGGGTGGGTGTTGGGTGCAAGGTGCTTTTTAAAGACCTGACCCGACACCCGACACCCGGCATTCAAGCGTTACGCGGTTTCTCCGATGATTAACGCCCGCCCCCACATCCTCCTCCGCGCCTCCGCGCTTCTGCTCGCCCTCGCCGTCCTCGCGGCCGGCGGGCGGGCCGCGGGAGCGCGCGAGGGGGGAGTGGGGGCGGGCGTGACTATCTCCAACCGCGCCGAGGCGACCTACGCCGACGAGACCGGTGAGGAGTTCATGACCGTCTCGCCGACCGTCTCCGTCACGGTCTCCACGGTCGCCGCCGTCACCGTCACCCCCGACGAGACCGAAGCCTCGGCCACCGTCGCGCCCAACGAGCGCGTCACGCGTCTCTTCCGCGTCTGCAACACGGGCAACACGCCCGACTTCTACACGCTCGCTTCCGCCGAAGTCTCGGCCCCGGCCGCGCTCGTCTCGCTCCACTTCGACGTGGACGGCTCGGGCGCGCTCGACGCGAACGACCGCCCCGTCACGCTCGACGCGACGATGAGCCCGAGGCTCGCGCGCGGACAGTGCGTCGGGGTGCTCGCCGTTGTGGACGTGGGCGCCGGCCGCGTGGGCGAGCAGTTCAACATCCGCATCGTCGCGCGCTCTTCCGTCTCCGACGCTTTGAACGCGGGCGCGCAGGACGCAGGCACCATCGTCAACGCCTATGGCAACGGCGCTAAGTTCACTGCTCCCTCCGACCCGAGCCTGCCGCCAGTCAAACTCGTCGAGGGCAAAGAGAGCGTTACGACCTCGCCCGGTCAGGGTCTCAACTACACCATCACCTTCCGCAACAGCGGCGACACGGTCGCGCGCAACGTCTTGCTGCGCGACGAGCTGCCCGACGGGCTCGAATACGTCGCCGGCACGCTCCGCCTCGGCGGCCGCACGCTGACCGACGCCGCGGACGGCGACGAGGGCTCGGTCGCGGGCCGCCGCGTCGAGATACGTGTCGCACAGTTCACGGTCGGAGAGGTGCTTGAGGTCGCGCTCCAGGCGCGCGTGACGAAGGCCGTGCCGCACGGCACCGGCATCGTCAACACCGCGTCGGTCGCGGCCGACAACGCGCCTACGGTTTCGAGCACCTCGGCCACGGCCGTCGCGAGCCCGTTCGGCGTCATCTATCAGGGGCGCAGCGCGGGCACGCCCGTCCCCGGCGCGCGGGTCTCGCTCTACACGGATTCGACGACCGGTGCACTTCTCCCCATCAACGCCGGCGCGGGCGCAGGGACAGAGCCGAACGACGACAACGCGAACCCGTTCGCGTCCGACACGGCCGGGCGCTGGAGCTTCGTCCTCTCGAACGCGCTGCTCGGCACTCCCTCTACGCCCGCGCGTTACTTCCTGAACGTCACGGCGCCCGGTTACCGCGCGCGCCTCATCGAGACGACGATTGCGCCCGACGGCACCGGCCTCTTCGCGCTCTCGGTGCGCGCGCTCGACGGCCTGCCCGTCGCGCAGCCCGGCAGCTTCGAGCTGACCGAGGAGCAGGTTGACATCCCGCGGCTCGCGGCCTACGCGCTCAACGTGCCGATGTTCGAGAACTCTTCGCTGGAGATCACGAAGAGCGCCGACCGTCCTTCGGTCGAGGTGGGCGACACGGTCTCTTACCGCGTGGAGCTGCACAACGCGACGCCCGCGGCGCTCGACAACGCGGAGGTGCGCGACCAGCTCCCGCAGTCGTTCCACTACGCCGAAGGCACTGCGCTGTTGGAGAACCCGCCCGCGCCCGCGCGCAGCGTCGAGCCCGAGGCGTCTGCCGACAACACGCTTATCTTCCGCCTCGGGCGTATCGAGGCGGGCGGGCGTGTGACGCTCGTCTACCGCGTGCGCGTCGGCGCCAACGCCGTCGAGGGCGAACAGTTCAACACGGCTTCCGCGGCGGGGACGCTCTCTAACGGAGAGCGTGTGTCCACCCCCCGGGCACGCGCGAGTGTGCGCGTCCGCCGCGGTCTCTTCTCCTCGCAGCAGGTCATCCTCGGCCGCGTCTACGCGGATGCGAACCTCAACGGCCAGTTCGACAAAGACGAGCGCGGCGTCCCCGGCGTGCGCCTCTACCTCAACAACGGCCAGTCGGTCATCACGGACTCCGAGGGGCTCTACAACTTCCCCGTCGTCAACGAGGGCGCGCAGGTGCTCTCGCTCGACCCCGTCACGCTCCCGCCCGGCTACACGCTGGTCGAGACCGGCCGCCGCGACGAGCACAGCTGGACGCGCCTATTGCGCACCCCGCTCGGCGGCGGCTCGCTCCTGCGCCAGAACTACGCCCTGCGTGCCCCCGACTCTGCCTCCGCCGCGGACGCTGCGTTAAAGAACAGCCTCGCCTCATCGAACTCGAAGTCGCCGCTCGCCGGCTCGCTCTTCGGCGCGAACGAGACGAAGAACTCGACGGAAGCGAAGCCGGCCGCGCCGCTCGCCTCGGGCACATACGAGTTGAAGACCGAGGAGACGCTTGAGCCGGTCGCGCCGGGCGAGGTGCGCGTGCTCTCGCCGAAGCCGGACGAGCCGGTGACGGGCGCCGCGCTTGAGATCGAGGCGCGCACCAACGCCGCCTGGAAGGTCTCGGTCGAGGTCGCGGGGCAGCGCGTGCCCGACTCGAAGATCGGCGAGACGCGCCTCGACCGCAAGAACGACCTCGCCACTTTCACCTTCGTCGGCCTCGGCGTCCAGCCCGGCCCGAATCGCATCCGCGTCACGGCCGTCGGCCCCGAAGGGCAGACGGGTAAGACTGTCGAACTGACGGCCTACGGCCGCGGCCCCGCCAAGCGCCTTGAGATCGTGCCCGAGAAGTTGGAACTCTCCGCCGGCGGCCGCGACTCCACGCTCGTGCGCGTGCGCGCCTTCGACCAGTGGGGCCACCCCGCGGCCGACGGCTCGGTCGCGCTCGCGGTCTCCGCGGGTCGCCTGATGCGCGTCGACGAAGTTGGTGCCGACGGGACTCACAACAACAAGGCCGTCGAGAGGGCGGCCGAGGCGGCGCTCAAGCAGAACGACGGTGCGACCCGCGTCGGCTCTTTGAACCAGTCGGAGCCCGACGTGCAGTCCAAAGATGTCGAGTCGCCGAGCGAGCAGATCGTCCCGCTCGTCGGCGGAGAGGGGCGCGCCGTGCTCGTCGCGGAGGGCGCGCCCGGCTCGGCCGAGATACACGCGACGACCGGCGCAGTCGAGGCCAACCGCCAGATACGCATCACGCCCGAGGTGCGCCCCTCCATCCTCGTCGGCCTCGGCGAGATGACCTTCGGCGCCGCGGCGCCCGAACTCTCCGGCGCGGAGTCGGACGCCACGGTGCGCAGCCGCCTCGCCTTCTTCTACCGCGGGCAGTTCCTCGGCGCGAAGAATCTGTTGACGCTCGCCTATGACAGCAACCGGCCCATCAACCGCACCGGCGGGCGCGACCGCCTCTTCCAGTTCGACCCGCTCGACCGCGCCTACCCGCTCTTCGGCGACTCCTCGACGCGCTTCGAGGACGCGCAGACCAACTCGAAGCTCTACGCGCGCCTCGACCGCGGCCGCTCCTACCTCCTCTTCGGCGACTTCGAGACCGAGAACCGCAACTCGGGGCTCGCCTCCTACACGCGCAAGCTGACGGGCGTCAAGGTGCACCTTGAGAACTCGCAAGGCGACTACGTCTCCCTGACGGGCGCGCGCCCCGACACGGCGTTTGCGCGCGACGTGTTCCCCGGCGGCGCGCTCGGCTTCGCGCGCCTGTCGCACGCGGAGATTCTGGCCGGCTCCGAGTCGGTCGTCATCGAGGTGCGCGACCGCCGCAACCCCGAGACGATCATCTCGCGCGAGGCGCTCATCCGCTCGGTCGATTACAACCTCGACGCAGGCAGTGGCGAGGTCTTCTTCCTCCGCCCCATCTCGACCTTCGACTACTCGTTCAACCTCGTGCAGGTCGTCGCCACCTACGAGTACGCGGCCGAAGGGATGGCGCAGGCCGTCTATACGGGTCGCGCCTACAAGAACTTCGAGGGCATCGGGCTCAAGCTCGGGCTCTCGCTGGTTGACCAGCGGCAGGGCGACTTCGGCTCGTTCGTCCTCGGCGGCATCGACGCCGAGAAGACTCTGCCGCATGGCGGACTCCTGCGCGCCGAGTGGGCGACCTCGCGCGGACGTTCCGTCATGGGCGGCAACATCTTCTTCGGCAACACGACGGACGACCGCCACGACGGCAACGCCTACCGCGTCGAACTGGAGCAGCCGCTCGCGTGGCGCGAGACGACCTTGAGGATGTCGTTTGCGCGCGCCGACGAGGGTTTCCTGAATCCCTTCGGCCAGACCGTCACACCGGGCTCACAGCGCGCAGACCTCTCCGTTGACATGCGCGTCTCGAAGACGGCGCGCGCGCAGTTCTCCTTCACCGACGAGCGCAACCAGACCGCGAACGTGGACAACAGCCGCCAGACGGCCTCGCTCACCTGGACGCAGCAGTTCGGCGAGCGCCTGCGCGCGCAGTTCACTTACGACTTCCGCCACCTCAAGGACGACTTGACGGGGCGCGAGACCGACTCGAACCTCGTCACCGTCGGCGCCGAGTACAAGGCGACCGACAAGCTTCAGCTCTCCGCCAAGCGCGAGCAGAATCTGGGAGAGGCCGACCCGACCTACCCCGACCAGACGACGCTCGCGGCCACCTACCAGTGGAACCAGTACACGAAGCTCTTCCTGACGCAGCGCATCTCCTCGGCGCCCATCACGCCCATCGGCGACGTGTCGGGGACGGGCTTCGCCTCGACGGCCGCGCGCAACGAGACGGCCGTCGGCGTCGAGACGAAGCTCGGCCGGGTGGGGAGCCTCAACACGCGCTACCAGCTTGAGAACGGCATCAACGGCACGGACAGCTTCGCGGTCATCGGCCTTCAGAACCGCCTCCCCGTCAACAAGCGGCTCGCGCTCGACCTCGGCTACGAGCGCGGCTTCCACCTCGCGGGCGCGGGCGAGAGCTTCAACGCCGCGCACCTCGGCTTCGCGTGGCAGCCGGTCGAGGGCTTCCGCACGACGGGGCGCTACGAGATGCGCGACCGCGGCGGCGTCGGCAGCGTGCTCACGCTCGGCGCGGCCGGACGCCTCGGCGACAACGTGACCTCGCTCGGCCGCTTCCAGCTCTCGCGCACGGACTTCCAGGGGCGCAAGGGCTCGGCGCTGGCCGCGACCGGCGCGCTCGCCTGGCGGCCCCTGCACAGGGACTCGGTGGGGCTGCTCTTCAGCTACACCCGGCGCGACCTCTCGCAGCAGAACGGGACGGGTCAGGGCGAGACGCGCGACCGCTCCGACACGCTCTCGACCGACGGCTATTACCAGGCGACGCGCAACGTCGAGCTGTACGGCCGCTTCGCCCTCAAGTTCGGCGACACCAGCTCCCTCGGGCTGGCGCGCGTCTCGACGCTCACCTACATGACGCAGGGCCGAGCCGTCTACCGGCTCGGCCGTTACGTGGACGTGGCGGGCGAGGGGCGTTGGCTCGCGCAGCCCGCCTCTTCGACCGCGCGCGCCTCGCTCGGCTCCGAGATGGGCTTCTGGTTGCTGCCCGACCTGCGCCTCGGCGGCGGCTACAACTGGACGGGCGCGTCCGAGCCGGGCGCCTTCGGCCTGAGCCCCGCGCGCCGCGGCTTCTACTTCACCATCTCCTCGAAGCTCTCCAACCTCTTCGACCTCTTCGGCACGAGCAGGAACGGGCTCGACCAGCACGACGAAGAAGAGGAAGAGGAGTAGGCCCCGCCCCACTCCCTTATGACCAACCGGCCGGCGAACGGGAGGCTCTGGTGCTCGCCGCAGCGCTTACGCGGCGTGGCCGGGAGCCTCCGCGCGCGCCTGCTCTTCGCCGCCCTCGCGACGCTCGCGCTCGCGGCGTTGGCCCCCCGGGCCGCGGCGCAGGCGACCTCCGTCTATCACATCCGCGGCAACGCCACGGCCGGCAGCAACAACATCTGGGCCGTCAACCCCGCGACGGGTGCCGAGACGCTCGTCTACACGGGCTACCCCGGCGGCAACGCCGCCACGCTCGCGCAGCGCCCCTCCGACGGGATGCTCTTCTACGTCATCAACGACCCGTCGGGGCAGAACGGCGCCGTCTACCGCTTCAACCCCAACACGCCCGCGGTCGCGCCCGTGCTGCTCGGCAACATCGGCCCCTCGACCTCGGGCGGCAACGTCCTGAGCGGCTTCCGCATGGCCTTCAACCAGGCGGGCACGCTCTACTACATGTCGGGCGGCGGCGGCGCCGACAACGACAGGCTCTACACCATCAACCAGACGACGGGTCAGGCCACGCCCGGCCCCAACATCACGGGTACGGGCAACGGCGGCGACATGGCCTTCTCGGGCGCGACGCTCTACATCGTCAACCAGAACCGCCAGCTCTACTCGGCCACCGTCGCGGGCGGCGCGGCCACCTCCATCGGCACCATCACCTTTCCCGGAGGTGCCACGCCCGGCACCATCGGCGTCGGCGTGGACGGCAGCCGCATCCTCATCACGACGACGACCACCGCGGCGAACCTCTACGCCATCACGCTCCCCTCGCTCGCGGCGTCGCTCGTCGGCGCTTTGAGCGGCGGCACGACCGCGACGGGCGACCTCTCGACCATCGTCGTCCCACAGCCCGACATCTCCGTCACCAAGACGGACGGCCTGACGAACGTCTACCAGGGCCTGCTCGTCACCTACACCGTCGTCGTCAAGAACAACGGCACGTACACCGTCGCGGCCAACCTCGTCGACACGGTGCCCGCCTCGCTCACGGGCGTCACATGGACGTGCGCGGCCTCGGCGGGCTCCACCTGCGACACCGCGTCGGGGAGCGGCAACGCGATCAGCACCGGCGCGACGCTCGCCGCCTCGGGCACGGCCACCTACACCGTCAAGGGGACGGTCAACGTCTCAAGCGGCTCAATCGCCAACACCGCCGCCGCGAGCCTGGACGCCACCTGGCTCACGGAGTCGAACGCGGCGAACAACAGCGCGACCGACACCGACACGGTCGTCGCCGCCGCCGACCTCTCGATCACGAAGACCACGGCGGGCACCTTCGCCGTCGGCTCCAACGCCACCTACACGCTCACCGTCACCAACGGCGGGCCGCAGTCGGCCGCCGGCACCATCACGGTCAGCGACACGCTGCCCGCGGGTCTCTCATACGTCTCGGCGACGGGCACGGGCTGGACTTGCTCGAACGCGAGCGGGACGGTGACCTGCACGCGCGCGGGGCCCGTGACGAGTGGGACGACGCTGCCCGCCATCGCGCTCACGGTCGCGGTCGGCGCGGCCGCCGCCCCGAGCGTCGTCAACACGGCGAGCGTCGCTAGCAGCACGACCTTCGACCCGGACTCGTCGGACAACAGCAGCAGTGTGACGAGCCCCGTGACGGTGCCGACCGACCTGACGATTGCCAAGAGCCACGCCGGCAACTTCACGCGCGGCACGACCGGCACCTACAGCCTCACGGTCAGCAACGCGGGCGGGGCCGCGACGAGCGGCACCGTGACAGTCAGCGACACGCTGCCCGCCGGGCTCTCGTATTCCTCGGCGACCGGCACCGGCTGGACTTGCGGGGCGGCGGGGCAGACCATCACCTGCACGCGCTCGGACGCGCTCGCCGCGGGCGCGAGCTACCCGGCCATCGCCGTCGTCGTCAACGTCCTGCAGACGGCCGGGTCGAGCCTGACGAACACGGCCGCGGCCTCGGGCGGCGGGCAGACGAACACCGCCAACGACTCTGCGAGCGACCCGACGACGGTCGTCTCAAGCTCCGACCTCAGCCTTTCGAAGACGGTCAACAACCCGAGCCCGATTCAGGGCCAGAACGTCACCTTCACCATCACGCTCACGAACTCCGGCCCGAGCAACGCGACGAACGTCGTCGTCACCGACGCGCTGCCCGCCGGCCTCGCCTTCGTCTCTTCGACGCCGGGCGCCGGCACCTACACCAGCGGGACGGGCGCGTGGTCTGTCGCGAGCCTCGCGAGCGGCGCGAGCGCCACGCTCCAGCTCGTCGCGCTCGTCAACAACACGGGGACGATCACCAACACGGCCGAGGTCACCGCCTCCGACCAGCCCGACCCCGACTCGACGCCTAACAACAACAACCCGTCCGAGGACGACCGTGCCAGCGCGAGCATCGGCGCCGCGGCCCCGCCCAACGTCACGCTGACGAAGTCGGTCACGCCCTCGGGCACGCAGGTGCCGGGCACGCAGATCACATACACCGTCGTCTTCCAGAATGCCGGCGGCTCGCCCGCGTCCGCCTTCGTCCTGACCGACCCCAACCCGGTCACCACCCTGAAGATTAACGACTACACCGACTTCAAGGTCGGCTCCGTCACCAACACGCTTGGCAGCCTGACCTCGGTGACGGTCGCCTACTCCAATGACAACGGCGCGACGTGGACGTACACGCCGGTCTCGGGCGCGGGCGGCGCGCCGGCCGGCTTCGACCGCAACGTCACACACTTCCGCTGGGCTTTCACGGGGAGTCTCGTCCAGACGGCGCCCAACAACTCCGGCAGCGTCTCTTTCATCGTCCGCATACGCTAGAGCCGACGCCCGCCCGTGAGGAAAAATAAGCTCACGCCTCAGCTCTTCTGGGTTAAATTGTCTGAAGGGCCGCGACGGCGCCCGCCTCACACGAACGTCGAGCCGGGGCGAGAGGGCTTACCGTAGACATGGGCGGCGGCATTCAGCCGCAGCGAGACGATGACCTCTGAAGAGAGAGACTTGCCGGGCGCACGCGCCCTCCCTGTCGCCCGCGCACGCGCGCGGGCGGCGGGGTACGCGCGCCTGAGCCTGCTCGCGCTCCTGCTCTGCCTCGCGGGCGCGCAGACGGCACGCGCGCAGCTGACCATCAAGACCGTGACCTGGGACATCATCGGACTCGACAGCAACAACACGAGCGTCGGGCCGAACTCCTTCCAGGTCGGGTCGCGCGTCTGCAACACGTCGGGCGCGACGCTCAACAACGTCGTCGGCAACTTCGTCTGGGACTCGTCGAACGTCTACGTCAACCTCGGCGGCGCGGCCACCAACCGCGCGCGCGTGCTGGCCGCGTCCGCGTGCATCGACTTCTACTACCCCGTCGCGGTCACGCGCACGAGCGCCGCCTACAACACGACGCGCCGCTACCACATGACGGCGAGCGCCGACGGCGTCGCCGCGGTGAGCACGCCGACGCCGCGCGAGCTGTACGTCGAGCACCTCATCTCGCAGGGGCGCAACACCGTGACGAGCATCACCGGCCCTTCTGCCGTCACGGTCGGCCAGACCTACCAGTACACGCTCGTCGCCAGCACCGCAACGCAGGGGTACGAGCAACTCGAAGCGTTCCTCGACCTGCCGAACGTCGTCTTCCAGGTCGTCTCGATCCAGACGACCTACTCGGCGCCCTCGGGCGCGACGAACGACAAGTTCTACGCCGACGCGTGCGGCTGGAACAGCGTCCCCGGCACGGCGAACTACCGCGACTGCGTCGGCCCGAATAACTGGCCCGGCGGCAAGGTCGGCGGCAACCTGACCTCGGTCTACACGGTGAAGATTCTGTCGGGCGGGACGACCACGCCCGGCGCGCTCATCCTCGACTTCTCGGGCAGCAGCTTTCACTACAACAACGACTACGGCACCGGCAGCGGCACCCCCACCATTACGGCGAGCGACCCGGCGGTCACCATCGCGAAGACGGCGAGCCTCACGACCGTCACGGCGGCCAGCGCGACCGTCACCTACACGCTGCGCGCCACCAACACCGGCACCGGTTCGGTCACGCTCAACGACTTCATCGACACGCCGCCGACCTCGCCGGCCGCGCCCGCCTATGTCAACGGCTCGTCGAAGTTCAACGGCGTGGCCATCGCGAACCCCACCTCGTCGGGCGGCAAGCTTACGTGGAGCGGGAGCTTCGTCGTGCCCGCGGGCACGTTCAGGGATTTAACCTACCAGTTGACGATCCCGAACAAGCCGGGCACGTACACGAACAGCGCCGTGGCCATGCTCGAATACACGCAGATCGACACGACGCAGACGCTCGCCGACAACTCGCCCGCGAGCGTGGGGGTGACGCGCCCGCCGCCGAGCGTCGCCCTCGACAAGTCGGTGAGCCCGACGGGCACGGTGCTCCCGGGCGCCGACCTCACCTACACCATCGCCTTCTCGAACGGCGGCGGCGCGCCCGCGTCGAGCTTCGTCATCAGCGACCCCGTCCCGGCCAACACGGACTTCAAGGTCGGCTCGGCCTCGACGACGCTCGGCACGACAGGGCTCACGGTCGCCGTCGCCTACTCGAACGACAACGGGACGACCTGGACGTACACGCCCGTCTCAGGGGCGGGCGGTGCGCCTGCCGGCTACGACCGCACGGTCACCAACGTCCGCTGGACGTTCACCGGCGACCTCAGCCAGACCTCGCCCAACCACGCCGGCAGCGTCTCCTTCGGCGTGCGCGTGCGCTAGGGAAGAGTAGTCAGTAGACAGTAGACAGTAGTCAGTAGAAGGAGACAGGCGGTGCGATTCAGCAATGAGGCTGACGCACCGCCTTAATCCTACTGACTACTGACTACTGTCTACTGCCTTATGCTAGAGTTGTCGTCATACCGATGACGGACGACAAACTTTTTCAGGTGAGCGAAGAGGTGCGCGCGGCGCTCGGCGAGGGGCGCGCGGTCGTGGCGCTCGAATCGACGGTCATCTCGCATGGGCTGCCGCGGCCGCAGAACCTTGAGACGGCGCGCCGTCTGGAGCAGGCCGTGCGTGAGGGCGGGGCGGTGCCGGCGACTGTGGCCGTGCTCGGCGGACGCCTGTGCGTGGGGCTCGAAGAGTCGCAGCTCGCGCGCCTGGCCGAAGGCGAGGGCGTGCGCAAGGTGAGCCGGCGCGACCTTCCGCTGGCGGTCGCGCGTGGAGAGGACGGCGCGACGACCGTCGCCGGCACGCTCTGGATCGCGAGCCGCGCGGGGCTGAAGGTCTTCGCCACGGGCGGCATCGGCGGCGTGCACCGCGGGCCGCTCCCCGACGTGTCGGCCGACCTGCCGGAGCTGGCGCGCACGCCGATGACCGTGGTCTGCTCGGGCGCGAAGTCCGTGCTCGATCTGCCGGCGACGCGCGAGTGGCTGGAGACGCACGGCGTCTGCGTCCTCGGCTTCGACTGTGAAGAGATGCCGGCCTTCTACACACGGCGCAGCGGGCTCCCGATTGACGCGCGCGCCGACAGCGGCGAAGAGGTCGCGCGCGTGGCTCGCGCGCGTGACGCGCTCGGGCTCGAAGCCGCGCTCGTCGTCACCGTGCCCGTCCCCGAGGGCTTCGAGGTGGACGAGCAGGTGATGGAGGAGTCTCTCTCAGAGGCGCTCTCGGTCGCGGCCGCGCGCGGCGTGACGGGGCGCGAGCTGACGCCCTTCCTCCTCGCACACATGAGCTGGCGCTCCCGCGGCGCCACCCTCCGCGCCAACGTCGCCCTCCTCGAAAACAACGCCCGCGTCGCCGCCGAGATAGCTGTCGCTTTAAGAGCGTGAACCGTAAACCGTCAACCGTGACGAGATTAAAGTCTGCTTCTTTCTGGTCACGGTTGACGGTTTACGGTTCATGCTCTTTTTGTGAACTTCGCACCGGCCCGCGTCGTTCTCACTCCTGGAATAGTCGGCGGGTATTGCATACATCACACAAGTGGCGGCGTCGTGGGGGCACACGACGGCCGCCGGAAGGCGGATAATGAAAGGCAGAATCTTCGTCGTCATCCTCCTCGTGGCCGCCGCGGCCTTCGCCGGGCGCTGGGTTAAGCGTTCGGTCGGCGTGAACTCCAACGGTGCGCGGCGCGAGGAGACGCGGCAGACCTTCAAGCTCGACGCCGGTGCGCGTGTCGAGGTTGGCTTCATCAACGGCGCGGTCGAGGTGAAGACGGCCGACACGGACGCGGCCGAAGTCCACATCGTCCGCACGGGCTCCTCGGCGGAAGACCTCGAAGCCGGGCGTGTGACGGTCGAAGCCTCATCCTCCTCACTCGTCGTTCAGGGCGAGCGCGGCGGCATGCCGGGCTTCTGGCGTCGCCTGTGGGGCGGCGGGCAGGTGCGGCAGGAGGTGACGCTCGTGCTGCCGCGCCGCGTCGAGCTCGCGGCCGAGCACGTCAACGGCGCAGTGCAGGTCGGCGAAGTCGAAGGCCCCGTCGAGGTCTCGCACGTGAACGGCCGCGTCGAGGTCGCGGGCGCCTCGGGGCGCGCGCAGGTCAGCCACGTCAACGGCGGCGTGAAGCTCGGCGTCATGCAGCTCGGCGAAGAGGGGATGGAGGTCGAGCACGTCAACGGCAACGTCGAGGTTCGATTCGGCCAACTGGTCAACGCCGACGTGGAGGCGCAACATCACAACGGCGCGCTCTCGCTCAACGTCCCCAACGTCACGATGCAGGAGCGCATGAACCGCTCCTACGCGCGCGCGCGCTTCGGCTCGGGCGGCTCGCCCGTCCAGATCGATCACGTCAACGGCAACGTGCGCTTCGAGTCGGACGCCGGCGCGGCGACTTCGATTAACGGCGTTCCGGTCATCATCTCCACGGAGGCGCTGCCGCCGCCCCCCGCGCCCCCGGCTCCCCCGGCGCCGCCCGCTCAGTAAAGCTTCTTTGACCGCAGCCTGACCTGAAAATCTAGTCCAAGACAACGTCCCGCGTCGAACTTCTCGACGCGGGACGTTGTCTTTGCGCACGTTGAGGGATAAAACAGGGACTCCATTAACATGGATGGACAGGATAAGCAGGATGTGAGATTTGAGAGTTCAAATCTGAAATTGCTTTATCCTGACTACCCTGTCCATCCATGTTTGAATTTAGTCTCGGAAGGAAGCGACATGGAAGAGAGCGAGCGTTTGTGGGAGGCGGACGACCAGCGCGGGCGGCTGGAGGAGCTGACGGCGCAGGCGGGGGCTTCGAAGGAGGCGCCGCTCAGGCGCGACGTGCGCTCGCTCGGGCGGCTGCTGGGCGCGGTGCTGAGGGAGCAGGCGGGCGGGGCGCTCTTCGACACGGTCGAGGAGCTGCGGAGTTTGACGAGCGCGCAGCGCGAGTCGTCGGACGCGGCCGAGCGCGAGCGTCTGATGTCGCGCGCGGAGTCGGTCGTCGCGCGCGCCTCGGTCGTAGAGGCGTACCGCCTGACGAAGGCGTTCGCCATCTACTTCGAGCTGACCAACCTCGCCGAGACGAACCACCGCAAGCGCCGGCGTCGCGCGGCGGAGGTCTCCGGCGCGGAGCCGCAGGCGGGGACGTTCCTCGGCACACTCCGCCGCGTGCGCGACGCGGGGGCGAGCGCGGAGGAGGCGTTGGAACTGCTGGCCCGCGTCGAGGTCGTGCCGGTCTTCACGGCGCACCCGACCGAGGTCGCGCGCCGCACCGTCCTCTTCAAGCGCGCGCGCATCGCGGCGGAGCTTGAGCGTCTCGACAGCCTGCCGCTCTCGGACAGGCAGGCGCGGGAGGCAGCCGAGCGCGTCGCGGCGGAGATCACGGCGCTGTGGCAGACCGACGAGGTGCGGCGCCGCCAGCCGACCGTGCGCGACGAGATCAAGATGGGACTCGACTACTACCCCGCGTCGCTCGTCAAGACCGTGCCCGGGGTCTACGAGGAGATGGCCGACGCCTTCCGCGCGACCTACGGGCGCGAGCTTGAGGCGCGGGAGCTGCCGCGGGTCGTGCGCTTCGGCTCGTGGATCGGCGGCGACCGCGATGGGAACCCCTTCGTGACGCCGGGCTGTACGCGCGACGCGCTGCGGATGGCGCGCGAGACGGTGCTCGACCTCTACCTCGCGGCCGTGGACGAGCTGCACGAGCGTTTGAGCAGCTCGTCGAAGCAGGCGCCCGCGTCCCGCGCGCTGGTCTCGGCGCTCGAAGAGTCCGAGCGAATGCTTCCACCCGCCGCGCTGCGTCCGTTCGCGCCGCACGCGCCGGAGGAGGTCTACAGGCGCTTCCTCTCGCTCGTCATGCGCAGGCTTTCGGCCACGCGCGGGGGGACGAACGTGGGCGACGCCGCGTCCGACCCCTACGCGGACGCGGGCGCGTTCAAGGCGGACCTGCGCCTGCTGCGCGAGAGTCTGGCGGAGGGCGGGGCGCGGCGGCTCGCGCGCCAACTCGTAGACCCGATCATGAGGCAGGTCGAGACGTTCGGCTTCCACCTGCACACGCTCGACGTGCGCCAGCACGCGCGCGTCCACGCGCGCGCGGCCGAAGAGCTCGCGCGCGGCGCGTCGATTGTCGATGAGAGTGAGGCGGTCGGGGATGGGGGCGCGGGCGGCCCCGAGTTGAAGCTTCCGGAGGCGCCTTCGACGGAGACGGCGGCGATGCTCGACGCGCTGCGGGCGGTGGCGGCGCTCAAGCGCGAGTTCCCGCCGGAGTCGATTCGCAGTCACGTCATCAGCGGCGCGCGCGGGGCGGCCGACGTGCTGCGGCTCGTGTGGCTCGCGGAGAGTTGCGGCGTGAGCGTCGCGGCCGCAGCCGAGCGCGGCGACCCCGGTCTGATGCCCGTCCCGCTCTTCGAGTCCATCGAAGACCTGCGCAACTGTCCCGGCGTGTGCCGCGCGCTGTGGACTTCAAGTGAGTACGCGCCGTATCTCGACTCGTGGGGCCGAAGGCAGGAGGTGATGCTCGGCTACTCGGACTCGAACAAGGACGGCGGGATGTTGACGAGTACGTGGGAGCTTTTCAAAGCCCACCGCGCCCTGCACGAGGTCGCGCGCGAGTGCGGCGTGCGCCTGCAACTCTTCCACGGGCGCGGCGGGACGGTGGGGCGCGGCGGCGGGCCGACGCACCATTCAATCGTCGCGCAGCCCGCCGGCGCGTTCGAGGGCTCGCTCAAGATTACCGAGCAGGGCGAGGTGCTCAACTGGAAGTACGCCGAGCCGGTGCTGGCCGAGAGGAACCTGGAGCTGATGGTCGCGGCGTCGCTCGAAGCTCTGGCGCGGCCGGGCGGCGCGGCGTGGCGCGGCGAGTGGGAGGAGGCGCTCGAATGGATGTCGCAGACGGCCTTCGAGTTCTACCGCGGGCGCGTCGCGGAGAACCCGGACGTGGTGCCTTACTTCGAAGAGGCGACGCCGGTGCTCGAATTCGACCTCGCGAAGATCGGCTCGCGCCCCGCGCGGCGGTCTACACAGACGCGCGGCCTGGCGGACTTGCGTGCCATCCCCTGGGTCTTCGGGTGGATGCAGAGCCGGCACGTGCTGCCCGCCTGGTTCGGCGTCGGGCACGCGTTGGAGAGGTTTCTGGAAGAGCGAGAGGGCGGGGCGGAGTTGTTGAAAGAGATGATGCGCGACCTGCCGCTGTTTATGAACCTCGTGGGCGACGTGGAGACGGGGATGGCGAAGGCCGACTTCTCCATCGCGCGCAGGTACGCGGGGCTGGTCGGGGACGAGAGTCTGCGCGAGCGCGTCTTCGCGATGATCGCTGAGGAGTTCGAGCGCACGCGCCGCCATATCCTGCGCGTGAGCGGGCAGACGCGCCTGTTGGAGCGCAACCCCGTGCTCGCGCGCTCCATCGCGCTGCGCAACCCTTACGTCGATCCGATGAGCCTCGTCCAGATCGAACTCCTCCGGCGCAAGCGCGCGGGCCACGAGTCCGAAGAACTCGACTACGCGCTCGCCGCCACCATGAACGGCATCTCGGCGGGGTTGCGGAATACGGGGTGAGTCAAGGAGAACTCAGTCGGAGGTGACCGTGTGGAACGCCTCGCCGAGGGAGCGGGCGCGCGGGGCGGCGCGTTGGAGGAGGTAGCCGGCCGAGGCGAAGGTCAGGAGCGTGAGGAGCACGGGCAGCCACGTCCTGCGCAGCGCCGCGCCGAGCCAGTCGCCTTCGCCGCGGCGCGCGCTCTTCATCCCGCGGTAGAGGCCGGAGAGCAGTACGCCCTCGACCAGTATCTCGGCCAGCAGCAGGGGCGCCGCGTAGACGACGTAGAGCGACGCGCAGACGCCCGCCGCGATCAGCGCCAGCGCGAGCAGGAAGAAGACGCAGCCCTCCGAGTCCACGTCGAAGTCGAGGCCGGAGAGCCAGTCGCCTCCGCCCCCGCCGCCTCCCCCTCCACTTCCAAAAGTCGCGCCGCTCGTGTCGCAGGCCGGCGCGGCCGTGTGCAGTCCCGAACTCACGCCGCCGCCCCAACTCCCGCTCGCGCCGCCCCCGCCGAAGTCCCCACCCCCGCCGAAGGTGTCAGGGACGGGGCCGGGCCGGCCGAAGGCGTCGGTCACGATGTCGGTCGTCATGCGCGCCACGTCCGGGTCTACATAGATGTCGCCGCGCGGCTGACGCCCGTACAGGTAGAGCCAGACGCGCAGCAGCACGATGAAGACCGCGTAGGCGAAGAGCACCGCCAGCGGATAGCGAATCCACATCCGCCACACGCCCAGGTGCAGCATCGCGAACGACGCGACAAACCCGGCGGCGCCCGTCGCCGCGAGTATCAGAGACATCTGCACGCGCGGCAGGCTCCGGCGCAGGAGCAGCCGCCGCACGCGCTCGACGCGGCGGGCCGCGGGAGGCGTCCGCGGCCCGCGCGCCGCTTTCACCTCCCTGCCGGCCGACTTCGTGCGTGATGCCATACGGCGCGGCTTACCTGTAACCGGCGGCGCGGTTCGCGCGCTCGGCCGCGTTGGAGGCGAGGATCGGGGAGATGACCAGCGCGAGGATGAAGCAGAGCGGGCCCGTGATGAAACCGATGAGGACGAAGCAGAGTAGGATGTTGATGAACTGCACGAACCAGTAGCCGAACATGAAGAGCAGTCCCACCCCGATGTTGCCCGCATACAGATGTCCGATGCCGAAAGTCTGTAAGAAGAGACCGGGCAGGACTTCCAGCAGCACGGCTACGGCCGTGGTCTTGGGCGGCGTCTGGTAGTGGTGGACGACGTGCTGCACTTGCTGCGGCGGGCGGTAAGGGTAGGGCTGCTGTTGCTGCTGCGGCTGGTGGGGCCGCGGCGGCTGGTAGGCGGGGGGGCGATATTCACTCATCGAAGGGCTCCTTTCGGGGATAGACAACTGAAGAGACAAGCGCGCGGCCGAGGTGATGCGTTCTGAGGCGTCGCCGCGCGGCAAATACTATAAAGCCGTGAGCGGTGAACCGTAAACCGTGACGAGACAAAAACCGTTCTTCTCCTGTCACGATTTACGGTTCACCGTCCACGGCTCTAGAAGTTGAAGGCGCCTTCGCAGGTTATCTCCGAGAGGGCCTTGCGGCCGCTGGGCGCTTCGCGCGCGCGCAGGGGTTCGGGGAGCTGCGCGGGGTCGCCGGGGCGGCCGACCGCGATCATCGCCTCGACGCGGAAGCCCTCGGGGATGTTCAGCTCCGTGCGCGCGCGGTCGTAGTCGAACCCCTGCATGCCGTGCGTGACCAGCCCGAGCATCGTCGCCTGGAGCGCGAGGTTCTCCCACGCCGCGCCCGCGTCGAAGGAGTGCGTCGGGGAGGGCTTCCCGTTGAAGTCGAACGTCTCCTTCGAGACGAAGAGCAGCAGCGCCGCCGCGCCCTTCGCCCACGCCCGGTTGCCCTCGACGAGCAGGTTGAAGAACGTCTCCCACTGCCCCGTGTCGCGCCGCGCGTAGAGGATGCGCCAGGGCTGATTGTTGTAGGAGGAGGGCGCCCAGCGCGCCGCCTCGAAGAGCGTCATCAACTCCTGCTCGCTTAAGCCCTCGCCCGACATCGCGCGCGGCGACCAGCGGTCGAGGAACAACTCGTCAACCGGATTCTGCGCATCCTGCATCCGACTCTCACTGCCGTCGATCATCCTCTCCTCCCTGTCTTGTCCGTGAATTTAGAAGCGGCGAGCGCGATGGGCAGCCCGACCAGCAGCATGTGCCCCGCCCCGTTGAGGGAGACGGTGTAGGGCGTGAACGTGGGCTTGAAGTAGGCGGCCGAGAGCGGCAGCACGACGAGGTACATGAACGCGTAGACCGCGAAGCCGTAGAGCAGGCCGCAGATGACGGGATGTTGCACCAGGACTCTGAGCCTGCGGCTCAAGAGCCAGAAGACCGTCGCCCAGATGAACGCGATGAGGAAGTGCAGCACCGCCCCGAGCGCCCCCGTCGCCAGCCCGCCGTCCTTCGCGGCCTCGCCGAGCAGGCCGCTCGCGACCGACTGCAACACACGCACCGGCCCCACCCCGCGCAGCCCCGACACCACGAACGCGAACGTGATGTCTCCCAGCCCCGCCAAAAGCCCGCCCCACACAATCGCCCGCGCCGCCCTCGGCCTGTCGGCGGATAACTCCGCGGTCGCCGCGCTCATAAGAGTTCACCTTCCTTCAAATCACTCGGAGGCAGAGTAACCTTGTCATAAACTTCGAGGAGGGTGAGCGTGCATTGGACGGAGGCGAGTTCCACCACGTCTTCGAGCGAGTAGTGATCGGAGAGAAGCCAGCGGCCGTCCGGCTGTTTTGTGTATTGCTCGACTCTGTATTCATGTTGCGCGACGAGGACATATTCTGCGAGGGACGCAATCGTGCGGTAAGAGGCGAACTTCTTGAAGCGGTCGTACCGTTCAGTAGATTTGGACAGCACCTCAATGAGGACAGTCGGGTTAAGGAGCGTGTCGAGATAGTCATCCTCGAACTGTGGCTCGTCGCAGACGAGCACCACGTCCGGGTACGTGTACATGCGCTTGGAGGGGATCCTGACGCGCATCTCGCTGGTGTACGCTTCGCAGGGGCGACCCTTTAACTGCTGGCTTAACTCACGCCCGAGGTTGACGGTAATGAGGTTGTGCCTCCGGCTGGCGCCGGTCATCGCGACGATCTCTCCGTCAATATATTCATTTTTATACTCGGCCTTGTGCTCTAAGGCCAAATACTCTTCGGGCGTCGGGTAGGTCTTCGGCTGGCTGGTCATAAAGCACCTCCGGACGAGCCGCAATATAGCACGAGAGGGGGGTTGCCCCGGCCCCTCTTTTGCCCGTCGGAAGGGGCGGGGTGGAAACGGGGCGGGATTGGGTGTTTCCGAGGGGTGTAAGAATAGCGTTGTCGGCGCGGGGGATTTGGTTTAACCTATGCGTCAGTAACAGTCAAACGGACAAAGCAAGGAGTCGGACATGCTCTCAGGAAAGCGTACCGCGGCCGTTCTCGGCGTGCTGTTGTTGGCCGTCGCGGCCTTCGTCGCCACCTCTTCGCGCGCGGCGCACAAGGGCAAAGCACCGCAACAGTCCGCGACGCCCGCGCCCTCGCCACAGTACCAGCCGCCGACCATCCGGCTCGACGCGGATGCGCAGGTCGTCACGCTCTGCCCCGACTCCGAGTCGATCTCCAACCCGCGCGTGCGCCTCAAGGCCGCGGGGGTCAGCCCCGAGGGCAAGCCGCTGCGCTACAAGTGGACGGTCTCGGGCGGCCGGCTCGACAGCTATGACGGCACCGACGCGATCTGGGACCTGTCGGACGCGCAGCCCGGCGTCTACAACGCCTCGGTGACGGTCGAGAGCGGCCCGCTCGATAACCCGCTCTGCACGGCCTTCACCTCGACGAAGGTGGTCGTGCGCAACTGCCCGCCGCCCCGCCCCGTCTGCCCGAACGTCTCCATCTACTGCCCGGACGTGCAGCAGGCCGGCACGCCCATCACCTTCACCGCCTCGGTCTCGGGCGGCACGCCCGGGGTGACGCCCGTCTACAACTGGGTCATCTCGGCCGGCAAGATTCTCTCGGGGCAGGGGACGGCGACCATCACCGTGGACACGGCGGGGTTGGCCGGACAGCCCATCACGGCGACCGTCGAGGTGGCGGGCTACAACCTTGAGTGCCGCGCGCAGTGCCAGGCGGCGGTGCCCGCGCCGCCCAACCCGACGAAGTTCGACGAGATCGGCGAGGTGGCGCGCGACGACGAGAAGGCGCGGCTCGACCTGTTCGCCATCGAGTTGCAGAACAGCCCCGGCGCGCAGGGCTACATCATCGGCTACGGCGGCAGCAGCAAGCGCTATGGGACGGGGCGGCAGCGCGCCCAGCGCGCGCGCGACTACGTCGTGACCACGCGCGGCATCGACGCCTCGCGCATCGTCGTCCTCGACGGCGGGCAGCGCACGACCGGCTCGACCCAGCTCTGGCTCGTCCCGCCCGGCGCCACCCCACCCCGGCCGTAGGAAGGCAAAAGGCAAAAGACAAAGTAGGAGAAGAAGAGCGCGGCTCTCATCATTGATCGATGAGAGCCGCGCTGCTTTACCTCTTAACTTTTGCCTTTTGCCTTTTTACTTTTGCCTTCTACCGTCGCGGGTAGAGCGGGCTCGACGCGGCGAGGCGGTTGACGGCGGCGGGCAGCGCCGACTCGCCCTGTAGCAAGACCTGCTCCTCTTTGAACTTCATCGAGTTCGGCTCGACCATGTTCGAGGCCCAGGCCGACTCGTTGGGGAAGGTGTCGCTCATGAGGTGGCCGTCGCTCATCAGGTGGCCGTCGCTCATGAGGTGCCCGCTGCCGTAGGCGTAGCCGTCGCCCATCAGGATCGCGTCGCTCAGGAAAATCCCGTCGCCCATCAGAATCGCGTCGCCCATCAGGTGGCCGTCGGCCATCAGGTGGCCCGTGCCGAGGATGCAGTTCGGCGCGACCGTGTGCCCGTCGGAGAGGAGGTACGTGCCGTCGGGCAGGAGTCGCCCGCCGGCCATCACCCAGCCGTCGTCGAGCAGCTGCCCGTCGGGCAGGCGGAAGCCCTCGGTCAACGTCAGGCGCTCGTCGAAAGCGACGCCCTCGACCCAGATGACGCCGTTATTGAGCGGCATCGTCTCGCCGGCTATCGCGGAGGTCAGGCCGAGTGACGAGTAGGTCGTGTTCTTCGACGTGATGAGGTAGTTGCCCGGCACGGCCTTGTTCGCGTCCTTGCGGACAGCTTTGGCGACCGTCACCGCGGCGCTCGCGTTCAACTCGCCCGCGCCCTCCGTGATGACGCGCTCGAACTGCGACATCTGCCCGCCGGCGACCATCTCTTCATAGAGAGGCAGCCGCTGCGCCGTCCTCATCAGCAGCGCCTTCACCATCGCGGGCGTCAGGGAAGGGTTGGCTTCGATCATCAGCGCGGCGGCGCCCGCCACGGCCGGCGCGGCGAACGAGGTGCCGCTCATCACGCGGTACGTCCCCGTCGCGACCGGCTTGGTCGAACTCGTGTCGCCGCTCACCAGCGTGCCCAAGAGTCCGCCGCCGCCCGACGTGGTGTAGTCGTTGCTCGCCGTCGGCGAGGTCGCGGCCGTCTCGGCCGCGCCGAGCTTGTTGCCGGGCGCGACGAGGTCGGGCTTCATCATGCCGTCCACGAGCGTCGGCCCGCGCGAGGAGTAGGTGGCGACCAGGTCGTCCGAGCGCGCCGCCGTCTGCTGCGCGTTCGTGGCGCCGACGGTGATGACGCGGGGGGAGTTGGCGGGGGAGAGAATCCCGCCGTAGATGGTCTGCCCTGCGGCGTCCTTGCCCCAGTTGCCCGCGGCCACGACGACGACGATGCCGGCGTCAACGGCGCGCGCGAGCGCGAGGCACAGCGGGTCGGTCTTGTAGCTCTGCGTCGGCGGCGCGCCCAGTGAAAGATTCATGACGCGCACGTTGTAGGTCTTCCGGTTCTGGATAACCCAGTCCACGGCCTTCACGACGTTCGAGACTGTGCCCGCGCCGTACGAGTCGAGCACGCGCACGTCGAGGAGGTTGGCGTTGGTGGCGATGCCGCCGTAGGTCTGCGCGCCCGCGTTCTTCGCGGCGTAGTCTTCGCTCGCCTGACCCGAGCCCGCGGCGACGCCGGCCGTGTGCGTGCCGTGGCCGTACGCGTCGTCCGTGCGCCCCTCGCCCGTGAAGTCTACGTGCTTGAGGACGCGCGGGTAGGAGGCCAGATACTTCTGCGCGAACAGCCCGAGCCCGAGCGTGCCCGACGAGTAGCGCCACTCGTAGCCCGCGAACTCGGCCGCGTCGGGCGGGCTGATGCCGCTGTCGAGGATGGCGATGCCGACACCGCTGCCGCCGCCGCCGTTCGCCAGCGCCTCGTTGCCCGCGGGCAGGAGCTTGCTCGCGCCCGTCGCGACCTCGTGCTGGCTCGTGTTGTCGAAGGTCGTCGCGGTCGAGCGCACGTCCTGGTCGGAAGAGACCCAGGAGATGTCTTCGCGCGCCGCAAGCTCCGCGAGCCTCTCGACCGGCACTTCGGCGACGACGAGCCCGAGCGTATCCAACTGTGCCGAGACTCGCCCGCCCGCGCCGCGGAGCGCGTTGGCGGCCGACGTTCCCGGCTGCCCTTCGGCCGCGCGCACGATGACGCGCGCCGTCTCGCCCGCGCCCTGCTTCGCCTTGTTAACTCGCGCGAGCAGGTCGTCGGTCATCTTCTTCAAAACGCGCCGCGGCGCGCCCTGCGCGGTCGGCCTGGCGGAGACTCCGAGCGCGCCGGCCAGGGGGGCCAAGAGAGAGAGCGTGGCGAGCGCCGCGGTTAATCCGTTCCTGTTCTTCAAAGTTCGGGGCTCCTTACAAAAACGTCCGGGTCAGCCGCCTGTTGGTGAGAGTTCGTGCGACCGGGAGTCCGAGGGCAACGTGCGTGCCGCCGTAAAAACTCTGAAGAAATGCAGGCCCGCCTCCCGCTTCCGGTCACGGTGACGAGAAAGCGCTGACGTGTTTTCCGTCAGGAAGAACGCGCGGTCAGGCGGTTGCCGTTTGCACGGCGGGGAAATAGAATCGCGCGAGCGGATAAAGTTCACTCTCAGTCGTAACGGACGGACGTTTAAGGTCTTGGCCCAAGGTCAGACAGAGGGGGCGGGTCGCACGGGCGTGTGCCGCCACTGCGGGGCGCTCGTGGGCGCGGGCGATGCGCGCTGCATGATGTGCGGCACGCCGGTCGCCCGCGAAGCAGCGTCGCCGCGGCGCACGCCGCACGCAGACCCCGAGACCCTGCGCTTCCTGCGCGCGATCATCTCGCGCCCCGCCACCTTCACCTTCGTCTTCCTCGTCGCCAACGTCTTCCTCTACTTCCTGATGTATCTCTCGGGCGGCGCGGCCGGCGAGGTGCTGACCGCCTACGGCGCGAAGGTCAACTACCTCATCGACCAGGAAGGGCAGTGGTGGCGCTTCGTCACGCCGATCTTCCTGCACGTGCAGTTGCCGCCGCAGTTCGTCCAGCCCGGCCCGCTCGGGTGGCTGCTGGCGAACATGCACCTGCTCTCGAACATGTACGGCCTCTTCATGCTCGGGCCGTACGTGGAGAAGCTCTACGGGTCGGCGCGCTTCGTCGTCTTCTGGATTCTGACCGGCGTCGCGGGGGTCTTCGCGAGCTACCTCGCGGTGCGGCCCGAGTGGGCGCACGGCGCCTTCGGCCAGTTCCTCTTCAAGCCGTACGACACGGCCTCGGCCGGGGCCTCGGGCGCGCTCTTCGGGCTGATGGGCGTCCTCTTCGTCTTCGGCATCAAGTACAGCCGCGAGCTGCCCGAGGGTTTGAAGCGCGCGTTCGGGACGGGGCTGCTGCCGACCCTCGCCATCAACCTCTTCATCGGCTACGTGGCGCGGCAGTTCATCGACAACGCGGCGCACCTCGGCGGGCTCGTCGCGGGGATGAGCCTCGCCTTCGCGGTCGGCTACAAGCGGCCGGGCGCGCGCGGCCCCGTCGCGCACGCCTGGCACGCGGCGCAGGTGGCGTGCCTCCTGCTCGTCGTCGTGAGCTTCGTGATGGTCGCGCGCCACTTCGACGCGCCGCCGCCGCGTCTCTCCCACCTGACGGAGCGCGCGACGGGCAGGGCGGCCGTCCAGCCGTACGTCGAGGCCGTCAACGCCGGGCAGAGCGCGCTCACCGCCTTCACCAAGCGCGGAGACGCGGGCGGGCTCGCCGCCGCCGCCGAGCGCCTGGAGCAGGCGCCCGCCCCCGGCCCCGGCGCCGACGCGCTGCGCGAGGAGCTGAAGGCGCTCGTCGTGCGCGCGCGCGACACGGCCGCCGACAAGTCTCTGACGCCCGCGGAGCGCGAGGAGCGGCTGCGCCAGTTCGACGCGGACCTCCACGAATGGCAGGAGCGCTTCTCGGAGTGGGTCAAGACGGAGGGCGCCGAGTACCGCCTCAACATGCAGAAGCCGGACGAGCCGGCGGACGAAGAGAAGTAGCGGGAATAAAATTTTCTTAACTCAAAACAGGAGAACTCAAAGAGATGGAGATTAATAAAGTCGGCGTGCTCGGCTGCGGGCTGATGGGCTCAGGCATCGCGCAGACCGCGGCGGCGGCCGGTTGTGAAGTGATCGTGCGCGAGGTGACCCAGGACTTGTGCGACCGCGGCTTCCGGGGGATTGAGAAGTCTCTGGCGAAGTTCGCCGAGAAGGGCAACATTACGCCCGAGCAGCAGACCGAGATCCGCGGCCGCATCGGCGGCACGACCGCGCTCGAAGACCTCAAGGACTGCGACCTCATCATCGAGGCCATCGTCGAGAACCTCGAAGCCAAGCGCGACACCTACAACCAGCTCGACGCCGTCTGCAAGCCCGAGACCATCTTCGCCTCGAACACCTCGTCTCTTTCAATTACGGAGATGATGACGGCCACGCGGCCCGAGCGGCAGGCGCGCTTCGTCGGCCTGCACTTCTTCAACCCCGTGCCCCTGATGAAGCTGGTCGAGGTCGTCCGCACCATCCTCACCGGCGAGGAGGTCTACGAGTCGGCCGTCGAGTTCGGCCGCAAGCTCGGCAAGGTGCCCGTCCGCGCCGGCGACAAGTCGGGCTTCATCGTCAACCGCCTGCTCGTCCCCTACCTGCTCGACTCCGTCCGCGCGCTCGAAGAGGGCGTGGGCTCCATCGTGGACATCGACAACGGGATGAAACTCGGCTGCGGCCACCCGATGGGGCCTTTGACGCTCCTCGACTTCGTCGGCCTCGACACGACCTACTACATCGCCGAGATCATGTTCGAAGAGTTCCGCGAGAAGCGCTTCGCGCCGCCGCCCCTGCTGAAGCGCATGGTCAAGGCGGGCCTCTACGGGCGCAAGACCGGGCGCGGCTTCTACGACTACGCCGACCCGAAGAAGCCCGTCCCGATGAGCCTCCTCTGAACGTTGCCGCACGCCGGCGGGCTCGGGCGACAAGAAAACTTCGCACTCTTGTTCAATTGTCGCCAAGCCCGCCCGCGCCGCTTCGCGCTAAGCTGCCGGCAAACCTGACAACGAACAAAGGGGGCAGCGATGGGCGAGCGTAAAGCACACACTTTGACTTTCGAGGCGGGCGGCGCGCCGGCCAACTTCGCGCGCGGCTCGGTCTTCTTCGTCGGGACGGCGACCGTGATTCTGCGCTACGCGGGCTTCACCATCTTGACCGACCCGAACTTCCTGCACGCGGGCGACCACGTGCACCTCGGCTACGGCCTGACGGCCGAGCGTCTGACGAACCCGGCGCTGGAGATCGAGCAGCTGCCGCCGCTCGACTTCGTCATCCTCTCGCACTACCACGGCGACCACTTCGACCGCGTCGCCGAAGAGCGCCTGCGCAAGGACGTGCCTATCGTCACGACCGAGCATGCCGCCGGCGAGCTGAAGGAGAAGGGTTTTACCGCGCCGGTCGCGCTCGACACGTGGGACTCTTTCACGGCGGAGAAGGGCGGCGCGCGGGTTCGCGTCACCTCGATGCCGGGCCGGCACGGGCCGCCGTTGGTCGAGAAGTTCCTGCCGCCGGTGATGGGCTCGATGCTTGAGTTCGAGTCGGGGGCGGGCCGGACGGCGCTCCGGCTCTACATCACGGGCGACACGCTCGTCTTCGACGACCTCAACGAGATACCGAAGCGCTATCCCGACATAGACCTCGGCCTCTTCCACCTCGGCGGCACGACCATCATGGGGATACTTTTGACGATGGACGCCGAGCAGGGCGTCGAGGCCGTGAAGATCATCAACCCGAAGAAGGTGATTCCCATCCACTACAACGACTACGAGGTCTTCAAGTCGCCGCTCGAAGACTTCAAGCGCGCCGCTGCGGAGGCCGGGCTCGCCGAGCGCATGGTCTACCTGAGCCACGGCGAGACCTACGACTTCGAGGTGCCCGCGAGCCGCTGGCAGCAGGGCGCGACGCCTTGACGATGGAAGGAAGCGAAGAGGGGGCACAGGGTGCCGGCGGCTTAATCGTCGTCGAAGAACGCGGCGCGCTCCTCTTCGTCCGCCTCGAACGCGCGTCAAAGCGGAACGCCCTGACGCGCGCGATGCTCGAACGCCTCGGCGAAATCTTCGTGGGCGTCGGGGCGCGCCGTGACCTGCGCGCGGTGATACTGAGCGGCGCCGGCCCGGACTTCTGCGCGGGCACAGACATCGGCGAGCTGGAAGGGATGGACGAGGCGGCCGCTTCGGAGAAGGCGAAGCGCGGGCAGGAGGTCTGCGACCGGATAGAGTTCTGCGGCACGCCCGTCATCGCCGCCGCGCAGGGCGCGGCCGCGGGCGGCGGCTGCGAACTGGCGCTCGCCTGTCACCTCCGCGTCGCTTCGGTGGGCGCGCGCTTCAGCCTCCCCGAAGCGCGCCTCGGCGTCATCCCGGCCTACGGCGGCACAGGGCGCCTCGCTCGCGCCGCCGGGACGGGGCGTGCCCTCTCCGCGATGCTCGCGGGCGATGAGATAGACGCGGAAGAGGCGTTCCGCCTCGGCCTCATCAACCGCGTCGTCGAGCCCGAGCGCCTCCTCCAAGAGGCGGAAGCCCTCGCCCGGTCCATCATCGACCACGCCGCCCCGCTCGCCGCACGCGCCTGCCTCGAAGCCGTCACGCGCGGCGCGCGCCTCCCCCTCGACGAAGCCCTCCGCCTCGAAGCCGAACTCTTCGCCGGCCTCTTCGCCACCGAAGACGTGCGCGAAGGTACCCGCGCCTTCCTCGAAAAGCGCAGGCCGGCCTTTAAAGGAAAGTAGGCGAGCGCGACGCACTTGATTTATCAACCTCAAAGTCTGGTTAATCCTTACCTGCTATTTTTCATCCTCACTTGTAAGTCGCCACCCACTTTTCTATACTGACTTCTGTTCTTAACTCCCACGTGATTCGGAGAAGTCGAGGAAGCTTTTGGAGCCTGTGACGCATCAGGGTCGGTTGAGCGCCGGGGGCTTTCGCTTTGCGTTGGTCTCCAGCCGTTGGAACGACTTCCTGACGGCGCGCCTCGTCGAGGGCGCCCTGGACGCGCTCGAACGTCTGGGCGCGGACGAGGGCGCGGTCGAGCACTTCCGCGTGCCCGGCTCGTTCGAGATTCCGCTGGCGGCGCTCAAGGCCGCGCAGTCGGGCCGCTTCGACGCCATCGTCTGTCTGGGCACGGTCATCCGCGGCCAGACGCCGCACTTCGAGTACGTCGCGGGCGAGGTCACGAAGGGCGTCGCGCACGTCGGCCTCCAGACCGGCCTGCCCGTGCTCTACGGCATCGTCACCGCCGACACTTTGGAGCAGGCCATCGACCGCGCGGGAGTCAAGGCCGGGAACAAGGGGTTCGAGGCCGCCATGTCGGCCGTCGAAATGGTCAATCTTTTAAAAACCGTGAGCCGTGAGGAACCGTCAACCGTGACGAGATAAAATCAGCTCTTAACTTGTCACGGTTGACGGCCTTTCACGGTTCACGCGCGTTAGCATTTATACATATGGGTTCAAGGCGTAAGGCGCGTGAGTGCGCCTTGCAGATGCTCTTTGCGGCCGACCTGGGTGGCGCTTCTGTGCGGCCGGACGACCTCGTTCGCTCTTACTGGGACGAGTTAGGCGAGCCGGAGATGGACGAGGGCGCGCGCGAGTTCGCGACCCGCCTCGCCGTGGGCGCGCTCGCGCACCTCGAAGAGCTCGACGACCGCATCCGCTCGCGCGCCGAGCACTGGCGCATCTCGCGCATGGCCGTCGTGGACAGGAATATCCTGCGCATGGCCGTCTACGAGTTCCTCCACGAGCAGACGCCGCGCACGGTCGCCATCAACGAGTCGCTGGAGATCGCCCGCCGCTTCTCGACCTACGAGGCCACGCAGTTCATCAACGGCATCCTCGACGCCATCAAGCGCGACCTCGACCGCGAGCGCCCGCAGGAGGACGCCGTCGCGCACCCGGACGAGGAGCCGCCCGGCGACGGCGGCGGCGCAGACCCGCAGGCCGAGGGCGAAAGCAAAGTAGCCAGTAGTCAATAATCAGTAGACAGTAGTAGTCTAAGAGGCGGTGTGTTGCGGCACGAAGGCCGGCGCACCGCCTCCTGTTCTTCTACTGTCTACTGTCTACTCTTCATTCATGGACGAACGTCTGCTCAGAGAGTTCCTGGCCGAGGCCGAAGACCTGATCGAGGAGCTGTACGGCGACGTGGCCGAGCTGCGCGTTCTGCGGGGGCAGGGGCCGGCGCGGCGCGAGCTGGTGGCGCGCACCTTCCGACACGTCCACACCGTGAAGGGGACGGCCGCGGCCGCGGGGCTCGACGCGGCGGGGCGCGTGGCGCACGAGTTCGAGTCGCTGCTCGACGCCGTGCGCCGGGGCGGTGTATCGCTCGACGAGGAGGTGCTCGACGCCTGCGAGGTGGCCGTCGGCGCGCTGGCCGAGAGTCTGGAGGCGGCGGCGCGCGGCGAGGAGTGGGCGGTGTCCGCGCGTCTCGTCGAGCACTTGCGAGGATTGGTCGCGCGCAAACCCTTCGCGACGCCGGCCATGCGCGCGGCGGAGGAGCTGCTGCCGCCGGAGGTCGCCCGAACCTTGAGCGCGCCCGAGCGTCAGCGTCTGGCGGAGGCGGTCGCGGAGGGCGCGCGCGCCTACCTCGTCAGCGTGGACTTCGACCTGACAGACTTCGACGTGCAGTACAGGCGCCTGAGCGAGTCGCTCAAGGAGTCGGGCGAACTCGTCTCGACGCAGCCCTTCGTGGGCGACGTGGGGCCGGGCCGCGTCGGCTTCCGCATCGTGTACGCGAGCGCCGAAGACTTCACGAAACTCAAGGCGCGCGCCTCCGCCTTCGGCGCCACGCTCGCCGCGGCCATCGACGAAGACGCGGTGCCAACGGGCTTGAAGACGGACGAAGAGGCTCGGGACGAAACGTCAGAAGCTTCGGAGCGGGCAGAGGCCGCTTCAGTCTCGACCACATCACCTTCATCAAGCACGCCGGTCGGCGTGCGCGTCACGCTCGAAGAGTTGGACGAACTCATCTCGGCGACGCACGGACTGTTCGCAGACACGCTGGGCGCGCTCGACCTCGCGCTCTCGGGCGCCGAAGAGCGCGCGGAGTTGGCGGAGAAGGCGCGCGGCGTCCGTCGGCGCTTCTTCGAGCTTGAGGAGCGCCTCATCGGCTTGCGCATGGTCACCTTACGTGCATCGCTCCTGCGCGCGGCGCGCGCGGGTCGCGCGGCGGCGCGGGAGGCCGGCAAGCGCGTCGAGTTCGAGGTCGCCGGCACGGGCGGGCGGCTCGACCGCTCGCTCGCCGAGAGAGTCGCAGACCCTCTGCTTCACCTCGTGCGCAACGCGGTCGATCACGGGGTCGAGACCGAAGCGGAGCGGCTCGCCGCGGGCAAGCCGGCCGAGGGGCGCGTGCGCATCGAGGCGGACTCGGAGGGCGGGCTCGTCGTCCTGCGCGTCTCGGACGACGGGCGCGGGGTTGACGTGGAGGCGGTCGGGCGCGCGGCCGCGGCCGCCGGCCTGGTCACGCCGGGTGCTACGCTCACCGACGAGCACGCGCTGCGTCTCATCTTTCGCCCGGGCTTCTCGACGGCCGCGCAGGCGTCGCTCGTGTCGGGTCGCGGCGTCGGGCTCGACGTGGTCGAGCGCGCCGTCGAGGAGGCGGGCGGCGAGGTTCGCGTACGTAGCCTCAGCGGGCGCGGCACGACCTTCGAGCTGCGTCTGCCGACGGCGCTCGCGCTCCTGCCCGCGCACGTCGTCAACGCGGCCGGCCGCCGCTACTGCCTCGGCTCGTCGCACGTCGTCGAGGTCGGCCGCGTCGAAGCTTCTGAGTTCTCAGGCAGGGCGGGTCGCCGCACGCTCCGCTGGCGCGGGCGCGAGCTGCCGCTCGTCGAACTGCGCGAGCTGCTCGGCTTGAGTGAGAACGGAGTCGAGTCGAACAGCACAGGGGGGCGCGCCTACGTCGTCGCGCGCGCGCGGCAGGGCTCGGAAGGTGAGGCACGCGCGGCCATCGCCGTGGACGAGTTCGAGGGGCAGAGCGAGGTGCTCGTGCGCGGCCTCGGCCGTCACGCGAAGCGCTGGCGCGCCGTCGGCGGCGCGACCGAGCTGCGCGACGGCACGGTCGCCCTCGTCCTCGACCTGCCGCGCCTGCTCGAAAGTCTGGACTGAAGGGTTAAGGGCGACGATAGGCAAAGCGGCCCGCGCTCTTTTGCGAGAGCGCGGGCCGCTTTCATGAGTCTCGCCGAAAAGTCGTGACAGAGTCGCCGCCCGTGTGACACTTTTGCCATTGACACACGGCGCGGGCGCGGCCCCTCGCGGGCCAAAAATCGACAACAACTCGTATTAGAGTTGCTTATCGAAGTCCGTTTTCTGATAAGGCAAAGGCGATGCCGGAAGGGACGGTGAGATAAAAGCCTGGAGGGCCGAGGGGAAGCCGGGGCGCGCGGCGCAGGAAGAGTCCGACAGTTGCAGCGGGCTCCGAAAGGATGGATGAGGCGTCGGCGTTTTCGGATGAGGAACGTCGGGTTGCCCGATTAAAAATTTCGAGCACGCAAAATTTAATCTCTAAATTGCCACGGCGGTAGAGAGGGCAGTTTTAAATTTCGGACTTGAAACTTTAATCATGAAGCCTCCGGCGGGCGGCGCTTGTGCCAGTCGGTCTCTGACTGGTAGGCGAGCGCGAGTTCGAGCAGCTCGCGCTCGCCCCAGGCGGGGCCGACGAGCTGGATGCCGGTCGGCAGTCCGTGCTGCCCGAAGCCGTTCGGGACGGAGACGGCGGGCACGCCGACGAGGTTGGCCGCGCCGATGGGCGACGAGGCGCCGATGCCGGAGTACGCCTTATCGAAAGTCTTGTCCACGGGGTACGAGACCGTCGCGCGCGAGGGCGCGGCGAGCACGTCCACCTTCTTGAACATCTCGGCCCACGCCCGCCGCATCGGCGCGCGCAGGCGCATCGCGTGCAGGTAGTCCACGGCCGTCACGAGCGAGGCGGCAAAGCCGCCGACGCGCCCCTCGGGCGAGGCCAACTCCGAGACGCGCCCCGACTCGATGAGTTCGCGGAACGCGCTCGCGCCCTCGGCGTCCACGATGGTGCCGACCGAGGGGCCGTAGGGGAAGTCGGGCAGCTTCACGTCCATCTCCACGTCGGCGAACTGCTTGAGCGCCTCGACGGCGGCGAGGAAGTTCTTGTTGACCTCGGGCTGCGCCTTCTCGTAAGAGTCCTTCAACACGCCGACGCGGAGCCTCTTCGCGCCGCGCCGGCGGAGCAGCCTGCCGTCGGTCGAGAAGCGCGGCATCGCCGCGTTGTTACGCGAGGTCGGGTCGAGCGGGTCGCGCCCGGCGATGGCCGCGTAGACGAGCGCGCAGTCCTCGGCCGAGCGGCACATCGGCCCGAGCTTATCCAGAGTCCACGAGAGCGCCATCGCGCCGTGGCGCGAGACGGCGCCGTAGGTGGGCCTGAGCCCCGACAGCCCGCAGAAGGCCGCGGGCGTGATGATCGAGCCGGAGGTCTCGGACCCGATGGCAAAGGCGACGCAGGCCGAGGCCGTCGCCGCGCCCGGCCCCGACGAAGAGCCGCCCGACCAGAAGCCCGTGTTCCAGGGCGTGCGGCACGCGCCCGTCCAGGAGGCGTCGGCCTGGTTGTAGCCCATCCCGCCGGCCAGCTCGATCATCGCGAGCTTGGCGACGAGCACCGCGCCCGCCTCGCGCAGGCGCGTGACGACCGTCGCGTCGTAGTCGAAGCGCTGCTCCTTGTAAGGAGTCGCGCCCCACGTCGTCGGCGCCTCGCGCGTGGCGCAGAGGTCTTTGGCCCCGTACGGGATGCCGTGCAGAGGCCCTCGGTAGTGACCGCGTTTGATCTCATCCTCGGCCTGCTGCGCCTCCTTGAGAGCCGTCTCGCGCATGACGTAGGCGACGGCGTTCAGGCGCCGGCCCACGGTCTCAAGCCTTTGCAGGTAAGCCTCGGTCAGTGCGACGGGCGAGAGCTTGCGCGCGCGTATCTGCCCCGCAAGCTCGGAGACGGGTGCGTAGAGTGTCTCGACGGGAATCATGCGTGTGACCTTCACCTTTAAGGGCGCGCGCCGGCCGCCCTTAAGCTTCGAAGACGAAGTCGGGCTCGTCGGAGTTCTTGAGCTTGGAGGCGCGCAGCCGCTCGGCCGTGCGGACGTTGCCTTCGAGGTCGCGCTTGACGGCTTCAAGCTGCTCGGGCGTCAGGGAGGCTCCGAAGCGCTGGCGCGCAACCTCGAAGTAGGCCAGCGCGAGCGGCGAAGGGGCGGGCGGCCCCTGCGTCTGCGGCGCGGGCGTCGGCTGAGGTTGCGGAGGCGCCTTCGGCTCCGCAGTGGCGGGCGGCGTCTGCGCGTTCGCGGCCAGCGCGGGCGCGATGAAGGCCGCGGCGGCGAGCGTCTTCGCGAAGCTTCGCCGCGAGGTGTTCGGCCCCGCCGCGCGCGCCGCCTCGTTGCCGACCGCATCGTTCTCAACCTTCGTCTTTCGTCTTCGGCTCATAATCTCACTCCAATACTTGTGGCAGGTGCTCGTGCCCTTCGGCCGTGGAGCACTCGTCGAAGATTTCGGCGGGCGTGCTGTAGTCCTCTTTGAGGAAGGCCTTGACGAGGCCGACCAGTTCGTCAAGCCGCAGGAGGGGAATCAGGTGTCCGGCGCCGGGGAACGTGCAGACGAAGGCGCGCGGGTAGGTCTCGCGCAGGCGCCGGCGCTCCCCGGGCGGAATCAACGGGTCGTCGTCCGACTCGATGATGAGCACGCGCCCGGGCCAGCCGTCCGCGTCGGCGGGCGCGTAAGACTCCCTGCGATTGAAGTCCACGCTCAATGCCACGCGCGACAGCAGCGTCCGTTTCGTGAGCGTGTGGTCGAAGTAGTGGTCGAGGCGCTGGCGGAACTCCGCGACGCGCGCGGCGTGCTCTTCGGGGAACGGCGCGTCGAGGTGCCTTCTGATTTCGAGTCGCATCATCCCGCGCATGAGGGGGAAGGGGAGCAGGCGCATGAGCGCGGTCGTCCGCGCGGTGCGCGCGCCGACGGCGGGACTCGGCGCGCCGGTCGAGAGCAGGACGAGGTCTTGCACCTGCGCGCGGCGCCGTTTGAAGAAAGCCTGCGCGACGAGCCCGCCGAACGAACCGCCGAGGACGACGGCGCGCCCGACGTGCTCGCGGTCGAGGATGGCGCTCGCGGCGTCGCACACTTCGTCCAGGGTCGAAACGTCGGCGACGGTCGGCGTGATGGTGCGGTACTCGTCTTCGAAGGCGTCGGCGAGCCAGCGCATCGTCTCGGCCCCGCCGACGGCGCCGTGAAAGAGCAGGATAGTCTGCTCGCCGCGGCCGCCGGTGACGTAGTGCCACTCGACGCCTTTGATCTTCAGGCTCTTCTCGGTCATGCGTTGGGAAGGTGTCTACGGCTCAGACTGCGGGCAGATGATAGTGGCTCGCAATCAGCCCCGCAACCTCTTCGGGCGCGAGCGCCGTGTTATCTATCTCAAGGCTTTCGCGGCCGGGCACGGGCGAGTAGAGGTCGTGGCGCGTAAGCAGCTCGCGAAAAGTTTCGAGCGAGGCGAGCTTGCCGGCCTCGGCGCGGCCCGGCCGCTGAAGCCTGCGCTCCAACTCCTCGCGCCCGCAGAAAAGGCGGACGAGCAGCACGCGCCCGCCCCGCGACTCGAAGGATTCGCACCGGCGCTCGATGCCCGGCAGGTCTTGCGGGTGCGAGTAGACAAAGGTGGTGACGAGCGAGACGCCGTTCGCCGCGGCCTCCTCGAAGACCATGTCGCGTATGCTGCCGACGATTCTCCAGAAGGGTTCCGTGCCGAAGTCGAAGACCGAGTCGGCGCAGCGGATGCTGACATGGTTATCGAAGAGCCTGTAGCCGGTCAGCCGCGCCAGTTCCTTCGCCACCGAAAGCTTGCCGACGCCCGGCGGGCCGTAGATGAAGACGAGGTTCATACTTAAAGGGCGTAAACCGTGAACCGTAAACCGTGACGAGATAAGAACTGTCTTTCACTTGTCACGGTTCACGGTTCACGGTTTTCAAGGAAGTCGAGCAGGGCGCACACGGCGACGAGTCTCGACGGCAACACTCTCATGCTCCCTTTCACCCTTCGCCGCTCTCTCTTCGTGTCTGGTTTCGAGTCCGTCAAAGTGTCGCCGGCCTCCTTCGGAGTGACGTTGCAGCGCATCATAGCCGCGCGTGCGTGGGCGGGCAATCTTTATCTCTGCGGCGCGGCCGTGCCGGGCTTCGGTCGCGGGCGCGAGGTGTGTGCAAACGGGTGCGGTTGGTGATAGGCTATCAAGCAAATTTCAGAAGGATGATTTCAGCGCGTGCGGCCGTCGGAAGGGTGTTACGGCGCGGGCGCGTGTCGAGGTGATAAGACTTTGAGCGAAGAGATTAACAGACAGGATTTGTCGGAGGTCATCGCGGAGAGTTTCGGCGCGAACGCCACCTACGTGGAGGGGCTGCTGGGACGTTACCGCAGCAACCCCGCGCTGGTGGACGAGGCCTGGCGCGCGTACTTCGCGGAGCTGCTCGGCGACGGCGGGAACGGCGCGGCCGTCGGGAACGGCGCGCCCGTGTCAACGGCTCGGCCGCAGGCCGCGGACGGCGGTCAGGCGGCGCAGCAGCCCCGGGCGGAAGCGCGGGCCGGGACTCCCGCCGTGACCGCGCCGCAGGCGGCGCAGGCCCCCGCGGCCCAGGCGGCGGTGCAGTTGCGCGGCGAGGCGCAGCCCATCCGCGGCGGCGCTTTGAAGATCGTCGAGAACATGGAGACGAGTCTGACGGTGCCGACGGCCACGTCGAACCGGCAGGTGCCCGTCAAGGTGCTCGAAGAGAACCGCGCGCTCGTCAACCAGTACTTGAAGGAGCACAAGCGCGGCAAGGCTTCTTACACGCACTTCGTCGCCTACGCCATCCTGCGCGCGCTCGAACGCTACCCGCAGCTGAACGACGGCTTCACGTTGGTTGACGGCCAGCCGGCGCGCGTCCGCCGCGCGGAGGCCAACCTCGGCCTCGCCATCGACCTTGAGAAGAAGGACGGCACACGCACGCTCCTCGTCCCGAACGTGAAGAACGCGGGCGCGCTCAACTTCGCGGAGTTCCTCGCCGCCTACGACGACGTGGTCAAGCGCGCGCGCTCGGGGAAGCTCGGCGTGCCCGACTTTCAGGACACGACCATCTCCCTGACCAACCCCGGCACCATCGGCACGGTCTCCTCGAACCCGCGCCTGATGGCCGGGCAGTCGGCCATCATCGCCACCGGCGCCATCGAGTACCCGGCCGAGTACCACGCGATGACGCCGCAGGCGCTCTCGCTCCTCGGCATCAGCAAGGTGGTCAACGTCTCCTCGACCTACGACCACCGCGTCATCCAGGGCGCGGAGTCGGGCGCCTTCCTCGCGCACGTCCACGAGCTGCTGCTCGGCGAGCACGACTTCTACGTCAACATCTTCCGCGACCTCGGCATCGCGCACCGGCCGATGCGCTGGGCGCGCGACTTCAACCCGGCGCTCCTCGGCGGCGACGGCAGGCGCGACCAGATCGTGAAGCAGGCACGCGTCCTCGAACTCATCAACGCCTACCGCGTGCGCGGCCACCTCGTCGCCGACATCGACCCTCTGCACGCGCTCCCCATCCAGTACCACCCGGAGCTGGACATCGAGACCTACGGGCTGACGATCTGGGACCTGGACCGCGAGTTCATCACCGGGGGCCTGGGCGGCAAGGAGAGCGCGACGCTGCGCGAGATACTCGACATCCTGCGCCGCGCCTACTGCGGCAAGGTCGGCACGGAGTACCGGCACATCCAGAGCAAGGAGCAGAAGCTCTGGATCCGCGACCGCATCCGCGTCGAGTTCGTCTACCCCGAGCCGCTCTCGGCGGAGACGAAGAAGGCGCTCCTCAAGCGCCTCATCCGCGCCGAGCAGTTCGAGCGCTTCCTCCATACGAAGTACCTCGGGCAGAAGCGTTTTAGTTTGGAAGGCTGCGAGACCATCATCCCGCTGCTCGACCAGCTCGTCGAGCGCGGGGCCGAGCAGGGCATCGAGGACATCACGCTGGGGATGGCGCACCGCGGCCGCCTCAACGTCCTCGCCAACGTCGTCGGCAACTTCTCCGAAAGAATCTTCACGGCCTTCGAGGGCTCAGTCCACCCGGACTTCCCCGCCGACGAGGGCGACGTGAAGTATCACCAGGGCGCGAAGGGCGAGCGCGAGACGGCCTCGGGCAGGAAGGTTTCGATCACCATCTCGCCCAACCCGAGCCACCTCGAATTCGTAGACCCGGTGGTCGAAGGCATGACGCGCGCCAAGCAGGACGCGTGGGAGCTAGCGGGCGCGAAGCGCGAGGAGGTCATCGACCGCGCGCTGCCCGTCCTGCTGCACGGCGACGCGGCCTTCGCCGGGCAGGGCATCGTGATGGAGACGTTGCAGCTCGCAGACCTCTACGGCTACCGCACGGGCGGCACCATCCACATCATCATCAACAACCAGATCGGGTTCACCACCTCGCCCGAGGACAGCCGCTCGTCCATCTACTCGACCGACGTGGCGAAGATGACGCAGCTCCCCATCTTCCACATCAACGGCGACGACCCCGAGGCCGCCTTCCGCTGCCTGCGCATCGCGCTCGACTACCGGCAGGAGTTCAACAAGGACGTGGTGCTGGATGTCATCGGCTTCCGCCGGCTCGGCCACAACGAGGGCGACGAGCCGAGCTACACGCAGCCTTTGATGTACGCGCGCGTCAAGGCGCACCCGGGCGTGCGCGCCGTCTACGCGCAGCAACTCGTCAGCGAGGGCGTCGTCACCGAAGAGGAGGTCGAGCAGATGACGCGCGAGGCCGTCGAGCGCTACGAGCGCAGCCACGCGCGCGCCAAGGAGATCGTCGCGCAGAAGGAGCCCATGAAGGAGCTGCCCCCGGAGATACCCGAAGAGGACGGCTCCGGCGTCGTCGAGACGGGCGTGGCCGCGGAGGTCATCCGCGACATCGCGCACCGCATCTCCGTCGTCCCCGAGGGCTTCAACATCAACCCGAAGATGGTGAGCCAGCTCGCGCGCCGCGCGAAGATGGGCGAAGGGCAGGCGCCTCTCGACTGGGGCTTCGGCGAGCTGATGGCCTTCGGCTCGCTGGGCCTGGAGGGCACGCGCGTGCGCCTGTCGGGGCAGGACTCGGGGCGCGGCACCTTCTCGCACCGCCACGCCATCATGTACGACACGCAGACCGGCCAGCCCTGGAAGCCGCTCTCGGAGATGACGAAGCGCAACGACAAGCGCGCGCTGGTCGAGGTCTTCGACAGCTCGCTCTCCGAGCAGGGCGTGCTCGGCTTCGAGTACGGCTACACGGTCGAGGCGCGGGACGCGCTCGTCTGTTGGGAGGCGCAGTTCGGCGACTTCTCCAACGGCGCGCAGGTCATCACCGACACCTTCATCGCGCCGGGCGTGGACAAGTGGCAGCAGCCCTCCCGCCTCGTCCTGCTGCTCCCGCACGGCTATGAGGGGCAGGGGCCGGAGCACTCGAACGCGCGGCTGGAGCGCTACCTCCAGCTCTGCGCCGAGAACAACATGCAGGTCTGCTACCCGACGACGCCCGCGCAGTACTTCCACCTGCTCCGGCGTCAGGTCAAGCAGGAGGCGGCGCGCCCGCTCGTCGTGATGACGCCGAAGAGCCTGCTGCGCCTGCCCGCGGCCGTCTCTTCCATCGAAGAATTGACGGCGGGCGGGTTCCGCCCCGCCATCGACGACGCAGAGGTGCAGGACCGTTCGGCGGTGCGCCGCATCGTCGTCTGCGGCGGCAAGGTCTTCTACGACCTCGCGGCGGCGCGCAAGAAGGCGGACGACTATCGCGTCGCCATCGTGCGGCTCGAACAGTTCTACCCGTTCCCCGAGCGCGCGCTGCGCGAAATCTTCGCGACCTACGAGCAGGCGACGCAGCTCGTCTGGTGTCAGGAGGAGCCGAAGAACTACGGCGGCTGGCACTTCGTCGAGCCGCGGTTCGCGGGCCTGCTGCCCGCCTGCGAGCGCCCCTTCTACGCCGGCCGCGCCGCGTCGGCCAGCCCCGCGACGGGCTCTTACACCATTCACGAACTCGAACAGCGCAAGCTCCTCGACGACGCGCTCACAGAACACGCACCCTACGTCTCCGGCGCCAGCACCGCCCGCTTCGCCGGACAGGCGGATTCGTAGGAGCAGGAGGCAGTGGGCAGTTGAAACGCAGGGGGCCGCGAGTTCAATTACAGCTCGCGGCCCCCTGCGTTCTTAGCTGCCCCATCCCTGTTCTAACTGCCTACTGCCGTCCGCTTACCACCTACGGTATCTTGTCGATGGTGCCGCGCGAGTCGAGCGGGTCGGGCACCGGGACGGTGAAGGAGACCTGCGGCCACTGGTCATTCGGCCTGAAGTGCGCGAAGCGGATGTAGCTGTGGCGCGGCGACGTGACATACATCCGGCCGAGGAACGAGCCGTCCTGCGCCTGGAAGCCCCAGTCCCTGGCGACCTCGCGCTGCGTGACGGGGTCTTTGATGATCTTGGCGTCGTAGACCTGTATGGGCTTGTTCACGAACTGGCCGAACGTGGCCGTGCCGAGCCGCCCCCCCTTGTAGTCCCCCGGCTGCCACGTGAAGGTGAGCATGCCGCAGCCACTGTCACACTCGTAGCGCGGCGCGGTCGGGTCGATGGAGGTTGCGGTAGTCGTTGTTGACATCTTCGATTCTCCTTTTCAGTCTGCGTGAAGTTACGAATTGAAGCCGAGCTTCAGCCGCGTGTGAAGAAATCCGCGTGCCGCGCCGGTCGCGTAAGTGAGGAAGTGAGAACGCCGGTTTTTAAACGCCCGGCCCGGCCGGCACGCCGCCCACGCAGCGGCGCGGCCCTATCCGTTCGTGTGCGCCGCCTATCCTTTCAGATAGTCGCGACGGAACTCGGGCCACGCGTCGTACAGGTAGAGCGAGAACGGTACCCACCAGACACCGAGCACGCGCCCTACGTCTCCGGCGCCAGCGCCGCCCGCTTCGCCGGACAGGCGGATTCGTGAGGAGATATAGCGATTTGCACTTGGATGCGACTGGTGCGGAAGGCGGCAAGTCAGTACCGCCTGCGGTAGCGGGCGGGTATCGTGCGCGCTACCCGCCCGCTACCGCAGGCGGTACTGACTCATCCGCGGTCGCACTCATGCGCAAGCCGCTATAGGCAGTTACGCGCGTGGGAATGCCATTTCCACCGATGGGAACGCCATTACTAGGCGACGTAATGGCGTTACGTCACGACGTAATGGCGTTACGTCGCGATGTAATGCCATTACCACGCGGCGTAATGCCATTACGTCACGATGTAATGCCATTACATCGTGACGTAACGCCATTCCCGCGCGATGTAATGCCATTACATCGTGACGTAATGCTATCCTCCTACCGCCTACTTCCCACCCACCCCTCCGCTTTCATCGTCCCGACGAACTCGGGCCAAGAATCGTACAGATAGAGCGAGAACGGAACCCACCAGATGAGGTCGTTCGTCAGGCAAAGGACGAGGGTCGAGGCGGGCCACGCCCCGCTGTAGATGAGTTGGGCGAGGCCGACGGGGCCGAGCAGTTTGCCCAGCAGCCCGACGGCGGCGAGGAGCCAGCCGCGCTCGGGCGCGCGTGCCACCTCAAAATAGATGAGGCCGTAGAGGCCGACGACCATGCCGAGGCAGGCGAAGATCTGCGGGTGGTTCTGCAAGGGCAGGCCCGAGAAGCGGAAGAGCCACTGCGGGTCGAGCGCCGAGTAGAGTCCCCACAGGATGTTGTAAGCGCCCGCCACGCAGAAGACCGCGCGGTGAAACTTGCGCCGCGCGATCAAGCCTTCACCCCTTCGGCCCGCCACGGCCAAGCCCCCTTCGGCAGTCCCAGCGCCGCGTAAGCGTCTCGCAGCCCCGAGGCGGCGACGCCCGCGGACATCAGCGTCAACAGCCAGACCAACTCGAACGGGACGGCCTGCGTGTGCGCCGCGAGCGCCGACGGCTCACGCCGCCAGCCGTCGAGCGCCGGGAGCAGGTTGGCGAGCATCGCGCCGTAGATGATTGCCATCAACGCGTGCGTGACCCGCTCGCCCGCGAAGACGCCGCCGAGCGGCGCGCGCACTTTATCTTCGACGACGAAGTCGCGGAGCGTGATGACGATCTCGGCCGCGAGCAGCGCCCCGAGCCCGTAGGCCCACGCGCCCCGCCACTCGACGCGCGGCAGCAGCGCGAAGACGACTGCGTAGATGAGCGCGCGCATGGCGTGCAGGCGCAGCTCCGGCTTGGCCCCGCGCAGCGCCGGCAGCCGCGCGCGCCACTCGTGATAGTAGAGCGTGTCGAAGGCCCCGATCACCCCCTGAACCGCCAGCAGCCACAGCGCTCTCGTCAACCCTCTTCCTCCTTCAAACTGACCAGACCCTCGTAACTGATGAGCGGCCCGAAGAGCGGCGCCGTCACACGGACCGAGACGCGCACGCCGCCCTCCTCCGCACGCTCCCACGCCTCGACGTGCGGCGCGAGCAGCCGCGGCAGTCTCACCCTCAAACCTCCCACACGTAGAGCGGCGCCCTCCTGTCGATACGCCAGCGCGCCGCCCTCGGCCGTCAGACGGAAGAGCAGCTCGAAAGGCCCCGTGCGCTCCGCCAACAGACCGGCGGCCTGCTCGCCCTGCTCGGTGACGAACTCCTTGCCGGCGAAGTTGCGCCGCCAGCGCTCGCCGCCCCCGTGCGTTTCGACCGAGAGCAGGAGGGGCACGGCCTCGCCGCTCTGTGGGAGACCCAACGCCCGCGCGACGACGCGCGCGCCATGCCCCTCTCCGCGCCGCACAGCGAACGTGCCCGCGCCGCGCGCGCACAGGTGGAGACGGCGCACCTGCTCGTCCAGACCGCCCCAGCCCTCGCCGACCAGACGCTCGTAGAGACCCGCGCGTGCCTCCACGGCCCTCTGTGCCCTGCCGGTCATGGACGGATGATAACCCGAATCCGAAGCGCCCGCGGGTCTAAAAGCCTTGACTTCAACCTCCGTTTGAAATAGAAGGCGCGTTGCACTTCGCAACCCGACCCGCAATCCGCCGACGGTCGTCACCTCGTAGTTAGACGCGTGCGCAATCTAACCCGAACCGCGCCCGCGCGCGGCCTCGTCCGTTCCATTACCCGAAAGGAGCCCAACCCGTATGAAGAGACTGCTTGCCCCGCTCGTATCCGCCGCCGCCTGCCTCGCGCTGGCCTCGTGCCAGTCGCAGCCCGCGCCCGTGCAGCCCGCCAAGTTAGTTGAAGACGTGAAGCCCGCCGTCAAGGCCCCGCCGACCGACCTCGAACAGCTCGCCGAACGTCTCGTCAAACAGAGCGCCGGCGTCAAAGAGGGCGACATCGTCCTCGTCTCGGGCGGCGCCGAGAACATGGAGCTGCTCGAAGACATCGCCGTCCAGGTGCGCAAGGCCGGAGCCTTCCCGCTCGTCACGGTCGGCTCTGACCGCATGGCCAAGCGCATGTACACGGACGTGCCCGAGAAGTACGACTCGCAGGCCGACCAGGTCGACCTGAAGCTGGCCGAGGTCGTCAACGCCGTCATCGCGCTCGACCGCAACACGGACGAGAAGCTCTTCGCCGACGCCGACCCGAAGCGCATCGCCGCGCGCGCCAAGGCCAACGAGGGCACCGCCGAGGTCTACTACAAGCGTAACGTCCGCATGGTCGAGGTCGGCAACGGCCTCTACCCGCAGGAGTGGCTCGCGCCGCGCTACGGCATGACGGCGGAGGAGCTGGCGAAGACCTTCTGGGGCGGCGTCAACATCGACTACACAGACCTCCAGGCGCGCGGCGCGCAGGTGAGCGCGGCACTCGCCGCCGGCAGCGAGCTGCACATCACGAGTCCCGCGGGCACCGACCTCAAGGTCAAGGTGCAGGGGCGGCCCTACGGCGTGAGCGACGGCATCATCACGGCCGAGGACGTGAAGAAGGGGCCGGCCAACCTGGGCGTCTACCTGCCGGCGGGCGAGGTCTACACGACACCCGTCCCGGGGACGGCCGAGGGCAAGATCGTTTCGAAGAAGGAGTACTTCCGGGGTGAGGAGATCAACGACCTGACGCTGACGTTCAGCGCGGGCAAGCTCACCTCCATCGACGGCTCCGGGCCGGGCTTCGCGAAGATGAAGGCGATCTACGACGCGGCCGGCGAGGGCAAGGAGATCTTCTCCTTCGTGGACTTCGGCATCAACCCGAACGTCAAGCTCCCGGCGAACAGCCAGCTCGCGACGTGGGTGCCGGCGGGCACCGTCACGCTCGGCGTCGGCAACAACGTCTGGGCGGGCGGCGACAACAAGACCAGCTACAGCTACGACGTCTCGCTCGCGGGCACCACCGTCACGCTCGACGGCAAGCCGGTCGTCGAGGCCGGGCAGTTGAAGCTGTAACGCCGCACCGTTCGGCGCAATCAAGAGAGGCCGCCGTCGGCGCGTGAATGTCTCGCGCGCCGACGGCGGCCTCTTCCGTATTCTTCAACAGCTCAGGGCTTCTTCTCAGGCGGCTTCGGTGGCGGCGGCGCCTCCTCCTTCGGCACCTCTTCGTCGAGGATGTCGTCGTCGAGAATCTTCAGCTCGGTGCCGTACTTCTGGTAGTTGCGGAAGCGGATGTCGTTGCGCGACTGCATGGTCTCGCCGCGCTCGACCATCGTCATCACGACGAGGGAGCGCGAGGGGAGGAGGTACTCGCCCTGGCTGGGGATGGTCACCCAGTCGTAGTCGATGGCGACGTTGGCGGCCGCGAGGGGGAACGTGGCCGGCACGTCGTAGGCCTCGAACTCGATGCGGAGCACACGCGCCTTCTCGCGGTCTACCCAGACCTTGCCTCGCTGCCCGGCGATGACGGCCGCGCTCGCGGTCTTCAGCTCCCAGCGCGAGTTCGCCTTCTTGATGTCGTAGGAGTAGACGATGGCGCGCCGGCCGCGCAGCGTGTCGGTGTCGAGCGGATCGAACTGCGTCTGGCTCGTGTCGGCGAACAGCTCCTTGAGCACGGTGACGAACTCGCCCGTCGAGCTCGCCCCGCCCGCCTGGTCATAGTCGCTCTTCTCCTGCGCGTCCGTCCCCGTGACGCCGTTGACCGAGAGCAGGCGGTACTTCTCGCCCTCGCTCGGGCGGTAGCTGACGCCGACCACGAGGTGGTCGTCCGTGCGCCAGTTCTGCGACGTGCCCCGCGCGTGGGCGCGCGAGACGACCTGCTTGACGACGAAGTCGGGCATCTGGTCGAGCGCCTCTAGTGTGGCGGCGCGCGCCTTCGTGAGCAGTTCGGCCGACTCGGCCGCGGGCGGGAGCGGCTTCGCCTCCGAGGGGTTGAGGAAGCGGCGCTCGGCCTCTTCGAGCGCGCGCCGCAGCTCCACGTCGTTGCCGCTCTTGGTGGCGACGAAGGCGCGCAGGCCGGAGGTCAGCGTGAAGCCGATGCCGCGCCGGCGTATCTCCGAGAGGAGCAGCTCCTTGACGGCCGGGTGCTGCGGGAGCTGGCGGACGAACGCGAGGAACTCGGCGTTGGTCAGCGGCGCCTGCTGCTGCTGCCGCGCCGCGCCCACGCCCGCCAGCGCCGACGCGCACAGCGCGAGCGCCAACAGCCGCGGAAGAACTTTTCTGAAAGGGGAAAAACTCATCAACTAATCCTCGAAAAAGTAGGACGAGCGGGCCGCGTCATGGAGGGATGAATTAACATGGATGGACAGGATGAACAGGATGGGATTTGAGATTTAAGATTTGAAATTGCTTAATCCTGCATATCCTGTCCATCCATGTTAATTCACACGTTCGCCACACGGCCCACAGAACAGATATTTATTGATGCTCCGCGCCGCAAAATCGTTCGATGGTGCGGCGGAGGATGCGGGCACATTCGCGCAGCTCTTCGACGGGGACGAACTCGCCCGTGCGGTGCGCGACACGTATGTCGCCGGGGCCGAAGACGACCGAGTCGGCGCCCAGCTCGGTCAGCTGCGGCGCCTCGGTGCCGAAGGCGACCGTGCCCGCCGCCTGTCCCGTCAGCTCTTCGAGCGCCCTGACGAGCGGCGCGTCGGCGCGCGTCTCCGCCCCGCCGTCGAGGCGCGTGACTGTGACCTCGCAGTCGAAGTCCGCATCCTGTTCACGCAGGCGCTCGACCTCGCGCCGCAACAGCTCTGCGACCAGCCCCGGCGCCTGACCCGGCACGGGGCGCCATTCGAGCGTGAAGCGGCACTCGCCCGCGATGACGTTCTTCGCCGTGCCGCCCCTGATGAGCCCGACGTTGAGCGTCGTGTGCGGCGGGTCGAAAGCCTCGTGCGATAAACCTTTCAACTCTTCGGCCACGGCCTCGACTCTCGTGACGAGCCGCGCGGCGCGCATGATGGCCGACGCCCCGAGCGCAGGGTAGGCGCTGTGCCCCTCGCGCCCACGCACGGTGACCTCGGCGAGGCAGTAGCCTTTGCCCGCGCGCATGGGTCGCAGGGAGGTGGGCTCGCCGACCACGGCGTGACGCGCGCGGAAGGGCTTCGCCTCCGCCAGACGCTTCGCGCCGAGACACCCGACCTCTTCGTCGGCCGTCAGCACGAGCGCCAGGGGGCGCGCGAGGTTTTCGATCTCCGTCTCTGCAAGCGCCGCGAGCGCCGCCGCGATGAACCCCTTCGTATCACACGCCCCGCGCCCGTACAGCTTCCCGCCGCGCTCCGTCAGCGTCAGCGCCTCCGCCCAGGCGGGGTCGAAAGGCACGGTGTCGGTGTGCCCGACCAGGGCCAGTTCGACCTCGCCGCCTTCTTTAAAATCTTTCGGGTGGACGGCGACGAGTTGCAGCTTCTCGACGCCGGACTCGTCCGTGTAGGGGTAGAGGCGCGGTGACAGTCCGAGGGCCTCGGCGCGCGCGGCGAGACGTGTGACGACCTCGACGTTCGGGCGCGTAGAGGTGGAGTCAATCGCCAACAGTTCCGCGAGTATCTCTTCGACGCTCATTCGCTAGACGAAAACAGAAGGCCGCCGTCCGCCGCGGCTGTCGGGCCGGGCGTCCGGCGGCCTCCACTTAAATTGTCCGTTTGAATCTGCGGCGCGCTCACCAGGGCAGGGAGAACTCGCACGAGACGATCTGCCAGCGCCCGCCGCGCTTCTCCAGGTGGCGCGTGTAGCCGTAGCGCGGCGTGTTGAACTCGCGCCCGCGGAAGCTCCCCGAGAGTCGCGCCGTGCCGGTCACGAGGGCGTGGCCGTCGCTGACGACCACCTGCACGTCTTCGGTCTTCAGCGAGGTGACGGCGAAGAGCGGGTTCGAGATGAGCGCCAGCCGGTGGTCTTTCGTGATCCGGCCGCCGAACATCGAGAAGTCTTCGGCCAGCACGCGGTCGAGCGCCTCCACGTCCCTTTCGACGTGCGCGCGGACGTACTCGCGCTCGACGGCGCGCACGGCGCTCTCGTCCGTAGAGCCCGCCCAGACGTAGCCCAGGAGGTTGGCCGACGTGACGCCTAAGACGAAGGTGATTAAAGCCGCGGGGATGCGTGTGGCGTAATATCTCATGCCCTTTTACTCCTTGGTTGTGCCCCGAGCGTAGCACGCGCCGCGCCGCCGCGACAAGAGTTTGGGGAGTGTTGAGTCAGTGCGCCCAGAGCTTCCGCTGTAGCGAGACGAAGCGCGAGACGATCTCGTCCTGCGACGGGTGGCGCCCCGCTTCGACGAAGAGGCGGCCGCCGACGGCCGTCTCGCGGACGGCGGCGCGCGAGAGCGAGAAGACTATCGCGGGCAGCAGGTCATCTTTTGACGCGCCCGCGATGGTCGGGTCTTCGAGGTCTACGGTGAAGAAGTCGGCCGCGCGCCCCGGCTCGAACGAGCCCGCCAGCGCGCCGATGCTCTCCGCCCCCTCGACGGTCGCGCAGTCGAAGAGACGTGCGGCGAGCCTCGCGACCTCGGGAGTCCCTTCGACCCCACTCTCGTCTTCGACGACGGCGGGGGCGAGCACGTTGCGGCGGAGGGACTTCAGGCGCAGGTGGTACTCAAGCGCGCGCGCGTCTTCGAGCAGGTCGATCTGCGTGTGGCTGTCGGTGCCGAGCGCCACGCGCACGCCTTCCTGGAAGAGAAGGTCTGCGGGCACGGCGCCGTCGCCGAGATTGCGCTCGGTCGTCGGGCAGGCGCAGACGCACGCCTTCGCGGCTCGCAACAGCCCGACCTCTTCGGGCGTGACGTGGACGGCGTGGACGCCCGTGAAGCGCGGCGAGAGGACACCCTCGTCGGCGAGCAGTTTGACGGGCGTGCGGCCGTGTTCCGCCACGCAGGCTTCGACCTCGGCCGGCTGCTCGGCGACGTGCATGTGCAAAGGGAGGTGGTAGAGGTAAGCGTATGACCTCAGCCTGCGCAGGTAATCGACTGTGACGGCGCGGACGCTGTGGGGCGCGACGCCGAGCCACGCGTGCGGGTCGGCATCGAGTTCGCGCGCAAGCGACTCCGCGTGGCGGAGGAAGGTCAAGGGGTCGGGCTCGATGAAACGCATCTGCCGCGGGTCGGGCTCTTTCTGAAAGCCCGCCCGCGCGTAGGCGACGCGGAGCAGCGCGATGCGCAGCCCCACGTCGCGCGCCGCGCGCACGACCTCAAGGGCGAGCAGGTTCGGGTCGTCGTACTCGCCGCCCTCGGGCGTGCGGTGCAGGTAATGGAACTCGCCGACCGAAGTGATGCCTGCGAGCATCATCTCCATGAAGGCCATGCGCGACGCGTCGTAGATGTCCTCGGGCGTGAGGCGCTGGGCGGCCGCGTACATCATCTCGCGCCAGGTCCAGAAGGAGTCCGTGCCCGCGCCGCCGCGGTACTCCGTGCGCCCGCGGATGACGCGCTGGAAGGCATGCGAGTGTGCGTTGACCATGCCCGGCAGCAGGGCGCGTCCGCGCAGCCGAACCGCGTTCGTCTCGTCGGTTAACTCCTCGTTCGACGTGACGGAGACGACACGTCCGCCCGCGTCACAGACCAGCGCGCGCCCGGCGTGGAAGCGCCCGCCGACGTAGAGCAGGTCGGGGATGAAAGTCGTGGTGTCCGAGATGTCGCCGGTCGCCGTCGTCACTTGTCCGCCCTGCGCTGTAGTCCGGGCCGCGCCTTCTGCTGTTTGACCCAATCGTCCACGTTGCGCTCCAGCACGTCCAGGGGCACCGCGCCGGAGCCGAGGACGAGGTCGTGGAACTCGCGCACATCGAAGTCCTCGCCGAGCGCCGCCTTCGCGCGGGCGCGCAACTCCTTGAACTTCAACTCGCCGATCTTGTAGGCGAGCGCCTGCCCGGGGTCTGTGATGTAGCGGTCGATCTCGTTGGTCACGTCCAACTCGGTCTTGGCGGCGTTGTCGAGGAAATAGTCGATGGCCTTCTGCCTGTCCCACTTGTAGGAGTGCATCCCCGTATCAACGACCAGCCGGACGGCGCGCCACATCTCGTAGGTGAGCTGGCCGAACTTGGCGTAAGGGTCGTCGTAGAGGCCCATCTCCTCGCCCAGACTCTCCGCGTAGAGACCCCAGCCCTCGATGAAGGCCGTGTAGCCGCCGTAGCGACGGAACTTCGGTATCTCGCCCAGCTCCATCGCGCGCGCGATCTGTAGGTGATGGCCGGGGACAGACTCGTGCAGACTCAAAGCCATCATCTCCCACTTCGGCCGCGTCTCGGGCTTGTAGAGGTTGACGTAGTAGTAGCCGGGGCGCGTGCCGTCGGCCGAGCCCTGCTGGTAGTAGGCGGTCGTGGTGTCGGGCGCGAGCGTGTCGGGGATGGGGATGACGCCGTAGGGCTGGCGCGGGATGGTCTTGAAGACCTTGACGAGGTTCGGGTCGATGCGCTTGGCGATGGCGCGGTAGGCGTCGAGCAGGTCTTCCGGCTTCTTGTAGTAGAACTCGTCGTCGGTGCGGAGCTTCTTGAAGAACTCTTTCAGGCTTCCTTTGAACCCGACCTGCGCCATCACCTTCTGCATCTCGGCGCGGATGCGCGCGACCTCGCTGAGGCCCTTCTCGTGAATCTGTGCGGGCGTCAGCTCGGTCGTCGTGTAGCGGCGCGCGAGGAAGGCGTAAGCCTCGGCGCCGTTCGGCCACTGCCACGCGCCGACGCGGTCGAAGGAGGCGGGCAGGTACTCGCCGACGAAGTAGTCCCTGAACTTTTTAAGCGCGGGCATGACCGACTGCTCGACGGCCTCGCGCCCCGCGCGGGAGAAGCGTTCGCGGTCGGCCGGCGAGAGGTCTTGGGGGAAGTGGCGGAAGGGCTTATAGAAGCCGCTCTCCTCGGTGCGCGCGCCCAACTGCCGGTCGAGCTGTGCAGGCACGCGCTGCAAGGTGACCTTGGGCCAGAGCATCCGCGCGCGCACGCCTTCGCGCAGCACTTCGAGGGTCTGGTCAACGTACGCGGGGAAGGCGCGCAGGCGCGCGAGCCAGTCGTCGTAGTCTTTGACGGTCTGGAAGCGGAGCAGCTCGGCCAACTCGTCGGTGCTCTGGACGCCGCCGCGCTGCGTGACGGGCATCAGGTGGAGACGGAGCCTGTACTCCTCAATGTCGTTTTCGAGGTCTTTGCGGAAGAGGTCGTAATTGAGCCGGTCGGCGGAGGCGAGGCGCGCGCGGTCGATCTTGAGCAGGCGGGCGAGCGTCTGCCGCCGGTGCTCGTCGCGGCGCGCGGCGCCCGCGAGGCTCGCGTCGGTCAGGCGGTCGTTGTAGCGCCGGTCGCCGAGGGAGGAGGCGAAGGTCGGGAACTCGCGCATCGTCCACTCCCACTCCTCGTCGAAGAGTTGTTTGAGAGAGGCGGCCGGGTTGCTTGCGGTCGCGCGGCGTTGGGCGGCGATGGGCGGTGTTTGCATGACGATGGCGGCGAGCAGCAGGAGAACAGGGCACTTCACGGGGGGGCGCATGGCTTTCAAGAGTCCTCCGGGCGGATGCGGGATGGGAAAGTCAGGAGACGAGTTGGAGGATACCTGAAGAATTTCAAATTTGAAATTTCAAATTACTCCGTGCGTGAATCTTCCGGACAGACTCAAGAATTTATGTCGGGCGTGTCACCGGCTACCCTCCACACGCCTCCCGCATCAAACACTCACCATGAGTGTCTCGGTCAAGGAGTTGAAGACGTACACCAGCTTCGCGCGCAGGTTCGCGGGCAAGTTCGTGCGTGAGCGTATCGAGGAGCGGCGCACGCCGGTGCTCCCCGCGCCGCACCGGCCGGAGCCTTCGACGTGGAGCGACGAACGGCTGACGGTGGCGTGGCTCGGGCACGCGACCGTGCTCATAAATTTTTACGGGACGTGGCTGCTGACCGACCCGGCGCTGCGCCCCCGCGTCGGCGTGCGCGTCGGCGGGTTGACGCTCGGCCCGCGGCGGCTGGTGCAGCCGGCTTTGAGCGTGAAGGAACTGCCGCCGCTCGACGCGGTGCTCGTCTCGCACGCGCACATGGATCACACGGACCTGGGGACGTTGCGGCGCCTGCCGAGAGGTATGCGCGCCGTTGTGCAGGAGGGGAACGGCGACCTCGTGCGCCGCTTCGCGCGCGTGGACGAGTTGAAGTGGGGCGAGTCCGCGGAGGTGAACGGCGCGCGGGTCGAGGCGATTGAAGTCAACCACTGGGGCGCGCGCCGTCTGACCGACAAGCACCGCGGCTACGGCGGCTTCCTCGTCGAGAAGCGCGGCCGCGCGCTCGTCTTCGGCGGCGACACGGCCTACACGAACGCCTTCGCGCGGCTCAGGCAGCGCTCGACGCGGGTCACCCTCGCCGTCCTCCCCATCGGCGCCTACGACCCGTACGTCTACGTCCACGCCAACCCCGAGCAGTCCTGGCGCATGGCACGCGAGATGGGGGCGGAGTACATCCTGCCGATGCACCACTCGACCTTCCGCCTCAGCCGTGAGCCGGCGGACGAGCCCCGCCGCCGCATCCTCGCCGCCGCGGGCACAGAGAGTTGGCGCGTCGCGCTGACGGAGATCGGGCAGACGTGGATGTTGCCAGAGTGAAGTTGATGGTTCGGACAGGGCAGATAGCCGAAAGGCGTTAGACACAGAGACGCAGAGACGCAGAGACACAGCTGGTTGAGTTATACCTCTTCAAGCTGTGTCTCTGCGTCTCTGTGTCTCTGTGTTGAAATTACTCCTGCTATTCGGCCCGACTACTGACCATTACCAGTCGAACCGGTCGCGGTACTCGGTGGCCTCGATGAAGGCGCGCACCATCTCGGCCTTGTGGAAGTCGCCCCCGTTGTCGTCGAGCTTCTGGCGCCAGAAGTTGAAGCCGGAGAGATCCGTGTCGGGGCCTTCGTCCGGGTTGCGGTGGAGGTAGCCGAAGTATTGCATCAGCACGAACGCCGGGTTCTGCTCGCGGCGTCTGAACTCCGCGTTGTCGGCCACCTTGCGCAGGACGGTCGCGCGCGTCTCGGCGCCGGAGTCTAAGCCCTGCACGAGCGCGTTACGCAGGTCGGTGGCGATGACGCCCGCGTTCGCGAAGAGCGCGTCTACGAACTGCGCGTTCGAGAGCGAGCCGAAGCGCTGCCGGAAGTCCGCGCGCGCCACCCAGGACTCGGCGGCGGCCTGCTTGTTCGCCGCGAGCTGCTCCGGCCACCCCGGCTGCCCGACGATGACGCCTTGCGCCGCCGCCTGCATCCTCACGAGGAAGTCGTTGCGGCGCGGCATCGTCCCGAACGAAGCCTTGTTGAAAAGGTAGAGCATGTAGCCCGTCTCCTGGAACTCGATGGAGAGGAAGAAGGCGCCCGACGTGTTGACCCGCGCGCGCTCGACGCAGGCCGCGTCGCCGTTGCACTTCGCGATCTCCGAAGACCAGAAGCCGAAGCCCGAGTCGTCCGCCTCGCGGCCGAGAAAGTCTCGGTACTGCTGCTCGACGAAGAACGTCGTCGTGTCGATGTCGTTGGCCTGCCCCGTGACGAGGCCCGCCGTGTTGAAGACGCCGCTCAAGACGGTCCGGCTCTGCTGGTTCGTCACGACCACGGTCGAGGTCGTCGTGATGTCGGGCACCACCTGTCCGCGCTCGGTCTCAAGCTCGAACTCGTTTTCGAGCGTCGTGGAGATGACCAGCTCGCCGACCTTCGCGTTGTCCACGAGAACATTGAGCGCCGTGCCCGCCGGCAGGTTGACCTTCTCGACTTCGACCTCGAAGTTACGGTTGCCGTTGCGCACGCGGAACTTCGCGTGGCCGGTCGGCGTCAGCCCGTTGATGGCCGCGCCGGCCAGTCGCGCCTCGATGCGGACTTCGCCGCCGGGGACGGGCGTCGGCGTCGGGGTCGGGTTGGGCGTGGTCTGCGGCGGGATGTTCGAGAAGGAGCCGGCCACTATGGTCGCGCCGGCCGCGTCGGCGACGACCACGCGCGTGCGTGAGTTGATCTGCGGGACGGTCTGGCCGTTCTCGGTCTTCAAGACCAGCTCGCTGCGCAGGAGGCTCGGCGCGACCGCGATGGTGCCGACCTTCGCGCCGTCCACGAACACGTCGAGCGCGGTGCCCGCCGGCAGGTTGACGTTCTCGATGCGTACTTTGAACTCGCGGTTCGCGCCCTCGACCTCGAACTCGGCCTCGCCCTTCGGCACCGAGCCGTTCAGGGTCGCGCCGGAGAGCTTCGCCTCGAACTCGTTCATGACGGGCGTCGGGCTCGGCGTCGCGCCCGGAGTCGGCGTCGCCGTAGGTGTGGCGCCGGGGGTGGGCGTCGCGTTCGGCGTCGGTGTCGCAGAGGCAGAGCCGAAGGTACCCGTGACGACGTTCGCGCCCGACTGGTTGCGGACGACCAACGCGGTGCCGTTCGTGACGGCGGGGACGGCCTGCCCGCGCCCGGTCTCAAGCTCAAGGTTGCCGGCGCGCAGCGCGTCAACCGTGAGCGTGCCGACCTGCTGCCCCCCGACCATCACGTTCAGGACGGTGCCGGCGGCGAGGTTCACGTCCTCGACCTCGACCTGTAGCTTGAGGTCGTTGCCGGGCCGCTGCCGGAAGACGCCCTTGCCTGACGGCGTCTGGCCGTTGATGGCCGCACCCGAGAGGGCGGCGTTGATGATGACCTCGTCGTCGCCCGCGAAGGCCGGCGCGGCGGCCAAGGCGGCCAGCATCGCCAGGAGCGCGACGCAGGCGAGCGCGGCGCGCCTGAATGTTGAAGAGGATGAAGGGGCCTGACGATCCTGTGGTAGAAAAGCTCTGCTGCTCATGGTTTCACTCCGCAATCTGTAAAGTCTCTTGAAGCCGGGGAGCCTCTACGCGTTCTGACAGTGCGCGGGCGGACGGAATAAATACGAACCGTTGCAGAAGTTTTTCGCGCGGCGCGCTATGATTGGGCGCGAAGTCGGACGCGCGGGCGGCCGCTTCGTACGTCAGACTTGAAAGGGCCGGAGAGATGAGCAGGGAAGAGTTCGAGGGCGGGGGCTTCCAGACGCGCGCCATCCACGCGGGCAAGCGCGAGAACCGCACGCGCGCCGTCACGCCCCCCATCTGGCAGACGACGACGTTCAGCGCCGACTCGTCCGAGCACTTCGCAGAGATTGCATCGGCCGTCCGCCCGGCGGAGTTCTACACGCGCTACGGCAACCCGACGCACAAGGAGGTTGAGGCGACCGTGGCCGCGCTCGAAGGCGGCGAGACGGCGCTCCTGACCTCCTCGGGCATGGGCGCCATCTTCACGGCGCTGATGTCGAGCTTAAGAGCCGGCGACCACGTCGTCGCACAGACGAACCACTACGCGGGCGCGATGACGCTCTTCGAAGACCTGCCCGCGCACTTCGGCGTCGAGGTCACCATCGTCGACCAGACGCAGACCGAGGCTTTCTTCGACGCCGTGCGGCCCAACACGCGCGTCATCTACGCCGAGTCGCCGACGAACCCGCTCATGCAGATCACAGACCTGCGCGCCGTGGCCGAGCTGGGGAAGAGTCGCGGCATCACGACCATCGTCGATAACACCTTCGCCACGCCCGTCAACCAGCGCCCCCTTGGGTTCGGCTTCGGCTGCGTCGTCCACAGCGCGACCAAGTACCTCGGCGGCCATTCGGACGTGACGGCCGGCTGTATCGTCTCCGGCCGCGAGTTCATCGAACGTGCGTGGCAGTTCTCTCTGCTCGCGGGCTCCATCCTCAGCCCCTTCGACGGCTGGCTCCTGTTGCGCGGCCTGCGCACGCTGGCCCTGCGCGTCGGGCGGCACAACTCGAACGCGCTGGCGCTGGCGCGCCTCCTCGAAGGGCGCGCGGAGGTCGAGCGCGTGCACTACCCCGGCCTCGAATCGCACCCGCAGCACGAGCTGGCGTCCACGCAGATGTCCGGCTTCACGGGGATGCTCTCGGCCGAGCTCCGCGGCGGCTACGAGGCGGCCGAGCGCTTCATCGCCCGCCTGCGACTCGCGACCAACGCCGCCAGCCTCGGCGGCCACGAGACGCTCATCGTCCACCCCGCCGCCATGTGGCGCGGCTACATGACCGCCGAACAGCTCCGCGCACGCGGCCTGAGCGACAGCCTGGTGCGCATCTCCGTCGGCGTCGAGGACGAGCAAGACCTGCTCGAAGACTTCGCGCACGCACTCGCGGAGGTTGAATAAGTGACGAGACGACTCCACTACCATCTGATTGACGTGTTCACGGATCGCGCGTTCGGCGGGAACCCTTTGGCCGTTGTGACGAACGGGCGCGGCGTCGATGACGTGACGATGCAAGCCATCGCGAAGGAGTTCAACCTGTCGGAGACGACCTTCGTGCTGCCGCCCGACGACCCGCGTCACGACTGGCGCGTGCGCATCTTCACCCCCGGGAGCGAGCTGCCGATGGCGGGGCACCCGACCGTCGGCACCGCCTTCGTCCTCGCGCGCGAGCACCTCATCCCGCGGGGCGAGCGCGAGTCGCACATCATCTTCGAAGAGGGCGTCGGCCCCGTCCCCGTCCGCGTCGAGTTCGAGGGCGGCGAGCCCGTCTTCGCCGAGATGAGCCAGCCGCTCCCGAAGTTCGGCCCGCGTCTGGACGACCGCACGGCCGTCGCACGGATGCTCTCGCTCGAAGAGTCGGACATAGAGACCGACCTGCCGGTCGAGCTCGTCTCGTGCGGCGTGCCCTTCCTCTACGTGCCTCTGCGGAGCCTCGACGCGGCGCGGCGCGCGCGGCCGCGCGTGGACTTGATAGAGCGCGTCGCCGAAGCGCACGGCATCCCGCCCGAGGTCTTCGTCTTCACGCGCGAGACCGAAGGGCCGGGCTCGACCGTCCACAGCCGCATGTTCGCGCCCAGCCTCGGCATCACCGAAGACCCCGCGACCGGCGCGGCCAGCGGCCCGCTCGGCAGTTACCTCGTCCGCTACGGCCTCGTCGAATGCGATTCCGCAGCCGAGATCGTCAGCGAGCAGGGAATCGAGATGGGCCGCCCCAGCTACATCCGCATCACCATCGAGCGAAAGGGAGACGACATCACCGCCGTCCGCGTCGGCGGCCAATGTCACTTCATGGGTGAGGGCTCCATTGAAATACCGTAAACCGTGAAGCGTAAACCGTGACAAGAAGGAACTGCTTTCCTCTGGTCACGGTTCACGCTTCACGGTTCACGCGCGAACGGAGTGAGCGAGATGGTCGCAGCAGCCATCCCACAGGGCCCGCGCGGCGGGCGTCTGCTGGGCAACATGCGCGAGTTCAACAGCGACTCGCTGGGGTTCGTCGAGCGCTGCGCGCGCGAGTTCGGCGACGCGGTGCCGACGCGCTTCCTCTACGTCCCGGCGCTCTTCCTCTTCCACCCCGATCACGTCGAGTACGTCCTCGCCACCGGCAGCAAGAACTTCATCAAGGCCGCCTCTCTGCGCTCGCCCTTCTTCCACCGCCTCGTCGGCCGCGGGCTGGTGACGAGCGAGGGCGACTTCTGGCGCCGCCAGCGCCGCCTCGCGCAGCCCGCCTTCCACCGCGGCCGCGTCGAGGCGTACGCGCGCACGATGGTCGCGTACGCCGAGCGCATGCTCGGGCACTGGCAGGACGGCCAGACGCTCGACGCGCACGAGGCGATGATGACGCTCACGCGGGTCGTCGTCGCACAGACGCTCTTCAGCGCCGACGTGTCGGGCGGCGACTCGCGCGAGATCGGCGACGCACTGGGCCGCCTCGTCCGCCCCTTCGCGGCGCAGGCGACGCTCAAGTGGATCCTCGACAACCGCCTGCCGACGCCCGCGCACCTGCGCTTCAACCGCGACGTGCAGAAGATCGACCGCTTCGTCTACCGCCTCATCGAGGAGCGGCGCGCGTCTGGTGGGGACACGGGCGATTTGCTCTCGATGCTCCTCGCCGCGCAGGACGAGGACGGGAGCGGCATGACCGACAAACAGCTCCGCGACGAGCTGATGACCATCTTCCTCGCCGGCCACGAGACGACGGCGCTCGCGCTGACGTGGGCGTGGCACCTGCTCGCCCAGAACCCGGAGGCCGAGGCGAGGCTCGCGGCGGAGCTGGATGAGGTTCTGGAAGGGCGCGCGCCGACCGTGGGCGACCTGCCGCGGCTGCGCTACGCCGACTGGGTCGTGAAGGAGTCGATGCGCCTCTACCCGCCCGCGTGGGCCGTGGGGCGCGAGTGCGTGCGCGAGTGCGAGGTGGGCGGCTACCGCGTCACGAAAGGGATGCAGGTCTTCGGTTTCCAGTGGGTCATCCAGCGCGACCCACGCTGGTTCAACGACCCTTTGACTTTCCGTCCCGAGCGCTGGGGCGAAGAAGCAATTTCGCGTCTGCCCAAATACGCCTACTTCCCCTTCGGCGGCGGCCCGCGCCTCTGCATCGGGAACTACTTCGCCACGATGGAGGCCGTCCTCCTCCTCGCCACCATCGCCCAACGCTTCCGCCTCCGCCTCACCCCCGGCCCTGAGGTCGAAGTGCTGCCCGCGCTCTCTCTGCGCCCGAAGCGCGGTCTGTCGATGAGGCTTGAGAGTCGCCGTTAATGTCGGCCCGGCTCACTGACTCAGGTCGCAGTTGACGAGTTCCTGCTTGAACTGCGGCTTCGGGAGGAACACCACTCTGATCCTGTTCGTCACGCCGACGACCTGCCGACTCACGTAGCTGAGCTTTTCGGCAGTCGTCTTGCACCTCTGCGAGTAGACCTCGCCGTCCAGCGTCACGCTCCCGCCCCTGACGCTCTCCACATAAGCCCTGCTCAGGCCGGGGTACTTGCTGAAATTCTGCTTGATGAGGCCGGTGATTCTGGCGTCGTGCTGCGACGAGTCCGGCGTCGGCGTCTGCACGGGCGGGGGCGTCGGCGTGGGCACAGGCGTCGGCGTCGGGGGCGGGGTCGGCGTCCGCGCCGGTGTCCGCATCGGCGTCGGCGTGAGGGGCGTGGGCGGCGTCGGGGTGAGGACGACATTCGCGTTGAGGTTAGCGACGTTGCCGTTCACGATGTTGCCGTTCGTGCCGTTGTTACTCGCGAGGTTGTTGTTCGCGAGGTTGTTACTCGCGAGGTTGTTGTTCGCGACGCTGTTCGAGTTCGCGTTCACCGTGGCACCGCCACCCATCAAGTAGGCCGACAAGGCGACGATGGTGAGCAGCAGCAGCGCGCCCGTGCCCGCGACGAGCCACGTTAAGGGTATCGGCCGCGGCTTGTCGTCCCGCGTTTTAACGGGCGGCGTCGGCGGCGTCGCTTCCGCGCCGCTCCCCGGCAGGGGGTAGATTTGGCGCACCCAGTCCACGAGCGGCTGGAGATTCGCCTCGATGGGCGGCGTCCATGCCTCAACCCACTGCGTCCGCGCGAGGTAATACTGGAGGTCGGCGTTGTATTCGATGTTCGCGATGCGGAAGGGGATGAGGCTCGTCGGCCGCCCGGTGTTGAAAGCCAGGTTGACCTCGTTGAGGATGTGCTTCGAGTCGTTCGAGTGCTCGGAGTGGATGAGCACCATGACCGGGGCCGAGGCGATGGCCGAGGCGATGGCACCGGCGTAGCCCGTCCCGGGCGGAATCGAGTCGGGGGCAATCCAGGTCTTGTAGCCGGCATCCTTCAACGCCCGGCTGACCAGCATGGCGACTTCGCGGTCTTCCTTTGCGTAGCTGATGAAGATGTCGTGGGCCATGTCGGGGAACTCCTGTCGCGAGCCAAGGGGCGGCCGCTTCGTGAAGAAAGGCGAACTTTATCAGAACGTGGCGCGGGCGGCCAGATAATTTTGGCGGGCGGGCGGCCCGGTTAAGTTTAAGAAACTCCGCGACTTGCCCCCGAAAACCTGCGCGTGTCCGTGCCGCCGCCGGCCGCCTCAAGAATTCCTCAAGTCCCCCGACGTACATTTCAAACGGTTCCAGCATCGGGGGCTTGCCCGCCCCCGCCCGTCGGAAATTTTCGCCCCGGAGAGGAAGCTTTGAACGCCTCACTACGAAAGTTCAGAGGAACTCACATGGCGCAGGTCATCCCCGAAAAGATCACGCCCCCCGCCGAACTGCCGCGCGTCTCGCGCGAACGGCTGCTCCGGACGCTCGCCGAGAGTATGGAGGGCTGCAACTCGACCATCGTCGCCGGGCGCGCCGGCACCGGCAAGACGATGCTCGCCGCCGACTTCGCGCGCCGCTCGGGCCGCCGCGTCGCCTGGTACAAGCTCGACGCGCCCGACTCCGAGCTGTCCGTCTTCCTGCGCCACCTCTGCGCGAGTCTGTCGAAGGCGCGGCCCGGCTTCGGCGCGCAGACGCTCGAACGACTGGGCGCCGACGCCGGGGCCGGCGACGTGCCGCTGGCGGTCGAGTACCTCGTCTACGAGCTTTCGGAGCCGTGCGAGCCCGTGCTGATCGTCATCGACGACCTGCACCTCGTCTACGACGCGGAGTGGGTGCTGCCCTTCTTCCGGCGCTGGCTGCCGCTGCTGCCGCGCGAGGTGCACGTGATGCTTCTGGGGCGGAGCCTGCCGCCGACGCCGCTCTGGCGGATGCGCTCGAAGCAGACGCTCTGCGTGCTCGAAGAGGAGACGCTCGCCTTCACGCTCGAAGAGGCGCGCGCTCTCTACGCCAGCTACGGGCTGAGCGCCGCGTGCGCCGCCGCTGCGCTCGGCGAGACGCGGGGCCGGGCCGCCACGCTCGACGCGCGCGCGCGACGCGACGGTCTGGCCGAACAGCCCGAGCGCACGGCCACCACGCGCGGCGCACGCCAGACGGGCCGGCGCTCGCTGCGGCTCGTCAAACCTCCTCGCAAGTCTATGGGCACGGCCTGAAGCCGCGGCCGGTGTTAGGCTATACTCTCCGGCCACGCCCAAAATAATTGAAGCGTGTGCATCAAGCGCTGCGGAGCAGCGTCCGAGTTTAGCCCGGCCTTTCAAGGCCGGGGTGAGTTTGAGCAAAACGCCACCGCGTCGCGTCAGCGACGCGGCGGTTGTTAATATTCGCCTCTCCCGGCCTTGAAAGGCCGGGCTAAACTCATGCGCCGCTGACGCGGCGGAAGTACGCACCGGCGGGCAGGATGCCCGCGCTCCCGGCGAAGAGGCACGCGCCCCCAGCGAAACGATGTCCAACTTGCCGCACCGACAGGAAGGGAACATCCACGACACGCAGCCGCCCGCGGCCGCGGCGCCGCAACTCCCCACCTTCTTCCTGCGCACGAAGCTTTTGCCGCCGCGGCCCGCGCCGTCGCTCCTGCCGCGGCCGCGCCTCGTCGAGCGCTTGCAGCAGAACCTCGCGCACGCCGTCACGCTCGTCACCGCGCCGGCCGGCTCCGGCAAGACGACGCTCGTCGCGGACTTCATACGCCCCGGCGCGCACCCGTTCGTCTGGTACCAGCTCGACCGGGCCGACTCCGACCCGCTCGTCTTCCTCGGCTACGTCACGCACGGCATCAAGCAGATCGTCCCCGGCTTCGGCGCCGCCACGATGTCCTACATGCAGGAGGCTTCGAAGGAGCTGGCGCAAGCGCCCGAGCGCGCCGTGGACGTACTCCTCAACGAGGTGCTCGACCGCGTCGAGCAGCAGTTCATCCTCGTCCTCGACGACTACCATCACCTCGGCGCCGAGACGCCGGTGCACAAGGTGGTTGACCGCCTGCTCGCCTACCTGCCCGACCTCATCCACGTCGTCATCATCTCGCGCGACATGCCGCCGCTCGCGCTCGCGCGCATGCGGACGCAGGCCAGCCTCGCCGTCATCGACCGGCAGGAGCTGCTCTTCACCGACGAGGAGACGCGGGAGCTTTTCCGCAAGGTCTTCGACCTGGAACTCACGCCCGAGCAGTTGGCCGAGTACCGCGAGCGCACGCACGGCTGGATCACCGCGCTCCAACTCGTCCGGCAGGTCGCGCAGCGTCAGGCGCTCGCGCGCAGCGGCGAGTCGGCCGCCGCGCCGCCCGACCTCGTCGAAGTCCTGCGCCAGAGCGAGCGCGACATCTTCGACTACTTCGCCGAGGAGGTCTTCGCCGACGAGGCGGACGAGGTGCAGCAGCTTCTTCTTCGCGTGAGCCTGTTGGAGCGCGTCGAGCCCGACGCCTGCAACCGGCTCTACCCGCAGTGCTCCACCACGCTCAACACGCTCGTCCGCCGCAACGTCTTCATCTCGCTCGCCTCGGACGGGCGCGGCGAGGAGTACCGCCTGCACCCGCTCTTCCAGGGCTTCCTCCGGCGCCGCTTCCGCGCCGAGCAGGGCAGGGCGGCCGTCGCCGCGGAGCACGCGCGCCTCGCGGACTTCTTCCTCGAACGCGAGCAGTGGGAGCAGGCCATGCACCACCTCCTCGCCGCCGAGGACTTTCAGAGGGCCGCGCAGACCATCGCCGAGCGCGGCGGCGCGTGGGTCACGGCGGGCGCGCTCTCCTCGCTCGCCTCCTTCGCCGACGCGCTGCCGACTCAGGCGCTCGAAGCGCACCCGCGCGCGCTCGCGCACCGCGCAGAGGTCGCGCGACTGCGCGACGAGTTAGACCTCGCGCAGTCGCTCTTCAACCGCGCGGCCACTCTCCTGCACGAGCACGCCGACGCAGAGGGCGAGGCCGAGGCTCTGCACTCGCTCGCCACCATCGCGCGCCGCCGCGGCGACTGCGAGACGGCCTTCAACTACCTCGACCGCGCCGTCGAGCTGACGGACGAGCGCTCGGTCGTGCGGACGAAGTGCGGCAACACGCGCGGCCTGTGCCTCGTGGGCCTAGGCCAGTGGACGGAGGCCGAGCGCGAGTTCCGCCTCGCCTTGCAGTCGGCCGAGGAGCGCGGCGACCGCTACTACGCGCGCCTCATCGCGCACAACCTCGGCACGCCCCCGGGCGTGCGCGGCGACTTCGGCGAGGCCCTGCGCTGGTACCGTCGGATGCTGCGCGAGGAGGGCTCGGGCGCGCCGCCCGTGCCGCAGGAGGCGGTCGCGCATCTCAACATCGCGCGCTGCCACGTCCACATGGGCGACTTCGTCGCTTGCGAGCGCCACCTCGACCGCGCGCTCGAAATCTGCCAGCTCTTCAACCTCTCGGCGCTGCGCGGCGAAATCTTCGAGTGCTACGGCAACCTCTACTACGAGCAGCGCGACCCCGCGCGCGCCGTCGAGTACTACGACCGCGCCGAACGCGTCTACGACGAGGCGGGCGTCGAGGTCACGCGCACCGAGCTGCTCGAAGAGCGCGGCCTGCTCGCGCTCCAGCTCGGCGACTTGCAACAGGCGCGCTCTCTGCTCGACCGCCTGGTCGAAGGGCGCGCGCAGGACGAGATGGGCCGACGGCGCGCGACGGTCGCGCGTGCGCGCGTGCTCATCGCGCAGGGGAAGTTCGAGGAGGCGCGCGCCGACCTCTCCCCCGCACTCGAATACTTCCGCGCGCACGGCGTCTACTGCAACGAGGCGCCGGCGGCGATGCTGCTCGCCGTCTGCGAGCACGCCGCGAATGACGAGCCGGCGTTGATGAATCACCTGCGCCGCGCGCTCGACCTCGCCGCGCGCTACGACTACGAGTACTGGCTCCGCGGCTGGGTGGCCGACTACCCGCAGGTCTTCGGCGCGCCCGAGGCGGCCGAGCTGCTCCCCGCCGACCTGCGCGAACAGTTGCCCGCGCGCGCGGCCGAGGCGCGCGCCGCCGCGACCGGCGAACGCCCGGCCCTCTCCGTCGCCGTCACGCAAGGCCCGGCGGCCGACCTGACCGTCCGGATGCTCGGCGCGGTCGAAATCTTCCGCGAGCCGGCGCGCCCGCTCGCCGCCGACGCATGGGTCACGCGCCGCGCGCGCGACATCCTCTGCTTCATCGCCTCCCGCCGCCACCGCCGCGTCTCGAAGGACACGATCATCGACACCTTCTGGGGCGAGTCGGACTTCGGCTCGGTCGAGAAGAATTTTCATCCGACCATCTCGCACATCCGCAAGGCGCTCAACAGCAACCAGCCTTTGAAGCAGAACTTCCTGCTCTACCGCGACGGCGACTACCAGCTCAACCCCGAGTTCTCTTACCGCATCGACACGGAGGAGTTCGACCGGCTCATCAGTGAGGGCGACGCCGCGCGCCGCTCACGCGACACCGAAGGGTTCGTCAAGGCTTACGAGGAGGCGGCCGTGCTCTACCGCGGCGAGTTCATGCAGGGCTCTTACGACGAGTGGGTCGAAGAGCAGCGCTCCTACAGCCGCGAGCAGTACCTACGCATCCTCGAAATCCTCGCGCAGACCGCGCAGAAGTCCGAAGACTGGGCGCGCTCGCAGACCCTCGCGCAGCGCATCCTGCGCGAAGACCCCTTCCGCGAGGACGTGCACTGCCACCTCATGCGCGCGCACGCCGCGCTGGGGAACCGCGTCGCCGTCCGCGAGCAGTTCGAGACGCTGCGCCGGCTGCTGCACAAGGAGCTGGGCGTCGAGCCCGCGGCCGAGACGCAGAGGGTCTACAAAGAACTGCTCAAGTAGCGCGGCGGTTGCCGGAAAAGGGGCGGCAACGAAGGAAAGAGCAATTCACAAGAAAACCGTAACAATTGACTTAAGCGGACGATGTACAAAAGTAAGGTCAGTTCTTGGCGCGCACACCTCGCTGGAAGTTCCAACCGCCGACGCGGGCCTTGCCCCGGTTCGCGGCCCGGAAGACGAACGAGCCCCAAAGCCCCGACAATGGTTCGAGCCTCTAGTCCAAACAGTCTGCGCCGGGCCGCCGCCACGGCCCTCGTCCTCTTACTCTGCGCGCTGCCCGCGCGCGCCGGACTCATCATCTACGGCACGCAGGGCGTCGTGATGACGGGCGCCGACGGCATCTACTACGACAACGTCTCCGGCCTCTCGCTCGTCGGCGCCGACGCGCTCACCTACCAGGTCAACGGCATCAGCGGCACGAACTACAGCAACGGCGTCGTGATGACCGGCGCCGACGGCGGCCCCGTCGCGAGCGTGGACGGCGTCAACTACACGGGCGCGAACTCCTACGGCGTGACGCACGCCGACGGGGTCGTGATGACCGGCGCCGACGGCGTGACGCTGACCGGCCCGAACGGCGTGGTGATGACCGGCGCCGACGGCACGACCTGGACGGTCAACTCGGTCGTCGTGAGGCAGGCGAACGGCGTGGTGATGACGGGCGCCGACGGCGTGGTGATGACCGGCGCGGACGGTGTCGTCATGACGGGCGCCGACTCGCTGCGGATGACCGGCGCCGACGGCGTGGTGATGACCGGCGCCGACCAGGTTCGTTTTGACGGCGCGGCCAGGATCATCGCGACGAAGACGGACGGCACGATCTTCTCCGCGCCGACGAACGGCGTGGTGATGACCGGCGCGGACGGCGTCGTGATGACGGGGGCCGACGGTGTCGTGATGACCGGCGCGGACGGCTTCCGCCTGCTGGGCGTGGACGGCTTCGTCATGAACGCGGCCGAGCCCGTGGATAACAGGGTCGGGCTGATGAGCTTCGACCCGGAGTTGGCGAAGGCGCTCGACGCGTTGACCGACGACAGCAACGTCAACGCGGCCGTCGTCTACCACCACCCCGTCACCGACACAGACATCGCCGACCTCAAGGCCATCGGCGTCCGCGGCGGCACGCGCTTCCAGTCGCTGCCGGTCGTCGTGCTCACGGCCACAAAGGAGCAGATCGTCCGGATCAGCCGGCTCCCGGCCGTGCGCTACGTCACGCACGAACGCACGCTCCAGTGGAACGCGGACAACAGCCGCACGCAGACGGGACTCGTGCGCATGCGGCAGGACTCAGACCTCCAACGTTTGCGCGGCACCAGTTCACTTCAGGGCAACGGCGTCGTCGTCGCCGTGCTCGACACGGGGCTCGACTCGACGCACCCGGACATCTCGAAGAACGTCCTGCGCAACGTCAAGCTCGCGGACTTGCAGGGCGCGAACCTTCTGGACTTCCTCCCGCCGTTCAACGTCGAGAAGCTGCCCGACACGGACCAATTGAGCGGCCACGGCACCTTCGTCGGCGGCATCATCGCGGGCAGCGGCACAAGCTCCGGCGGCAAGTACGCCGGCTACGCGCCGAAGGCGAAGCTCGTCGGGCTCTCGGCCGGCGACTACTCGCTCTTCAACGTGCTCGCGGGCTTCGACTACATCCTTTCGCACCCTGACCTGAACGTCCGCGTCGTCAACTGTAGCTTCTCGGCCAACACCGTCTACGACGAGAACGACCCGGTCAACGTCGCCACCCGTCTGCTCTACGAGCGCGGCGTCAACGTCGTCTTCTCGGCCGGCAACGCCGGCCCCGGGATGCACACGCTCAACCCTTACGCGGCCGCGCCGTGGGTCATCTCGGTCGGCGCTTTGGACGAGCGCGGGCGGCTCGCCGCCTACTCGGCGCGCGGCGATTTCGGCAGCCGCACCTTCCGTCCGACCCTTTCGGCGCCGGGGACGAACATCGTCTCTCTGCGCGCCGCGGGGACGAACCTGACGGGGACGACGGGGTTGCCGGCCGACGCGCAGGGACTCGCGGTCAACGAGCTTCCGTACTACACGACGGCCTCGGGCACTTCGTTCAGCGCGCCGGCGGTGGCTGGTACCATCGCCCTGATGCTCGACGCAGACCCGACGCTCAGCCCTGCGCGCGTGCGCGACATACTCCAGCGCACCGCGACGCCGATGCCGCCCTACTACCAGCACGAGATCGGCGCGGGCGCCCTGAACACGCATGCTGCCGCCTTGCAATCGGCCTTCCCCGGGCGGGAGATCGGACTCTTCCGCGCCGTGCTGAACCGCGGGCAGGTGCGCTTCGTCAAAGACCCGGTGCAGTCGTTCAACGGCACGGTCAACCCGGGCGGCGCGGCCGAGGTGAACTTGAGTGTGCCGGCCGACGCCGTCTTCGCTTCGACCGACGTGGCGTGGGGGCCGTTGACGACGACGAACGACCTCGGCCTCGTCACGCTCGACCCCTGGGGACAGATCGCGGGGCAGTCGAACTACCTGAACCTGCCCGGCCTGACCGGCAGGCACGAGCGGACGCTGGTCTCGCTGCCCGCGCAAGGCAACTGGCGCGCGCGCGTGACGCACACGCTGGCGGCCCTGGCGACGCCGCAGGAGTTCTCGGGCGTCTTCGAGACGGCGCACGCCGAGTACGCGCCGATGGCAGACCTCGCGGGGCTCGACGCCTTCACGGTCTACAACATCCGGCGCGCGGTCGCGGCGCTGGCGATCTGGCCGTACGCCGACGGGCTCTTCCGTCCCGCGGCGACCGTCTCGCGCGCCGAGCTGGCCGAGGCGATGATCGCCGGGGCGCGCATCCCGCAGTACGTCCCAAACACGCCCTCCTTCGTGGACGTGCAGGACACGACGACGATGAACTTCGCGGAGGGTGCGCAGTCGCTCTTCCCGGACGCGGTGCGCGGCGGCGCGTTCCGCCCCGACGACCGCGCGACGCGGCTCGTGGCGGCGGTCGTGCTCGTGCGCGCGGCAGGGCTGAAGGCGGAGGCCGAGTCGAAGGCGGGGGTGTTTTTGCCCTACACGGACGCGGCGTCGATCCCCTACGAGCTGCGCGGCTACGTGCAGGTGGCGGTGACGCAGGGACTCCTCAGCTCGGCGGCGCAGTTCAACCCCTCGGGCGCCATCACCCGCGCCGAACTCGCGCGCGGCGTCTCGACCATCCTCCAGCTGAACACGCAGTAAGGGGTTAAGTTAATCACAGAGACAGAGACACGGCTTGAAGTCTGGTAACTTCAAGCCGTGTCTCTGTCTCTGTGGTTAAAATCCTGTCTGGTTTATGCTAGGTCACATTCTAAGAGCGGAGTAAGGGTAATGATCGACTGGCGAGTTTTTACGACGACGTTCGCGACGATCTTTCTGGCGGAGATGGGCGACAAGACGCAGCTGGCGGCGATGACGATGGCCGCCGAGACCAAGAAGCCTCTGACGGTCTTCGTCTCGGCGGCGCTGGCGCTGGCCTGCGTCACGGCGCTCGGCGTCGCCGTCGGCGGCACGCTCGGCCACTACCTGCCGCTCGAATGGATCAGGCGCGCCGCCGCCCTCGGCTTCATCACCATCGGCGTCCTCATCCTGCTCGACAAGTTCTGAAGGGCGGAGAAGGGCGCACGGGGCTTGCCCTGAGGAAGCGTGAAGAGTAATCTCCTCGCAGGCGATGCTGAAGAATTTCAAAGGCGTGTTGGCGAGGCTGCTGCTGGCGGCCGCGCTCGGCTGCGCTTCGGCGGCGGTGGGCCTGGCCGCGCCGCGGGTGGGTGGAGCCAATGCGTGCCCGATGAGCCGCATGCACGACTGCTGCAAGCGTGCACGCATGGCCGCCGACGCGCCGCGCCTGTTGCCCTTCGGGCTCTGCTGCGTCACCAAGACCCCGCAGCCCGCGCCGGCCGGGACGCGCTACAGCGCACAGCCCGCGCCCGGCGCCGCGACCGACCCGCGCCCGGCCGTCAAGGTCGCGGCGCCCGCGCACGTCACACTACACGCGCGCGCCTGCGCGCAGACCTTCAGCCCGACGCACTCACCGCCCGCGTACATACGTCACGCCTCATTTCTGATCTAGACCATTCAAACGGCCGCAGTGTGTCCGCACGCGACCCGCGACCAGTCCGCAGAACGTCTGCCCGGACTTGAGCCGCGCCCCGTGCGTGACGACGCGCGCCCTCTCTCCATTCCCCGAAAACAGACGAAGACGTGAGGGCACGACCGTCCGCCTGCGAGCGCAGGCCGTAACGGCCGGCCTCTACTCCCTTAGGGCAACCGGCAAAGATTACAGACAGGCTTTGATGACGGAGGAACTTTAAAGTGAAAAAGATGATGACCACGGTCTGCGTGCTCGCGCTGCTCATGTCGGCCGCGGCCTGCGGCGCGGGCGGAGGGGCCGGCGACAGGGAGATTAAGAGCGGCAAGGTCGGCGCGTTGACGGTCACGCTCGCCAACTCGGACGGCGTGCTCCGCCACGGCGAGCAGGAGCTGAACGTCGCCTTCAAGGACGGGTCGGGCAAGGCCGTGGACGTGGGCTCGGCCTCGCTCAACTTCTACATGCCGGCGATGGGCGCGATGGCGCCGATGAACGACGCGGCCACGCTCACCACCACCTCGACGCCCGGCGTCTACCGCGCCAAGGTCACGCTCCAGATGCAGGGCGACTGGCAGGCGCAGGTCGCCTACGAAGGCCCCGCCGGCACGGGCAAGGGCTCGTTCTCCGTGACGGCGCAATGAAAGGATGAAGTAGGAACGATGAACGATGAACTGAATACAAGTCGCCGTTCTTACAGTTCATCGTTCATCGTTCCTACTTCATCGTTCCAAACATGATTGCAAAGCTCATCGAGTTCGCGATGCGCAACCGCGCGCTCGTCATCGCCCTCTATCTGGGGCTGGCGGGGTGGGGTTACTGGGCGCTGAGGGCGACGCCCATCGACGCGATACCCGACCTGTCGGACAACCAGGTCATCGTCTTTACGGACTGGCCCGGGCGCTCGCCGCAGGAGGTCGAGGATCAGGTCACGTACCCGCTCGTGACTAACCTGCAAGGGTTGCCCGGGGTGCGCGTGGTGCGCGCGTCGTCGGCCTTCAGCTTCTCGATGGTCAACGTCATCTTCGAGGACAACGTCGAACTCTACTGGGCGCGGACGCGGGTGCTCGAACGCCTGAACCTCGTGACGGCTCAACTGCCGCAGGGCGTACAGCCGACGCTCGGGCCGGACGCGACCGGCGTCGGGCAGGTCTTCTGGTACACGGTCGAGAGCGACCGCCTGTCGGCGCGCGAACTGCGGACTGTGCAGGACTGGTTCGTGCGCTACCAGTTGAACTCGGTGCCGGGCGTGGCCGAGGTGGCCTCGGTCGGCGGCTACGTCCAGCAGTACCAGGTGGACGTAGACCCGAACAGGTTGCGCGCCTACAACCTGCCGCTCTCGATGGTGGTCGAGGCTGTCGAGCGCTCGAACACGAACGTCGGCGGGAACGTCGTCGAGCAGGCGGGGCAGTGGGCGGTGGTGCGCGGCATCGGGTTGATCGAATCGACGGCGGACGTCGAGAACATCGTGCTCGGCGCGCAGAACGGCACGCCGGTCTACGTGAAGAACGTGGCCGAGGTGAAGCTGGGCAGCGCCTTCCGCACGGGCGCGCTCGACAAGAACGGCCGGGAGGCGGTCGGCGGCGTGGTCATCGCGCGCTACGGCGTGAACACGCTCGAAGTCATCGAGGGTGTCAAGCGGCGGCTCGAAGAGCTGAAGCCGGGTCTGCCCGAGGGGGTCGAGATCAAGCCCTTCTACGACCGCACGCAGCTCATCGAGCGCGCGACCGACACCTTGAAGCGCGCGATGATCGAGGAGTTGATTCTCGTCACCCTGGCCCACATCCTCTTCCTCGCGCACTTCCGCTCCATCCTCATCGTGACCATCCCTCTGCCGCTCGCGGTGCTCATCAGTTTCCTCTTCATGAAGTACGCGGGCATCAGCTCGAACCTGATGTCACTCTCGGGCATCGCCATCGCCATCGGGGTGCTCGTGGACGCCGGCATCGTCGTCACCGAGAACGCATTCCGCTTCATCGAGCAGCGCGGCGTAGACCCGCGAGACCGCCCGGCCGTGTGGGAGGCGGTGCTCGCCTCGACGCGGCTCGTCGGCCGCCCGGTCTTCTTCTCGATGGCGATCATCATCCTGGCCTTCGTGCCGGTCTTCGCCTTGACGGGGCAGGAGGGGAAACTCTTTCACCCGCTCGCCTTCACGAAGACGTTCGCGATGGTCGGCGCCACGGTCATCGCCGTCACGCTCGTGCCCGTGCTCTGCACGATCCTGCTCGGCGGCAAGTTCCACTCGGAGCAGTCGAACCCCGTGATGCGCCTCCTCGGCGCGCTCTACCGTCCCGTCCTCGGCTGGGCTTTGAACCACCGCGCCGTCACGGCGGCACTCGCGGCCGTGCTCTTCGCGGGCGCGGTCTTCCTCGCCACGGGCATCGGCAAGGAGTTCATGCCGCCCTTGAACGAGGGCGACCTGATGTTCATGCCGGTCACAGACCCGGCCATCTCCATCGACGAGGCGCTGCGCATCACGAGCCGGCAGGACGAGATTCTCAAGAGCCACCCAGAGGTCGAGTGGGCCGTCGGCAAGGCGGGGCGGGCCGAGACTTCGACCGACCCCTCGCCGGTGAACATGACCGAGACCATCGTCCACCTCAAGCCGCAGGCGCAGTGGCGGCCGGGCGTGACGCGCGAGCGCATCGTGAACGAGCTGGACGCGGCGCTGAGGATGCCGGGCGTGACGAACATCTGGACGCAGCCGATCATCAACCGCATCGACATGCTCTCGACCGGCATCCGCTCGCAGGTCGGCGTGAAGGTCTTCGGCCACGACCTCAAGACGCTCGAAGAGCTTTCGCGCCGCGTCGCCGAGGTCTTGCGCACGGTGCCCGGCGCGGCGGACGTGTACCCCGAGCAGATCGGCGGCTCGCCCTACGTGGACATCCGTGTCAACCGCACGGCCGCCGCGCGCTACGGCATCGCGGTCGGCACCATCCAGGATGCCGTCGAGCGCGGCATCGGCGAGACGAACCTCTCGGTCACCATCGAAGGCCGCCGCCGCTTCCCCGTGCGCGTGCGCTACGCGCCCCAGTTTCGCGAGAGCCCCGCGGCCATCGCGCAACTGCCCGTCACCTCTCCCGCGGGCGTGCCGGTGCCTTTAGGAGAACTCGCCACGATCACGACGGTCGAAGGGCCGACGATGATTTCGAGCGAGAACGGGCTGCTGCGCGGCACCGTGCTTTTGAACGTACGTGGCCGCGACGTGGGCGGCTTCGTGGACGAGGCGAAGCAGGCGGTCGTGCGTCAGGTGCAGATGCCCGCCGGCTACTACGTGCAGTGGAGCGGCCAGTACGAGAACCAGCAGCGCGCGCGCGACCGTCTGCTCATCGTCGTCCCCGTCGTGCTCGTCGTCATCTTCGGGCTGCTCTACATGACCTACGGCTCGGCGGTCGAGGCCGCGCACGTGCTGCTGGCCGTCCCGTTCGCTTTGACGGGCGGCGTCTACCTGCTCTGGGCGACGGGCTTTAACTTCTCGGTCGCGGTCTGGGTCGGCTTCATCGCGCTCTTCGGGACCGCGGTGCAGACGGGCGTCGTGATGGTCATCTACTTGGAGGAAGCCGTCGAGCGCAAGCGGCGCGAGCTGGGGACGCTGACGCGAGACGCTCTGCGGGAGGCCGTGACCGAGGGCGCGCTGCTGCGGCTGCGGCCGAAGGTGATGACGGTCTCGACGGTGGTGGCGGGGCTCCTCCCGATCATGTGGTCAACGAGCGCCGGGTCTGAAGTCATGAAGCCGCTGGCGACGCCCGTACTCGGCGGCATGGTGTCGAGCCTTTTGCACGTGCTCGTCGTCACGCCGGTCATCTTCTACTGGCTGCGCGAGCGGGAGCTGAAGCGGGAGGCGCGCGCGGCCGCGTCCGTCTCGCAGGAGGAAGTGGTGGAGAGATGAGAGGGAAGAGAAGTTATCTGAAGGCGGCGGCGCTCGCGCTTCTCCTTTCGTCGGGCGTTCCCGTCGCGGCGCAGACGGCGACGGACGTGCCGGCCGACGACCGAAGGCCGCGCGCGGACGGGGCGACCGTGGCGCTCTACTTCGACCCGGCGGGCGGTGTGACGGCCGACGAGGCGGTCGGGCGCGCGCTCGCGTCGAACGGCGAGCTGCTGGCGCTGCGCAAGGAGGTCGAGGCCGCGCGCGCGCTGGTCAGGCAGGCATCTTTTCGCGCCAACCCGCGGCTCGACGTGTCGGGCTCGAAGGCCCTGACCATGCCCGACCACCAACTGATGGTCGAGGGCATGCTGCCTTTAGAACTCGGCGGACGGCGGGCCGCGCGCGTGCGCGTGGCCGAGCGCGAGGTCGAGGTGCGCGAGGCCATGCTCGCCGACCGCGAACGCATCGTGGCCGCGGAGGTGCGCTCGAAGTTCGGCGAGGCGCTGGCCTCCATCCTCAAGCTCGGCGTGACGGAAAACCTGCTGGACAACAGCCAGCGCGGCTACCGCCTCGTCGTCGCGCGCGTGCTCGAAGGGCGCACCGCGCCGCTCGAACAGAATCAGGTGCTCGTCGAGGTCAACCGCCTCCGCTCGATGCGCGAGGCCGAGCGCGGCCGGGTCGAGGTCGCGCTGCTTGAGCTGCGCAACCTGATGGGCGCCGAGCCGTCGGAAGCCTTGAAGCTGCGCGGCGACTTCGACGGGTTGATAGACCCTCTGCCCTCGGCCACGGAAGCGGCCGCGCGCGCTCTCGACTCGCGCCCAGACATCCTCGCCGCGCGCGCGGCCGAAGCCCTCGCCGAGGCGCGCGTCGAAGAGGCGCGCGCCTCGGGGCGTGCCGACGCAGAGGTGCGCGCGGGTTACCAACGCATGCGCTCGGGCTACGGGCTGAACGGCATCGACGACGCGGGCCGCCTCGCCCCGATTGACGACACGTTCCACTCGGTCACCTTCGGCGTCTCGGTGACGCTGCCCGTGCGCGACAGGAACGTGGGCGCGTTGGAGGCGGCTTCGGCCGAGCTGGAGGCGGCGAAGCGCCGGCGCGAGTTCCTTGAGCTGACCGTGCGGCGCGAGGTGGCGGCCGCTTACGCCGCGTACGAGGCGGCGGCGCGCGCCTCGGAGATCTACCGCGTCGGCGTGCGCGGGCAGGCCGGGCAGAATTTAACGGTCATCCGCCAGACCTACGAGCTGGGCGCGAAGACGCTCCTCGACTACATCGGCGAGCAGCGCCGCTACATCGAGCTTGAGAACGACTACGTCGATTCGCTCCTCGAAACCTACCGCGCGCGCGTCCGCGTCGCGAGCGTCACGATGAGGTAGGGAGTGTGAACGCTGAACGTTGAACTGAAGACGTAAAAGATGGAAGAGAAGCAAGAGAAGATAGAGCGCGTGGAAGAGGTGACGGCCGTCAAGCGTGTCGAGCAGACGCGCGCGACGACGCCGCGACGTTCGAGCACGACGGCCCTCATCATCGTCGCCGTCTGCGCGGCCGTCTGCGCGGCGCTCCTCTTCTGGTGGCTGAATCGTTCGGGTGGCGGCGCGGGTCACGTCGTCACGGCGCCGCGCAACATCGCCTTCGACCAGACGGGCGCGCCGGCCGGCGGCGCCGCGGCCGAGCCCGCGCCCGGCGAGGCGACGCTCAACGTCGCGCCCGACGCGGCCGCGCGCGCCGGTGTGCAGGCCGAGGCCGTGGGCGAGCAGCTCGCGCCCGAGGCTTTGCAGCAGGCGGCGACGGGCGTCGTGCAGGCCAACGCCTACCGCTCGACGCCGGTCGTGTCGCTGGTCGGCGGGCGGCTCGTGAGCGTCGCGGCCGAGGCGGGGCAGGAGGTGCGGCGCGGGCAACAGCTCGCCGTCGTCTTCAGCGACGAGCTGGCGATGGCGCAGACGCGCTACCTCTCGGCGCAGGCCGAACTCGAAGAGCACCACAAACACCACCACCGCACGCTCGAACTGGTCGAGATCGGCGCGGCCAGCCGCGAGGAGGCGGAGCAGTCCGTTTCGATGTTGAAGAAGGCCGAGGCCGAGGCCGCCGCGCAGCGTCAGCGCCTGCTGCTGCTCGGCCTCACGCCGCAACGCGTCGCGGCCCTGAACTCACCGTCGCAGGTCAGCTCGGAAATCTCCCTGCCCGCGCCCGTCTCCGGCACGGTCATCAGCCGCGCGGCCAACCCGGGCGAAGTCGTCGAGGCCAACAAGGAGCTACTGCGCGTCGCAGACCTCTCGAACGTCTGGGTCGTCGGCCAGGTCTTCGAGCGCGACCTCGCGCGCGTGCGCACGGGGAGCGGCGCGAGCGTGACGAGCGAGGCCTACCCGGGCCGGGTCTGGCGCGGGCGCGTCACGTACGTAGACCCGCAGCTCGACCCCTCGACGCGCACGGCGCAGGTGCGCGTCGAAGTCGCGAACCCAGGTCAGGCGCTCAAGCTCGGCATGTACGTCAACGTCGGCTTCGGCGCCCTGGGGACGGCCGAGGCGACGGCGCCGACCGTGCCTGCCTCGGCCGTGCAGACCATCGGCGGACGCACGGTCGTCTTCCTCGCCACCGCAGACCCGGGCGCCTACGTCATGCGCCCCGTCCGCGTCGGCCCCGAATCGAGCGGCCGCTACCCCGTCCTCGAAGGCTTGCACGTCGGCGACCGCGTCGTCACCGGCGGCAGCTTCATGCTAAGGGCCGAGTGGTTGAAGCTCCATCCGGAAGGGCAGTAGGCGGTAGGCAGCTCAGACAGGAAGATGGCCTATTGCCATTGACGGACGCGGATGGCCGAGAGGCGTTAGACACAGAGGCGCAGAGACACAGCCGGTTGCACATAAGTCAACCGGCTGTGTCTCTGCGCTCTGTGTTAAATAGCTCCCGCTACCCGCCCGACCGCAAACAACGACAACTGCCTACTGCCATCTGCCTACTGCGGATTGCCCTCGGGACTGGTTTGGGGTAGGCTTGCCGCCACAAAAGTACTCCCCGGACGGCCGTCACGCACGTGCCGACCGCCCGCCGTAAGATAACTCCTGCCGTAGATCGAGGAAGGATAATTCCGTGTCACAGACTCAAGCGCACAAGTGGGTGTACCTCTTTGAAGAGGGCGACGGCGGCGCGCGCGCGCTGCTCGGCGGCAAGGGCGCGGGGCTCGCCGACATGACGCGGGCCGGGCTGCCCGTCCCTCCCGGCTTCATCGTCACGACCGAGGCGTGCAACGCTTACTACACGAACGGCAAGAGCTTCCCCGAAGGCATGTGGGAGCAGGTCATCGACGGCCTGCGCGCCGTCGAGGCGAAGACGGGGAAGAAGTTCGGCGACCCCGAGAACCCCTTGTTAGTTTCTGTCCGCTCGGGCGCGCCCTTCTCGATGCCGGGGATGATGGACACCGTGCTCAACCTGGGGCTGAACGAGCAGACCGTGCAGGGGCTCGCCACGCAGACCGGCGACCTGCGGTTTTCGCTCGACGCCTACCGCCGCTTCGCCACCCTCTTCGCGGAGATCGTGATGGGCGTCGCGCACGAGAAGTTCGAGCGCGTGATGGAGCGCTACAAGGCGCAGACCGAGGGCGGCCGCGACACCGATTTGAGTCCCGACCAGCTCCGCGACATCATCGCCGCGCAGAAGCAGATCATCTTCTCCGACCAGTCGGGCCTCGCCATCCCCGAAGACCCCTACGAACAGCTCCGCGTCGCCATCGCCGCCGTCTTCAACTCGTGGATGGGAAGGCGCGCGTGCGACTACCGAAGAGTCAACCGCATCCCCGACGACCTCGGCACCGCCGTCAACGTGCAGGCGATGGTCTTCGGCAACATGGGCGCCGAGTCCGGGACGGGCGTGGCGTTCACGCGCAACCCCTCGACCGGCGAGAAGACGCTCTACGGCGAATACCTTTTGAACGCGCAGGGCGAGGACGTGGTGGCCGGCACCCGCACGCCGAACCCGATTAGTCAGCTTCAGGAAGAACTGCCGGCCGTCTACGAGCAGTTCGAGGAGATCACCGGGCTGCTCGAAAAGCATTACCGCGACATGCAGGACGTGGAGTTCACCATCGAGCGCGGCCGGCTCTGGATGCTCCAGACGCGCACGGGCAAGCGCACCGGCGCGGCCTCCGTCCGCGTCGCCGTGGACATGGTGCACGAGGGCCTCATCGACAAAGCCACAGCCGTCCGCCGCGTCACCCCCGACCAGCTCGACCAACTTCTACACCCCGCCGTAGACCCGAACGCCGACGCCAAGGTCGTCGCCAAAGGCTTGCCCGCCAGCCCCGGCGCCGCGCAGGGCAAAGTCGTCTTCGACCCCGACGAGGCCGAAGAGATGGCCCGCGCGGGCGAGAAGGTCGTCCTGGTTCGTCAGGAGACCAGCCCCGACGACTTCCACGGCATGGTCGCCGCGCAGGCCATCGTGACGGCGCGCGGTGGGATGACCTCGCACGCGGCCGTGGTCGCGCGGGGCATGGGCAAGTCTTGCGTGTGCGGGGCGAGCGTGCTGAACATCGACTACGGGCAGCAGCAGTTCAACGTGAACGGGACGGTGGTGCCGAAGGGCGAGTGGATCACGGTGGACGGCTCGACCGGCAGGGTCTTTCTCGGCAAGGTGCCGACCGTGCAGCCGACGCTCGGCGAGGACTTCCGCGAGTTGATGAGGTGGGCCGACGAGTTCAGAAGGCTGCGGGTGCGGGCCAACGCCGACACGCCGCACGACGCGCAGGTCGCGCGCGACTTCGGCGCGGAGGGCATCGGGCTCTGCCGCACGGAGCACATGTTCTTCGGCGACGAGCGGCTGGCCGCGATGCGCGAGATGATTCTGGCCGATGGCGTGGGCGCGCGCGAGAAGGCGCTCGAAAGGTTGTTGCCGCTTCAGAAGAACGACTTCGTCGGCATCTTTCGCGCGATGGAGGGTTTGCCCGTCACCATCCGCCTGCTCGACCCGCCGCTCCACGAGTTCCTGCCGAACATGGAGGAGCTGTTAGGCGAACTGTCGGAACTGAAGATGTCTTTGCAGCGCGCGGCGTCCATCCGCGAGATGGACAGGACGCTCGACTCCATCGACAGCAAGCGCAAGCTCCTCCAGCAAGTCGAGCGCCTGCGCGAGGCCAACCCGATGCTCGGCCACCGCGGCTGCCGCCTCGGCCTCATCTACCCCGAGGTGACGCGCATGCAGGCGCGCGCCGTCTTCGAGGCCGCCTGCCAGGTCGCGGGCGAAGGCATCGTAGTCAAGCCCGAGATCATGGTGCCGCTCGTCTCGACCGCCGAGGAGCTGCGCGACCAGGCGGGGCTCATCAACGAGGTCGCGCGCGACGTGTTGGGCGCGCACGGCATGTCCATCGACTACACGGTCGGCACGATGATCGAGCTGCCGCGCGCGGCCCTGACCGCCGACAAGATTGCCGCGCACGCCGACTTCTTCTCCTTCGGCACGAACGACCTGACGCAGACGACCTTCGGGCTCTCGCGCGACGACTCGGGGCGGTTCCTCTCGAAGTACGTCGAGGTGAAGATTCTGCCGGACGACCCGTTCCAGGTCCTAGACCGCGAGGGCGTCGGGCAGCTCGTCAAGATGGGGACGGAGCGCGGGCGCTCGGTCAAGCCGGGGCTCAAGGTCGGCATCTGCGGCGAGCACGGCGGCGAGCCGAGCTCCATCGCCTTCTGCCACCTGACGGGGCTCGACTACGTCTCCTGCTCGCCCTTCCGCGTCCCCGTCGCGCGCCTCGCCTCGGCACAGGCCGCGCTGGAGATGCAGGACGGCGCGGTCGCGGCCGACAAGTAAACACCTGACGGTCTTATAACCGGAAGAATCGTTAACAGGGATGGGCAGGATGTTCGGGATAAGGATTCAAACTCTTATCCTATCCATCCTGTCCATCCCTGTTAATTGTTTTGAACGATGCGTGAGAGGGGGGCTGAACCTTCCTCAACATCTTCTCCACAATTCAGGCCGGCGGCGGGTGCTATAGTGGACGGCACGCGCTTACTTCTTATGAGCCTGATTCTGTTCCCGAAGCCCACGACCATTCTCTACATCGCTGCCGTCGGGACGGCGTCGGGCGTCATCGTCGTCTACCTCTTCTGGTGGATTAAGTCTCGGTACCAAATCCTGACGGCGCGCGAGCGCCCCTTACGCGCGCGCAGGCTCTCGCTCTGGCATGACCCGGGTGACGTGGGGCGCCTCGACTTCCGCGGCGGGTACGGCGGGCGCGGGCGCGAACCGAAGCCGCCCTTCCGCTTCGTCGAAGAGCATGCGACGGGGTCGAACCCCTGCCTCTCCGTGCACGACGCGCGCGACCTGCGCTGGCGCGTGAAGTGGGGCGACGAGGTGAAGAGCGAGACGTTCGCGACGCGGCTGGCGTGGGCCGCGGGCTACCACGTCGAGGCCGCCTACTACGTCGCCGAGGGGCACATCCACGGCGCGGAGAATTTGGGACGGGCGCGGACGTGCGTCGCCGAGGACTTCGGCTTCAAAGACGCGCGCTTTGAACTGGACGAGGAGGGCGTGCGCAAGCTCTTCGACGAGCACGGCTGGTCCTGGGACGACAACCCTTTCAAAGGCACGCGCGAGCTGGCGGGGTTGAAGGTGCTTTTGATGCTCGTCTCGAACTGGGACAACAAGGACGTGCGGGACGTGGCGCGCGGCTCGAACACGGCCATCTTCGAACACACTCTGCCGGACGGCACCGTCGAGGCGCGCTACCTCGTCATCGACTGGGGTGCTTCGATGGGGAAGGCCGGGAGCCCTCTGACGCGCACCAAGTGGGACTGCGAAGGCTTCGCGGCGCAGAACACGGAGTTCGTGCGCGGGGTGAAGGATGGCTTCGTGCAGTGGGGCTACACGGGGCAGCGGACGGACGAGGCGACCGAGGGCATCAAGGTCTCGGACGTGCGCTGGCTCAACTCCTGCCTCGGCCGCATCACCGACGGCCAGCTCCGCGAGGGACTGCTCGCCAGCGGCGCCACGCTTGAGGAGGCCGGCTGCTTTACGCGCGCCCTGCGCGAGCGCATCACTCAGCTCGGCCGCGTCGCGGAGCTGGGCGACGCCTACACCCCGCCTGGTGGCTGAGCGCGCTCGCTACGAGACCCCCGCCTGCCCCTTCTTCGAGCCGCCCCCGCCTTCGTCGCCGCCCGAGTCTTTCTTTCGGCCCGTGCCGTTTTGACGAAGGTGCCTGAGCGTGTCAGTCGCCTTCGAGCGTCCAGTTCTTGCCGGCGTGGCAGTCCACGCATTTGAACCGGGAGAGATCGCCGAGGTTGACGGGGTGTTGGAAGGCGCGCGTGTGCTTGTGGCAGGCGGTGCAGCTCATCCCCGAGAGGTCGCCGATGTTGACGGGGTGGCGGAACTTGCCGTCCTGCAACTCGACCTTCACGCCGCCCTCGGTCTGGTCGAGGACGGTGTGGCAGATGTTGCACTCGTTGCGGATGACCCGGCCGTCGTCCGACTTGTGCTTGCCGTCGTGGCAGCGGAAGCAGCCCTGGTAGTAGAAGTGGCTGAGGTTGTCGGGGTGCGTCTTCCAGTCCGTCTTCATCTCGGGGAAGTTGTAGGTCTGGTAGATGCGCTGCACCTCGGCCACGGCCGCGCGCACCGCGTCCGGCTTCTGCGTGTACACGTCCGCGTAGTTCTGCCGGTAGAAGCCTTCGAGGTCGCGGGCGATTGAGGCGACGGCCTCCTCGGTCGTCGGGTAGCCCTTCGTCAGCACCTCGACCGCCTGGCGCTTGATGTAGGGGAGCGCCGGGTCGAGCTTGCCCGCGTTGAGCGCGTCGTTGACGGCGCGGTCGGGCGGGACGTAGACGTGCGCCGGCCGGTTGTGGCAGTCCACGCAGTCCATCCGCCGCTTCTCGCCCGACGCGAGCTGCTCGGGCGAGAAGTCCGCGCCTTCGAGACGGAACTCCCGCACCGTGCCGTCCTTGCTCTTCATCCGCACCCAGGGGATGACCTGCCGCTGGTTGTCGGTCGAGACGTAGGTGATCTCGTTGGCGATGTTCATGTGCCAGTGGATGCCCGCGACCTGCCCCGTGGCCGGGTCGCCGCCGCCCGTGTTGATGAGCATGCGCGTCTGCCGGAGCGTGTTCTTTTCGTCGTAGGCGAAGCGGTTGAAGACCTTGAGCTGCGCGCCGAAGAACTTGGCGGGCCAGTGGCACTGCTCGCAGGTCTGCTGCGCGGGGCGGAGGTTATGGACGGGCGATTTGATGGGGCGCGGGTACTTGTTGAAGGAGACCGAGTAGAGCTGGTAGGCGCCGGAGAGCTTCGACTTGACGTACCAGTCGGCGCCGGGGCCGACGTGGCACTCGACGCACTTCACGCGCGCGTGCGCGCCCGCCAAGTAGGCGGTGAACTCGGGCTTCATCACCGTGTGGCAGGTCTGGCCGCAGAACTGAACAGACTCGGTGTGCTCGAAGGCGCGGTAGCTGCCGAAGGCGCTGACGAAGAGGAAGACGAACGCGAGCAACATCAGCGTGACGAAGGTGCGCCGCCGCCGCGGGTCGTTGAGGTCGATGACGGGGTAGCGGCCGATCTCGTCGGGCCGCATCTTGTGCCGCCGGTGGCGCTCCCAGGCACCGCCCAGCAGGAAGAGCAGGATGCCGAAGCCCATCACCGACGGGAAGAGAATGTAGGTGAAGATGCCGGTGTAGGGGTTGCCGGCGTGCTCGTCGCCGCCCACGAACTCCAGCAAAAGCATGAGCACGATGCTGACGAAGCCGGCGGCCGCGATGGCCGTGCCGGCGAAGCTGATGTAGTTACGGAAGACGCTCGGCCGCTTGGCGGGGGGCGGCGCTGCGTCTTCGCCCGCTGCGCCCGGCTCGTTCGTCTCGTCCCTCTCGTTCGTCTCACTCATAAGCTACTCCATCCGCTGTGGTGTAAGCATAAACTCTATTTTTTCATTTGGGTACAAATAGGGATCAACTTCAACACGGAGACACGGAGACACAGCTTCATGCAAGAGGTCTTGAAGCTATGTCTCCGTGTTGAATTCACATGGCATCCGCACCCAACTGAAAACCACTTTCAATCACCCGCCGTGCCGGGCAAAGGCTCGGCGCCGCCGCCCTTGATGTCGGGCTCTGAACCCTCGGCCCCTGCGCCGCCCTCCGACTCTTGCAGCCGCTCGAAGTCGAGCCCGTGCTCCTCGCGGTACAGCTCCTCCGAGACCTTGCCGTCGTAGAAGGCGAGGTTGATGGGGTAGACCTCCGGGTCGAAGATGACCTGGTAGAAGTGCCAGACGACGATGGCGAGCGTCGCCAGCACCGCCTCGTAGAAGTGGATGGCAATGGCCACGTCGATCCACCAGCGCGGCAGGAAGCCGAACCAGCCGACCTTGAACCAGATCGTCAGCCCCGTCAATCCCATCACGAAGGTGCCCCAGATGACGGCCCAGTACTCCGCCTTCTCGGCGTAGCCGAAGCGCGCGAGCAACGGGCGCGTGCGCCGGAGCCCCGCGTAGTAGAGAAGGTTCTGCCAGAGGTCAACGGCGTCCTTCCACTTCGGCAACATGTCCCGTACCCACGCGCGCCCCTCGCGCACGGCGAAGAGGTAGATGAGGTGGTAGACGCCGACGCCCATCATCAAGACGGCCGCGCCGCGGTGCACCCAGCGCCGCGTGCCCTCGGCTTCGAGCCCGAGGTAGTAGTACCAGGCGCCCGGATAGACGAGCGCGAAGCCCGTGACGACGAGCGTGATGAAGCTCGTCAGGAGCAACCAATGCTGAACCCTCTGGTTCTTCGACAGGCGCGTCACGGTGCGCGGCTCGTGGCGGAGTTTCGCCGCGGCCTTCTTGCGCCAGACGAGGAGGTTGTGGACGGCCATCCCGCCGATGGTCAGGAAGATGACCGGGAGGTAGAACCAGCGCACCCAGCGCACGCCCGTGCTGCCCGCGTCCTGCGAGGCCGGGACATTCAGATGCACCTTGCCCTTCGTAAAATTCTCGCCCGCGCCCGGGTGGCACTGCCCGCAGGTCTGCGTCAGGTTCGCCTGCGCGATCATCGACTTCGGGTCGGACGAAGGCAGGATGTTGTGGACGCCGTGGCAGCTCGCGCAGTCGGCCGCGACCGGCGAGCCTAAGCGGCGCGCGAGCCCGTGATAACTGTTCTCGTAACTCTGCACGCGCGCGCCGGCCACGCCGAACTCTTCGGAGAGCCGCACGCCCTCGTGACAGCGGGCGCAGCCGTTCGTGCGGAGCGCAGAGCCCGCGGCGCCGGGTTGCGCGATGGAGTGGATGCCGTGACAGTCGGTGCAGACCGGCGTCTGCGAGACGCCGCGCGCGGCCGCCCGCCCGTGGACGCTCGCGTTGAACTCGTTCGTGATGCCGGGGTGGCACTGGCCGCAGGTCTGCGGGACGTTGAACTTGAAGATGGGCGAGCGCGCGTCGGTCGCGGGCAGAACGTCGTGCGCGTGGTGGCAGTCTGAGCAGACGGCGGCGCCGAGGTTGCCGCGCGCGGCCGCCTGCGCGTGGACGCTCTCGCGGAACGAGACGAAGGGGCGCGTCGTGATACCGCTCCCCTGCATCACGGCCGGGTCGCCGTGGCAGCGGCCGCAGGTGTTGGCGAGGTTGGCGCGGTTGACGGGCGAGGCCGGGTCGCTCTTCGGCAGCATCGTCCGTATGTCGCCTCGACCGTCTTTGGTGTGGCAGTCGAGGCAGTTCGCGGCGCGTTTCCCGACTCCGCCGCCGTTCTGGTGCGCCTTGGCATGGAAGCCTGCGTCGTAGGCGCGGTGCTCGTCGGCGTGGAAGAGCGAGCCGCCGAGATAGGGAAGAGTCTTGCCGGGGCCGTGGCAGTTCTGGCACTGAAGCCTGCGCTCTGCTTCGATGGACTCGCCGGTCTGCGCAGCGACCGAGCCGGAGGCGTTGGGAGTGACCGCGGCCGAGCCGCCGGCGTTCCGAGGCGGCGCGTTCGCGGGCGGCGTCTGCGCGCGGCCCGTGTCGTTAAAGAAGATGATGACGGAGAAAGAAAGAAGTACTAAGACGGAGACGACGACTGACGAGAGCCGCTTCATGTTTCACCCCCTTTCGGGTGAATTGAAAAAGGCTCCCTGTGCCGGGCCGGACGCTGGGGAGTCGTCCGAGGCGGGCGCAGGGAGCCGCGGGGGAAAGTTGGTTAACAAGTTGCTAAACTGTAGAGACGTTCGGTGACGCCCTCGTGCCCCGGCGGCCGCTACTTCTTGAGCGACTTCATGTAGGCGGCGAGTGCCTTGGCCTGCTCCGGCGTGACGCCCTTCGCCTCGTAGCTGGGCATCTTCGGCGTCACGTCGTCCTTGCCCTTGAGGATGGTCGCTTCGAGCACGTCGTCGGCCTTCGTGGCGTCGAACTTCTTCTCGGCCGTCTGGCCGTGGCACATCGCGCACTTGGCCTTGAAGGTGGCCGCGGCGTCGAAGTCCTGCACCGCCGCGCTCGAACTCCTGGTGGCCGTGCTCACCAACAGTATCCCGGCGAGCGGCAGCATCACCAGACCGATTGCAATCTTCTTCAGCATCTCTTTCATGATCCTCAACACCTTTCGTCGCTTTTGAGTCCGCCTGGCGCGTCCTCTACGCACAGACTTTCAGCAACACCCGTGCCGGCTTAAAACCATGGACTTTTAAAGGGAAAAACCGGGAAGTCGCCCCACGCCCGGCCGCGTATGCGAGCTTTCCCCCAAAGCGTTGGGGAAGTTTTCGCAACCCATGAACCGTAAACCGTGAACCGTGACAAGAAGGGCATGCTTTCTCTGGTCACGGTTCACGGTTTACGGTTCACGCCTTCAGAAGCGCCACGCGTCGCCGCGGTGGCAGCGCGTGCAGTCCTTGAAGTCTTCGCCGCCGAAGGCGCGCTTGTCGTCGTGGCAGGTCATGCAGCTGCGCGCGGCGGGAGAGGCGTGGTGCATGAGCGGCTGCGGCGCGGTGACCTGCCGGCGCTGCGGCTGTCCCGCGCGAACCGTGTGGCACTCGGCGCAGCCGAGCCCCTTTGAAGTGTGCGCCGAGTGGCTGAAGTTGACGCGGTAGGCCGCCGCGTTCTCCAGCGTGCGCGCGTAGTCGCCCAGCCGGTGGCACGCGCCGCACGAGGAGATGTCCTGACCCGAGCGCCCCTGCGCGCGCGGCGTGTGACATTGATAGCAGGTCGTGTGCGCGCTCGCGCCCGAGGGGATCGAAAGCGCGACGCCGCGCCGCTCGGGTCGGTGGCAGGTCGCGCAGTTCGCCGCGCGTGCGCCGGCGCCCGTGTGCGTCGCGTGGTCGAAGCGGACGCCGAAGGTGCGTAAAGAGGGAAATCCTTTGAGCGCCGCCGAGGGCGGCGAGGTGTGGCAGATGGTACAGATGGGACTCGACTGGTCTGCGAACTGCTGCGCGTGGCAGCCGGAGCAGGGCGTGTGCCCCGGCCGCTTGGGGCGCGCCGTGTTGTCCGTGCGCTGATGGCAGAGCAGGCACGGCAGGCGCGCGTGCTGCGGGTTCGTGTGGGCGAACTTCGAGAAGTCCAGACCCTGCGGCATGGCTTCCTGCACCGCTTCGGTCGGAAGCGCCGGCTCCGGCTCGACGCGCGCCGTCAGCGCCGCCGCGCGGAAGTCGAAAGCCATGCTGACGGCGAAGAGCAGGCAGCCCGCGCACAGCACTGCGAGCGAGAGCGCGCGCCGCCGGCGCGGCGTCCGGCCGGCGATTGTGCTTCCAGATATATTCCGCATGTCCGTCATCAGAATTTGAGATTGATTACTTAGCCGCTGCGAGCGCCTTCGCGTGTGACTCGGGCAAGGGCTCGCGGCCGTAGACGACGTGGCACTTCGTGCACTGGAAGGCGGCGTTGGCCCTCTTCCTGTCGGCCTCCGCGTTGAGCGCGCCGCCGTCGTCGGTGGTGGCCGTGACGTGGCAGGCGGCGCACGACTCGACCGAGACGCGCGTGGACTTCGGGTCGAGCGTGTTCATCTTCGCGGCGTCGTGGCAGGTCGTGCAGGCGAGGTCTGCGTGGCCGCCGCCCTCGTGCGGGAACGTCCCCGCAGAATGTCGCGCGCGCCAGCGGCGCAGGATGGTGCCGTCCGTGACGTTCATTGAGGCCGCGAGCTTCGCGTCGAAGTCGGCGCGTACTGCGAGCGCGCCCGCGAGCTTGTGGCAGGCGTTGCAGTTGTTCGGCGCGGGCTCGACGCCCGAGTCCTGCGAGTGGCAGGTGAAGCAGGTCGCGTGGTTCGGCGCCGTCTTGAACGTGGCCTTCTTGAGCCAGAAGCGTTCGCCCAGGTCTTTGGGCGGCTCGGTCGCATACTCCGTCTCGCCCTTGCCCTGTCTTTGATAAGTCTGGTGGCAGGCCATGCAGCTCTTCGGGTCGCTGTCCTGCGGTTTTGGCTCCGGCCGGAGGGAGGCGGTGACGAATCGAACTCCACCGACTTCATGCGCGGGTGCGGTCAGTTCTCCGACGATCTCCAGGTGCTTGTCGTGTGGGAAGCCGATGCGGAAGTCGGACTCGAAGGTGCGCGCGCGCTCCGTGCGTTCGAACTTCTCGGGCGGGTTGGGGAAGGGGATGCGCGCCTGGTCGCGCGGCGTGACGGCGACGTGGCAGACCGAGCAGATGCGCGGCTGCGGCCGCTCGCGCGCGAAGAACTGTCTGCGGTGGCAGCTCAGGCAAGAGGCGTGCTCGGGCTGGCGCACCACGTCGGGGAAGGCCGCGTCACCTTTGCGCGCGTCCTTCCAGTTGGGTGAGGGGAACTGGTGACACTTGTCGCAGGCCAACTGGTGCTCGCGCCGCGAGTGGGCGAACTCCATGCGTGCGGGCGTGGCGGCGGGGCGGGCTGGCGCGCGCCGCCGTTGCGCGTCGGCGCGTGGCGCCGCGAGCGAGGAGAGCAGAAGGAAGAAGGATAGACAGGAGAAGGCAAGTAGGACGAGGTTCGCCGGCCTGTGTGCGCGGTCTCTCATCTGATTGAGAGCCTCCCTGATTCCGTGTCCGGTTGAAGTGTCCGGCGGAAGCTTAACACAGGGACACAGAGACGCAGAGACACGGCTTGTGGAGTTGTCGTCTGCAAAGCTGTGTCTCTGCGTCTCTGCGTCCCTGTGTTAAAGCACGTCGTTACCGCTCGGCGCGCCCGAAGTAGAAGCGGAGCGACGCGTACGGGATGTGCGCGTGGTAGTTCTGCGGCGGCACGTTGTAGCCGACCTGCCGGAACTTGCTCTCGTTGTAGTTGTAGTACTGGTAGCCGAAGTTCGCGTCCAATCTCTGGTGGAGCCGGAGCGAGAGCCGGCCTTCGGGCGACTGGTAGCTCATCGGGTAGGACGAGATGAAGAGGCCGCCCGGCATGTTCGAGACCTGGTCGCCCTGCCCCCCGTCATGATTGATGCGGTACGAGGCGAAGAACGTCACCCGGCGGAACGGCTGCGCCGTCACGTCGAGGTGGAAATAGTTAAGGCGCACGTAGTAGAGCGAGTGGCCCGTGTAGAAGCCGTTGGCCGGCGCCGCGGCCGGCGGCGCGGCGTAGGTGTAGCGGACGACGGCGTCCGAGTTCACCCACTGGTAGTTGTAGCCGCCGCTGAAGTAGAGGCGGGGGTTGGGCGTGTAGTCCACGGACGAGGAGAAGACGCGGGACTTGACGCTCACGCCGAAGTCTTCGAGCGAGATGCCCTCGACCGAGGACGGGTTGGCGTTGTCGCGCGTGACGAGGCTCAGGTTGAGCGCGAGCTTGCGGCTCGGCGTGTAGCGGCTCCGCACGCGGAAGTTGGTGTAGTCGTACTGCCCGACGCGGGTCAGCACGCCGTCGGCCACGCCGCGCTCGACGCTGGCGAAGAGCGTCCACGGCTTGAACGGGCGCGCCTTGAAGCCGCCGATGAAGGCGTGCGTGTGGTTCTCCTCGGTCTCGGCCGAGGGGACGACCGCCGCGACGCCGTTGTTCGAGAGGTTGGCGCCCGAGGCGTACTCTTCAATGCGGGTCGTGCCGTAGCGGTAGCCGAGGTGGAACGAGTACCGGTCGTTGAACTGGTAGTCGCCCTCGACGAGGTTGCTGAGCTTGCGGTACTTCGACAGCTCGAAGCTCGTGCCCGTCGGGAGCAGCGTGACGGCGCCGGTGCCGTCCGTCCGGGTCATCGAGAAGACGCCGGCGTAGTAGTCGCTGCCCGTCGTGTTGAAGCGGTCGAAGGTGAAAGTGTTCGAGACGCGGAGCTTCCCCGTAACGAGCCAGGTCGCGCCGAAGTCGCCGCGGACGGCCGGGCGGTCGGCCCCGCCCGTGTAGTTCCACTGGCCGAGCGTCAGGATGTTGGGCGGGTTGATCGCGCCCGGCGGGCTGGTGATGCGCGTGTTAAAGCTGCGCCCGGTGGCCGACTCCTGCCAGTCGAACTCTGTCCTGGAGCCGCTGTAGATGAAGCGGCCCGTCAGGTCGAGCTTCCTGGCGATGAAGGTGTGGCCGGTGAACTGCGTGTAGTTGGTCGTGCCCTTGATCGGCGCCTCGCGGTTCAGGCTGTAGAGGATGGCGCTCGTCGTGTTCGCCGCGGTCGCCGGGTTGGCGCCGAGGTTGAGGGAGTTGTTGTCGAGCGTCGATTCGTCGCGGAAGCGGCGGAAGCCTTGCAGCAGCGAGAAGTCGATGCCGGCGAGCTTCCAGTCGGCGCCGACGCGGAACTCGTGCGAGCGCGACTTGGCATTCGACAGGATGGTGAAGTCGTCGCCGCCGTAGTGCCACGAGGTGAAGGCCGGGCCGCTGTAGCGCGTCGGCGAGTAGCCGAGGTTGAAGCTGAGCCGCTCGTTCTTCGGGAGCAGCTTCAGGTTGAAGTCGCCGACCTGCTGGTCGGTGTCAGTGTTGTGCCAGCCACTGGCGGGGTCGCTTGAGCGCGACGGCGCTACGTAGAAGGGGTTGGCGAAGTTGTTCAGGGCGCGGAAGTAGGTGAACTTCCGGTAGTTGCCGTCGAAGCGGTAGAGCGAGGACTTCTCCATGCTGAACCGCACGTTGCCCTGCGGGTCGCCGCCCCAGCCGGTCGAGGTGACGAGGAGGGTGTCGAAGAGCGAGCCGCGCCCCTCCTTCGCCTGCATCAGGAAGCTGGTGTCGAACAGGCGTGGCCCCGTCTTGTAGTTGAGGTCGCTCTGGTATTTGTCGAGGTCGCCGCCGACCCTCAGACCGCGGTAGCCGAGTTCGATGCTGGACGTGACGGCGTAGTCCCCGGCCTCTTCTCCATCCTGCTTCGGGGTGGAGCTTTGAGTCTTGGCGGCGGCCGCCTTCTGTGGGCTCGGTGATGGCTGCTGCGCCGCGGCCGTCAGGGCCAGGAGCGCCGTCGCCGTCAACAGCCCGAGCAGCACGCGCATCGCAGGTGTCGCTTTGCTTTTCATCTCATCATCCTCCCCTAGCGCATGAAGACCGGGCTGGTGTGCGAGCCGTGAATCTTGGTGTGGCAGGCCGTGCAGTCGCGGTACTGGACGGCGAGGTTGTGTGCCGGCCCGCCCGGTTCGGCCCCGCCGACGCCGTGGCTGGTGCTGTGGCAGGTCAGGCAGAGCTGCGCGACCGCGGGCGTGTTGAGCATCCGCGGGTTGGCCGAGCCGTGCGGCGTGTGGCACGAGGCGCAGCCCTCGGTCTTGACGGGCGCGTGCTCGAAGGCGAACGGCCCCTGCTTGTCGGCGTGGCACTTGACGCAGGCCGCGTCCACGCCCGCCGAGAGCCGGCCCTGCTTCTGCTCGAAGCCGCCGTGCGGGTTGTGGCAGTCGCTGCACTTCATCGCGCCTTCCAGAACCTTGTGGTGGAAGGGCTGCGTGAACTGGTGCTTCTGCTCGGTGTGGCACTTGAGGCAGAGCTGCTGCTCGCTGCCCTTGAGCATCTTGGTGTTCTCGAAGCCCGGCTTCTCGGCGTTGGCCGAGGTGACGAACGTGTTCGAGCTGGCCTTGTTCCCGCCCAGAGCGACGCCGCCGTGCGGCGAGTGGCAGTCGGTGCAGCCCACGTCGTTGCGCCAGTGCTCGCCGCGGATGAAGTTGCTGTGTTCCTCGCGGCCCGAGTGGCAGGCCAGACACGTGTCTGAGATCTGCTTGGAAGACTCGCCCTGGAACGTGCGTATCTTGGTCTTGTCGCCGTCCGCTTCGACGTGCGCCTTGCCCGGGCCGTGGCAGGACTCGCAGCCGACGACCTTCCCCTTCCAGCTCTTCTCGTGCAGGAGCTTGGAGTGGGCGGTCTGCTTGAACTCCTTGTCCCGGTCTTCGTGGCAGGTGGCGCAGGTCTCGCTCCCGACGTAGTCGTCCGGGTTGGCGGCCGCGACCGGTTGCGGCGGCGGCGGCTTCTGGTCGCCGTCGGGGGCCGCCGTCGAGCTGAAGTAGCGCCCGCCGGCGCCGAACAGCAGCAGCATCCCGACGACCCAGGCCGCCACGAGCGCCGCCTTCAGAATCCTTAATCGTTTCATCTCTTGTTCGCCTCCACTTCGTTTCAGGAAGGCTCGTTGGGGGAGGCGTGTGAACGGTCACCACGTCAGCCGCCAGCGACCCGAGCCGCACAAAGAGCAACGCACGTTCCGCGGGGGCTTTGCCACGAAGTGAGCGACCCGGGCGCGGCGGATTGCGGAGAATGACCCACGGGGATGCGAGAAATTCCCCCCGCGTGACGGCCGTCACCGCGAGTTCGTGAGCGCCGGCGCGGGTTCTCGCGGCTTCGCGGATGGCCGAACGGCCGAAACTCCTGCTGGCATAACCGTTGCAGAAACGTCAGCGCGGAAGGACGGGTGTGAACGAACAATGTCAGCCATCAGAGAGACGCAGACGCAGGTGACGGTGAAGGCGGGCGCGGGCACGCGCGCGTTGGACTTGCTGAGCAGCGTGCGCTTCGGCGTGGTGCTGTTGGTGCTCCTGGCCGCGGCGTGCGTCGTCGGCATGCTGGTCGTGCAGGTCAACGTGGACGGCTTCGACAAGTACTACGCCGCGCTCACGCCCTCGCAGCGCATGCTCTACGGCACGCTCGGGTTCTTCGACATCTATCACACGTGGTACTTCAACGCGATGCTGTTGGTGCTCTCGCTCAACATCATCCTCTCTTCGATAGACTTCTTCCCCAAAGCTTGGACTTACCTTTCGCGCAAGAAGCTCGACGCCTCGGCGCACTGGCTCGCGGGGCAGGAGCAGAGCGCGGCGCTCCACGTCGAAGCCGAGTCGGCCGAGTCGGTCGCCGGCCGGATCGGTAAAGCGGCCCGTTCGCTCAGCCTGAGGGCGCGCGCGAGCGAGAAGGAGGGCGCGACCTACGTCTTCGCCGAGCGCGGCGCGTGGAACCGCCTGGGCGCGTACGCCGTCCACGTCGCGCTGCTCGTCATCTTCGTCGGCGGCTTCCTGACGGCGCGCTTCGGCCACACCGGCCAGATGTTCCTGCGCCCCGGCGAGACTTCGAACGAGATGACCGAGCAGACCTTCTCCGACGAGGGCCAGCCCTCGCAGGTCAAGCTCGACCTCCCCTTCACAGTCGAATGCACGGACATACAGCAGAAGCTCCTTGAGAAGCAGGGCGCCATCTCGCCGATGAACACGCTCGACTGGCTGACGCGCATCCGCATCAAAGACCCCGAGCGCGGCGAGACCGAGGCGCTCGTCCAGATGAACCGCCCGTACGACTACCGCGGTTACCGCTTCTTCCAGTCGAGCTTCACGCCCGAGGGCAAGGCGCGCGAGATACGCCTCGTCGTCACGCCCGAACGGGGCGGCGCGGCGCAGGAGTTGACCATCCACCGCGGCGCCTCGGCGACTCTGCCCGACGGCACGCGCGTCGAGTTCAAAGACTTCTACCCGGACTTCACGCTGGAGGGTGGGCGGCCCGCGTCGGCCTCGCCCGACTACAACAACCCGGCCGCGGTGCTGCGCGTCTTCAACCCGGCGGGACAGTTCGAGCGCGCCTACGCCTTCCAGGAAGGTAAAGCCGACGGCGCGCCCGTAGCCGGCCGCGCGGTCAATGGCTACAAGTTCCAACTCGCGGAGTTCGAGCGCGTCGGCGACGCACACATCCTCTCGGTGCAGAAAGACCCGGGCGCGTCGGTCGTCTACCTCGGCTTCATCCTCCTGACGCTGACGCTCGCGGCCGTCTTCCTCTTCGCGCACCAGAGGGTCTGGGCGCGCATCGAGCCGCGCGGCGCGCGCCGCTTCGAAGTCATCATCGGCGGCAACACCAACCGCAACAAGCTCGGCTTCGAAGATCGCTTCAAGAAGCTCGTTGCGGCAGTGGAAGGAGTAGACAGTAGGCAGTAGACAGTAGCCAGTAGGGCTCCGCCTCGCTGTCGTTGACACTCGAACCAACGGGAAAATGTTCTTCTACTGACTTACTGACTACTGACTAATCGTTCTTAGTGGGGTAACGGAAATGTCGAGAGTTCTCAAACAGCCGGCGGTCGGGATGCTGCCGGAGGTCGAAATCAAGGCCCCTTCGTTCGCCTCGTTCGCGCCGGCGGCGCTCGCGCTCGGCGGGGCGTTGGGGCTGACGGTGCTGCGTTTCTACGCGGGCGGCCAGGGGTTCATCACCGACGGCGCGCTCATGATGCTCGCGCTCGCCTGCTACCTGCTGGCGGCGGTCTTTCATCTGACAGACCTTTACGCGCCGTCGTCGCTCTTTCAGAGGCTCGGCCTGTGGGGCGCCACCGGCGGCGTCTTCTTCAACCTCGCGAGCTGGGGCGTGCGCTGGATCACGGCCTACGACATCGAGCTTGAGGTCATCAGAAGGCAGGGCGGGGCGGAGATGCCCTGGTTCTTCCGCTACATCCCGTTCGCGAATCTTTATGACCTGTCGCTCGCATTCGCCTTCGGCGCGGGGATCGCGACGCTGCTCATCGCACACCGGAAGAACTTCCGCTTCCTCGGCGCGATCACCCTGCCGCTGGCGGCGCTCATCCTCGTACTCGCGCGCTTCATCGGCGGCGAGATCGCGAACCTGCCGCCGGTGCTCGACTCCTACTGGCGCCCGATTCACGTCGGCGTCGCGTCTTTGAGCTACGGCGTCGCGCTCGTCTGCTTCGCCCTCGCGGTCGTCTACCTTTTGAAAGACCGTGTGCAGACCGAGGCGATGGCCGTCTGGACGAGCCTCTTCGCGCTAACCGTCTTCGCCACCGTAAGCCGCTTCTCGGTCTTCGCGCCCTCGACCTTCGGCACCTACGGCGTCTCGACCTTCCTCTCCGGCTTCGGCGGCGGCCGCTCCGCCCTCCCTTTGAAGGCAGACCTCCCTTACGTCGGCTGGTTGATCGTCGCGGCGGGCGCGCTGCTCGTCGGGGCCTCCGCGCTCTTCCTGCGCTACGTCTACCGCGAGGACGAGGCGTCGAGGAGCTGGGGCCACCGCCTGCTCAAGCTCGCGCTGGTTGCGCAGGGCCTCGGGATAGTGACGCTCGTCTCGCAGGTGAAGTCTTTGACGGACGTGGCGGCGCGGGTCGGGACACACTCCTACGCGCAGTTCGGCGCGTGGATGCTCGAACAGCAGGGGATGGCGCCGCAGCAGGTGGCGGCCGTGCCCACCCGGATGCTTGAGCAGCAGGCCGCGAGCTTCGTGCAGGCGAACGGCGACAGGCTTTTCTTAAGCCTCAACGCCAACCCGGTCGAGCTGTCGGCCCTCCTGACGGCCTTCGTCGGCACGCTCTTCGTCGTCATCTTCAGCTTCAAGACCGAACGCCTCCGCGCGGCGCTTCCCAGCTTGGAGAAGGTAGACTCGCTCATGTACAAGACGGCGGGCCTGACCTTCGCGGGGCTCGCCCTGCTGCTCATCACGGGCGCGGTCTGGGCGAACGAGTCGTGGGGGCGCTACTGGGGCTGGGATCCGAAGGAGGTCGGCGCGCTCGTCGCGTGGCTCACCTACGGCGCGTTCCTGCACGTGCGCATCTCGCGCGGTTGGACGGGACGCCCCGCGGCCTACTTCGCCATCGTCGCCTTCCTCTTCATCATCTTCACCTACCTCGGCGTCAGCTACCTGCTGCCGGGCCTGCACTCGTACGCATGAGGAGAATGATGAATGCGGAAGGATGAATGATGAATTAGGAACTGTCTTCCATTCATCATTCATCCTTCCGCATTCATCATTAGTTCAGGGATGGCAATCGTACTCACAGGGTTGAGCCACAAGACGGCGCCGGTCGAGGTGCGCGAGTGCCTGGCGCTGTCGAAGGAGAAGGTCGGCGAGGCGCTGGAGCGTCTGGTTGACGGGAAGGTCGTGCGCGAGGCGCTCATCGTCTCGACGTGCAACCGCGTCGAACTCCTCGCTGTCGTGGACGACGGGCGCGAGGCGGAGGGCGCCGAGCGCGTGCTCGACGCGCTGGCGGGCCGCGAAGAGGCGCGGCGCGCGCTGCTCTCCGCACACCTCTACACGCGCACGGACGCCGAGGCCGTCGAGCACCTCTTCCGCGTCGCCTCGGCGCTCGACTCGATGGTCGTCGGCGAGCCTCAGATTCTGGGGCAGGTGCGGCAGGCTTACGCGCAGGCCGTCGAGGCCGGCACCGCCGGCCGCGTCCTACACAGGCTTCTGCACCACGCCTTCCACACGGCGAAGCGCGTGCGCAGCGAGACCGAGATCGCGGCCGCGGCCGTCAGCGTCTCCTACGCGGCGGTCGAGTTGGGGCGGAAGATTCTCGGCACGCTGGAAGGGCGCACGGTGCTTCTTGTCGGGGCGGGAGAGATGGCGGAGCTGGCGGCGCGGCACCTCGCGTCGGCCGGCGCTTCGAACCTCCTCGTCGCCAACCGCACGCATGAGACGGCCTGCCGCTTAGCCTGTGAGTTCAGCGGTCGGGCCGTGCCGTTCGGGCAACTGTCTGAAGGGTTGGCGGAGGCCGACGTGGTCATCGCCTCGACGGGCGCACGCGAGTACGTCGTCACGCCCGAGCTGGTGCGCGCCTCGCGCGCCGCGCGGCGCAACGCGCCGACCTTCTACGTGGATATCAGCGTCCCGCGCAACATAGACCCGGCCTGCGCCGAGATCGACAACCTCTTCGTCTTCGACGTGGACGACCTCGAAGCGGTCGTCGCCTCGAACGTGCGCGAGCGCGAGCGCGAGGCGGCGAGGGCGGGGCTCATCGTCGAGTCGGAGGTGAAGGCTTTTACAGAGGTCTTGCGCGCGCTCGACCTCGGGCCGCGCATCGGCGCGTTCCGCCAGGAGTTGCAGGAGATAGTGCGCTGCGAGTTTGCCAAAGGTCGCAGGCAGCTGGGGCTGAGCCCGGAGCAGGAGCGCGCGGTCGAGGCGTTGCTCGTCGCGGCCGCCAACAAGATCGCGCACCCGGCCATCCAGGTCATGCGCCGCACGCACGACCTCTCGCGCGAGCGAGAGGCGCTGTTAGAGAGAGAAGTGAGTTCCGAATTCGGTCTGACACTGGACGCCGGCCTGCTCGCCGCCGCTTGAGGTTTGAAGGGGGAAGTGATGAACAAAGAGAACGTGCTTTTTTCGACAGTCGGCGTGCTGGTCGGCTTCATGGTCGGCTTCGTCTTCGCGAACACGGCGAACCGCGCGGGCGTCGCGCCGCAAGGGGCGGCCGGCATCGCCGCAACTCAACAGGCGCAGGGTCTGCCGGAGGGACATCCCGCCATCGACCCTGCGCAGGTGCAGCCGAAGGTTGACGAGGCGGCGCTGAGCGCGGCCGTCAAGCTCGCCGAGGAACAGCCGGCAAACTTCGCCGCGCAGACCAACGCGGCGGGCGTTGCGGCGCAGGCGGGCCGCTACGACGACGCCGTCAAGTTCTACACGCGCGCCGGCAAGTTGAAGCCGGAAGACTACGAGACGCTCGTCTCCCTGGGCAACACGCTCTTCGACGCCGAGAAGCTTGAGGAGGCGGAGAAGTGGTACGCGGCGGCGCTCGCACAGAACCCGAAGGACGTGAACGTGAGGACAGACCTCGGGCTCACCTTCCTGCTGCGCGAGCCGGCACAGTACGACCACGCCATCGCGGAGTTCAAGCGCTCGCTCGAAGTGGAGCCGGCGCACGCGCAGACGCTCCAGAATCTCACGGTGGCCTACACGCGCAAGGGCGACATCGCGTCGGCCGAGGCGACGCTCGTCAGGCTCAAAGCGGCCGCGCCGCAGAGCCCCGCGCTCGAACAGTTGCGCTCGGGGATAGACAAAGCGAAGTCGTCCGCGCCGTCCGAGACCTCGGCGGTGAAGGCCGAGAAGTAAGAGTTCGACACAGAGACACGAAGACACAGAGACACGGCTTGAAGTCTTATCACTTCAAGCCGTGTCTCTGTGTAAAATCCCGTCTCCTCAGCCTCTCTTCGGCAGGACGTAGAGCACGACGGCGACGTAGTGGCAGATGCTCCCCCCCAGCACAAAGAGGTGCCAGATGGCGTGGTGGTGCGGGATGCGCTTGGCCGCGAAGAAGAAGACGCCCGCCGTGTAGCTCAGCCCCCCGGCCGCGATCCACGCGAGCGCGCCCAGGGGGACGAGTTCGAGGATCGGCTTGACGGCGACGACGCACAGCCACCCCATCAGCACGTAGGAGACGACGGCCAGCGGCCTGTAGCGCTCGCCGAAAAGGAGGCGGAAGAGGATGCCTGCCAGCGCGAGCCCCCAGACCAGCCCGAACAGCGTCCACCCCCACGGGCCGCGCAGCGTGACGAGCGTGAAAGGCGTGTACGTCCCCGCGATGAGCAGGTAGATGCCGCAGTGGTCGAGGGCTTGAAAGAGTTGCTTGGCGCGCGGCGCGCGCGCCCCGTGGTAGAGCGTCGAGGCGAGGTAGAGCGCGACGAGCGACGCGCCGTAGACGCCGCAGCTCGCGAGGTGCCACGCATCGCCGTAGGCCCACGCGAGCGCGACGAGCGCGACGAACCCGGCCACGCTCAGGGCCAGGCCCACCCCGTGCGTCGCGCAGTTCGCGACCTCCTCCAGCGGGAGCCTCTCCTTCGCCTGCGTTGACATGGGCTTAACTCCTGCGACTCTCGAACAAAGGCGGGGGGGCGAGCGGAGCCATTCTAACTCCTGCCCGCCCCCGTCGAAAAGCTGCTCGGGGCCGTGTCTTCTCCTCTCGCGGTCTTCTTACAGTCTGACGACCCTGGCGCAGCTCGTGCGGCGCTGGTCGCGCGACAGCGCGTTGCGCGTATCGACGATGACCTTGGAGAGCCGGCAGACGCGCGCGTAGTCGAGGCCGGAGTGGTCCGTGACGATGACGGCGCAGTCCGCCCGCCCAAGCTCCTCGTCCGTCAGCTCGATTGACTGCAAGGGCTCGCCCGAGCCTTGCGTGTGCGCGTCGTCGAAGCGCACCTCCGAGACGAAGGGGTCGTGGTAGGCGACCTCCGCCCCCTTCGCGCGCAGGCGGTCGATGATGGAGAGCGCGGGGCTCTCGCGCACGTCGTCGATGTCCTTCTTGTAGGCGACGCCGAGGATGAGCACGCGCGAGCCCTTCAAAGACTTCTGCTCGTCGTTGAGGGCGTCGGTGACGAGCGTGACGACGTGCTCGGGCATCCGGCTGTTGACCTCCTCGGCCAGCCCGATGAAGCGCGAGTCGAAGCCGTGCTGACGCGCCTTCCACGAAAGGTAGTGCGGGTCTAAGGGGATGCAGTGGCCGCCGATGCCGGGGCCGGGGTAGAAGGCCATGAAGCCGAACGGCTTGGTCGCCGCCGCGCGGATGACCTCCCACGTGTCGATGCCGAGGTGGTAGCAGAGCCGCGCCATCTCGTTCGCCATGCCGATGTTCACCGCGCGGAAGGTGTTCTCCAGAAGCTTCGCCGCCTCGGCCACGCGCGCCGAAGAGACGGCGTGCACGTCCTTGACGATGAGGCCGTAGAGCGCGGCCGCGACCTCGGTCGAGTCGTCCGTGCAGCCCCCCACCACCTTCGGGATGTTGTCGGTGTGGAACTGCGGGTTGCCGGGATCGACGCGCTCGGGCGAGAAGGCGAGCAGGAAGTCTTCGTCCAACTTCAGGCCGCCCTCCTCGAACATGGGCAGAAGCACCTCGTCGGTCGTGCCCGGGTAGGTCGTGGATTCGAGGATGACGAGCTGCCCGCGCCGCAGGCGCTGCTGGATCTCGCCGGCCGCGGCGAGGATGTAGGAGATGTCTGGCTCCTTCGTCTTCCGCAAAGGCGTCGGCACGCAGATGATGATGGCGTCGCACGACGACAGCTCGTCGAAGTTGGTCGTGGCGTGAAGCCGCTCCGCCTTGACGACTTCGGCGAGGGCGTCGGAGTGCACGTCGCCGATATAAGATTCGCCGCGGTTAATCAGCTCGGCCTTGCGCGCGTCCACCTCGAAGCCGACGGCGCGTAGGCCCCTGCGCGCGAACTCGACCGCCAGCGGCAGCCCGACGTACCCCAGACCGATGACGCCCACGCGCGCCCCCTGTGCCTCGACGAGGCGCTTGATTTCTTCTTTGACCATGATTTTTTTCCGGTTAGCGTTTCAGAATGCCTTCGACGGGATCAAATCGTCGGACTTAAATGTATGTGGCGGGAGTGCGCTCAGGGACTCGCCACACGAAAGACTAGGGAAGGCGCGGCGCGGCTGTCAAGCGTGCAGCCCGGCGCGGGCGGGCACTTTCCGCTTGACAGCGCCCATCTGCGCGTAACAACATGCGCCGCCTTCAGACTGACCTCCGTATAACCGACTGCCGAAAGAACCCAGCATGGCGACAACTTCGACTGCCGAGAGCGAAGGCCGCGGGGCCGAGCAACTGGAGCGCGGCCTCGGCGCCCTGGACGCGACGACCATCGTGGTCGGCTCGATGATCGGGTCGGGGATTTTCATCGCGTCGGCGGAGAGCACGCGTCTGGTGGGCGCGCCGGGGTGGCTGCTGGCGGCGTGGGCGCTGGCGGGGCTTTTGACCATCACGGGCGCGCTCTGCTGCGCGGAGCTGGCGGCGATGATGCCGCGCGCGGGCGGGCAGTACGTCTTCCTGCGCGAGGCGTACGGGCCGGCGCTCGGCTTCCTCTTCGGCTGGTCGATCTTCCTCGTCATACAGACGGGGACAATCGCGGCCGTGGCCGTCGCCTTCGCGCGCTTCGCCGGCGTGCTCGTGCCCTGGGTCTCTGCGGAGCACTACCTCGTGCGCCCGCTCAGGCTGTCGGAAGGCTACGCCGTCTCGCTCTCGACCGAGCAGCTCGTGGCCGTCTGCCTCATCCTCCTGCTCACGTTCACCAACACGCTCGGGCTTAAGCTGGGCAAGCTCATCCAGAACACTTTCACGTTCACGAAGACGGCGGCGCTCGTCGGCCTCATCGTCGTGGGGCTGGGTCTGGGTTGGAGCCGCGCGAGCGCGGCCTACACGTCGGACTGGTGGAACCCCTGGGCGAACGGTTGGACGCCGCAGGGGGCGCAGGAGGGGCTGGGGGCGGCGGGCGCTTTGGCGCTCGTGATGCTGCTGGGGCGGGCGATGACGGGGCCGCTCTTCGCGCAGTCGGCCTGGAACAACGTGACGTTCACGGGGAGCGAGGTGCGCGACCCCGCGCGGAACCTGCCGCGCGCGCTGCTCGCGGGGTGCGCCGTCGTGGTCGGGCTCTACCTGCTGGCGAACCTGGCCTACGTGGTGACGCTGCCGCTCGGCGTGATGCAGCGGCCGCCGAACAGCATCGCGACGGCGACCGTGAGTGAGGCGCTCGGGCCGGTGGGCGTGACGCTGATGGCCGCGGCCGTCATGGTCTCGACTTTCGGCTGCAACAACGGCCTGATCCTCGCGGGCGCGCGCGTCACCTACGCGATGGCGTGCGACCGGCTCTTCTTCCGCGGGGCGACGCGCCTCAACGTGCGCCGCGTGCCGGCCTTCGCGCTCGCCGTGCAGGGAGTGTGGGCGGCGCTCCTGACGCTCCCGCGCACGGTGAAGGGGGGGGGCGACCCCGCGACCGGCGCGGTCAAACTCGTCTACGGCAACGTCTACACGCAACTCCTCGAATACATCATCCCCGCCGACCTCGTCTTCTACGTCCTGATGGTCGGTGCCGTCTTCGTCCTGCGCCGCAAGGCGCCCGACGCCCCGCGCCCCTACCGCACCCCCGGCTATCCCTTCGTCCCGGTGGTGTACGTCATCCTCGCCACGCTCCTCACCCTCGACCTCGTCTACCTTGCCCCCGGCACCTCCGGCGTCGGCTTCCTCCTCGTCCTCACGGGCCTGCCGGTCTACTTCGTATGGAAGAAGAAAAGTAGACAGTAGACATTAGTCAGTAGCCAGTAGGGAAAGAACGGGCGGCGCGTCAGCTTCGTCGCTGAGTCGCACCGCCCGCCGTTCTTCTACCGTCTACTTCTCACCTCACTTCACCCACTCGCCCGTCACCGCCGACTCGACCTTGACGGGGACGGCCTTGACGTACTCCTCGCCCGCGGCGCACATCGCCTCCTCGACCACCCGCGCGAATCCCTCGGCGCCCTCCTCCGGGCACTCCACGACCACCTCGTCGTGCACCACGTTCACCACCCGCGCCTCCGTCCCCTTCAGACGGTCGTGCAACAGGCGCAGCGCGCGCTTGATGATGTCGGCCGAGCTCCCTTGGATCGGCGCATTTTTGCCGTTGCGCTGGGCGAGGGAGGCGGCCTGTTTGTCCTCGGGGTCGAAGTTGAAGCGGAAGAGGCGCCCGGCCACGGTGCGCGGGGCGGTGCGCTCGCGGACGGCTTTGTAGGCCGCGTCGCGGAGCCACGTGTCGAGGTCGCGGTAGGTGGCAAAGTAGCGCTTGAGGAGGTCTTCGGCCTCCGTCTCTTTGAGGCCCGTCAGCAGCGCGAAGCGGCGCGCGCCGATGCCGTAGACCACCCCGAAGTTCAGGCGCTTGGCGAAGTCGCGCTGCTCCTTCGACACCTCTTCGAGCTTCACGCCGAAGACCTGCGCGGCCGTCACACGGTGCAGGTCCGCGCCCGACCTGAACGCATCGACGAACCCGCGGTCGCTCGTGAAGTCGGCGAGGATGCGCAGCTCTATCTGCGAGTAGTCGGCCACCACCAGCCTGCGCCCCGCCGGCGCGCGGAAGCAGCGCCGCATGTCGAAGGCGTGGGGGATCTGCTGGACGTTGGGGTCGGTGCAACTCATCCTTCCCGTCGGGGCGCCGATCTGGTGGAAGTGCGGGTGGATGCGGCCGGTCTCCCGGTTGACGGCTTCGAGGAGCGTCTCGCCGAACTTGAGCGTCTTCTGGAGCGTGCGGTATTCGAGGATCTGGCGGACGACCGGGTACCTGACGGCGAGCGGTTCGAGCTTCCAGTTGCGTGTCGAGTCGGGTATCTCCTCGCCCGCGGGGAGGACGCGCTTGAGGGCGCGCGTGAGCTGGACGTGTGAGTCGAGGTTGATGTTGGCGCGCGCCGGGCCGAAGAGGGACTGCTGCGCGGGCTCCTCGGCCAGCTCGTCTTGCAGGAGTTCGTGAAGCCTGTTGCGCTGCTGCTCGATCTCCTTGAGCTTGGCGCGCCAGCAGTCCTGTTCGAGGTGGACGCCGTTCAGCTCCAGCGCCGCGAGCGGGACGACGCACTCGAACTCAAGCTGCGCGGTGCGGGTGAGCGCGTTGGCGCGGAGCTGCTCGACGAGCTTGAGGCGCAGGGGGAGCATGAGCGCCGCGTCGCGCGCGGCGTATTCGAGCTGCGCGGCCGAAAGGCTCCCGCCCCAGTCGCTCACCTGCTGCGTCTTGTCCACGGGCACGCTGAGGTAACGCTCGGAGACGGAGGCGAGCGAGTGCCGGTCCTCCTGCTCGCCGGCCGAGACGAGCTGGCTGGCGAGCAGCGTGTCGAAGAGCCCGCCGCGCTCGACCTCATTCCGGTTCTCCGCCTGCGAGTCGAAGTCGCCGGACAGCTCGACGCCGAGGTAGTGCCGCACCCACTTCGCGTCGAATTTAAGATTGTGCCCGATCTTGACGGGGCGGGTCGCGGCGAGCAGGCGGCGGAGCGGCGTGAGCGAGTCCGCGATGCGCGCGCTCTCTCTCCGGGCGGCGTGGGCGCCTTCGCCGGTGAACCGGTCGAGGTCGAAGACGTAGACGGGCTCGCCCGCGGCGGCGAGTTGGACGAGGCGGACGCGCCCTTCGAAGGGCGAGAGCGACGTGGTCTCGGTGTCGAAGCCGACCTCCGGCGCGTGCGCGAGGCGCTCGCACGCGGCCGCAAGCTCCTCCGCGGTCTCGACGAGTCTGTAGTCGATCTCTTCCATCATTCTCTCTCGGCGCCCGCGCCCGCTGGTGTGTCCGTCGGTCTGTGTAAGCTACCTGAAAAACGCGTCCCTGTCATGCGGGGGAGGGTGGCAGGTATCGGGTTAGAGGTGTTGGTTAAAAACCGATTCTTCCCTGACACCTAACACCCGACACTTGACACCTTCCTCACGGCAGCAGGACGTGCATGTGGTTGTTGTGGTCGAGGGTGGCGCGGACGAGACCGGCGGAGACGAGCGTGGGGTCGTCGAAGTAGACGACGGCCGCGGGGTTGGTCTGTCGGATGAGTTTGATGAGCTCGGTCGTCAACTGGCGCGAGTAGTTCGGGGCGTAGATGTTGGTCGGCTCGGGCTGGCCGTTGTTGGTGAGCGGCCAGATGTCTGCCTCGCGTCCGTCCTGATGATCGCCGCCGTGGCCGGGGAAGTTGCCGCCGCCGCGCGGGCTCAGGTCGGCGATGACGAGCTTGAGGTCGGGGTGCTGCTTCTGCCAACCGGCGGCGATGGCGCGGAGCAAGTCCACCAGTTCGGGGCGGCCGTAGGCGTACTCCGTCTGCCGGTTGAAAAGGAGGTAGCCCGGCCCCTCGGCCGCGAGCTGCGTCTGGATGGCCGGGTCGTCACCGGGGTTGGGCGGGCCGATGGGCTTGCGCGCGAGCGGCGTCCCGGTGTTGCGCCGCAGTGTGTAGGCTTTACGCAGCAGCGACTCGGAGGCCGCCGCGTCTTCGCGGTTCAGGGGGTAGTAGAGGTCCTGGAGGAAGGCTGCCAACTCCTCGTACTTGGCCGAGAGCGCGTCGGGGTCGTCACGCAGCACCTCCTCCCAGATGGCGAGCGCCTGCCGGTACTGCGCCTTCGCCTTCTCGCGCGCGGGGCGCATCGCCTCGTTGCGCGCGGCCTCCGAGCGCTCGCTCGCACCGGAGGCCACGGCCTCGTCGTAGGCGGCGGTCGCCTGCTGCAGATAGAGCCCGGCCAGGTCTTTGTAGACGTTGGCCGTGTTCAGGCGGAAGTACTTGTCCTGCTGCGCGGAGGCGGCCGTGAGGATGTTGGCGAGCAGTTCGAGCTGCTCGACGGCCGCGTTGTAGTTGCGCCCCTCTTCGAGCGCGTGCGCCAGCCCGTCGAGCGTGCCGACCGAATCCAGCCCGAGCCGGCCGTGGATCATGATCTCGGTCTGGAGGGCCGATTTGAAGAAGGCCGCGGCCTGGTCGTGCCGCTCCAGCTTGCTGTTCAGCTCGCCGAGGTTGTAGAAGACCCACGCGCGGTTCTCGTGCCCCTCCTCGTCATTCGCCGTCAGCGTGTAGAGTTCGGTCAGCCTCTCCTCGGCCTGCTCCATCTGGTAACTCTGGATGCTCTTGGCGGCGTCGCGGCTCTTCTGTAGCTTGAGGCGCGCTCTCTCGACGCGCTGCTGCGCGTCCTCGGCCCGCCGCTCGGCGATGACGGCGGCGACGAGCGCGGCCAGCGCGCCGAGGAAGACGACGCCGAGCACCACGGCGACGTAGCGGAAGCGGCGCGCGGCGCGCCTCTGCTCCGCCGCGTAGCGCTCTGCCTGCTCGCGCTCGCGCCGCTCGCGCCCCAGCGTCTCGCGGCGCTGCGCCTCGCGCTCCTCGCGCTCGCGGCCGCGCGCGCGGCGGCTCTCGTCGAGGAAGGCCATCGACGCGTCGAAGTCGGGGTGGTAGCGCATGCCCCACGTCCGGTTCGGGCTGTAGCGCTCCTGCCAGCGGTTGACCCATCCCAGCGTCACGTCGTCGAGGAGTCCCGACTCGCCCGCGCGGTAGGCGGACGCGGCCTCCGCCAGGCGGCGGTAGATGCGCGCCGCGTCGGCCTCGTCCTTCACCCACTCGCGCAGGCGGCCCCAGTTGCGGATGAGACTCTCGTGCGAGATGTCGATGATCGTCTCGGGCTCAAGCTCGACGCCCTCGGGCGGCATCAGGAAGGTGCGTCCCTCGCGGCGGAAGACCTCGACGACCTGGGCGACCTCCGCCGCGGGCGCGTCGGCGATCTCGCAAATCTCCTTGAGGCGCGTCGGCCTTCTGATCTCGCGGTTGTCCGGGCCGCGCTCGGTCAGGGCCTTGAAGAGCAGCTCGGCGAGGCGTCGGCTGCGCTCGTCCGGCAGCTCGGTGTAGGCCTCGTCGGCGTGGCGCGAGAGCGCGTCGCTCATCCCGCCGATGGCCTCGTAACAGCACAGGTCGATCTTCGGCCCGGCCGTGTGCGCGGCCTCGTGCTCGGGCCGCTTCGCGCGCCACTCGTCCCACGTGCGCATCAGCGCGTGCTGGAGGATGGGGAGCTGGTCGGGGTTGTCGCCCACGTCGTTCAGCAGCCGGTTGACGAGCGGCTCGGTCATGCGCGCGCGCGCGACGCGGACGGGGCCGACGATGGCGAAGCGGCGCTCGTCGCGCGTCATGCGCGGGATGAGGTACTGGCCGTCGTTGATGGCCTCGGGCAGGCCCTGGAACTGCGCGCAGTCGCCGAGGAAGTCCGAGCGCATCGTGAGCACGACGTAGACGGGCACGTCGCGCTGGCGCGCGGCTTCGAGCAGCAGCTTGACGAAGGCGGACGCCTCGTCTTCGGCGGCGGCCGCGCGCGCCGCGCGGAAGCGGAAGAGCTCCTCGAACTGGTCGATGACGACGAGCAGCTTCTCGGCGCCGAGCCGAGCCGCGCGCGTCGCGTCCACCAGCCCCAGCGAGCCGCCGCCCAGCGTCGCCTCGATGACGGCCTCGCGCTCCTCCTGCTGGAGCCCCACGCACGCCGAGGCGAGCACGCCCTCTTCGGCGAGCACGCGCGCGAGGTTGCCGAGCGGGTCGTGACCGGGCCGCGCGACGGCGACGCGCCAGCCCGCGCCCGCCCCCGCCATCATCCCGCCGCGCAGGGCGGGCAGGAGCCCCGCGCGCACGAGCGAAGACTTGCCGCTCCCCGAGGTGCCGACGACGGCGAGGAAGCGCGAGCGCTCAAGGCGTTCGAGGAGCGCGTCCGACTGGCCCTCGCGCCCGAAGAAGAGGCGATACTCGTCCGTCTCGAAGGGGCGGAGTCCGGGGAAGGGATTCGGGATGACGGTCGGCTCGCCCGTCGGTATCGTTATCTCCCTCGTGCTCACGGCCGCCCTCCTTCAGCCTCCTGCACCGCCCGGACGAAGTCGCGCAGGTCTTCGGGGTTGAACCCACTCAGGTTGTGTATGACGTAGGGCACCATGTGCGTGAGGAAGTCCTCCTTCTGCTCGTTGGGCGGCTGGCCGACGAAGACCGCCGAGGCCGTCCAGTCGTCCTCGCGCCCGTAGCCGTACGCCTTCTCCAGGTCTTCGAGGTTCTTGCGCACCCAGGGCTCGTCGCCGCTGCCGAAGTAGATGAGCGCGGCGTCGCACTCGCGCAGGTTCTTGCGGTGGTACTCGGCCAGCCGCTCCGCCCCGGCCTCGCCTTCGAGCCACGTGATGACCTCGAAGTTCTCCTTGAAGAGGTACTGCTTGATGGGGCGCACGAACTGCCGGTCGCGGTTCTCGCAGATGAGGTAGACCTGCTTGAGCTTCCTGCGCTGGGGGCCGGTGGCGGCCGCCGACTTCGCCGCCTCCTGCGCCTTCGCCATCGCCAGGAGCTTCTCGATGGCGCGCGTCTTCAGGTCTTCGACGGTCGTTTGCAGCAGCTCGGCGCCGGTCGTCAGCCCCGCCTGAAGCGTCTCGACGAAAGCCTTCTGGCGCGCGTCGGTGATTTCGAGCGCGGGGGTGCCCAGACCGGGCGGCGTCCAGAGGAGGCGCTGGAAGGTCGCATCCGCCGCGCCGCGCTCGGCCGACAGGAGTTCCTGTATCTGCACGACGGAGGCCGGGTCGTCCTCGGGCGTCGAGCCGTAGCGCGCGCTGACCATGTTGATGGAGAGGCAGCAGCGCGCGAGGTCTGCGCGGACGGCCTCCTCCACCTTGCGCCGCTCGTCGAGCGCGAGGCGCTGCTGCGGCAGCACGCCGTAGCCGCGCTGCCGCAGCTCGTCGCGCACGTCCTCACGCTCGCGCGCGAGGTCGCCGGTCGTCTCGGCGAGGTAGACGAACTTCGACGGCGCCCCGTTCGTCGCAGCCGGGACGGTCGCAGCCATCGTGGGCACGGCCGCCGGAGCCGGCGCTGTTGGCGGAGCGGCGACGGGCGCGGGCGCCGCCGGCTGTGTGGGCGCGGAGGGCGTGTGCTTCAGCTCGATGAGCGTCTGCTTGATGTCGGAGACGAGGCGTTGGAGCGTGCGCCAGTACTGCTTGTCGTTCGGGGCCGGGCTGAACTCGGTGAGCACGCCGCTCGCCTCGTCCTCGCCGTAGAACTGGTAGCCGATGAGGTTGCGTATCTGCACCGGCTCGGACGCGCGGAGGTGTTCGGGCAGAGGCGTCTTCACCACCTTGAAGACACGCGAGCGGAAGACGGGCGAGCCCGCGGCGCGCGCCGGGCCTTGCTGCGACTGCGCCGCGTGGAACGCCTCCATCTCGCGGTTGCACCAGTCGGACTGCACGTAGCGCGGCGAGATGACGGGCACGAGCAGCAGCGAGCGCGTGACGCCCGCGCCGATGGCGCCCGACAACTCGTCGTTGCCTTGCAGGCGGTGGCCGTCGCGCCAGATGCGCGGCTCGTAGCCGAGCGCCTGCGCTAAGAGCACCGAGAGGCGCTCGTGCAGAAGGTCGATCCAGCCCTTCTCCTCGCCGAACGGGCTCAGGTCGTCGATGTGCGCGTAGCTGATGAAGAGGTCGTAGTCGTACTCCATGGCGCGAACGGGGGCCTGCCGGTCTTCGAGATTCAACTTGTGTCTGAGGTTCGGGAGTGGGACGCGGCGGCCGGCCCCGGGCGCGAGCCTCCCGCCGCGACTGACGCTCTACCGTTAGGCTGTATACAGCCTTGGGAGAGAGACTGTCAACGAAGAAGGCAGGAGACAGTAGTCAGTAGGTCAACGCCCAAAGGGCAGAGCCCTACTGACTACTGTCTCCTGCCCGCTTCCCCGGCCGCACGAAGAGCGCGAGCAGCAGGGCGGCGACCGAGCCGATGGCGGCGCTGACGAAGAAGGCCGTCTCGGGGTTCCAGGTGTCCCAGAGCGCGCCCATCAGCAGCGAGGCCGGCAGCACCGTGACGCCGAAGGCGAGGTTGTAGAGGCCGTAGGCCGTCCCGCGCTGCTCGGGGCGGACGAGGTCGGCCACGAGCGCCTTCTCCGCGCCCTCGGCCAGCCCGAAGTAGACGCCGTAGACGAGGAAGAGCGACCAGGCGCCCAAGGGCGTCGAGATGTATGCGAAGCCGAGATAGACCGCCGCGTAGAGCAGCCACCCGGCGACGATCAGAGTCTTCCGCCCCAGCCTGTCGGACAGATCGCCGCCGACGACCGAGCTGACGACCTTACTCAAATGGAGCGCCGACCAGAGCAGCAGCGTCCCCTGCCCCGTCGAGACGCCCGCCATCTGCGCGCGCCGGATGAGGAAGGCGTCGGTCGAGTTCGACAGAGTGAAGAGCGCGACCAGCACCAGGAACCACTTGAAGTTCGCGTCGAAGCCGCGCAGCGTCAGACGCAGCCTCCCGCCGGCCGTGGCGGCCGAGGCTTTCGCTGCAACCTTCCCGGCCGCGCTCTGCCGCGGGGCGGCGTGAGTCTCGCGGACGGCGAAGATGAGAACGAGCATCGCGAGGAGCGCGGGGACGGAGGCGAAGAGGAAGATGGTCGAGTACTCGGCCTTGGACGGCGTCCGCGGGTCGGGGGCGACGAGCCAGAGCAGCGCGAGGCCGATGAGCGGCCCGATCACCGCGCCGCCGTGATCCATCGCGCGGTGGAAGCCGAAGGCCAGGCCCCGCTCGGCGGGCGTCGCCGCGTCGGCGATCATCGCGTCGCGGGGGGCGCTGCGCATCCCCTTGCCCACGCGGTCGGTGAAGCGCACGACGAGCACCTGGTACCACGTCGTCGTCAACGCCAGCAGCGGCCGCATCACGCTCGCCAGCCCGTAGCCGATGACGACCAGCCCTTTGCGCTTGCCGGTCTTGTCGCTGAAGTAACCGGAGAAGAGTTTGAGGAGGCTTGAGACCGACTCGGCCATGCCCTCGACGACGCCGATGGCCTTCGGGCTTGCGCCGAGGGCGAGCGCGAGGAAGGCCGGCAGCATCGGGTAGATGATCTCGCTCGACGCGTCGTTGAGCAGGCTCACCAGACCGATGGCGACGACGTTGCGCGGCAGCCGCCACACGCGCCTCCACAGCCCGGGCGTAGACTCGTCCAGCCGTCCCTCGCGCACGCGCGCGTCGAACTGGTCGGCGGCGTCGGTGTCAGTCTCCCCCATGCCCCTCCGGCCCGCCTTCCCCTAACGCGCGTTGCGCGTCGGCCGCGCCGCGTCGCGGTTCGTCTTCGCGGCGCCCCCGAGCGGGTCGTACCACCACCACGCCAGCGCGCCGACGAGCAGCGCCAGCAGCAAGGCCCCGACGACGGCCAGCCTCAAGGCCATCCGCAACACGCGCTTCAAGACGACGAAGAAGAGCCAGAACCCCGCGAGGGCGGCGACGATGATGATGACAAGTTCCATGATTGGGCTTCGGTAGGCGTGCGCCCCGGCGGGGCTCCGAACTGCCTGCCGGCTACTTCTTCCTGTACGAAGCGCGCACCGTCGTTTTGACGTTGCCGCGGACGTTGAAGTCGCCTTCGATGTTGACCTCAAGCGGGTCGCAGGCGTGGACGAAGTCTTCGAGGATGACGTTGACGACGTGCTCGTGGAAGATTTTGACTTCGCGGAACGAGTTGACGTAGAGCTTCAGACTCTTCAGCTCGATGCAGCGCTCGTTCGGCACGTACTCGATGCGGAAGGTGGCGAAGTCCGGGAAGTCTGAGAAGGGGCAGACGCAGGTGAACTCGGGCAGCTCGAACCGGATGCGTATCTCGCGCCCCGGGTAGTCGTAGGGGAAGGTGTCGAGCTGGTAGAGGCTCATCTCCTCGCGCGGCGTCGAGCGGATGTCGAGGCCCTGCTGGTTCGCGGGCGGCAGCCCCGCCTCGGTCGTGGCCATATCTGTTACTCCTTTGATCTTAAAAGAATCTTAACCGACGGCCTCGGCCCGCATCAACAACGTCGCACGCCGCGCGCACCCTGAATCCGTTTCCTCCAACGCTTGCGTAAATCAGGACGTTAAGCAACGCGCGGCCGACGTTCAGTCGGCCGCCAACCCGGACACGTCTTGAGGAGGAGATTATGCACCTGCGCCGTAAGGCCCTGAGAACCCTGCTCGCGTCCCTCGCTCTCTCGCTCTCGCTGGCGACCCTGTGGTCTGCGTCGGCGCAGGACGGGGTGATGAAGAAGTCTCTCTACGAACGGCTCGGCGGCTACAACGCGGTCGCGGCCGTCGTGGACGATTTCGTCGGCCGGCTCGTCGCCGACAAGCAGTTCGAGCGCTTCTTCGTCGGCCACAGCACCGACTCGAAGAAGCGCATCCGCCAGCACATCGTCGATCAGTTCTGCGCGGCGGCCGGCGGCCCCTGCGTCTACACCGGCCGCACCATGAAGGACTCGCACGTGGGGCTCAACATCTCGGAGGCCGACTGGGACGCCGCGGCCAAGCACCTCGTCGCCACCCTCGACAAGTTCAAGGTGCCCGAGCCCGAGAAGAAAGAGCTGCTCGCCTTCGTCGCGAGTCTGAAGGCCGACATCGCGGAGAAGAAGTAGACGGGTAAGGGGGAAGGGAGGCTACACGCCGTCCTCTCCCCCTTACCCTTTCCCCGAGGTTTACCTGTTCGAGTTCCCGTTGCTGTTGCTCATGCCGCCGCCGCTGTTGGCGTTGGCGTTCGTGCTCTTGAGGTTGCCGCTCTTGCGCATCATCATCTTGTCGTTGATGCGCTGGATCATTTGCAGGTGCTCCTGGAGCGTGGGCAGGGTGGAGGAGGCGAACGCCTTGATGTCGGTGTCCTTGCCGCCGCCGGCCTCCTTCTGGAACTCGGCCACGTCCTTCTTGTGGTCGCTGACCATCATCTTGACGTACTCTTTGTCGAACTTCTCGCCCGAGAGCGCCGACATCTTCTGCATCTCAGCCTGGTGCTTCGCGTCGAGCGTCGCGGGAGGCGTCATCCCTTTGGACGACGCCACGCGCATCAGCTCCTCGTTGGCCTTGCTGTGGTCGTCCACCATGCGCTGGCCGAACTGGCGCACCTCGTCGCTCGCGCCCTTCTGCGCCGCGAGCCGGCCCATCTCGACCTCGGCCATGCCGCCCATCGCCGCGTTCATGACGAACTTCGAGTCTCCCGCCATCGACCCCGTGCCGTGCTTCATCCCGCCGGTCTCGTTCGTGTTGCCGCCGCCGGTCCCGTTCGAGTTCTGCGTGCCCGAAGCGCCGGCCGCAATCGTGAGCGCCAGCACCGCGCACGCCCCGAGGCAGAGAATTGCCCCGCTGAAAGTGTTCTTGCTCATGAGTCCCTCCTTATCCTGCCCCTGTCGGGGTTGTTGCCTGTTTCAGGCGCTCGCGCCCGACCGCCGCCCGATGTTGCCGATCAGGTTGTGCGCCTCCTTGATCTCCGCGAACTGCCGCTCGACCATCGAGCGCACGCTCGCGGGCATGTCCGTTCCGAGCGCCGCGCGGTAGGTTTCGAGCGCCACGCCCTCGCCGCGCTCGCACTCGCCGAGCACCGCGCGGTCGTCGTCGCCTTCGAGCGCCGCCCTCAGACCCATCCAACCGCGGTGGAGCGACGCGACGAGGCTCCCGGAGCGTTCCGGGTCGCTGCCGAGCCGCCGCACCTCGTCCTGCAACTCGCCGGCGAAGCCCGCGCGCTGGAGCGCGTAGCGTCGGAACAGCTCGCGCAGCTCCGAGCCCTTCACGCCCTCGGCGGCCGTGCGAAAGCCCTCCTGCCCGTCGCGGCAGGTCTCAATCAGAGTGTTGAGCGTCGAGATGACCTCTGCGTCGCTTGGCATCCTCAGCCCTCCCCGAGAAGTTTCCTTGTCCCTGGAAGAAGACGAAGACGAGGGCGTCGGCGGCAATCGAAATGTAGTTGACGACGGGCGTCGTCTGCCGCCCCGAGTTGTCGTCGCCGATGGGGAAGAACATCTATCCAGCCCCTCTCCCCGCGCGTACGCGAGCGCACGAACACACCGCCCCCTCGTCCGGAAAGCGAAAGTTTCGGTCAGTCTTCTGCCGGAAGTTTTACGGGAGTATCAAGAAACCTCAGCGTCAGGAGGCGCGGGCGAAGGCGCCGTCGAGGTAGACGGGCTCAAGCCCCGAGGCCCAGTAGGCGAGCGCGTCGCGGTTCGGCTGCGTCGTCTCGCGCTCCGTGCGCCGCACGACGCCCGCGGCGGAGTGGAACTCAAGCCAGCCCTCCCAGTTCCCGTCCGCGCGCTCCTCGCCGTAGGCGTGCACCGTGTACTCGACGCCGTCCGCGTCGCGCACGAGCTCGACGTAGGTCTGTAGCAACTCGGCCATCGTCTCCTCCTTAAAACCGTCTCGTCTCAGTCGAGCACGTCGTGGCTGCTCGGCCCGGCCTTGACGATGCCGGCGGCGGCGAGCGCGGGGACGTGGGGCTTGAGCAGCTCGTAGCCTTCGGAGCGCGCGACGTAGGTCGCGGCCGTGATGTCGCCCGCGACGTTGAGGGTCGTGCGGCACATGTCGAGGAGGCGGTCGACGCCGAGGATGATGGCGATGAGCGCCGGGTTGACGCCGATGGAGGCCAGCACGCCGATGATGAAGGGGATCGAGCCCGAGGGCACGCCCGCCGTGCCGATGCCGCCGAGGATGGCGAGGTAGACGACCATCAACTGCTGCCCGAGGCTCAGCTCGACGCCCGCCAACTGCGCGAGGAAGAGCACGGTCACGCCCTCGTAGAGCGCCGTCCCGTTCTGGTTGGCCGTCGCGCCCACCGTGAGGACGAAGCTGTTGATCTCCTGCGGCACGCCGAGGTTCTCTTCTGAGACGCGCAGCGCCGTCGGGAGCGTCGCGTTCGACGAGGAGGTCGAAAACGCCGTCAGGATGACGGTGCGGATGCGGCGGAAGAAGGTGAGCGGGCTGATGCGCGAGAGGAAGTAGACCGAGAGCGAGTAGACGCCGAACATGTGGAGCGCGAGCCCGAGCAGCACCGTCACGACGAACCACCCGAGGGCCGCGAGGAGGTCTAACCCGAACCGCGCCGTGTTGTTGAAGAGCAGGCACGCGACAGCGTAGGGCGCGAACTTCATCACGAGGTCGATGATCTTCGCCGTCACCTCGTAGAGCCCCTCGAACCCGCGCAGCAGCGGCGCCGTCACCTCTATCGGCAGGAGCGTGACGGCGACGCCGACGAGCAGCGCGAAGAACATCAGGTGGAGCATGTTCGGCGTGTCGCTCTGCGTCGTCGCGCCGGTGACGAGGCCGGCGGCGGCGGCCAGGGGGTTCGCCGGGACGATGGTCTTGACGACGGACATCAGAGGCGCGTCCTGGTTCGTTGCCGCCGTCTTGGCCGCGCCGACCTGCTTGCTGGCCGCCTCGCCGTAGCGCTGCTGGAGCGCCTGCGAGGTCGCGGGGTCGATGCGCTTGCCGGGCTTGATGGTGTTCGCTAAGGTCAGCCCGATGACGACCGAGATGGCCGAGATGACGAGGCAGTAGACGAAGGATTTCAGCCCGACGCGCCCGAGCTTGCGCACGTCGCCGATGCCGGCCACGCCGACGACGAGCGACGAGAAGACGAGCGGCACGACGATCATCAGGAGCAGCCGCAGGAAGAGCGCGCCGATGGGCTCCGTGAAGTTCGCGACGAACCACTCGACGCCGGGATTGCTGTCACCCCAGACGTAGTTGACGACGAGCCCGGCGGCCACGCCCACGCCGAGGCCGATGAGGATGCGCGTGTGCAGCGGCATCCCCTTCGGCCTGTCCGTCGTCGTGTCCTTCAGGTCGGTCGTCGTCTCCCGCTCGTAGGCGTCCGCTTCGAGCGACCTCTCGTCTTTGTCAGGCATCAGGATGAAATGATGGATGATGAATGATGAATGAGAAGCAGCTTGCCTTTCATTCATCGTTCATCATCCATCATTTTCTTCACCTCCCCCACTTAAGTTTGTTACGGAGCACGTCGAAGTAGTTGCGCGTGTGCGCCTGGATCAGATTGAAGCCGGTGCTGCTCTGACGCACGTGGACGCGGTCTTCGTATTCGAGCGGCATCCCGACCTGCCCGTCGAGCGTGAGCGCGACCTCCTCGCGCGGGGTCTTCAGGAGCAGCTCGAACTCTGCGTCGTCGGGCACGACGAGCGGACGATTCGAGAGCGTGTGCGGGCAGATGGGCGTGATGACCAGGGCGTTCATCGAGGGGTAGATGACGGGGCCGCCGGCCGAGAGGTTGTAGGCCGTCGAGCCCGTCGGCGTCGAGATGATGAGCCCGTCGGCGCGGAAGCGGTTGAGGAACTTCCCGTCCACCAGCACCTCGATCTCGATGATGCGCGCGAGCGCCGACTTCGAGATGACCACGTCGTTCAGGACGCGGTCGTGCATGTGCCGCTTGCCGCTGCGCTCGACGGTCGCCGACAGCATCAGGCGCCGGTCGATGGTGTAGTCGCCCGCGAGCACCGATTCGAGCGCCGGGATCATGTCGTCGACGGTGAAGTCGGCGAGGTAGCCGAGCGTCCCGAAGTTGACGCCGAGCACCGGCGTCTCGGCGTCGCCGACCATGCGTGCCGCGCCGATCATCGTCCCGTCGCCGCCGAGGACGACGATGAGGTCGGCGGCGCGCACCAGCTCCTCGTGCGCGAGCGACTCGACGGCGCAGCCGGTCTCGGCCTCGATCTCTTCGCGCCGGAGGCGCGGGCCGCCGGCGACGTTGATGCCGCGCCCCGCGCACCACTCGACGAGGCGGCAGATGGTCTGTAACGCCTCGGGCTGGTTCGGCTTGACGAGCACGCCGACGCGTCGGACTTGCAGCTTCTCCATAACAGGGCGCGGCCGCGGGAGGTCGTCTCGGACTCTAAAGTAGGGGCTCGAAAATGGCGCGAAGAACGTGCGCGGATGATAGCCGCGCCCGCCGGGAAGGGTCAAGAGGAGTAGGCAGATGGCAGTCGGCACTTAAGGCAATAATCTTTAACTGCCTACTGCCTACTATCTTTTCACACGGTCGAGCGTGCGGGTCGTCTGTTCGGTGACGCTGTGGGCGGGGGCTGGGTTGAGCGAGTCGATGCGCGGGACGTCGAGGCCGCGCGTGTCCTGCGTTTTAGATTGGGGGAGCGCGGTGGCGGGCGGGGCCTGGTGGCGCGCGGCGCTGACGCCGAGGAGCATCGACCAGAAGCGCAGGAGCATCGCGGCGCAGCCGACGACCGCGAGCGCGATGAAGAGCGCGATGGCGACGACCGCCGTCGGGTTCATGCCTTTCGCGGTCAGCTCGGTCGCGATGGGGAAGATGATCCCGAGCCCGATGATGACGACCGCCGTCGTCGTCAGCCCCGCGGCCCAGGCCGCGCCGGGCGCGACGATGGTGCGCGACTCCTGCACCGGCGTCTGCGTGAGCGGGGCGAGGTTCCCGCCACAGCGGTTGCAGTAGTTCAAACCCTGTGTCGTCTCCGTGGCGCAGTACGGACAGAACATTAAAACCTCCCTGTGTCGTGTGCATCCTCATCCCGGCATCAGGGCGACGCCGACGCCGGGCTTTACGCGCGCAGGACGGGCAAAGTTCGGTTCTTAGGGAGCTGGCGGTTGGCGCCGTGCGCGCGCGGCCCGCGCGTCGTGCGCGACTCCCAGGCGCGCGCGAGCCTCTGCAACTCCGCGCCGTCGCCGTAAGGGTCTACGAGCGTCAGCCAGACGGGCAGCGGGAGCCACTCCCACGCCGCGCCGTAGACCTCTCTGTTCAGACGCTCGATCCGACCCTCCTCGCGCCACTGCCCGTCGAGCGGCGGCACGTCGGCCCAGTCCTCGTAGCAGGCGTGCTGCACACACGGCGCGGGCTTCGCACGCTGGTGGACGAGGCATCCGGCCTCCTTCAAGAAGAGCGGGCACGAGTAGGTCTGCGCGAAGGTGTCGCCCGAGGGCGCGAGGCCGTAGCGCCCGACGGCCGCGCGCGCCCTGAGATAGACCGCGCGCCTCTCGTCCTCGCTCAGGCGCGGCGTGCGCGCGAGCGTGTCTCGGATGGCGACGGCTTCGAGGCGCGTGATGTGGACGTTGACGAAGTGCGCGTCCGTGCAGCAGGCGCCCGGCGTCGGGCACGTGCGGCAGCTCAAGGCCCTGTGCTCGTAGTTGAGCTTGACGTGCGTCTGGAAGCGCACCTTGCCGCGCTTCAGGCGCGCGACCGCCTCCTTCTCGCTCAACTTCCGCATGCTATACTCCGACTCCCATGTGGTACATCGCTCTGCTGGCCGCCATCTTCCTCTTCTGCATCGTCGGCACCATCCTGCTTATAGTCTACTATTACTGGGGGCCGAAGGGGCCGCCGGGTAAGTGAACGTAGAGCGCGAGGAACTCTCTGTTGCCGTCGGCGCCGGTGATGGGCGAGTCGGTGACGCCGAGCACCTTCAGGCCGAGGTCGCGCGCGGCCGCGTTCACCTCCTCGACGACGCGCGCGTGCTGCGCCGGGTCGCGCACGACGCCGCCCTTGCCGACCTCGCCCTTACCGACCTCGAACTGTGGTTTGATAAGGACGACGACGCGCCCGCCTGCTTTCAGCAGCGGCACGACCGCGGGCAGCACCTTCGTCGCGGAGATGAAAGAGACGTCCATCACGGCGAGGTCGAAGCGCTCGGCGAACTCCGCGGGCGTGAGGTGGCGCGCGTTGACACCCTCGCGCACCTCGACGCGCGGGTCGGTGCGCAGGCGCCAGTCGATCTGGTTGTGCCCCACGTCGAGGGCCACCACGCGCCGCGCGCCGTGTTGGAGCAGGCAGTCGGTGAAGCCCCCGGTCGAGGCGCCCACGTCGATGCAGTTGAGGCCGGCCGGGTCTATCTTAAATTCGGCGAGCGCCTTCTCAAGCTTCAACCCGCCGCGCCCGACGTAGCGCGCCGCCGGGTCGTCGCCCCCGCGCACGCGCAGGGGCGCGTCCGGCGGGAAGGTCTCCGAAGGCTTCTCCACACGCCGCTCGCCGGCCAGCACGCGCCCCGCCATCACGAGCGCCTGCGCGCGCGTCCGCGTCGGTGCAAGACCTTTCTCCACCAGCAACCTGTCCACACGTTCGCGCTTCACGCGCAGAATTTTAGGCCGTAAACCGTAAACCGTAAACCGTGACAAGAGAAAAGCTGTCTTAATCTTGTCACGGTTTACGGTTTACGCTCTTATTCCGGGCTTCCTTCGAAGATGCGGCGGAGGCGGTCTGCGTCGCCGCCGCGGCGTGCGCGGCGCGGGCGGTAGAAGATTGAATCAACCTTTCGCGCCACGGGCTCGGCGGCGCGGGCGACGTTGCCGCCCGTCGGGGGCGTCGTGTGGCGCTCGACCTCTTCGTCGCGGTCGCCCTTCTTGCCACGCCTGGGCGTGACGGACTCGCCGCCGTCCGAAGGCGCCGCGCGGCGCTCGGCGGCGGGGACATTCTCGGGCTCACGAACGGGCGCCGCGTCCGGCTCCTCTGTCTGTTGAGCAGGCGGTTCGACGTTCGGCGCGGCCTGCCGGCCTTCGTCGTTCGGAGCCGGGGCCTGCTGCGCCGCGTCGGCGGGGGCCGCGGGTTGCGTCGGCGGCGTCGTCGCGGTCGGGTCTTGCGACTGCCTCTGGTAGAGGTAGAGGCCCGCACCGCCGAGCACGCCCCCGACGAGCACGGAGAAGAGCACCAGTGCGAACATCCCCGACCGGCGCGGGGCGTATGTGCGGCGATAGATCGGCTCGGGCAGAGCGTACTCGCGCTCGGGCGCGTCGAACGGCACGACGGGGCGCGCGACGAGCGTCTCCTCGTCGTCGAAGCGCGGCGCGACGAGCGTCGTCTCCTCGCCGCTCACGACGAGCGTCGCCTCATCGTCGAGTAAAGTCTGCTGCTGTCGCTGGGGCTCTTTCATGTGCTTCCTGAAATAAAGACCCGCCGCCCGTCCCGCGCTTGTCTCCGCGCGCCGAACGAACCGCAGGCCGGAGTCTACGGTCTTTTGATGTCTACAACTCTGGCCTTGCTGCCCCTCGGAAAGATTACAAAACGGTTGCGGCGGGCGTGTGTTCTTAAGTGGGGTATTCGTCCCGCGCGTTCGTGGCGGCGAGGGGTGCGGCCGTAGGCTCTTTGAGGTCGCCTAACAATCCTTTGACCGAGTCATTGACGAGGCGGCCGACGACGCGCGGCGAGAAGTGCCGCTCGACGTGCGCGTGCGCGTTCGAGGCGAGGCGACGCCAGAGTTCCTCGTCGCGATAGAGGCGCACGACCGCGCCGGCGAACTCTTCGGCCGTGTCGGCGATGAGGGCCTCTTCGCCGTCGCGCAGGCTCATCCCCTCGGCGCCGACCGTCGTCGTCACCAGAGGGATGGCGTAGGCGAGCGCCTCGCCGATCTTGCCCTTGATGCCCGCGCCGAACCGGATGGGCGCGACGAAGACGCGGCTCCGGGCGAAGAGAGGGTCTACGTCGGGCACGTAGCCGAGCGACCGCACGCCCTCCGCCGCGAGCCGCGAGAACTCCTGCGGCGCGCCGTCGCCGACGAGGCGCAGCTCGACGCCCGGCAACTCCGCCCTCACCCTCGGCAGCACCTCGCGGATGAAGTAACGCACGCCGTCCTCGTTCGGCCGGTGGCGGAAGTTGCCGACGAAGAGCAGGTGCTCGCGCTCGCGGAAGGGGAGGCCGCAGGCGTGCGGCCTGTGGATGGTCGGGATGACGACCGACGGGACGCCGGGCGCCTCGCGCCCCATCGCCTCCAGGTCGGTCGTCGAGGCGAACCAGACGAGGTCGCTCTCGCGCGCGAGCCGCGTCTCAAGCTTCCTGTATCGCTCGGCCTCGCTCGCGAGCGCGCTATCACCCGTCAGCCCGGCCTCGCGCGCGAGCCGTACGAAGTGGAGGTCTACGGTATCGAAGACGACCTTCACGCGCGGGTCGGCGCGGCGGATCGAACCCAGCACCCCCTCGGCCACCTCGGGCCGGCTGACGACGGCCGCGCGGAACCCGTGCGACTTCAGCAGGCGGCGGAGGTCGAGCGCCGAGGCCGTCTCCACGCCCTCCTTCCACAGGAGCCTTTCGTACTCGGGCCAGACCTGCTTGCTCGTCGTGATGAAGACGGGGTGGCACCACTCGGAGAGCGCGCGCAGGATGTTGAGCATGCGCAGGCTCCCTGCGTCACGGTCGGGTGTGGGGATGCGGTCGTCGAAGACGGCGACCTGCATGGCCCAGCGCCGGTTGGCGGCGCGCTCGGCGCGCGCGGGCTCTTCCGGGTGGTGTTCGCGCGCGAGCACGTCGCGCCACTTGTCGTAGAACTTGTCGCGGTTGATGACCTGGAAGCGCTTGTAGCCGGCGCGCGGGTCGGTGCCGGCCGTCGCGCCCTCGTAGTGGTAGAGGCGCGAGGCCGGCTGGTAGATGACCTTGTAGCCGAGCGAGCGCACGCCCATGCAGAGGTCCGTGTCCTCGTAGTAGGCGGGCGCGTAGCGCCGGTCGAAGCCGCCGAGCTGCTCGAACAGCTCGCGGCGGATGAGGAGCGACGCGCCCGAGCAGTAGTCCACCTCGCGTGCGAAGGTGTAGCGGCGGTCTTCGGGCGAGCGGCCCCAGCCGTATTTGAACGTCTCGCCGTTCGACCAGACGATTGAGCCCGCCTCCTGGATGCGCCCGTCGGGGTAGAGGAAGAGAGAGCCGACGGCGCCCGCGCGCTCGTCGCGCTCGACGGTCTCGACGAGATGGTCGAGCCAGCCGGGCAGGACGGCCGTGTCGTTGTTGAGGAAGACGAGGTATCGTCCGCCTGCAACCTCCGCGCCCTGATTGCAGGCGTCCACGAAGCCTCGGTTCTCTGCGTTCTCGACGACGCGCACATAGCCACGGAAGTGTGCGAGCAGTTCGCGCGTGCGGTCGGTCGAGGCGTTATCGACGACGATGACTTCCGTCTCGGCGAAGTCCACTTCGCGCAGCAGCGAGCGGAGGCACTGGAAGGTGAACTCGACCTTGTTGTAGACGGGGATGATGAGGGAGGTCTTGACGCGGCGTTCCGGTTCGAGCGTCTCGGGGCCCGCGGACGAGGCGCGCGCGAGGAAGAGGAAGTCCGACGTGCCCCAGGCCTGCACGTGCGGGGGGCCGGGCCGCTGCTTTACGTCGAAGGCGCGGCGCAGGTCTACGCCGTTGGCCTCGGCGCTCTCGGCCAGCCGCACGGCAAACTCGTAGGCGCGCCCGGCGAGCCGCACGGCCCACACGACGGGCGCGAAGACCACGCGCTTGAGCCGCAGCTTCGACGACAGTGAAAGTTTTCCGAGCAGAGGGTGTTTCATTGTCAGTAGGCAGTAGGCAGTAGGCAGGAGGCGGTCGCTCCGCGTGGCGAACGTTGAAAGATGGAATCGAAAGTTTCGACGGCGGGTCTTTCAACTGCCAACTGCCATCTGCCTACTGTTCGGCTCGCGTCTCCCATTCGAGGAGGGGGCGCACGACCCCCGGCATCGGGCCGGCGTAGTCGCCGCGCGCCGAGACGCCGCCCGGCTCGTCCAGGACCTGAAAAGCCACGGCGTTGGCCGCGCGCGCGTGCAGGATTGTAGACGGAAAGTGCGACATTATCGAGACGTGCGCGATGAGCGTCCCCTCTGCCAGAAGGTTCCCCGGGAGCCTCACGGCGCTCGTGTAGCGCCCGCGGGGTCGCGGGCGACGGCGCCACTGCGCACCCGTGTCGTGCGTGCTGAAGACCTCCGTCCCCTCCTCGTTGTACAGCTCCACGACGGGGACGAGCGCGTGCCCCTCTTCGAGCACGTCGTAGGTGACCTCGATGCGCGACTCCGTACGCACGTCCACGGCCGCGGCCGTCTCGCCGTCCGCGTCCGCGATGCGCACGCGGCACAGGCGCGCCACCGCGTCGCCAGGCGCGTCGTCGCCCCAGACGCGCTCGGCGCCCGCGCCCCAGCTCGTCGAGAGGTAGCGGTTGACCACCTCCTGCGGCTGGCCGTCGGCGACGAGCCGGCCGCGCTCGATCAGCACGGCGCGCTTGCACAGGCGCGTGATGGCCGGCAGGTTGTGCGAGACGAAGAAGATGGTGCGCCCCTGCCGGCGGATGTCGTTCATCTTGTCGAGGCACTTCTGCTGGAAGGCCATGTCGCCGACGGCGAGCACCTCGTCCATGATGAGGATCTCGGGTTCGAGGTGCGCGGCGACCGAGAAGGCGAGTCGGACGTACATGCCCGAGGAGTAGTGTTTGACCGGCGTCTCGATGAACCGTTCGAGCTCGGAGAAGGCGACGATCTCGTCGAACTTCGAGTCGATCTCGACCTTGCGCATGCCGAGGACGGCGCCGTTGAGGTAGACGTTCTCGCGCCCCGTCAAATCCGGGTGGAAGCCCGTGCCGACTTCGAGCAGCGAGCCGACGCGGCCGTAGATTTCGACCTGACCCGTCGAAGGGCGCGTGATGCGCGAGAGGATTTTGAGCAGCGTCGATTTGCCCGCGCCGTTGCGGCCCACGATGCCGAGGATTTCACCGCGGCGCACCTCGAAGCTCACGTCCTTGAGCGCCCAGAGCGTCGTGTCGTCGTTGTCGCCGCCGCCCGCGCGCCGCCGGCGCAGGCGCTTGAGCCGCGCGGCGACCTTGCCGGCCAGCACCTCGCGCAGAGAGTCGTAGCCCGGGTGCAGCGCCCCGATGCGGTAGCGCTTGCTCACTCCCTCGACGCTGACGACGACGGGCTCCATCTCTCTTCAGATCACGTCGGCGAAGGTGTCTTCCAGACGGCGGAAGACGTAGTAGGCGAGGCCGACCAGCACGGGCGCGGCCGCCACGGGAATCGCGACGAGCGGCCAGTCGAACGGCGCCCCCGTGAGCGAGGCGCGGAAGCCTTCGAGCACGCCCGTCAAAGGGTTGGCCGCGAACGCCCAGCGCCAGCGCTGCGGCACGAAGCTCACGGGGTAGAGCACCGGCGAGGCGAACATCCAGAGCTGCAAAATGAAAGGGAGCGCGTGGCGCAGGTCTCTGTAACGCACCGTGAGTGCCGACGCGACCATCCCCACCGAGAGCGCGATGGCCGCGCCGAGCAGCAGGAAGACCGGCAGGAGCAGCAATCCCCAGGTGACGTGCACGCGGTAGTAGAGCGCCAGCGCCAGGAGCGGCACCGCGCCGACCGAGAGGTCGACGAGGCTGGCGCCGACGGCCGCCGCCGGGATGAAGGCGCGCGGGAAGTAGACCTTCGTGACGAGGCTCGTGTTGCTGATGAGGCTGTGCGTGCCCGACGTGACCGAGACCGAGAAGAACGTCCACAGCAGCAGCCCGGCGTAGGCGAAGAGCGGGTAGGGGATCGCGCCCTCGTCCATCTTCATGAAGTGCGTGAAGACGAGCGTGAAGATGAGCATCGTGAGGAGCGGCTGGATGACGACCCAGGCGACGCCCATCAACGTCTGCTTGTAACGCACCTTGATGTCGCGCCAGGTGAGGAAGTAGAGCAGCTCGCGGTAGGCCCACAGGTCGCCGAGGTTGAGTTGGACGCCCGCCTCCTCGGCCCTGAGCAGCGCGTGCGGCAGCCCCGCGAGCGACCCTTCGCCGCGCGCCGGCCCCGCCAACGCGCGCGCCGCGGGCAGACCCCCCTCCGTCGTTTCACCTGTCTTAAAACTCATCAACTCTTCTTCTACAACAGACTCGTAAGTCTGCCAGCCGCGACTGCAAGCGTCAAACGTGAAGCGGACGGGCCGCTTGAACCGGCACAGTCGCGTTTGTAAACTGGCCGCCGTTGAGCTTCACGAACAAAATCAAACGCGCGCTGCGCGGGCGCGTCCCCTTGCGCGCGGCGGCGCTCGAAGCCGGCCGGCGCGCCTTCGCGGCCGCGCGCCTCCGTGGCGAGCGCAGGGCTTCGACAGACGGGAGCCGCGGCGGCGAGACCCTGCGCCCGCGGCTCGCGCCGGAGTTCGCGCGGATGGGCGGCGCCGAGTTGCTTGAGCACTTCCGCACGCGCGCCTCGCCGCGGCTCTGCGCGGGGTTCGAAGAGTCCGAGGGCGCGCACGTTTACCTCTCGTCGAAGAGGGACGAGTTGGAGGCGGAGGCGCTTGAAGTCGCGGCGCACCGCTGGCCTCTGCTCGGGTACGGCGTGAGTGAGTTCGGCGCGCGTTTGGACTGGCTGCGCGAGCCGGCGGCGGGCGTGCGCTGGCCTCTGGGGTTCCACGGGGACGTGCGGCTCGTGCGCGGCGACGGCTCGGACGTGCGCGTGCTGTGGGAGCTGAACCGGCTCGGGCACCTGCTCACGCTCGGCCGCGCGTACGCCGCGGGCGGCGGCGAGGAGTTGGCCGAGGAGTTCTTCGAGCAGGTCGAGGGCTGGTGCGAGCAGAACCCGTTGGGGCAGGGGCCGAACTGGGCCTGCGCGATGGAGGTCGCGCTGCGCGCCGTCAACCTGCTCGCGGCGTTCCGTCTGTTCCGACGTTCACCCGCGCTCGATGAGGAAAGGCTCGCGCTCCTCCTCGCGCTCTTCGACGCGCACGGCCGGCACGTGCGGCGCCACCTCGAATACTCTTACATCGCGACGGGCAATCATTACCTCTCGGACGTGGCGGGGCTCCTCTGGCTCGGCCTGCTCCTGCCGGAGCTGGCCGCGGCCGAAGGTTGGCGCGAGTTCGCTTTGAAGGAGCTGCTGCGCGAGATGGACAGGCAGGTCTTGCCCGACGGCGCCGACTGGGAGGCTTCGACCGGCTACCAGCGCTTCGTCACGGAGATTTTCCTCTACTCGTTCCTGCTCTGCCGCGAGAACGGCTTCGACCCGGGCGAGCGCGCGTGGGCGAAGGTGCGCTCGATGCTCGAATACGTGCGCGCGTGCCTCAGGCCGGACGGGCGCGCGCCGCTCGTCGGCGACGCGGACGGCGGGCAGTTCCTCCCGCTCGTCCGCCGCGGCGCGGACGAGCACGCACAGCTTCTCGCCGTCGGCGCCGTCGTCTTCCGCGAGCCGCGCTTTAAAGTCCAGGGGGAGACGCCCGAGGAAGTCTTCTGGCTCCTCGGCGCCGAAGGCGTGCGCACGTTTGAAGAGTTGAAGACGGCGGGCGCCGCCACGTCTCAGTCGTTCGAGCACGCGGGCGTGTGCGTGCTGCGCAAGGGCGACCTGTACCTGCACCTGAACGCGGGCGGCGCGGGGCTCGAAGGGCGCGGCGCGCACGGCCACAACGACGCGCTGAGCATCGAAGTCTCGGCCTGCGGCACGAGCTTCATCAAAGACCCCGGGACCTACGTCTATACGTCCGACCTGCGCGCGCGCCAGGAGTTCCGCTCGACCGCGTCCCACTCGACCGTCGAGGTGGACGGCTCCGAGCAGAACACGACGCCCGAGTCCGAGCCCTTCTTCAACGGCGCCGAGGCGCGCCCGCGCCTGCTCTCCTTCGACACGACGGACGGGATCGATTCTGCCGCCGCGGAGCATTACGGCTACGAGCGACTGACCGCGGGCGCCGTGAGGCATCGCCGCGAAGTCGAGTTCGACAAGGTCAGGCGCTGCTGGTTCGTCGAAGATATTCTGACCGGCGAGGGCACGCACGACTTCCGCTTCGTCTTCCACGCCGCGCCGGGGCGCGAGCTTCGCGTCCGAGGTTCGTTCGTCGAGATTATCGACACCGCTTCGAGCACGATGCTCGTCGTCCATTCGCTCAGCGGGCACGAGGACGTGGTCGTCGAGCCGCGTCGGTCTTCGCGCGACTACGGCGCGCAGGAGGAGTCGGCGGCGGCCGTCTGGAAGTTTAAAGCGCCCGTGCCGCTCCGCGTGCGCTGGCTGCTCCTGCCAGTCTGCGCTGGCGAAGATGCTGCGGAGCGGCTACTGTGGGCACTCGGCTGAAGGCGGAGTCGAAAGCTTAAATCATGTGCGGCATCTGCGGAGTCTGGGAGTACGGGGCGGCGTCGGGGCGCGTTGAGCGTGCGCTCGTCGAGCGCATGCGCGACCGGATGCCGCACCGCGGGCCGGACGACGTGGGCGTCGAGCTCTTCGACGGCGGGCGTCTGGGCCTCGGCTTCCGGCGCCTCTCCATCATCGACCTCTCGCCCGCCGGGCACCAGCCGATGCGCGGGTGCGAAGGCTCGGGCGTGTGGCTCGTCTTCAACGGCGAGATTTACAACCACGCCGAGCTGCGCGAAGGGTTAGAAAGACGCGGCCACACCTACCGCTCGCGCACGGACAGCGAGACCATCATTCATCTCTACGAGGAGCGCGGCCTCGACTTCGTCGAAGAGATCGAGGGCGACTACGCCATCGCCATCTGGGATGAGTCGAACGAGCGTCTCGTGCTCGCGCGCGACCGCGTCGGCGTCAAGCCACTCTACTATTATCTGAACGGCGGCCGCCTCGTCTTCGCCTCCGAGATTAAAGCCATCCTCGCGCACCCGTCGGTTGCGGCCGAGCTGGACGAGGAGTCGCTCGTCCACTACCTCTCCTTCCTGACGAGCCCCGCGCCGCGTACGCTCTTCCGCGGCGTCGGCAAACTGCCCGCCGGCCACATGCTCGTCGTCACGCGCGACGGCGGAGTGCAGACGAGACGCTACTGGGACGCGCTCCCGCCCGAACAGCCTGCGAACGGTGTGCGGCCGATACACGAGGAGGAGTACCGCGCCGAAATCCTTCGGCTGCTGCGCGCGTCGATTAAGAAACGCATGATGGCGGACGTGCCGTTCGGCGTCTTCCTCTCGGGCGGCGTGGACTCTTCGGCCAACGTGGCGCTGATGGCCGAGCAGATGTCGCGGCCCGTCGAGACCTTCACGGTCGCGTACCGTGACCACGAGGAGCTGAACGAGCTCGACTCCGCCCGCGACATCGCGCGGCGCTTCGCGACGAGCCACCACGAAGTCCTCATCGGCGAGCAGGAGATGCTCGCCTTCCTGCCCGACCTCGTCTTCCATCAGGACGAGCCTTTGGCCGACCCCGTCTGCGTGCCGCTCTACTACGTCTCAAGGCTCGCGCGCGAGTCGGGCACCGTCGTCGTGCAGGTCGGCGAGGGCGCGGACGAGCTGTTCAGCGGCTACGACAAGTACGTCAAGTACCTGCGCCTCTACGAACGCTTCTGGCGCCGCGCCGAAGCGCTGCCCGCCTTCGCGCGCCGCGCGGCCGGGGCCCTGGCACGACCTTTAATCGGCGCGGCGACGGGCAAGGCCGAGGCGGCCGAGCTGGCGCGTCGCTTCGGCGCGGGCGAGTCGCTCTTCTGGGGCGCGGCCGTCGTCTTCGACGAGACGCTCAAAGGCCGGCTCGTCTCCGCCGAGGCCCGCGCACGTCTGGCGGGGCTCTCCTCTTACGAGGTGGTGAAGGGGGAGTTGGAGCGCGTCGCCCGCGCGCGCCCCGCGTCCGACTTCCTCGCGCGCATGACCTACCTGGAGCTGAAGCTGCGCCTGCCCGAGCTGCTCCTGATGCGCGTGGACAAGATGACGATGGCGACCTCGGTCGAGGCGCGCGTGCCTTTCCTGGATCATCACCTCGTCGAGTACGCGATGGGCGTCCCGCGCGCGCTGAAGGTCGAGGGGCGCAGCGGCAAGCACGTCCTCAAGCGCGCGCTCGAAACGGTGCTGCCGCGCGACGTGCTCTACCGGCGCAAGCGCGGCTTCGGCGCGCCGGTCGAGGGCTGGTTCCGCGGGGCGTCTGCGCCCGAGCTTGAGTCGCGCGTGATGAACTCGACCTTACGGCGCCGCGGCCTCCTCGACTACGGGTTCGTCGCGCGCCTCTTCGAAGAGCATCGCCGCGGCGCGCGCGACTGGGGCTTTCATCTCTGGGCGCTCCTCAACCTCTCGCTCTGGTACGAGCGCTGGATCGAGGGAAAGAATTAACAGGGATAGACAGGAGGGGCACGATAAAGCAATTTCAGATTTGAAATTTCAAATTCTTAATCCTGCCCATCCTGTACATCCCTGTTAATGATTCCTTCCACGACCGGAAGTTTGCCGTAACGCCGGGCCGCGCTTGCTTGCTTGCGTTGGTTGCGGCGTTTGACGAGTGAGTAGGGCGTGAGCAGGCGGAGGGCGGCTTTCGCGAGCGCCGCGGGCGAGGGCGCGCCGTTGAGGCCGCGGCGAAGGTATTTGAAAGCCGCGCGCTTGTCGCCGAGGCGAAGGAGGTCTTCGGCGCCGGCGAAGCTAAGGGCACGCTGGGAGCGTGCGAGCTGTCCGGGGCTCAGTTTAAGGTAGGGGGCGGCGTTGCGCTGCGCTTCGAGCCGCGCCTCGATCATCCAGACGAAGTCGCCGCTGGTATTCGTGCCGTGGCGGCGCCAGGCCGAGAGCACGCGCGGGTCGAAGGCGAACTCGCCGTCGGCGCTCAGCTTCAGGTACAACTCATAGTCTTCGAGCCGCGCCCGCTCGTTCCAGCCGTGCCGCTCTACGCCCCGGCGCCGGTGAACGACCGTGGGACTCATCGGCGCGTAGGTCTCTTCGAGCAGCATCGCGCGCGCGTCGCCGTCGCTGTAGCGTGCCCAGTCGAGCGTGCAGTCGAAGACTTCGCCGCGCTCGTCGATGAGGTACGCGTGGCCGTAGGCGAGCACGGCGCGCGGCCTCTCTTCCAGAAGCGCCACGCGCGCTTCGAGGAAGCCGGGCAGCCACAGGTCGTCCGAGCCGAGGTAGGCGAAGTAAGTCCCTACAGTTTTAGAAAGTCCCTCGTTGAGCGTGGCGCACAAGCCCCGGTTCCCGCGTGCGATCAGCTCGCAGGGGAAGGGACAGTCCTTCAAAACGTCTTCGATGACCTGCGGCGAGCCGTCGCGCGAGCCGTCGTCGATGACGAGCAGGCGCGCGGGCGCGAGCGTCTGCTCGTAGACCGAGCGCAGCGCCGCCCCGACGAAAGGCGCGTGGTTGTAGGAGGGCACGACGACCGCGACGCACCCGTCCTGAGAGATTTTCGGTTCGTCCTTCGGCATGAGCAAAAAGGTCGTACTGCTGGGCCCCTACCCGCCGCCCCACGGCGGGGTCTCGATCTACGTCAAAACCCTCTTCGAGCACCTCAAAGGCCGCGGCCTGCAACTCTGGACGTACGGCGGCCGGGAGGTGCGCGGCGCGGGCGTCCACTTCATGCAGGACAAGCGGCGCGACCTCGTCCCGCTGCTCCTGCGCGAGGGGCACGCGGCGCGTGTGGCCGACTGCACACACTTCCTCCTTGAGTACCCGAGCGCGCTCGTGCCCGTGTGGCTGGTCTTAAAGCGCCTGCTCGGCTTCGAGTGGGTCAAGATTCTTCACGACGGCTCGCTCCCCAACCGCCATGCCGACTTCAAGAACGTCCGCCGCGCGCTCTTCCGCCTCGCGGCCGGCGGCGTGACCGAGTTCGTCGTCGTCTCCGAAGAACTCGGGCGCTGGCTGCGCGAAGAGTTGAGAGTCACACAGCCGGTGTCGGTCGTCAAAAGCCTATTGCCCGTCGCGCGTGAGATGGACGGCAAACTGCCCGGAGAACTCGAAGCCGCGATTGCGGATTATACGCGACGCCGGCGGCGGGTCTGCTCGGTCGGCGCGTTCATACGCGAGTACGGGTTCCTGCACGCGGCCCGTGCGGTCGAACGCGTACGGCTTGAGACGGGCGAGGACGTGGGGCTCCTGCTGCTCGACGGCGACTTCGCGGCCGACGCCGCGTACAGGGAAGAGGTGCTGCGCGGGCGCGAGTGGGTGACGGTCTTGAAGAACGTCGCGCACGCGCACGTCTTCGAGGTCATGCGGCGCAGCGACGCCTTCGTGCGCGGCTTCGGGCCGGAGAGCTACGGCCTCTCAAGGGTCGAGGCGATCTGGGCGGGGCTGCCCGTGGTCGCGACGCGCGCGGGCGAGACGCGCGGGATGCTGCTCTACGACTTCGGCGACGTGGACGAACTCACGCGCCAGCTCAAACGTGCCCTCTCGGGCGAGCATGCGCTTGAGACCGCCCGATGGGCCGACAGGTACACGCGCGAGGCTGAAGAGAATTTGAAAGCCATTGCGGCGAAGTTTGGCTTAGGCTGAGCCGGAGATTCAACACAGAGACGCGGAGACACAGCTATCAGACCTTAAGCCGTGTCTCTGTGTCTCTGTGTCTCCGTGTTGAATCTGTCATACACCACCAGCCACCCGCGATGAAGCGCCGCCGCCGCGACGACGAAGAGGAAGTAGTGGACGGCGAGCACGTACCGATATTCGGTGTGGAGCGCCGACTGCACGCAGAGAAAATAGAGCGGGACGACGAGAAGCGCGGCCAGCTCGCGCCGCCTTTGTTGAAGTAAGAGCAGCACGAGGCCGGCGAGATAGAGCGGCAGGAAGACCGCCGTGATGTAGACTTTTTGTCCCACGCGCACGACGACCCCCGGCGCGCGCATAAAACCTTCGGAGACGGGCGCGTTCGATGAGAGCGGTGTCCTCTCCAGTCTCAACATAGAGCCCGCGCGCCTCGACATCACCCACGCGAACCAGACGGGGTTCTCCCTGATGACGGCCAGCGCACGCCGCGTCCGCCGCCGGTCGCGCTCGACGCCGTCGGGCGTGAAGAGGGCCGCGGCGTACTCCGGCCGACCCGCCTCCTCCGCCTCCATCCGCGTTAATCCTAAGTCTGTGTCCGGCAGCCCGAACCTGTGCTCGCGGTCATAGTCCGCGATGCCTTCAATCAAAGTCTGCCCGGCGCCCAGCGAGATGGGGATGAAGTGACCGAACACGACCGCGTTGCGCAGCGTCAAAGGCGCGACCGCAAGCAGAGCCCCTGCGACCAGCGCCAGCGCCGGCCGCACCCGCCCGCCCTTCGCGTAGAGGAGCGGCACGACCGCGACCGCCAGGAACGGCGCGAGCAGCAGCGCGTTCGCCCTCAGCCAGCACGAGAGCCCTATGAGCGCGCCCGCCCCGAGCGCCTTGAGCACGATTCGCCCCCCGCGCCCGCGCGCGAGCAGCCACACGGCCCCGAGCAGCGGCAGCACCGCCAGCGTGTCCGGCAGAAGCATCAAGGCGTTCCAACAGAACTGCGGCGCGAGCGTGGCGAGCAAGCCCGCCACGACGCCCGTGCCGAACGTCAGCAGCTCCGCCGCGATGAGAAAGACGAGCGCCGCCGCCAGCGCGTCACACGCGGCCTGCAAGACCTGCACCGCCGCGTCCGACTCGCCGCAGAGCTTGTAGACCGCCGCGAGCACGAACGGGTATCCCGGCGGGTGCCCCAGCAGGTCGGGCTCGCTCGTCGGCGAGTCGGGGTCGTAGAAAGAGGCCGCCCCGTTCTCCGAGAGCAGGCGCGCCATGTGCTTGTAGTTCTCGACGACCGCGGTCTGAACCTTGTAAGCCTCGAACCGCACGTCGCGCCAGCACAGCAGCCTCACCCCGAACGCCGCCACGAAGAGCAGCACGAACGCGACGGCCCTCCGCCTCGCGTCTTGACGGAGGCCGTCGCGGTCGTGCTGCACGGGAGCGTTCGGGGGCTGTGTGGGAGATGCCATCCGGACTTTCTGCTGGGTTCAGGGTCGGCGTCGCGGCTGCTATTATACAAACCGACGCCAGAACTTATCAGTGCGCCGCGGCGTAAAGCCGGCAATAGTCCGAACGCCGCCCAGGCCACAGGTGATCCAGATGTTCTGTCCCAAGTGCGGTCAGCAGTCTTCCGACGAAGTTCGCTTCTGCCCGAGGTGCGGGCTCCAACTTGCGGGGCTCGCCGCCTACGTGGCCGGCAACGAGTACGCGCCGGCGCGCCCCGACGCCGCGCGGGACGCGGAGCTGACGGCGAAGAGGCTCGGCACGCGCCGCGGCGCCAAGCTGATGTTCTTCAGCGCCGTCCTCTTCCCGATCTTCTTCGGGCTCTGCTTCCTCGTGGACGGCCCCGGCCCGCTCTTCGTCCCGGTCACGGTCTTCCTGGCGGGGTTCGCGATGCTCCTCTACGCGCGCCTCTTCGGCGACGAGCTCATCCGCGTGCAATCCCGCTCGTCGCGCAGAGACCTCGGCGCCGGCTCGGAGCGGCCGGCCCTCGGCGCGCCGCAGTTCAACCCCGCGCCGCTCTTCAACCAGCAGCGCGCCAACACCGCCGAAATCTACCAGCCGCCCAGCGTCACCGAGAACACGACCAGGCTCCTCGACAAGGACTCCTGAAACTCCCACGCCAACCGCGCCCCCACACTGGCGCGCCGCCGCGTGCTACTATCTCCTGCTCCGTCTTCGGTCATTCCATCCCATCCCCGAAGGAGAAGAAAAGGGAGAACGATGAGAAGCTTGATTCGGGCCGGTTTTCTGTTTGCCCTCATCTTCGGCTGTGCCGCACTCTGTTCGGCTCAGGGGTTCTCGGTGACGAGCGACGCCCCGCCCCCATCGGCTCAGAAAGGCTCTGACGAGTCGCAGACGTTCATCTCACTGCAGGGCCGCTTCACCATCTCTTTGCCCAGAGAAGTTTCCGCCTACAGCGGCATCGGCACCAACGTACCCGAAGGAAGAATCGAGGGCGACTCATTTAGCTGGGAAACAGCGGAGGGGGCTTTCGAGGTTAGCTATATGGACTTGCCGGCCGCACTGGCTACGAAAGCTGTATTTGACAGAGGCCGAGACAATAGGCTCCTGCTGAACAGAAAGGCCAAGCTGACGGGGGAGGAGGAGATCTCGTTGGCAGGCAACGTGGGGCGCGCGACGAGGTTTGAGACGCCCGAGGGAATCCAAATCGTCAGAGCTTACCTTGTCGGCAACCGACTGTATGAGGCGTCCGTCGCGTTGCCGAACTCTTTGAAGCCGAAAGAGGAGGCGGCCGTGCGGCTGCTGGACTCATTCAAGCTTCTCTCACAAGCCGAGGTCGCTGCCGCGAGAAAGAGAGAGGCGGATGAGGTGGCGGCGAGCCCCCTTCCACAGGATAAGCCCGTGCCAAAGCTCAAGTCCGACGCCGAGGATGAAGGGCTCAAAGGCATGGTGAAGACAGTCTTCGAGGAGGACCAGGACTTGTCGGGCACCTGGTCTGTCAGCGGGCGCAAGCCCTCGTCGAGGGATTACTACGACGAGAAGGGGCAATTCACGAAGCGCGAGTCGTACGACTACAAGGGCAACCTCTACGAGGTCTCTGTCTACGGCTATGTTGACGGCGAGAGGGTGCGGAGCGAGAAGACTGTACGGCACGAGTATGACCCGCCCCCGGTGACGGTCGCCGCCGGGCCGCCCACGGCCGGGGCGAGGCCGAAGTCCGACCCGCGCTACTCGTACAGGTTCAGGTACAAGTACGATGAGAAGGGGCGGCTGATTGAGGAGGATTGGTACGGCAGCGACGGAAGGCTGTGGCTGCGCTACGTGTATAAGTTCGAGGGCGATAAGAAAGAGGAGTTGGTCTACTCCGAGGACGGCTCGCTCAACCAGCGGTACGTCTTCACACTCGACAGTCAGGGCAACGAGGTTGAAAAGATCGACTATGACGTGAAGGACGGCTCAGTCGATGAGCGTTACTCTTACGCCTACGAGTTTGATGCGAAGGGCAACTGGACGAAGAAAACAGCTTCCAAGTGGGTGACGAAGGGCGGCAAGTCCTTCTTCGAGCCGAGCTACGTGACGTACCGCACCATCACCTACTACTGAAACATAATGCTGACGGGTAAATCGCTGGTGTGCTTCGGCGGCGAGGACTGGCGGTACCACCACCCGCACTCGAAGAACCACCGACACCGCGTTCCGTAATCCGTACCCACTACGGCGTCGTTGTAGGTGCATCCGAGGTCTTTGACGAGAAACGTCGTTAGAAGCCAAATGCGGGCGCAGGACGGCCATCCTAAACCACTAAGCTTCCCTATGCGCCCTGATTACGGGTTCAATTAGAAATCGGGCGACGCCCTCAAAATCCAGCGTCTGTCCGTTGTCATGGAAAACAGGATTGTGACCGTCCATAGAAATCTGCAAGGGCGGTAAGTTTTGCTCACGGCGGCTTGAGTTATCGTCCCGCTTCGTTGCCAACCTTCGCGTGAGCGCACTGTTGCCGCTGTCAACGTAAACATAAAGATACGCGGCTGGATAGTCGGCGGTCATAACTACAAAGTCTCGCGGCTTATCATCAAAGAGTCCCACATCGGTACGGACTTCAAAGGCTTTGCCGCCGTTGTAGAATTGTTGATTTGCGTAGTCGGCGTGGCGCTGAACGGTCGTCATCAACTCCTGAATCCAGATGTGCTTCGTGGCTTGAATCCTACTTGATTCGTCGGTTTGACGTTCCATTTCTTCACCCTTCCGGCGGTCATCGTCGGCCATGTTATCGATGTAGTTTGTCATGGTTCTTCTCTTTCGTCCCCTTCACCTAAAAGCCGTTTCTTGCTTTCTTGCAAGAACTTCCGTTCCACCCCTTGTGCTACTGAAAACTTTTCATCGTTAACTTCTAGTGTGGCTTCATCTATCACAAGTATATTCAGCTTGGCAGCGATACTAAAAGTGGCTTTTTGTAATTGGTCTTTAATGGCTGTTGTATCCACCCCAGCCTCTTGCAACTTTTCTGAAAACCCAAGAACCCTTTCCGCCGCCTCTATCTGTCTTGGAATACTGTCAAGCCGTCCTTCATCGGTAAAGTTTCGATGTACAAACCCTATGGCTGACTTAATCAAGTCCCCAACGAGTTTGATGACCCTACCGCGTCCAATGAATACCCCCCACCAAGTTCCCGCATCTATTCTTGCAAGACGAAGTGGATGCTCCGCCGCCGATACATCAAGTAGCACACAAAGTTCCATGTAGATTTCGTTAATAGCAAGTATTTTGTACGCTACATTTTGAGATGTGTCTGATGAAGAGAAATGTATTGTCAGTGAATCTTCTTCTGGTTGTATTTCTGGACGGCTATATAATGCGGCGCGCACCGACTGGGCTAAGTCATATGTTGCGCTGATACTGACATATAATTGGGTTGCTGAAAGCGCGAACCTTACTAAATCAAATGGCCTATCCTTTTTTATTAATGTCTCAAACATTTCCTGAAACTTAATAACACCATCACGTATGACATCCAGCCCACTCTCTGATGTGGCAACTAATTGTTCACGAAGAGACTTTAACTTTCCTGCTAATTGATTTGTTTGGACAAATACTTCTGCAATGGACGCCGACATAATTTCCGCGCGCAAAACTCCCAACTGTTTTCTTAATTCATTTAGCTGTTTTGATAAATAGTCAGGGCTTAGGTCTGGCTGTGCTAGGACATCAATGTTCGCATAAGTGAGGTGGAAGTTCCTATCAATCTCCTTTAGTAGCTGAATAAATGGTTGATAGGGGGCGAAAATAAATTCAAGTTCCAGAAGGGTAAGTTCCAACTCGCGAGTGGTCATCAGTTCTGCCGTTCCTAGAAGTGGGCTAGGCGAACGGCGTCAATTTATCACAAAAGCGAAGCCTACCGCGTCTAAAGTTGAAAACGGTAGGCTTCGCTGATAGAGCGAAGAAGGCCGCCGCATCTATCCCACGATGTAGAAGCTAACGCAGGTCTTGTGTACTAAACGATAGGATGTTGTGCGAACCCGCCGAGGCGACTTCGAGCACGCGTTTGACGGCGTGTTGCCCGCCGCATCCACTCTTGAGGTGATGCCCGCCTTTGGCGTTTATTTGCCTTCAGACGGGCTTCTAATTTCGCTTCATTAGCGTAACGGTACAAGCATCATAGGCGCATGTTAGTATTCAAATTTCTGGTGTACCTTTGGTGTACCTATGGGGTTAAAAAAGGTTCAGAATCGGCTTCCATAGTATCAACAGTTGCCTATTTTCACGGGAAAAAGCCTTGTTTGTTTCGGCGGCGAGGACTGGTGGTACCACCACCCGCACTCGAAGAACCACCTCATGCGGCGGTTCGCGCGGGCGGGGAACCGCGTGGTCTTTGTGAACTCGATCTCGATGGGGCTGCCGGGGCTGGGGAACAAGGATTTGGTGCCGCGGGTCGTGCGGAAGCTGCGCTCGTACGCGAAGCTGGCGCGGACGACCGCGGAGGGCATCACGGTCGTGTCGCCGGCGGCGCTGCCCTTCTACGGGAGCCGCGCGGCGCGCGCCGTGAACCGGAGTCTGCTGGCGGCGCAGATCGGCGCGCTGGCGCGCGCGCGCGGGCTCAGGCGTCCTGTCCTCTGGGTCGCCATCCCGACCGCGGCCGAGATGATCGGGCGCCTCGACGAGTCGCTCGTCGTCTACCACGTCTCGGACAAGTACGACCAGAACTCGATGGATCACGCGACCGACCCCGCGACCATCCGGCGCCTGCACGAGTACGCTTTAGACCACGCCGACCTCATCTTCTACTCGGGACGCAAGCTGCTCGGAGAGGCCACGCGGGGGCGCGAGCGCTCACACCTTCTGGAGCAGGCGGTGGACTTCGAGCACTGGTCGAGGGTCGGGAGCGGAACTCTCGAAGTCGCCGAAGCGGTCGCGCGCATCCCGCGCCCGCGGCTCGGCTACTTCGGCGCGGTGGAGCCCTGGCTCATCGATCAGGAGTTGATTAAGCGCGCGGCGGTCGAACGCCCCGCGTGGCAGTGGGTCTTTATCGGCAACAAGTCGCGCGGCGTGGAGGTCGAGAGTTTGCCGAACACGCACTTCCTGCCGCCCGTCGCTTACGAAGAGCTGCCGCGCTATGCCGCCGGGTTTGATGTGTGTGTGCTGCCGTGGGAAACTGAGCGCGCGTTCACGAGCTACGGGTCGGCCATCAAGGTGCGCGAGTATCTCGCCACGGGCAAGCCCGTCGTCATCTCGCCGCTCCCCGAGTATGAGCCGTTGGGCGACGTGCTCCGCATCGCGCGCGGCCGCGAAGACTTCTTCCGCCTCGTCGCAGAGGCGCTCGCCGAGGACGACCCCGCGGCGCCCCGCCGGCGCCAGCGCGCGGTCGAGGGCGGCACCTGGGACGCCCGCGCCGAGTGGGTCAGCGGCCTCATCGAAGAGGCGCTGGGGAAGAAGGAGCGCAGACAAATTTGACAGGGATGGACAGGATAGGCAGGATAAGAATAAGAGATTTGAAAGGTCGAATTTGAAATCTTAAATTCCTATCCTCTCCATCCTGTCCATCCCTGTTAATAATTCTTTCGATGAAGCAACTCCTCCAAAACTTAAAGACGGGCGAGGGGCTCGTGGCGGACGTGCCGGCGCCGGTGGCGCAGCCCGGTCGCGTGCTGGTGCGGGCGGCCGCGTCGCTCGTGAGCGCGGGCACCGAGCGCGCGTTCGTCGAGCTGGGGCGCAAGAGCCTTCTGGGCAAGGCGAAGGAGCGGCCCGAGCTGGTCGGCAAAGTTTTCGAGAAGGTGAAGAGCGAAGGACTGTTGAGCGCCTTGCAGTCGGTGCGCGAGAAGCTGGACGAGTCGCACGCGCTCGGCTACAGCGCCGCGGGCACGGTCGTCGAGGTGGGCGAGGGCGTGCACGAGTTCCGCGCGGGCGACCGCGTGGCGTGCGCGGGCACGGGCTACGCCACGCACGCCGAGCTGCTCTCGGTGCCGAAGAATCTGTGCGTGCGCCTGCCCGACGGCGTCGATTTCGAGACGGCCGCGTTCGCCACCCTCGGCGCCATCGCGCTTCAGGGCGTGCGGCTCGCGGAGCCGACGCTCGGCGAGTCGGTCGTCGTCGTCGGCCTCGGCCTCATCGGGCAGCTCGCGGCGCAACTGCTCAAGGCCAACGGCTGTCGCGTCTTCGGCGTTGACCTCGATCCGTTAAAAGTCGAGCTGGCGAAGTCGCTCGGCATGGACGACGGCCGCGTCGCGGGCGCGGGGCTCAAGGAGGCGGTGCTCAAGTGGTCGCGTGGGCGCGGGGCGGACGCGGTTCTTTTGACGGCCGCGACGCAGTCGGACGAGCCCGTCGAGCTGGCGGGTGAGATTTCACGGCTGCGCGGGCGCGTCGTCGCGGTGGGCTTGGTGGGGATGAACGTGCCGCGCGCGTCATACTTCCAGCGCGAGCTGACTTTGAAGGTTTCGATGTCCTACGGGCCGGGGCGCTACGACCCCGAGTACGAGGAGCGCGGGCACGACTACCCTCTGCCGTACGTGCGCTGGACGGAGGGGCGCAACCTCGAAGCCTTCCTCGACCTCGCCGCCGCCGGCAGCCTGAAGACCGCGCCGCTCGTCACGCACCGCTTCCCCGTCGAAGAGGGCGCGCGCGCCTACCAGCTCATCTCCGGCGAGACGGGCGAGCCCTACCTCGCCGTCCTCATCAACTACGACCCCGTGCGCGAACTTGAGCGTCACGTCAGGAATCGAACTTCAAAGTTCAACCCTGAAAGTTCAAATCCACAGGTGCGCGTCGGGATGGTCGGCGCGGGCGACTACGCGCGGCGGATGCTTCTGCCGCACCTCAAGGCGGAGGGCGTCGAGTTCGTCGCAATCGCGACCGCCTCGGGCGTGACGGCGCGCGACGTGGGGCGGCGCTACGGCTTCGCGCGCTTCGTCTCGGGCGCGGACGAGGTCGTGAGTGCAGAGGGCGTCAACCTGCTCGTCGTCGCCACGCGCCACGACACGCACGCGGAGCTGGCGCGGCGCGGGCTCGAACGCGGGCTCGACGTGTTGGTCGAGAAGCCGCTCGCGCTGGACGACGGGGAGCTGGACGCGCTGCTCGAAGCGGCCGCACGCTCGAAGGGCCGGCTGACGGTCGGCTTCAACCGGCGTTTCTCGCCGCACGCGCGGCAGGCCAGAGAGTTCTTTAAAGAGCGGCGTTCGCCCCTTTCGATTCTTTACCGCGTCAACGCGGGGCGCGTGCCGCGCACGCACTGGACGCAGGACGCGCGCGCGGGCGGCGGGCGCATCCGCGGCGAGGTCTGCCACTTCGTGGACTTCATGCAGTACGTCACCGGCTCGACGGTCGAGCGCGTCTACGCCGAGTCGGTCAGCTCCGACGACCGCGAGGGGACGGACGACGACTCGGTCTTCGTCACGCTCAAGTTCGCCGACGGCTCGAACGGCACGATTGCCTATCTCGCCGAGGGCGACCGCGCGCTCCCCAAAGAGCGCGTCGAGATTTTCGGCGCCGGCCGCACGTTCGTCATCGAAGACTTCCGCGCGGCCAACGCTTACGCGGGCGGCCGCGAGTCGAGCACGCGCCTGCGCGCGCAGGACAAGGGGCAGCGCGCAGAGGTGCGCGCCGTCTGCGCCGCGCTGCGCGAAGGCACCCCCGCGCCCATCCCGCTCGAAGACCTCGTCAACACCACGCGCGCCACCTTCCGCATCCTCGACTCGCTGCGGACGGGAGAGCCGAAGGACGTGAACCGTGAATCGTAAACCGTGACAAGATAAAGACCGGTTCTTACTTGTTACGGTTCACGGTTCACGAGTTTTAAAGTATGTGTGGCATCGCCGGACTCATCTCTGTACACCCCGAGCGCCGCGTCGGCGCGATGCTGAAGTCTATCGAGCACCGCGGGTACGACGACGAGGGCGTGTGGAGTTCCGCGCCGGTCGATGAAGAGGGGCGGCGGGCCTGTCTGGCTCACAGGCGGCTGGCGATCATCGACACGAGCAGCGCGGGGCACCAGCCGATGCCCTCGACCGACGGGCGCTTCACGGTCACTTTCAACGGGGAGATTTACAACTACCGCGAGCTGCGCCGGCGTCTCGAAGGGCGCGGCCACACGTTCCGCACCGACACGGACACGGAGGTCATGCTCGAAGCCTTCGCCGAGTGGGGAGTCGAGGGCGCGCTCGTGCATCTCAACGGCATGTTCGCCTTCGCCGTCTGGGACGAAGTCGAGAAGACGCTCACGCTCGCTCGCGACCGGCTCGGCATCAAGCCGCTCTTCTACGCGGAGACGAAGGCGGCCGGGGGCGACTCCTTCGTCTTCGGCTCGGAGGCGAAGGCCGTCCTCGCGTCGGGTTTAATCAAACCCGTGCTCGACCTCGAAGGGCTCAACCAGCAGCTCACCTTCCTCTGGACGCCCGACCCGCACACCCTCTTCAAAGGGGTACGCAGGCTCCCGCCCGCGCACGTCCTGACGTGGCGCGCGGGCGAGGTCAGCGTGCGCGAGTGGTGGGACGTTTCGTTCGACGAGATTGAAGAGGGTCAGGGCGAGGGTTGGTGGCGCGCGCGCATGCTCGAAATGCTGGAGCGCGTGGTCGGGATGGAGATGGTGGCCGACGTGCCGCTGGGCTCGTTCCTCTCGGGCGGCGTTGACTCGTCGGTCGTCACGGCCCTGATGGCGAAGCGCGGCGGCGGACGCCGGGTCTCGACCTACACGGTCGGGATTGAAGAGGACGACCTGCGCTTCGACATCATCCCGAGCGACGTGCCGTGGGCGCGCAAGGTCGGGCAGTTACTCAACGCCGACTACCACGAGACGATGCTGCGCCCGGACGTGACGCGGCTCCTGCCGATGCTCGTCCGGCACCTTGAGATGCCGGTCATTGACATGGCCATCTCAAGCTACCTCGTCTCGCGCGAGGCGCGAGAGACTTTGACGGTGATGCTCTCCGGGATGGGCGGCGACGAGGTCTTTGCGGGCTACCCGCGCCAGGTGGCGATGAGCCTGGCGGGCGCGCTCGACCCTCTGCCGGCGGCGCTGCGGCGGCCGGCGATGCGCGCGGTGGCGGGCGCGCTGCCCGGCGGGCGGCCGGGGCGCCTGACCGCTCCGCTCCGCAACGCGAAGAAGTTCGCGAAGAGTGCCGCGCTCGACTTCGAGTCGCGCTACATGGGCTTCGGCACGTACTTCACGGACGAGTTGAAGCAGAGGCTCTACACCGAAGAGGTGCGCGCGGGCGTGGGCGACGCGGATGCGTACTACCTGCACCGCCGCTACTTCGAGCGCTGCGCGAAGGCGGCGCCGCTCAACCGTCTGCTCTACGTTGACATGAAGACGTTCCTGCCGTGCCTCAACCTCGACTACACGGACAGGACTTCGATGGCGGCGACGCTCGAAGTGCGCGTGCCGCTCCTCAACCACGAGCTGGTCGAGCTGGCGGCGCGGATGCCGCCGCGTTTGAAGTTGAGGGGGCTGCGGCGCAAGTACATTTTGAAGAAGGCGGCCGAGGAGCTGCTGCCGCGCGACGTGGTGTGGAGGAAGAAGGCCGGGTTCGGGGCGCCGATCCGCGCGTGGCTGCGCGGGCCTCTGCGCCCTCTGGTGGACGAGCTGCTGTCGGAGGAGGTCGTCCGCGCACGCGGCCTCTTCCGCCCCGAAGAGGTGCGGCGCGTGGTCGAGGCGAACCTCTCCGGGCGCGAAGACTTCAACCTGCAAGTCCTCCAACTGCTCACGCTTGAGATGTGGCAGCGCGAGTTCCTCGATTCGTAGATGAAGAAGAAGCCCCCCAAACGTCAAGGGCAAACGCTGAGTCTCCCCGCGTGGTTCGACGCGCGGGTGGCGGGGCTCGTCCTGGCGGTCAAGGCGCTGCTGCTGCTGTACGGCGTGCAGGCGTTCGCCGTGTGGAAGAACGAGCGGGTCGGCTCGCTCTACGACTGGCTCGCGATCTGGAACCGCTGGGACGCGCCGCACTACCTCGACCTCGCGCGCACGGGCTACGTCTCGGAGGGCGTCGAGTCGCGTTGGATCGTCTTCTACCCGCTCTACCCGTGGCTGGTGCGCGTGGCCGCGTTCGTCGTGCGCGACGAGCTGCTGGCCGCCTTCGTCGTCTCCGGCGTGGCGTCGGTCGCGGCGGGGCTTCTGCTCTACAGGCTGGCGCGCGCCGACGGCGAGCCGGAAGAGGTCGCGCGCGCGTCCGTCTTCTATTTGCTCATCTTCCCGACCGCGTACTTCCTGCACATAGGCTATACGGAGAGCCTCTTCCTCGCGCTCGCGCTCGGCGCCTTCCTGGCGGCGCGCGCGCGCAGGTGGCAGGCCGCCGGGCTGCTCGGGTGCTTCGCGGCGATGGCGCGCGTCAACGGCCTGCTGCTGCTGCCGGCGCTCGCGTTCGAGGGGTGGGACGAGTACCGCGGCGCGGGCCGGCGCGCGCGCGCCGGGTGGCTGTGGCTGCTGCTGGTGGGCTTGGGCTTCGCCGTCTACCTGCTCATCAACTGGTGGGTGCTGGGCGACCCGCGCGCGTTCCTGAAGGTGCAGGGCGAGCACTGGTCTAAGTCTCTGACGTGGCCCTGGGTCGGCATCAGCGAGACGTGGAACGCGGTCTGGGGGCGCGCGCCCTCGGACGCGCAGATGGTCGGGTGGCAGGAGTTCTTCTTCGTGCTGCTGGGGCTGGGGCTGACCGCGTGGGCCTGGCTGCGGCTGCGCGCGTCGTACGCGGTCTGGATGACGTGCAACTGGCTGCTCTGGACGAGCACGAAGTTCGTGCTGAGCGTGCCGCGCTACACGCTCGTGCTCTTCCCCGCGTACATCCTGCTGGCGCGCCTGCGCGTGTCGCGGCCGGCGTGGGGCGCGGCCGTCGCGGTCTGGTCGCTGCTCATGCTCGCCCTCTTCGCCGCGCGCTTCTCGCAGGGCTACTGGGCGTTCTGAGGACTGAAAGATGAGAAGAATGTTGACGGTCTTAACCACGGCTGCGTCGTTGATGTCCGTGAAGACGGGCCGGGAACAAAAAGTAGCCTCCCGCGTGTCTAAAGCTTGAGCTGATGATTAGCACCTCTGGACTGACGAAGTTCTACGACACGCACCCGGCGGTGCGGGAGGTGAGCCTGTTCGTGCCGGGGGGCGAGACGTGCGCGCTGGTGGGGCCGAACGGGGCGGGGAAGACGACGCTCTTGAAGATGCTGGCCGGACTGCTGCGGCCGACGAGCGGCAAGATCGAGGTGGCGGGCGTCGAGATCGGGGCCGAGCCCAAACGGCTGCACCGCATCGTCGGCTACGTGCCTGACACCTTCGGCCTCTACGACGACCTGAGCGTCCGACACTTCCTCGAATACTTCGCGCGCGCGCACGAGGTGGCGCACGACCAGATCGGGAAGAGGATCGAAGGCGTGCTCGGCCTGACCAACCTCACGTCGAAGCGCGACGCGCAGGTGGGGGCGCTCTCGCGCGGGATGCGGCAGCGTCTGGTCATCGCCAAGACCCTTCTGCACGCGCCGAAGGTGCTGCTGCTGGACGAGCCGGCCTCGGGGCTCGACCCGCACGCGCGCATCGAGCTGCGCGACCTCATCCGACAGCTCGCGGCGCTGGGGACGACCATCCTCGTCAGCTCGCACATCCTGACGGAGCTGGCCGACTTCAGCACTTCGGTCGTCATCATGGAGCGCGGGGGCGTGGCGCGCTCGGGGCGCATCGACGCGCTGGTCGAAGAGCTGGCCGGGGGCACGCCCGTCCGCGCCGAACTGCTCGGGGCGGAGGACGCCGCGCGGCTCGCGGAAGATTTGGGCGCGCGCGCGCGCGTGAAAAAGGTTAAAGTAGAGGGCGCGACCGTGGACTTTACCTTCAACGGGGAGCGCGCCGAGCTGGCCGCGCTCCACCGCGAGCTGGCGGCGGCGCACGTCGGCCTCGTCTCCTTCTATGAGCGGCGCCTGACGGTCGAGGATGTCTTCCTCGCGTCGGGCCGGCGGGACGTTTCATGAGGTAATGAATGCGGATGGGGAATGATGAATGAGAAACCGTCTTCAATTCATCATTCCGCATTCATCATTCATCAAGTCGGGAGGTGCTTAGACATGGCCTGGAACCCTTCGTTGAGTCTGAACCCTGAGTTCGTGCGGGTGTTGCGGACGACGCTGCCGCGGCGGCGTGCGCTCTTCGTCGCGGGGCTGATCGCCGTGCTGCTGGCGGCGGGCGCGTGGGTCGTCTGGAACAACTCAGCGCCTTCGAGCTACGGCTACCAGGACGTGCTCGGCGACCCCGCTTACAAGTCCGAGCTGTGGGCGCGACAGGTGAAGAACTTCGGCGCGGAGTCCTACGGCATCCTGACGGTGTTGCTCTTCGCGCTGCTCTTCGTGCTCGGGCCGGCGCTGGCCGGGCTCTCGTTCGTGCAGGAGCGCCTGCGCGGGACGGCCATCTTCCAGCAGATGAGCCTGCTCTCGCCCTTCCGGCTCGCTTCGGGGAAGTTCTGGGGCGCGGGCGCGCTCGCATACTTCGTCGCGCTGCTGCTGCTGCCGTGCGCGCTCGCCGCGGCGTGGCTGGGCGAGGTCGGGTTCGAGAAGGTCGTGTGGCTCTACCTCTTCCTGCTGGTCGGCGGCTTCGCGTGGCAGGCGCTCGGGCTCTACGCGTCGGCGGCGCTGTGCGGGGCCGCGGGGCGCGCGCCGCGCGGGGGGCTTTTGGTCGGCCCGCTCGTCGCGGTCGGGGGCGCCGTCAGCGCGCTCGCGCTCAACCAGTTCTTCACGGCCGAGTACGAGATGATGGCGCGCTGCCTCGCCCGGTTCGCCGCCGGGGACATGAGCCTCGGCGAGTACTATTACAGGAGCTACCAGTCCTTCTGGTGGCACTTCTACGGCGCGCGCCTGCCGGCGTACGCGGTCTTGCTCGGGCTGATCGGGTTCGCGGGGCTGTGCGGGTTCGCGGGCGCGGTCAGGCGCGTGAAGGCCTGGCAGTTGATCCCGCTCGGGGCGCGCCCGGCGTGGCTCTTCTTCGGGAGCGCGTGCGCGCTGTTGACGGGGCTGCTCTGGGGGCGTTACCTCGACGACTCGGCGCCGGTCTCACGGCTTGAGGTCTACATGCTCCTCTGCTGGGGAGGGGTGGCGGCACTCGCGGGCGGGTCGGCGCTGACCCGGAACCGCCTGCGCGAGTGGTGGAGCGCAGAGCGCGACGCCCTGTCGCTGCTCCAGCGCGCCGAGATCAAGGCTTCGGTCACGAACATCCTCGTCGCGGCCGGCTTCTCGCTCGCGGGGCTCTTCGCCTTGTGGATGAGCTACCACGTTGACGCGCTCGGGAACAGTTCGGGGTACAACCTCGGCACGCAGTTCCTGCCCGTGGCGCTCTGCTTCGCGCTGACGCTCGCCGCGACGGCGGCCTTCGTGCAGTTCTCCGCGATGTTCCGCTTCCGCCTCGGCGGCTGGGCGGGTGTGGCGCTGCTCGCCCTCGTCTACGCCTTCGCGGGCGCGGCCGGCGTGATGATGAAGGGGACGGACAACACGGCCCTGCTCTTCAACCCGCTCGCCTACGCCGTGACCATCACCAAAGGCGACTACTACCTCGACAGCACCTACGAGTCGCTCTCCTGGGAGTACGTGCCGACCGACAGAAGCCGCCGCCCGGTCGTCAAAACCCCCGAGGAGTACACTCCCCGCACGCGCCCGCGCTATGACCTCGGCTCCGCCACCACCCGCGGTCTCGCCGCCGAAGGCGGCTTCGCCCTTCTCTGCCTCGCGCTCGCCGCCCTCAAATACCGCCAGACCCGTCGCGACATGCTCCAAGACCCCGGCGACTGACGCGAACCCAACTCTTCAAACACAGAGGGCGGAAGGCATCCAACCTTCCGCCCTCACTTTTCTTCTTCGCTTTACCTACAGGCGCGGCGGTCACGTGCCGCGGGGGTGGTCGCTTGTGGGGGGCGGGAGTGGCATGGTAATTTCCTGAGTTTCGTGTGAGCGGCGTGGGCGCGCTGTGTAGAGCTGTGAAGGGCAGGGTTAGTGTCCTGGTGTCGGCGAACTATTCCATGGAGAACGTGCGGCAGAGTGTGGGGGCGGGGCAGGGTTTGAAGGAGAGGGTGCGGGCCTTCTGGCAGGAGCACCCCTGCGGGACGAAGTTCGCCGACGCGGAGGTCGGCTCGCGCGCCTTTTATGAGGCCGTCGAGGAGCACCGCTACCGGACGGAGTGGCACATCCCGGAGGCCGCCGGTTTTGATAAAGCGCGGGGCCTGCGCGTGCTTGAGATCGGGTGCGGGCTCGGCACGGACGGGGCACGGTTCGCGCGTGCGGGCGCCCTCTACACCGGCGTAGACCTGACGGAGGCGGCCGTCTCGCTCGCGCGCCGGAGGTTCGAGCTGGAAGGTCTGCCGGGTGAGTTCCGCGTGGCCGACGCCGAGGCTTTAGAGTTTGAAGACGAAAGCTTCGACCTCGTCTACTCGCACGGCGTGCTGCACCACACGCCGGACGCGCGCGCGGCCGTGCGCGAGGTGCATCGCGTGCTACGCCCTGGCGGGCGCGCGGTCGTGATGCTCTACCACCGCGACTCTTACAACTACCGCGTCAACATCGGCCTGCTCCGCCGCGTGGGCGCGCTGCTGCTGCGCACCGAAGGCGGACTCCGGCTCGCGCACGGGCTGACGGGCGAGCCCGTCGAGAGCCTGCGCGAGCACGCGGCGCGCCTGAAGGAGGACGCGGCGCAGTACCTTTCGGCGGGCGAGTTCCTGAGCCGCAACACGGACGGGGCCGGCAATCCCCTGACGCGCGTCTACTCGCGGCGCGAGGCGCGCGCGCTGTTCGAGGACTTCCCGCGGGTGGAGTTCGCCGTGCACTTCCTCAACAAGCGCTGGCTCCCGGTCTTAGGCCCACGGCTCCCGCGTTCCACCGAGGCGCGCCTCGCCTCCCGCTGGGGCTGGCACCTCTGGATATATGCCCCGAAGGCCGAAGCGTCCGGCGAGAGAAAGAATTAACATGGATGGATAGGATGTTCAGGATAAAGCAATTTCCAATTTCAAATCTTTATCCTGAACATCCTGTCTATCCATGTTTGAATCTGTGAATCGTGAAGACTCAAGAAGCATGAGAAATGTTTTAGTCACCGGCGGCGCCGGGTTCATCGGGTCGCACCTGGTCGCGCGGCTGCTCGCCGAAGGCGGGTGGCGCGTGACGGTCGTGGACGACTTCAACGACTTCTACGACCCCGCCCTCAAGCGCCGCAACGTCGAGCCGCACCTCGGGCGCGCGGAGTTCGAGCTGCGCGAGACGGACATCCGCGACCGCGCGGCGCTCGCGGAAGTTTTTAAAGGGGCGCGGTTCGACTGTATCGTCCACCTCGCGGCGCGCGCGGGCGTCAGGCCCTCTCTGGCGGAGCCGGTGCTCTACACCGAGACGAACATCGGCGGCACCGTCAACCTGCTTGAGCTGGCGCGCGCGCGCGGCGTGAGACAGTTCGTCTTCGGCTCCTCGTCCTCGGTCTACGGCGAGAACGAGAAGGTGCCGTTCGCCGAAGAAGACCCCGTCAACCGACCCATCTCGCCGTACGCGGCGACGAAGGCGGCGGGCGAGCTGCTCTGTCACACCTACTCGCACCTCTGGGGCTTGCGCTGCATCGCCCTGCGGTTCTTCACCGTCTACGGCGCGCGCCAGCGCCCCGACCTCGCCATCCACAAGTTCGCGCGGCTCATCTCCGAAGGGAAGCCGATCCCGGTCTTCGGCGACGGCACGACGCGGCGCGACTACACGTACGTGGACGACATCGTCGCGGGCGTGCGCGCGGCGATGGACTACGAAGGGTCTGTCTACGAGGTCGTCAACCTCGGCGGCTCGCGCACGGTGAGCCTGAGCGAGCTGATCGCGCTCCTCGAACGCGAGCTGGGGCAGAGGGCCGTCATCGACCGCCAGCCCCCGCAGCCCGGCGACGTGCCGCAGACCTACGCCGACGTGACGAAGGCGCGCCGCCTCCTCGGCTACGACCCGCAGACCCCGATTGAAGAGGGCATCAGGCGTTTCGTCGAGTGGTATAAAGGCCGTGAACCGTAAACCGTGAACGTGACAAGTGAAAGCAGGTTTTATCTGGTCACGGTTGACGGTTGACGGTTCACGCTCCTATCACGGTTCACGCGCGAACGGAGTGAGCGGATGAAGATTTACGACGATGAAGAGACCGTCATCAGCCGGGTTGAAGAGGAGCCCACGGTGGCGGCGACCGTGGCGGAGCCGGGCGCGGCGCCGGAGATTTCGCTGTTCCTGCCGGTGCTCAACGAGGAGCCGAACCTGCGGCCGCTCCACTTGAAGATCGACGAGGCGCTCACTCACCTCGGGCGCACGGCCGAGATCATCTACGTGGACGACGGGAGCACGGACGGGAGCCTCGAAGTCCTGCGCGAGCTTTCGCGCCGCGACCCGCGCGTGCGGGTCGTCGCGCTGCGCCGCAACTACGGCCAGACCGCCGCGATGGCCGCCGGCATCGACGCCGCGCGCGGCAAAGTTCTGATCCCGATGGACGCCGACCTCCAGAACGACCCGGCCGACATCGCGCGCCTGCTCGACAAGCTCGACGAGGGCTTCGACGTGGTCTCGGGCTGGCGCAAGGAGCGGCAGGACAAGATGGTCTCGCGCAAGATCCCGTCGATGATCGCCAACCGGATCATCTCCTTCATCGGCGGCGTGCGCCTGCACGACTACGGCTGCTCCCTCAAGGCTTACCGCCGCGAGTTCCTGAAAGAGGTCAGGCTCTACGGCGAGATGCACCGCTTCATCCCCATCTACGCGAGCTGGGTCGGCGCGCGCGTGACGGAGATCCCCGTCCGCCACCACCCGCGCACGATGGGCCAGTCGAAGTACGGACTCTCGCGCACCTTCAAGGTGATGCTCGACCTGATGACGATCAAGTTCATGGCCTCGTACCACACGAAGCCCATCTACGTCTTCGGCATGTTCGGCTTCGGCTCCTTCATCATCTCGGCGGTCGCCTTCGTCTGGGCGCTCGTCCGCAAGCTCGGCGGCGAGTCGTTCATCCGCAACCCGCTCTTCACCATCACCATCGTCATGTTCGCCGTCGGCGTCCAGTTCATCCTCATGGGCCTGCTGGCCGAGATGCTCGTGCGCACCTACCACGAGTCGCAGGCCAAGACCATCTACGCCGTCCGCGAGCGCCTTGGCTTCCGCGACGAGGAGTAGTTTAAGAACAGGCCGGCAAAAATTTTCGCGCGCGCCGCCAACCGTGCGGCGCGCGTTCGTGTCTCAGCTTAAAAGCTTCGGCGGTGGGGGAGGCACACGATGAGAAAGTTTCTGGTCTGCGCGGCGCTCCTGTGGCTCGCGGCCGCGCGCGCGGCGGGGCAGGAGGCCGACGGCGGGGGCGAATCAAGCGGCACGCTCCCACAGTTTGTGCGGCTGGGCGACGCGGGGGCAGAGGCGCGCCGCCTTCTGCAAGCCGGCGAGAACAGAGAGCGCGCCTGGGGCGCCTACCTCGTGGGGCTGCACGGCCTCAAGGCGGAGGCGCCCCGGCTCGTCGAACTGCTCGCAGACCCGGCCCTTGCGGGCGGTGGCTGGGAGGAGGGGCTCGTCCGCCAGGCGGCGCTCGACGCA
>JBJMGP010000084.1:0-11665 GCA_045807865.1 Pyrinomonadaceae bacterium
GCTGACGAAGCGGTACAGTGACCGTTGAGAGAAGCCGGTGAGGCGCGCTGCCGTGGTCAGATCATATCCTTCGGCCACGAGTCGCACAGCTTGTAAGCGGCGCAAGGTGCGTGGATCTGTCTCTGTGCGCAGAGCCTTCGTTAGCCGAAGATGATCGCGTTTGCTAAAACCCAGTTCAGCAGGACTGAGAGTTCTTCTCATTGCCTGACTGTATCAAAGAGCTATTCTTGACAAAAATTGTGGCCACTCACTTAGCTGTTGAAGTACGTCGAGCGCTGCCTGAAATTCAGAAGCTTGAATTTCGTCAAGGGCTTTGTTGAATAGCAACTCCGCTCTAGTCTGCCGTTGATCTTGTGTCGGATTTACCGTTGCAAGGCTGTATTGAGAAGCAATGAGAAACAGAAAGATGAGGATAGAGTTCCAGATTATTTGTTTATGCATAAATTCTCCGCTCAGTAGGGGCACGAGGTAAATTCGCGGGAAAGATATGGCCGACAAGACATGAAGTCAATGCCGATACGAAAGCGTGCTATCAATAAGCCCAACACTTAGGCTATTCTCTTTCCTGACCTTCAACCCTTCTCGATAGAATATCAAAACGCTGACTCTAAGTGCCTCTTGGCACCAATCGCTTGCCACCGTTTTCAAAATTGCCATTGAGGAACTAATCAGACTCACCTTAGATTTCATCCTAATATTCTGACGGACTTGATAGCTTTCCTCAGACGTGAGAGTAATGGCATCTCGGCAGGTTGATCACCCCGGAAAAGCCCAACCATCACTCCAAGTATGTTTAAATTCCGCGGCAGATAGTGTTGTTCCTCGAACCCGTTTTTGGGGGCGGTAAGGAGACGGACGCGCCGGGCCGAGTCCGCCCGGTAGAATCGTATGAAGAGCCGGCCTTGCTCTTTTATAAGAATAAACTCACCGTCGTCTGCAATCCTGCAGCAGTTAACCACCGCAACATCATCGTGATGAATGCCGAAACCCACCAAGTCGTCCCCCTGAACGCATACTGTCATTTGCCTTGACTCGCCCTTTGCCTGGGGCACAAGTGATACAAAAGCACATCCATACAGTTCGGCCACGCGAGCGCTCCTATGTTCGACGGCGAGTTGAAGCGCCCCGTCGTATCCGTACTTGACGACTGAAAAGGTTTTGAAGCGCGGCTTGCCGTTCTCGCGCCAGCCGGCGGAGAAATGAGCTTTACCGCCCGCGCGGGGTCGGTGGTAACAGACACCAACTATCCCTGTGGAGTGGTCACTCTTATAGATGGCCTTAGAACGGTACGTGAAAACTGGTGTGCTTGAGTCATTAGGGATGCCGAGTGCCGCGAGTTGGTCATTTCGCCATAGCAAGGCTGCAAGTAAAGCCCCCTCCTTCCCGCCATATTTAGTAAAGGTGAAGACTTGTCTAAGCTTGTGAGGCACTACTCTGATCTCCACCAAGTAGTAATGTGCCGAGCCGCTTTTACGACAGCTTCCAGAAGGTGGAGGAGCAGCCGGTTCGACGCAGTAGAGATACTTCAGGTCTCCGACACGCTTCTTGCGCTCTGGAGTTCCGCCGCCCTCGCTACGGGGCCGGCTGCTGCGCGGCGTGCAGTGATCGCAGACTATCGCGGTAGCCTTCGGCGGACGCTTCCCGCAATGCGCGCAGATATTCCGTCTTACCCGTGCTTCCTTCAGGGCGCGGTCACCACTTTTTTTCACCTCGATGCAATGCGCACATACCTTTCGTTCCGGCATCGGCGGCCGAGCCCCGCAGTATCGGCATAGACCGACCGCCAGGCGGGCCGCGCGCCTCTTTCTCTGTTCAGATCTTCGCTTAAGAATTGTGGCCTCGTCATCAATATGGCGCCGTCGGATTTCTCGGACTTCATCTGCCGTGAGAAACGATAGATATTCTTCTTCAATCGGGATGTTCACGCTGTCGGCTTCCCAGCCTCGAAGATACAGATGTCCAGGGTTCACGCAGGGCGAATTCTTACACTTCTGATACACCCGCATCCCATCTGTTATAGGCCCACAGTGCAGTTCATAAGAAAAGTTGTGCGTCATTACGGATTTGCCGTTGACCTTGAAAGTGCCGTATCCGAAGCCGACTGTCATGCCGATCCAGACCCAGCAACTATTCGTCTTATGCACCCGAGCCCATAGTCGCCCTGCCGGACTCCTTCGTAAGCTCTTCGGGCGTGGCTCTTTGGGTTTCGGCGCACGACCCTTCCACTGGTGCTTCCGAGCGCAGATACGGCTGCAGAAGTAACCATGTCCATCCCGAAGCTGATTATTTGTGGGGCGAAACAAGTTGCCGCAAAGCTTACAAGGCCTCTCCGAAGGCGCAGGGCTATTCGTACATCCGCGACTACAAAACTTACCCCAGCCCCTTTCTACCTGTTTCTTATAGGCAAGGAACGTCCTTCCACATCGTTGACAAATTCTTGATATGCATGGCTTGGAAGGCATGTCATCATCTTCCTCACAGGATGGATGTGATAGGAAGCTTGTTTAATAAACTTGCACCAAAATATATGGGAGCGTATTATGTGCTTGAATTCTTCAAGCGGTATTCGTTCCCTATGCAAAGACAATCTCGGAACAAGACGGAAGATCTGGATAAGTTGATCTCCATCTCGCAGGCCGCACGGCTGCGGGGAGTTTCTCCGCAGGCTATAGACGACCTTATCAAGAGGGGTCGTCTAACTTCGGTCGAAGTTGCAGGCCGGCGTTTGCTCCGACGTAGTGAGGTTGAAGGCTTCAAGCCTGAAGTTGGTGGCCGCGGTCGCAAGGCTAAGAGTTAAGTCGGAGTCAGCTACTAGTCGACCGCCTTTCAATTTCGGCCCGCCTCACTCGCGCCTGATCAGCGCGGGGACAGGCCGCCATCCCTGAGTGGCTGGCGGGCCGAATCCTTTCAGGGAGTGGCTGACAGGGAGGCCAAAGGTGTCGCAACAGAATGGCCAGCACAAGGGTCGAAGTAATAAACAAAATAAAGTAGAGCATAACCCCGTAGTCAGTATTAACAAGGCGGCAGGGCCAGGCGACTTTTACACCGCTTCAATTGCGGGTATTGAGTTTTGTCGCATGGAGTATGGTCATAATCGTCTCCTGATTGCGCTCAATCATCATTTACGAGTAACCAGCTTTGATGAACAAGTGGCTGCACTAAAAGAGGGGAACCCCGACCTATCGCCCGAGAGCATAGCGGCTCTGGCTAAAGAATTTTTAGAGCATCACGCGGCAGGCATAACGATGTATATTTCTCACAACCTACATTTTATGTTTAGTTCTATGATGGAGACCTACCTGAACATAGGTGGACTATGGGCCAAGCAAGACAGAGAGCAGCAGCTTGGACTCGATCCACAGCCTATAACGGCACAGCAGATACAAATGATTTTTGCTGACTTAGCACTTCAGTACGTTCAACGTCAGGCGGGGGCGATGGGTGGTCGGAGGCCTGACATCGCCAAAGAAAAGGCGAAGAGGGATTTGGAACGAGCGGCTATAGAGTTACATAGAGAAGGGCGTAAGTTAACTTACGAAGAAGCTGAAGACGTGCTCGGATTAGGTGGTGGCACGTTGAAAGGAATCGTCAGGCGACACGGGTTAGGGCAGTACTGGAAAGAGTTGAAAAGGAGTAGAAACGCAGCCTAGTTAATCCGCGTTTTTTCTAACAACCGTTTGTTACTTTTGCCGGTGAATAGTTGGTGTAGGTACCAACTATTCACCGGCTTTTATTTTGCTTGGACAGCAGCTAGTAGCGATTTTTTTTACCCCACGCCGCACGCGCGGCACACAAACAACGCGGAGGTGATGGATGCAGAACGAGAGAGACAAACCCGAGACCTACCTGACGCCCGACGATGTGGCTGCCGCTTGGAACGTCTCCGCCTTCACGGTCAGGAAGCTCTGCCGCGAGGGGAAGCTTTCAGGGGCCTTCCGCGTCGGCGTCATTTGGCGGATACCCGCCTCCGGCAAGCTCGAATACGAGCGACTTCACCGCGGCGCGCGCAGTGCCGCCGCGTGACCCAAAACACGAAGACCGGGACGTTGGTAGCGCCCCGGTCTTCCTTGCACGCCTCTTTGCGGGAGGCGAGGAGTTCATAACAGTGCAACGAAGCTTAAACCACATCCGACGTCGGCGTCTAGCCCTAAATTCTTACCTCAGCCACCTCCGCACCTGCCTCCCAGCTCGGCCTATAACCTCTCATCTCTCACGCCACTGTGAGAGCCCTTCACAGTTCCGCACGGGGAGGGCACACCGGTGAGGGGCGAAAAATTTCCTGAAAGATTCGTGCGTTCGGCCACGTCTCGGGGCAGCCGGAAGGCCGTTTACGTCCTCGACCGTGAAGGGTGCAGGCTCGTATTGACGACTGAGCCCCGCGCGTCAGCGGTTCGCGCAAGGGCGTGGGGAAGGGGGTTGTGCCGTGGCTAGGTTCACACGGATGAGAAGGGCGGGGCGGTATGCGCCCCCAGCCCCAATCGGTACGCAGCACGCGGTACACACCGCCGCCGGCACGTTCACCGTCGAGGAGGACGGCCGTCACTGGACGCCGGGGACTCCGATACCCGAAGGCGTTCAACCTAACGCCATGTTAGCACTCGCCCGCCACGCCGAACACGCGGCCTCTCAAGGCGTCTTCGCTCCGGGCAAGGAAGAGAGGAGGGCGGCATGAAGGAAAAGCCTCTCCGCGTCACTCCCAAGCACAAGTGCGAGATCTGCGGCCACCCTGATTGGTGTGGCTATTCGGCTGACGGTGAGCTCGCCTTCTGTATGCGGGAGTCGGCGGGCAGCTTCATGCAGGCTGCGAACGGTGCCTTTGTTCATCGCCTGCGGGAGTCTTCAGGGTTCGTGGCAGCCCGGCCCAAGGCCGTGGCGCCAACCGTCAAGCAGACCGAGAAGGCGCCCGTCGAGCACATCGAGGGCATCTACGCCATACTGCTCTGCGGCTACCTGACGCTGAAGGATGAGCACCGCCGCCAGCTCCGCGCGCGCGGGCTGACTGACGGCGAGATCATCCGCCTCAACTTCAAGTCCACCCCTCACCCGATGGCCGGCGACTGTATCGTGCAGGCTCTCGCGGACTACGGCCTCGAAGGGGTGCCGGGCTTCTACTTCGAGCGAGATCGCTGGCGCCTGGCCGAACAGCGCCCTGGCTTCTTCATCCCCATCAAGAGCGCAGAAGGGCGGCTCGTCGGGCTCCAGGTCCGTCGCGCCGACGTGAGCGATGGACGGGGGAAGTACGTCTGGTTCAGCTCGAACGGCAAACACCTCGGCGTCTCCAGCGGCGCGCCTGTCCACTACGCGAACTGGCATCTACTCGCGGACGGGGCGTCACAGGTGCTCGTCACAGAAGGGGCGTTGAAGGCCAACGTGATCGCCTGTCTCTCGGGGCTGCCGGTGATCGGCGTCGCCGGCGTCTCCAACTTCGGTGCCGACTTCGCCACGAAACTCAAGGCGAACTTCCCTGCGGTGCGCGAGGTGGTCATCGCTTACGACCGTGACTTGATGGAGAAGCCCCAAGTCTACGACGCCCTTTTGAGACTTTCGGCGCAGCTCGAGCGCGAGCGCTTCCGGGTGAAGGTGAGAACCTGGCCGACTCAGTACAAGGGGCTCGACGACTACCTGGCCGCCCAAATCCAGACGCAGGAGGTGGCTGCCTGATGAGTACCTCCGCGAAAGTCCTCGACATCTCCCTAGGTCAGTTCCGGCGCTCGATGCAGGGAACTGAGGCCGAGTCCGCCGGCGTCTTCTCCGACATGGCCGACGGCGCGGCCGTGATGCAGTTGTTCTTCAACTTCGCCGGCTTCGAACTGGCTGAGACGAAGATTTTCATGCCGGTTGCGGAACTCTGCGGCGACGCCGGCCGTTCGGTTGAGCTTTACGACGAGGAACTGGCCGAGTTCGCTCGGTGCACAGACAGGACCGTGCGGAACTGGCGGCGCGACTACCTCGCACGCGCCGCGACCGTCTCCTTCCACCCGCTTGAAATCACCGAGGGCGAGTACGACCGCGAGAAACAGCGGTACGAACGAACCGGCTACACCGTCGCCGCGGGCGTGGTCGAGCAGATTGAGCGTGCCGTCGTGGCGGCGCGCAGTATGCCCGACTACGAGTCCGACCGGATGGGATGCCTTGAGCGTGCCGCGCGCTTCGCCTACGACAATATACCGGACGCCCCGGCGAAGAAAGACCGTAAGCGGAAGCCGAAGAAGTCACAGGCCGACGCCGTCAAAATCTTCGCGAACGCCCGGAAGGGAGTCGAGAAAGGGCGGCGCGCGCTGGCCGAGCTTGAGGAGCGCAGGCGCAAGGCACTCATGGCCGGGCGAGGCGAAGAGTTGCGTGAATTGCTCCTAGCAATGCGCGGCGAAATCGACGAAATTCTCGCGGGTATCTCAGAAGATGTTGAAGAAAAAGAGGTTAGCTATATACCGGAAAATTTTTCCGGTATCCCCCCCTCGTCCGAAACGGATGGCGGGGAGGCTGTCGCGGCCGAGCCCTCAGGGGAAAGTGGTTTCCGCGTTAATACAAAGAATACGCGGAAACCACCCGACGAGCCTGAACCCGACCCCGAGGCGGTCGCCATCTTCGACAGCGTGTGCTCCCGGTTGAGAGCCCCGATGGTTCAGACAACCGCCATGCGGGTGCGCGAGCCCGAACCCGACCCGCCCGAGGAGGCCGAGGTCCGCGAGCGCATCGCCATTCTGGTCGAGTCGGGCGAGTTGGACGAGGAGGGCGCACGGGGCTTTGAGGAGTTGGCTCACGACCCCGAGACACGTCGGGCGTTTGCGAGGAGGTACATGACATGGGCGCTGTGAAGTTGAGACTCACGAACTCCGACCTACGTTGCTGCAACCCCGCGTGCCGTGCCGTGCTCTACGTCGAGTTGATGGTCGCGCCTGACCATGAGGCTTGTTTCATCTGCGACCCCGAACAGTTCCGCGAAGGCTGGCACCCAGGATTCGTCGAGCTATTCGAGCGGAGCGGCCAGAGGCTTCCAGCTCATCCGGTTCACTGCTCGGAGCCCTGCTGCCGGAGGAGGGAAGCGGCGTGATCGAGATTACCCGCGCCATGCTCGAAGAGAAGGTGAGACAGGCGAAGGGCGAGGCTCCTTTCGTCGTGGACAAGATTTGCGAGGCGTTGCTGGCTTATGACCTGTCCGAGTGGCGCAAGTTGCCGGGCGTAGTCCAGAACTACGCGGGGCTGTACGGCGCGGCGAAGCGTCGGCAAGAGTCGCTGAAAGGGGTGGTGCCGACGTGAGCCAAGAGCGCAGAAAACCTATACGTGCGACGCGGGAATGGGAGTATAATGCCGACGCCGATGAGATGATGGAGGCGCAGCGCCTCGCCCGCAAAATCATCTCGGACGCGCCCGCCGAATCGGGCGAGATGGTCATACACCACAACCGCGGCAGGGTGCTGAAGATCACCCTGCGCGAAGTCAGTAAGACAGCCGAATAACATTCGAGCCTAACGGTTCGCACTCCTACGGGAGTTAACGACGTGGCCGATTCAACGGAAGCCTTCGGGCTTTTGATTGGGTCGGCCTTTCGTGTTGTTGGGGGTGATTGAATGACGTTGCGGCTACACGAACGCGAACCCGGCGACCTGGTGGCGCCGGTCTCGTGTCGCGAGATGGATTGCACGCACGGCGTCGCCCTCTGCGTGGTGGTGATGGACGAGCTACGCATCGGCCTCTCGCTGGGCGAGTCCATCGGGGCGCGGGTCGATTACATCTCGATCACGGTCTACTACACGGCGCCGTCGGGTGCGGCGTCGGCGACCGTGATGCTGATGGGCGGGGACTGACTCGTGTCCCCATTCTTACAAGTTGGACGCGCTGCTCGTGAAGTAATAGGTGATGTTATGGCGATGAGAGAGACCGACGTGCTGTATTGGCGACCGCGCCGGGTCGGCCATTTGTGTTGAAGCGATAGGCTGGAGCGCAGCACGAGAAGGGAAGGGGCCGCATGATTCCTCCTCAACTACTCAGGAGACAGCCCGATCCGGAACAGGACTGCGGCCTGTACGCGCTCCAAAACCTCTACGTGTGGGCCGGCGTAGAGCCACCCGACGTTGGGGTGATGCGCGCGGCGTTCGGGAAACTGCCGGGCGGCGTCGTCACCGTCGGCAACGCCTTTCAGACGCTCGTCGGCACGCGGTTTCCGCGTTTCGTCTCCTTCGGCATCATCCCGGCGCACTCGGAAGCGCTCTCACTCTTCCCGGCGCTGCTTGACGAGGGCTGCGCGCTCTACGTGCGCTGCTGCTTCCGCGTCGGCCCCGCCTACTACGCGCACGCGGCCGTCGCGGTCGGGCACTCCGACCGGGGGCTGTACTGTCTCGACAGCACGTGCCCCTCCTTCGAGGGGCGGCTGCGGTCCGTGGAGTCTGAGTCGGACGGCCGCTCGATGGAGGATTACGTCGCCGACTACAAGGCCACGCTCCCGTTCTGCGACTACGGCGCGCGGACCTGGCTCCCCTGGGTGACGATGAACTTTGACGAGTGGGAGGGCTTCGACGGCACGACCTTTGTCTCGGGGCATAGCAAGCCGGCGCCGCTCGGGATAGATCGCGCGTTCCTGATGGTCGCGCCCCCGTTACCCGCATGACAGGTTATTGCGTATTCGTACCCGGCGGCAGACAGTGATTGGGAGGTTCGTTTGATGAGCGAAGAAAGGGAATTGACGGCGCGCGAACGGAGTTTGGCCAACCTCAAACCGTTCAGCCCTGGTGACCCGCGCATCAACCGCGGCGGGCGCCCTGTGAGCACCATCACGAAATCCCTCCGGAGGCTGATGAGTACTCCCGAGTCGGAGGCGGACGACTCGCGCTCGAAGGCCGACGAGCTGGCCGGGCTGCTATACGACATCGCGACGGGGAAGGCGAAGGCGACTAACGTGCAGCTGGCGGCGTTAAAGGAGATTACAGACCGCATCGAGGGCAGGCCGCGGCAGTCCATCTCACTCGACATGGACGCCGACGCCCGCCGCGAGCGCAAGCTAAACGCCTTCATGCAGGAATGTAACCGCGACGGCGACCCGCTCTCCCGCGAGGAGGCAATAGCCGCGCTCGCTCTGGAAGACTCCGTCTTCGAGGACTACGAATGAACGCGCTCGAAAGGTTGAAGGCGCGTGCCGCGCGGGCCCGCCGCGTGCTGGACGCGCCCGACCGCCCGCCGAAGACTCCGCAGGCCGCCGCGCTTGAGGCGAAGGGGTACGAGCCCTGGGCGATGAAGCTCGGGAGCAGAACCTTCAAGCATCCATTCTCGCCCTTCCATCATCGTTTCTGGCGCTGGTACTGGCCGGCGCGCATGAAGCTGCTGGCGGGCGAGCGCCTGACGCTCGAAGAGATGACGGCGCTCCTGATTTGGGGGCGCGGTTTGGGTAAGTCCTCACACGTCGAATGGGCGTGCATCGCAGAGGGGGCATTGTCCGAGGGCGTCACCGATGAGCCGGGATTCGTCGGCTACGTCTGCGCGGACGCCGACCTCGCCAAAGGTCACGTTCAGTCAATCCGCACCCGCCTCGACTCTCCCGAAATCGCCTTTCACTACCCCGGCCTGGCTAACCCGCACTTCGACAAGCGGGGCGTCCAGACTGCTTGGCGTCAGGACAAGTTAGTTACGGCCTCGGGGTGGGGCATCATCCCGATTGGTCTGCGCGAGGGTGTGCGCGGCGGCCGTCTCGATGAAGTGCGCTTCTCGATGTTCGTCTTCGACGACGTAGACTCCCGGCGCTACGGGGCGGACGTGGTGAGGAAGAATCTCGACATTATCGCGCACGAAATACTCCCCGCGGGCACGCCTCAGACGCTCAACCTCTTCCCTCAGAACTTGGTCATTGACTACGGCGTCTTGTCTCAAATCCTCTCGCGCGAAACGGACGTGATGAGCGACCGCACGGTGATAGGGGATGAGGCTGGCGAGCCGCAGCCCGCCTTTGAAGATGTTGAGTTGGTGCTTGATGATCGCCTCCCCGGCGTCTACCGCATCCGGTCTGCTACCCCCGTTTGGCAGGGCTTCGACCGTGCGGCGGCCGACAAGTTCCTCTCCAACTCCGGCCGCGCCGCCTTCATGGCCGAGTATCAGCACCGCCTCGACGTTGACCGCAGGGAATCCGTGTTGCCGCACTTCCGCGACGAGGTTCACGTCGTCACCCGCTCGGAGTTCAAAGCCCGGTACGGTTTCGACACGATACCCGCCAAGTGGGGCTCGCGCTGGTTCAACGATTGGGCGCAGACCAAAAGCGCCAAGCACGCGAACGTCGCCGGGAGGATTTCGGTCTCCTCGCAAAACTCCGCGGTGCCGGGCGTCGTCGTCCTCTCCGACTGCATGAGCTTCGAGCCGGGGACGGGTGCCGATGAAGTGGCCGTCTCTATCCTCAAGGCGCTCTCGCCGCAGGGCGCCCCGGTCGGCTCAGAGTTCCGCCCCTGGCCTACCGTCTTCCGCGACTCGTTCGTGCGCACGAACGTCTCGGCCTACACGGAGAGCCTGACCGATAGGATAGAGGCCGAGCGCGACGTGCGCGCACACATCCTTCAGCCTGTCGTCCGAGAAGTCTTGAAGCGGGCGAAGTATCCGCAGTTCCGCGGGAGTCATGAGCAGGAGAATAACGCCCTGCGCGTCTACCGGAAGGTCTACGGCCTACCCTTCAAGGCGACGAACCCCGGCAAGGAGGGCGGTCTTGAGTTACTAAACTCCGTGATGCTGGTTGACCGGAGCAAGCCGCACGCCTTCAAGCCCGACAAGAAAGGCGAAGACGGGCTATACTGGCTCGGCTTTACTCGCTTTCACATCATTGTCGAAGACGCGGAGGCCGCACCCCCCCCGGCGAACGTCAACCCCAAAGGGCTCCACGGCTCGCAACTCGCCCGCTACCAGCTCCGGCGCTGGCGTCACTTGCCGGTAGCTGACACCACGACGGGAGAAGTCGAGCGCGGGCCTGAAAAGCGAAATGATGACTTCGGGAACGGCCTACAGTTCGTCACGCATGACGGACTCCCGCCTGCGGCCTCGCTGACACAGGATGAGATGGACGAGGAGAGTTTGCACCCTAACCTGCGCTGGGAGACGGTCTCGAAGATTACCGACCCGGCCATTCAGTCGGCGGCGATCACGTCGCGTCAAATGCAGTTGGAAGGGATGAGGCGGAACCGCGAGGAGAGGTTCGATGCACGCCGCACCTTTCGGACGCCGCGGGTACGATTCAGACGATGAGGATGAGCCCCACGAGCGGTTTTACCTCGAAGAGCGGTTGGGCTCTTAGCCCGCCTCCTTTCGTCGGTGATTTAGCGCAAGATGTAGGAATTAAATTCTATGCATCTACACAGCACTTATGCGTAATCGCTGCATAGGAAATAAGGCCGAAAAAGAGTCGTCGGAGGCTATCTTGTGTGAAAACGATGTTGTTGAGGCTGATAAGGGTGAATATGTCCGTTCCCGAGAATTCCGGACAGACGCGCGGCGGTGCGAGGACTATAATGTGACCGGCTAAATTTGATTCCTAGCAGGTCAGGGCAGGGGAGATATACTTCATGAGCACGTCTCTGAACACGCACGCGGCCCGCACCGCCCTTAACCGCGACCCGGAACTCCGCCGGTGGGCCGAGCAGTGGCTGAAGGATAAAGAGAGGGCCGCGCGGCCGGAGATGTCGAACGAGGAGTTCGAGAA
>JBJMGP010000085.1:0-11946 GCA_045807865.1 Pyrinomonadaceae bacterium
AGTCCGACCGCCTCAACCGCATCATCACCGACTTCCTGACCTACGCGCGGCCGCGCAAGTTCTCGCTCACCGAGTGCGACCTGCGCGAGCCGCTGCGCGAGACGGTCGCGCTCCTGCGTCACAGCCCCGAGGTGCTCGACGGGCACCGGCTCGAAGAGGACTTGCCCGAGGAGCCGGTGCTGGCGCCGGCCGACGCCGAGGGCGTCCGGCAGGTCTTCTGGAACCTCACGCGCAACGCTTTGAAGGCGATGCCCGACGGAGGGACTCTGCGCGCCGAGATGCGGCGCACGGGCCGGGGCAGCGTCCGCATCACCTTCAACGACACGGGGCGCGGCATGACGCCCGCGCAGGTCGAAAGACTCTTCGAGCCCTTCTCCTCTTCGACGACCGGCGGGACGGGGCTCGGCCTCTCCATCGTCTACCAGATAATCCGCGACCACGGTGGTACAATCAACGTCCGCAGCCGCGAGGGTCACGGGACGACTATTACAATAGAACTGCCTGCCAAACAGAGCTAGGTTCTATCTTCGAGACTATGGCGAACCTTCTGATCGTTGACGACGAGCCGGGGATGCGGCAGCTTTTGTCGCACGTCTTCGGGCGCGCGGGGCACGCGGTGCGCACCGCCGAGAACGGCACGAAGGCTTTGGAGCTTTTGCGCCAGATGCCGGCCGACCTCATCGTCTCGGACGTGAAGATGCCGGACATGAACGGCATCGAGTTGCTGCGCCGCCTGCGCGAGTTCCTGCCCGACGCGGCTGTCGTCTTGATGACCGCCTTCGCCACGGTCGAGACCGCGCGCGAGGCTTTCAAGCTCGGCGCCGACGACTTCATCCAGAAGCCTTTCGACGTGGACGAGCTGAAGCTCATCGTCGAGAAGGCGCTCGAACGGTTCCGGCTTCTCCAGGAGAACCGCGCCTTCCGCCGCGCGCAGCGCGAGCGCGGCCGCCTCGACCAGATCATCGGCCACTCGCAGAAGATGCAGGCCGTCTACCAGATGATCGAGACCGTGGCGCAGGTGCAGTCAACCGTCCTCATCACCGGCGAGAGCGGCACCGGCAAGGAGATGGTCGCGCGCGCCATCCACAACCTCTCGCCGCGCGTCGACAAGCCCTTCATGCCGATCAACTGCGGCGCCTTCACCGAGACGCTGCTGGAGTCGGAGCTGTTCGGCTACACGCGCGGCGCCTTCACCGGCGCGACCGCCAACCGCAAGGGGCTCTTCGAGGCCGCGGACAAGGGCACCATCTTCCTCGACGAGATCGGCGAGATGTCGCCCACGATGCAGGTCAAGCTCCTCCGCGTGTTGCAGGAGCGTAAAGTCCGGCCCGTCGGCGCGCACGAGGAGACGAGCGTGGACACGCGCGTCATCGCGGCGACGAACCGCGACCTCGCGGCGATGGTCAAGCAGGGCTCTTTCCGCGAAGACCTCTTCTACCGCGTCTCGGTCATCCCCATCGAGTTGCCCCCCTTGCGCGAGCGGCGCGAAGACATCCCCGAGCTGGTCGATCACTTCGTCGAGAAGTTCTGCCGGCAGACGGGGAGGAGCTTAGGCGTCTCGGAGCGCTCCAAGGAGTTGCTCGAAGGCTACGCATGGCATGGCAACGTCCGCGAGCTTGAGCACACCATCGAGCGCGCCGTCGCGTTGGAGCGCACCGACACCATCCAGCCGGAGTCACTCCCACAGTCGGTGACCAACTACAACCCGGCGCGGGTCACGCCTTCGGAGTCGGGCCTGCCCGAGGAGGGCTTGAACCTCGTCGCGCACCTCGAACACCTTGAGAAGACCTATCTCCTCGAAGCCCTGCGCCGGACGGGCGGCAACCAGACGCGCGCGGCCGAAATCCTCCACCTCTCTGTGCGAAGCCTGCGCCACCTCCTCGACAAGCATGGCATCCGCAGCATGACCGCCCAACTCCGCTCCGATGCCGCCGGCCGCGGTGCCTCCGAGGGCTAAAGCCGGCCGCGATTTCTGGAACGGTCTGCGCCGGTTTTCCGGAAATCCTCACAACCATTTCCCGTTTACACAGGCTGTCAATTTACGGCAGCGGGGGGCTGACGAAATTTGTTACACGCCCGCACCGCGTCACCGGGGAGCGCCCGCGTGTGCGTGCGCCGGTTGCAAATTTTCCTGCGAAACGGCGGCAATTCCCTTGAAAGTGCGGCGGGCGGGCTGTGGCACGAACCTTGTTTGAGGCACCGGCGTTAGAAGTCGCCCGAACGGCGCGTAGCCTGAGACGATGGCCGACGGCGCGAGAAACAGAATCTTCACTCGAAACAACTTTCTCCTAAGGAGCACCGTTACAGAGATGCAAAAGAACAAAGGCCAGAAGGGCTTCTCGCTCATCGAGCTGCTGATCGTCGTCGCGATCATCGGCATTATTGCCGCCATCGCCATCCCCAACCTCCTCGCCTCCCGCCGCGCCGCCAACGAGGCGTCCGCGATCTCGGGCCTGCGCACCATCGGCACCGCCGAGAGCACCTACTCCTCCACCGTCGGCGGCGGCGTTTACGGGACGGTCGCCGACCTGAAGGGCAACCAGCTGATCGACTCGTCGGTCGCGGACGCGACCTCGGCCGCGCCCAAGAGCGGCTACTTCTACGGCATCACCAGCGCCGGGGCCAGCGGCTACAAGTCGGGGACGGCGCGCGCCAGCAATAGCAACGGCAGCCGCAACTTCTGCTCCGACGAGGCCGGCGTCATCTACGCCTTCGCCGGCGCGGAGGCGACGCTCGCCTACGACACCACGGCCGGCAAGGCCATCGGTAACTAAGCCAGGTCTCTTCCAAAGGCCGAGTGGCGCGGGGGTGCGGTTTTCAAACAACCTCACCCCCGCGTCGCCGTAAGCGGTGCCGACACCACACGGCGAGCGAAGGCACCCCGGACTTCCGAACACTGCGTGCCCCCGCAGTCATAAAGGTTCTCAAGATGATACCCACCACACGGTACTCTCCTGCCCTCCATCGCGAGGTGGCCGAGGGCCGGCGCGACGGCTCCGCGACGCGGAGCTGCCCCGACGGCTTCTCGCTCATCGAGCTGCTGATCGTCGTCGCGATCATCGGCATTATTGCCGCCATCGCCATCCCCAACCTCCTCGCCTCCCGCCGCGCCGCCAACGAGGCCGCGGCCGTCTCCGCCATCCGCACCATCACCAGCGCGGAGGAGGCTTACCACGCCACCTACGGCGGCAACTCGGGGTTCGCGGACCTCAACGGGCTGGTCTCCAAGCAGTTGGTCGACCCGACGCTCGGCTCCGCCACCACGGTCGCCAACGCCAAGAGCGGTTACATCTACAGCGTCATCACTACGTCCGCCGGCGCGAACTTCTGCGCCGGGACCGCGCCCGCCACTGCCAACACCGGCACGCGCAACTTCTCCTCGGACACGCCCGGCGTCATCTACGTCCACCCGCTCGTGGTCGGCACGCCGCCGACCTCGACCGCCACCGGCGTACCCCTCACCAACTGAGCCCGCGCCCGCGCGGCGCGTACACCTCACGCCCGCCGGGGCCAGAGCGTGCCCTCCCGGAGCCATGTACACGCGACCAAGCACGTCCCGTTTCCGACTTCCCTCGATGAGCGAGCCGTTCGGGCTCGTCGGAGTCCTCTGGCCGCTGGCCCTGCTCACGCCTTTCGTCCCGGGGCTGCCACGCCCCGCCGACGGCGGTTTTACATGGCGGCAGGAGTTGAGCGTCGCCATCCTGCTCTCGCTCACCTTCGCACTGCTCCTGCTCCGCGGCGCGCGCGGCCGCGCCGCGGCCGACCCGTTCAAGGGTGCCGCGAGCCTCTCCCCGGTGCGCCTCTCGTCCCTCCCGCTCGCGGCCTTCGTCGCGTGGAGCGCGGCCTCCGCTCTCTGGGCGACGAACCTCTTCGCCGCGGCGCACTACGCGCTCTCCTGGGTCGCGTACCTTCTCCTCTTCCTTCTCCTCGTGCGCGCCTGCGCCAGCCCCCGCACACTGCGCGCGGCGCTCACCGTGCTCGGCGCCGCAGTCCTTATCATCGCCGCCGCCAGCATCTTCGACCACCTCGGCTCGACCCACTCAGTGCTGCGCCAGAACGGCCTGGGCGAGCCGCTGGCGGTGAGCGTCCCACTCTTCGCCGCGCTGGCGCTCTGCCTGAGGCGCGGCCGCGTCGCGCTGCTCTCCGGCGCGGCGGCCACGCTCGCATGGCTCACCGTGCTACAGATCGCCGAGCGCGCCTCTTTCATCGCAGTCGCAATCGGCCTCTCGGTCCTCGCCGCGTCGATGCTCGCCGCGCCACGCTTCAGGCCGCGCACAAAGCGGCGCGCGGCGCTCGTCTGTCTCGCGCTCCTCGCGTGCCTCGCGTCGCAGTACGCGCCATCCCCGTTCGAGCAGAGCGTGCAGGGCACCATCATCGAGCGCTTCGGCACGACCTCGGCCGACGACCCGAACGCGCGCGCCCGCTTCCTCTACTGGGGTGCGGCCTTCGAGATGTGGCGCGCGCATCCGCTCGCGGGCGTCGGCGCCGGCAACTACAGCACACGGCTGCCCGAAGCCCGCGCCGACTTCACCGCCCATCACCCCGACTCGACGCTGAGCTCTCTGAACGAAAAGTTCCTCAACGCCGGCGCGCACAATGAGTACCTGCAAATCTTCGCCGAGCTGGGGACGACGGGGCTCGTGCTCTTCCTCTCCTTCTGCGCAGCGCTCGTGTGGTCGGCGTGGCGCGCCTTGCGAGTCGCGCGAGGCCCGCTTGTGCCGGGCGCTGTCGCGAGCCTCGCCGTTTTCGCCGTCAGCTCGGGCGCGAGCGCCGTCTCGTTCCGCTGGATGGGCAGCGGCCTCATCTTCTTCTTCGCCGCGGCCGTCGTCACGCGCTTCTCCGCACAGGCGGCGGCCGAGCGTGCGCAGGCAGGCGAAGCCCCACGTTCCTGTCCGCACGGGCCGGCGCGACGGCGGCTCTCCCCCGCCCTCCTGCGCCCGGTCGTCGGGCTCGCGCTCTCGCTTGCCGTCACCTGCGTGATGGCGTCTCACGCGGCGGGCGTCCAGTTGATCGCCGCCGCGCAGGCGGACGCGGCGCGCACCGAGGCACTCTACCGCCGCGCTCTCTCATTCAATCCCTTGAACCCGGCGACGCACTACCAGCTCGGCACATGGCTCTTCTACTCGGGGCGCGACGGCGAGGCCGTGCCGCACCTGCGCTACGGCGTCGAGCGCGGCTTCAACGCCTCGACCTGCTACGCCTACCTCGCCGCCGCCGAGTCGAACGCGGGCGACGCCGGGGCTTCCGAGCGCACGCTCGGCGAGGCCGTGCGCGTCTACCCGCGCTCCGTCTTCCTGCGCGCGCGCCACGCCGCGGCCCTGGCACGCCTGGGCCGTGTGAGCGAGGCCGGATTGGAAATGGACGCAGCCCTCCTGCTAGACTCGCGTGCGGCGCGCGGCTGGCGCCGGCTCATCGACGACGACATCGACGCGGCCATCAAGTCGGCGCGGAGCGACCCGGCCTCCTTCGCCATGCCGGGCGAGTTGGAGCCCGATGACGCGGTCTTCGCTGTCCTCAAGGAGAATGAGAAGCGCTTCCCCGCGGCCGTCCATACGGGCTGGCGCGCGCGCCTGAGCTACATCCCGAACTGAGATGAGCAGTGGACTCTCGATGCCCGAAGAGATTGTCGCCCTAGGAGCCGAATCGTCCAGCGGCGAGTCCGCGCGCAGGCCGGGGCCGCCCGCCCGCGTCGCGGCCATCGCGCGCAACACCTTCCGCGAGGCCGTGCGCGACCGCGTCCTCTACAACCTCGTCCTCTTCGTCCTCATCCTGACGGGCGGCGCCGTCTTCCTCGGCGAGCTCTCCGCGGCGCAGGAGGCGAAGATCATCGTGGACATGGGGCTCTCGGCCGCGCTCCTCTTCGGCGTCTTCATCGCCATCTTCGTCGGCGTCGGGCTCGTCTACAAGGAGATCGAGCGGCGCACCATCTACGCCATCTTCTCGAAGCCGGTCGGGCGCGGCGAGTTCCTGCTGGGCAAGTACCTGGGCCTGTGTCTGACGCTCGCGGTCAACGTGGCCGTGATGGGCGCGGGCGTCTCGCTCGCGCTCCTCTACGTGAGTTGGGGGTGGGATCCGCTCGTGCTGCGCATCTGGCCGGCGGTCGCGCTCATCTACGTCGAGCTGCTGATCGTGGTCGCGGTCGCGATTCTCTTCTCGTCCTTCTCATCGCCGTCACTGTCGGCGCTCCTCACCTTCTTCGTCTTCGTCATCGGCCACTTCAGCGCGGAGCTTAAAGGTCTGTCGGCGTCGGTCGGGTCGGGAGGCGCGCGCCTGCTCTTCGCGGCGCTCTACTACCTTCTGCCGAACCTCTCGAACTACTCTTACATCACCGCCGCCTCGCACGGGCAGACGCCCGCGGCGGCCGACTTCGCGGGCGGCGTGCTCTACGGCCTCGCCTACATCGCCGTGCTGCTTGCCGCCTCGACGCTCGTCTTCAAACGGCGCAACTTCAAATGAGCCCTACGGGTGCGACAGCCGACAGCTTCGCCGCGTCGCGCGCGGACTCCGCGCGTCGCGAGCGCGCACGTGACGCACTGCTCGCGCTGCTCGTCGTCGCGGGCCTCGCCGCCTCGTTCGGACTCGCCCGCTGGCTCGACGCGCGCCGCCCGTCGGAAGACCCCTTCGCCTCGTACGAGGAGCTCTACCTGAAGCCGGAGACGGTGCGCCGCATGAGCCTCGCCTTCAACGGGCTGGCCGCCGACTGGTACTGGCTGCGCTCGCTCCAGTACGTCGGGCGCAAGGTGGACGCCTACCAGGGGAACTTCGCGCTCGACGACATGCGCGCGCTCAACATCCGCAGCCTCGGTGCGCTGCTCGAACAGTCCACGGCGCTCGACCCACAGTTCATGGCCGCCTACGAATTCGGCGCGGTCGTCCTGCCCTCCATCGACCGCGACGCCGCCGTCCACCTCGTCGAGCAGGGCATCCGGGAGAACCCGCGGGAGTGGCGCCTCTACCACCACCTCGGCTACATCCACTGGCAGGCGGGACGCTTCCAGGAGGCGAGCGCGGCGTACGAGGCCGGCGCGCGCCTGCCCGACGCGCCCGCGTGGATGCACGTCATGGCCGCGCAGATGAACGCGCAGGGCAGCAGTCGCGCCGTCGCGCGCGAGGTCTACCGGCGCATGTACGAAGGCGCGGCGGACGAGCAGGTCAAGACGCTCGCCGTCGTGCGCCTGGCCCAGCTCGATTCGCTCGACGAGCGCGACCGGATACGGCAGGCCCTCTCCGACTTCCGCGGGCGCGTCGGGCGCTGCCCCGCCGACTGGCGCGAGGTCGCCCCGCAACTCCGCGCCGCGGGGCTCAGGGTGGTGGCCACGGGCGCGCCGCTCGACCCGTCCGACGTGCCCTACGTCCTCGACGCGGCGGCGTGTGACGTGAAGCTCGGCGAAGGCTCGCGGATTCCTAAAAAGTGAAGGGCGAGGAGTTTCAGACGATGACACCCGCGGTCGAGATCGACAAACTGACGAAGGACTACGAGGTCGGCTTCCTGCGCAAGCGCAAGGTGCGCGCGCTCGACGGGCTCTCGCTCGACGTCGCGCGCGGCGAAGTCTTCGGCTTCCTCGGCGCCAACGGCGCGGGCAAGACGACGACGCTCAAGCTCCTCATGCGCCTGATGTACCCGACCTCCGGCGGCGCGCGCATCCTCGGCCGCGACATCGGCGACACCGCGATGCACGCAGACATCGGCTACCTGCCCGAGCACCCGTACTTCTACGACTACCTGACGGCGCGCGAGCTGCTGGAATACTGCGCCGAGCTGTTCGGCTACCGCTCGGCCGAGCGCAAGCGCCGCGCCGCCGACCTGCTCGCGCGCGTGCGCCTGGACGAGAAGGCATGGGACAAGCAGCTCCGCAAATTCTCCAAGGGGATGTTGCAGCGCGTCGGGCTCGCGCAGGCGCTCGTCAATGACCCGGCGGTCGTCTTCCTCGACGAGCCGATGTCGGGGCTCGACCCTGTCGGCCGCCGCGAGGTGCGCGACCTCATCGCCTCTTTACGCACGACGGGCACGACCGTCTTCCTCTGCTCGCACATCCTCTCCGACGTCGAGGTGCTCTGCGACCGCGCGGCCATCCTGCGCAAGGGACGGCTCGCGCACCTCGGCCGCCTCGAAGAGCTGCGCGGCGCGGGCGGCGCACGGCCGATGGAGGTCGTCGTCTCGACGGAAGACGCCGCGCGCCTCGAAGCCACCCTCGCTCCTCTCCACTTTGCACACCTGACTTCGACGCCCGGAGGCGCGCGCGTCGAAGTGCCGACCGAGTCGGAGGTGGACGAAGTGCTCCGCGCCGTCCGCGCCTCCGGCGCGCGCCTCGTCGCCGTCCAGTCGGTCGGCAACCCTCTGGAAGAGTTATTCGTGAATGAGCAGTAGGCAGTAGGCAGTTAAGACGAGAACGAAGCTTGATATAAAAGAGGCAGCCGAGTCTCAACAGACCGGCTGCCTTGTCCTATGCGCTCTCTTTGGCTTTGGCTTCAACTGCCTACCGCCATCTGCCTACTGTTTGAACCGCATGCCCGTCAATTCCAGCTTCAACTGCGCGGGGCGGTTGTCGGAGGGGAAGTTGAGACTGATGGCCGGCGAGGCGGTCTTGTTCGTCTCGATCTCGCCCTCGTTGACGTAGGTGCGCTCGCGGATCACGTTCCCCTTCAGGTCGAGCCCGGAGGCGTGGAACTCCAGCCCGTTGACGGTGCGCCCCGTGAAGTTGCGCACCATCGGCTTCATCGTCACGACGTAGTTGCCGAGGGCGTTGACGCCGATGGTCGCGTTCTCGTCCGGGTCGAAGTCCACGACCAGCTTTTCGCCGGGCCACTCCGGCGAGCCGGGGCGGATGGCGTTCGCGAGCTTCTCCTCGCCCGGCCTCTGCGTCGGGCGCGTCGCAAGGTACGCGAGCCCCGCGACGAGCAGCAGCCCCATCACCGCGATCCCGGCGTAGATCACCAGGTGAGACCTGTCTCGCTCCACCCGCTTCTCGCCGAAACTGGCCATCGGCACCGGGCTCGGCGCCTCGACCGGCGCGGTCACGATTGACTTCTCACGTTCGTCCATGTGAACTCCTCTCTCAGACGGCGTGCAGGCGCCGCTGCGGCTCTTCGGATGTCGCGCGCGGCGCGACGAGCGAGCCGGTGCCGGTGCGCGGGTGCGCTTCGCGCGGCCAGGTGATGCGGAAGCGGCTGCCCTCGTTCTGCCGGCTCTCGACGTTGATCTCGCCGCCGAGCAACTCGACGATGCGGCGCGTGATGGCGAGCCCCAGCCCGACGCCGTTGTAAGAGCGCGTCAGGCGGTCGTCAACCTGCCGGAAGCCGTCGAAGATGTACGCCAGCGCGTCGCTCGAAATCCCGATCCCCGTGTCCGTGACCTCAATATACCACCGGTCGGCTCCGACCGCGCCCGCGCTCACCGTCACGCTCCCCGCCGAGGTGAACTTCAAGGCGTTGGAGACGAGGCACGACACGACCTGCGTCAGCTTGCGCCGGTCGGTGCTCACCTCGCCGACCGCAGGCGAGACCTCGACCCTTAAATCTATCTTCTTCTCGCGCGCCTCCGCCGCGAACCCGCGCGCGACCGACTCGATGACCTCACCCGCGGTCATGCGTTCGAGGTGGAGCGCCGAGCGCCCGGCCTCAAGGCGCGAGTAGTCGAGCATGTCGTTGACCATCTCCAGGAGCGCGCGCCCGTTGCGCTCCATCCGCACGACGGCGTCGGCCTGGAGCGGCGCGAGCGGCTGGCCGGGGTCGCGCGCGAGCAACTGGCAGAGGCCGATGATGACATTCAAGGGCGTCCGCAGCTCGTGACTCATGTTCGCCACGAAGGCCGACTTCAGACGGTCGTGCTCGCGCAGACGGTCGTAAGCGTCCAGCAGCTCCCGGTGCTTGCGCACGTCACCCGTGATATCTCGGAAGACGGCGACGACGCCTTCGGCCCGCCCGCCCTCGCCGCGCAGAGGCGTCGCGCTCACGGAGAGGACACGCTCCTCGCCGTCGCGCCTGACGATCTTGCACTGCTCGGCCGAGACGTACTCGCCGCCGTCGAGCGCGCGGCACAGCGGCGTCTCCTCCGGCGCGAGCACGCGCCCCCCCGCGTCGCGCAGAGTCATGTCAACGATCAGAGCCTTGACGCCGCCGCCGAACTCTCCTTCGCTTCGGCCGAGCACGCGCGCGGCCGAGCGGTTGAGGCGATAGCGCCCGCCGCTGTCGACGATGACGACGCCCTCCTCCATCTGGTTGATGACGCTGGCGAGTTCGGCCGCACGCGCCTTCTCGGCGGCAAAGGCCGCGGTCGCCAGGCGCTCGGCGCGCACGCGCTTCGACACCTCCGACAGGATGAGGATTAGATCGCCGCGCCCCTCGGTTTGTTCCGTCACCGGCCAGATGGTCACGTCCCAGAACTTCTGACCGTCTGCGCCATCCACGTCTCCGACCGCGGCACTCTCGTCGTTCACCGCCGTCAGCCTGAGCGGCAGGCCGTAGTTGACGAACGCGCGGCGCGTGCGGCGCACGTCCTCGACCACGTCACTCAGGCCCGAGAGCCCCGTGGCCGCTTCGTAGAGTCCGTGCCCCGTCAACTCTTCAGACGCGCGCCCCGTCATCCGCGCGAACGCCGCGTTGACCTTGCGCACGTAGAGCTTCGCGTCGAGCACGACGACGCCTATCGGCAGGCTGTCGAGCACCTCGCCGATGAACGCGCTCTGACGCTTGACGGCCTCGAACTTCGCCTCCAGGCTCTCGGCCATCGAATTGAAGCTCTGCGCGAGCGTGCCGACCTCGTCGCCCGTCTCGACCCGCGCGCGCTCGCCCAGACGCCCATCACCCAACGCGGAGGCCGACGCGGCGAGTCGCGTGATGGGCCGCGTAAAACGCCCTACCGCCCAGACCGCGAGCAGGCACGAGGCCGCGAGCGTGACGACCCACGCGACCGCGAGCAGAAGCAGAGAGCCGCCGCCCGGCGTCCCCTCCGGCGCGGGCACGCCCGCCGCCACGCTCCAGCCGGTCGGCTGCGTGCGCGTGACGACCGTGACGCGGCTCTCGCCGTCGCTCCAAAGCTGCGCCCGTGTCCGCGTCGGCACCTCCGTCGGCACGGGAGGCGGCGCCCCGGCCCTCAAAGCCACGGCGTGCCCCTGCGCGTCGTAGACGGCCACGGCCGCCTGCGTGCCCGGCCGCGCGCGGCGCGTCAGCCGTGTGAACAGCTCACGCGACTCGGACGCCGAGAGCGCCGAAGGGTCTGCGGCCTGAGCCGGGTGTGATTCGATCCAGGATTCGAGGGCGCCGGCCGCGGCATCCGCCTCGGCGCGCGCGACGGCCGCCGACTGGTCGTTGAGCGAGGCGCGGTAGCTGTGTAGTTGGTAGAGCCCGACGATGAGCAGGGGCAGTGACAGCACCGCCAGCATCAGGAGGAGCTTGGTTCGTATGTCGAGAGAGCCCTGCCGCCTCTTTAACGTCAAAACCTCTTCACCTTCCCGCACGAAGATTCAAGGCTGGCGGCGCCTGCGCGGCGGTGGCCAGACCGACCCGCGTGTCGGGACGACGGGGCGTAGGCTCGACGCGTAGACGAGGATGGCCTCGGTGACCAGCTCGTCGAAAAAAATCTCTACGCGCCGGAGCGCGTCCCGTAAAACGCGCGCGTCCTCGTCAACCGGCCCGCGCGCCTCCTGCCAAAGAAACTCGCACAAAGTACTCCTCAGAAGCATCAACTCGCGTGCCACTTCGTCGATCAGCACGCCCTGCTGGAAGCGTACGCGCGCGTAGCCGCGCAGGCGCCGCGCCCCCTCGCACAACTCCAGAGGGTCTGCGCGCTCGTCGAGCAGCGTGCCCAGTTCTTCGAGCACGTCGGGGACGTGCTCGACAAGCTCGCGGAAAGTGAGCAGGGTCGCGAGGTCCGTGCGCCGGTCGGCGTAGACGCGGTCGGCCCACGCGCGCGTGAAGGGGTCGAGATGTTGACGGAAGAGTGAAGTG
>JBJMGP010000086.1:0-31224 GCA_045807865.1 Pyrinomonadaceae bacterium
GGCGACCGCCCCCACCCGCCACCAACCCTTAATTAGCAGCTACGTGTAAAGCAGCTCTCTCACCCGTAAGGTTCACCAGCAGGTTTACCGCGCCCGTCGCGGTCTAGCGAGCCAGCCAAGGAGATTTATGAAGCACCGGACTCCGATTCTCAGCCGCGATAACCTCAGAGCGTACGTCGCAGCCATCATCATCTACGTCATGCTCGCCGGGCAGGTCGCGCCGCTGGTCGCGGCCGCCGCGCCCAAGGCGCCCGCGGCGCCCCCGGCCCCCGCGCCGACAACGCCCCTGAGAGCCGCGCCGATGCCGGCGCCGGTGCCCTTCTTCGTGCCCGGCATCACGGCGACCAAGGTTGACTCGTGGGACGACTCGGTAATTCCGAACGGCAAGGCCGAGCCCGGACAGACCGTGACCTACACGGTGACCATCACCAACACGGGCGACACCGACGCCACCGGCGTCACGTTCACCGACTCGATGGACGCCAACACCACGCTCGTCGCCACCTCGGTCCAGACACAGCCCATCGCCGTCCCGGACGCCTACAGCGTCCTCGGCAACGTGCGCATACAAGTGACCGACCCCACCCAGGGCCTACTCGCCAACGACCGCGACCCCGACACGGGCAACAACACGAACCTCACAGCCTCCGGCCCCGCGACCACGACGCAGGGCGGGCAGATAACCATCAACTCAAACGGCACGTTCACATATAACCCGCCTCCGGGCTTCGAGGGTTCGAACGCGAGCGGCGACAAAGTCACCTACACGATAAGGGACACCGGCCCCGACGCCATCGCGGGCAACGCCGACGACAAGACCGACACGGCGGTCGCGACCTTCAACGTCTCCGGCATGATCTGGTTCGTCAACTCCGCGGTGTCTAACGGCGACGGCCGACTGACCTCGCCCTTCAACTGCCTGCGCGGCCCCGGCTGCTTCGACACGACGACGGCGGCACCCGGCGCGGCCGACGACCCGAACGACAACGTCTTCCTCTACTCGGGCGGCTACGTGGGCGGGCTCACGCTGCTGTCGGGGCAGAAGCTCATCGGCCAGGGCGCTTCGACGACGCTCGAAGGCATCGCGGGCGTGACCGTGCCCGCCAACAGCGATGCGCTCCCCGCGCTCAGCAACAACCCCTCGCTCGTCACCATCACGACCGCCGTCGCCGCCACCAACGGCGTCAACCTCCCCGCGACCGGCGCGGTGACGCTGCGCGGCTTCACCGGCGGCAACGCGACCGGCTTCGACATCGCCTCGGGCGCGACCTTCGGCACGCTCAACGCGAGCGAGGTCGTCTTGAACGGCACGGGCGGCACGCTCAACCTCAACACGGGCGCGCTCAACGCGACCTTCGGCGGCGTGAGTTCCTCTTCGAGCGGCGCGCAGGGCCTCTCCCTGCAAAGCGTCAGCGGCTCGCTCACCACGGGCGGCACGACCATCTCCGGCTCGACGACGCAGGGCGTACTCGTCACCGGCTCGACCGCCAACATCGACTTCGGCAACACCTCCGTCGGCACGGCTTCGGCCGGCACGGGCGGCACGAACGGCATCTCGCTCCAGAACAACTCGGCGGGCACGCGCACCTTCGGCACGGTCTCGATTCAGAACAACTCCGGCGCCAACTCCGCCTTCCTCATCGGCGGCGGCGGCAACAGCGGCGGCAGCGTCACCGCGGCCGCGACGACCATCTCCACCGCCCCGGCCAACGGCAACGACATAGACATTCAGAACCTCGCCGCGGGCGCGACCGTCAGCTTCGGCGCGACGACCGTCAACAAGACGAGCGCGGGCGCGCTCGTCAACATGGCGAGCGACGCGGGCCCGATCACCTTCAACTCGCTGACGGGCTCGAACTCGGCGGGCAACGGCATCATCGGCACGAACAACACGGGCGCGCTCACCGTCACGAACGGAACGGGCAGCATCTCTTCGACGGGCGGCTCGGCCTTAAGCCTCAACAACTCTTCGGGCAACCAGGCCATCAACCTCAACTTCACGACCCTCACGACGAGCGCCGGCACGGCGAACTCGCTGCTCCTGAAGAACGTCGGCGGCACCGGCCTCTCGCTCCCCAACGCCGTCACCTTCGACATGGCTGCGGGGTCGGCCGAGGTCATCAAGATTCAGAACAGCACGGCCGGGACCATCCGCGTCGGCACCAACGGCACGACGAACAACGCCGTCGCCCTCAACAACCGCCGCAACACCGGCGTCCTGATTGACAACGCGAGCAACACGATTCAGTTCGGCACCACGACCGTCAACAACCCGCAGAACGCGGGCGGCTACGGCATACGCGTCGCGAACTCTTCGGCCGCGGTCACCTTCCCCAGCGCGACCATCGGCGGCGCCAACATCACGTCGGCCCAGGCCGACGCGGGCGACGGCACGGGCTCGACGGACGGCGACGGCGACGCCATCTTCCTGACCACTAACAGCGGCAGCTTCACCCTCAACGGCGGCACGCTCTCAAGCCCCGGCAACGACGCCATCGACGCGCGAGCCTCCAACAACCTGACCGTCTCGGGCGTCACCATCACGAACCCCGGACAGGACGTGACGGGCGCGACGGGCGGGGGCGCGGGTGGCCACGGCATCGCCCTCACCGACATGACGGGCACGACCAGCATCACGGGCGGGACTTCCATCTCCGGCGTCAACGTCGCCAACCGCGACGGCATACACAACTACAGCAGGACTTCCACGGCGCACACGCTGAGCGTCTCGGGCGTGACCATCCAGAACTCGACGGGCAACGCGGGCATCCTCGCCTACGCGCAGCAGACCGGCAACCTGACGTTCACCGTCGGCGGCCCGACGAACAACGCCGCGACGAACTGCACCTTCACGAACATCTCCGGGTCGGCCATCATCATGAACGCCGACAACACGGCCACGAATACCGCGACCGTGCAGCGCTCGACCTTCCAAACCGCGCCGACCAACGGCAAGACGAACATCGTCGCCGGCCACAACAAGGCGGGCCACGCGACCTTCAACATCCTCAACAACACCTTCACCAACGTCATGAAGACGGCCTCCACCGGCGAGGGCGTCATCAGCCTCGTCGGGGGCACCGACACCAACACCACGACGGGCAACCTGCTGGCGATAAACGTCACCGGCAACACCCTCACCGGCGTCGGCGGCGGCGGCTCGACCTGCGGCGGCGGCGCGACCTTCTGCGCCGGCTCGCTCTACGCGATATTCATCTTCTTCGACGGCGCGACGGCCCTCTCCGGCAACGTCCTCGTCGACAGCAACACCATAACGGCCGCGCAGCAGGGCGGCGTCAAGATAGACATGGCGAACACGGGCACGGGCGCGACCGCCGTCAACGCCAAGATAACCAACAACAGCTTCGGCACCGCCGCGAGCGCCATCGGGCAGGGCGGCACGAGCGTCACGGTGCAGTCCGGCATCGTCGTCGAGCGCCGCCGCAACAACCCGCCGAACGGCAACGTGCTCATCTCGGGCAACACGGTGCGCAACGGCACCGGCACGTCCGGCAACACGCTCAACGCGCCCGGCATCTTCGCCCGCACGAAGGGCAACGGCAACATGAGCGTGACGGTGACGGGCAACAACGTGGACACGAACCTGACGGGCGGCGTCGCCGAGATGCGCTTCGACACGAACGCCAACGACGTGGGCGACATCGTCGCGCCCGTTCAGTGCGACGACGTGAGCGGGAACACCCTCCCCGCGGGCGCCGCCGCCGTCATAGATTTCAACGAGACCAACGGCACGCACAACGTCGAACAGGCGAGCGCCGCGGCCGTATCTTCCGCCAACAGCAGCGCGACCGTGACGGCCGACGCGGGCGTCTCCTTCAACGTCGCCTGCGCCACGCCGCCGGCCGCGCCCGTGGGCTTCACCAGCGAGTTCGTACAGGAAGCCCCGGCCGTCGTACAGGAAGCCCCGGCCGTCCTGCTCGATTCGCCTGACGCGGCCCCGGCCGCCGACTCCAACTCGAAGAGCGCTTTCGACGGCGGCGTCACCTCGCGCCCGTTCGTCTCGCCGCGTGCCACCTCGGCGCCGAAGGCCGTCAGGGCCGAGGCGAAGCGCGACGGCGGAAGGAACTTCCACTACGCGGCCGCGGACACTTCCGCCCCGCTCAACCCCGCGCCCGAGCCGTTGGCGCAGCGCCGGAAGGTCGCCGCCCCGGTGCTCACCGACGCCCCCGGCGGCCCGAACGGCCCCGGCGGCACGGTCTCGGTCAACATCGGCACGCTGGCCCCGGCCGACTCGGTGACGATCACCTTCCAGGTGGTCGTTGACAACCCGTACGGGGGCGGCCCGAACATCTCGAACCAGGGCACGGTCTCCGGCTCGAACTTCTCCGACGTGTTTACCGACGACCCGGACGTGGCCGGTGCCGCGAACCCGACGCTGACACCCATCAACTCCACCGACATCCGCATCAACGACGCCTCGGTGGCCGAGCCCGCTGCGGGCACAGCGCAGATGCTCTTTACCCTGTCGCTGACGCAGCCGGCGGGCGGTGGCGGGCTCTCGGTCAGCTACGCGACGGCCAACGGCGGCGGGACGCCGGCCACGGGCGGCGCCTCCTGCGACGGCACGGTCGATTACGTGACGGCGTCGGGGACGGCGACTGTGCCCGCCGGCTCGCAGGTCACGACCATCCCGGTCACGATCTGCGCCGACAACGTCGGCGGCGAGTCCTCGGAGACGCTGCTGCTGAACATCTCGTCGCCGAGTTCCGGCACCATCGTGGACAACCAGGCCACGGGCACCATCACGCAGGGGACGACGGCCGGCACGTTCATCATCTCGGAGCTGCGCACGTCAGGCCCCGGCGGGGCGGGCGACGACTTCGTCGAGTTCTACAACAACTCGAACTCGCCTTTGACGGTCGCTGCGTCGGACGCCTCGGCCGGCTACGGCCTCTACAAGATGGGGGCGACGTGCAACGACACGCCGGTCTTGATCGCCACCATCCCGAACGGGACGGTCATCCCGGCGCGCGGCCACTACCTTGCGGTCGGCTCGGCCTACTCGCTGGCCAACTACGGCGGGACGGGTGCGGCGGCCGGCAACGTCACGCTCACCTCCGACATCGGGAACGATCAGAACGTGGCGGTCTTCTCGACCAGTAACTTCGCCCTCATCTCGTCGGCGAACCGGCTCGACGCGGTGGGCGGCGACTCCAACGCGGGCGCCGTCTGCGACCTGCTACGCGAGGGCAACAACCTGCCGGCGGTCTCGGGGAACACGGCTGAGCACGCCTACTTCCGCAGCATGAACCAGGCGGCGGGCGGGAACCCGAAGGACACCAACGACAACGCGGCGGACTTCGTCTTCGCCGACACACAGGGCACGTTCATCTCCGGCGTGACGCAGCGGCTCGGGGCGCCGGGGCCGGAGAACCTCGCGTCGCCCATCCGGAGAGACAACGCGGGCGTGAACGTGCTGTTCCTCGACGGGACGAAGACGACCTCGGCGGCGCCGAACCGGGACAGGGACTTCACGTCGGGCACTAACAAGGCGTTCGGCTCGCTCTTCGTCCGCCGGAGGGTGCAGAACAACACGGGCGCGACGGTCACACGGCTCCGGTTCCGCATCGTGGAGGTTACGACCTTCCCCTCCCCGGGGGGTGGGGTGGCCGACCTGCGGGCGCTGACCTCGTCGTCGGTGGTCATCTCGGGCATCACGGATCCCGCGACGTGCGCCGCGACGGGCACGCCGACGACGGTGCCGTGCCAGGTAACGGCGCAGGCGACAACCCTTGAGCAGCCGCCCAGCCAGCCCAATGGCGGCGGCTACAACTCGACGCTGTCGGTGACGCTGCCGGGGCCGGGGCTCGCCAACAACGCCAGCATTGATGTCAACTTCCTGCTTGGCATCCAGCAGACCGGCACCTTCCGCTTCCTCATCATCGTCGAAGCGCTGCCGTAAACCTCCCCGGCGTAAACTGTCGGGACTGACCGAGAAGAGCCCGCCACGCTGTTGAAGCGTGGCGGGCTCTTCCGCTTTCGACTGTTCTTCTTTTATCCCAGCCAGCCGAGCGCGTCGGCGCCCGCGTCGCGCGTGCCGCCGACAACGCTGATGAAGTAGTCTTCGAGCGAGAGCGCCTCCGATGCCGCCCCGCCTTCGACGCTGATGCCGCGCCGCAGCTCTTCGAGCGGCCCCGAGGCGACGAGCCGCCCGCCGCTGATGATGGCGATGTCGGTGCAGAGCCGTTCGACGATCTCCAACACGTGCGAGGTGAGGAAGACGGTCAGGCCGCGCGCGGTCAGGCGCGAGAGCAGGTCTTTGAGCGTGCGCGAGGCGACGGCGTCCACGCCCTCGAACGGCTCGTCGAGGAAGAGTATCTCGGGGCGGTGGATCAGCGCGCACGCCAGCGCCAGCTTCTTCTTCATCCCGTGCGAGTACTCGACGACGAGCCGGCGCGGCTCCGCGTCCAGCTCCATCAGCTCCAGCAGCTCGCGCGAGCGCGCCGAGATGTCTCCGCGCCCGAGCCCGTACATGCGACCCGTGAAGGCGAGCATCTCCGCCCCGGTCAGACGCTCGAACAGGTTGAGGTCTTCGGGCACGACGCCGATGCGGCGCTTCACCTCCAGGGGCTCGGCCGCGAGGTCCCGCCCCAGCACGCGCGCCGTCCCGGCCGAAGGCGCGAGCAGGCCCGTCAGCATCTTGATCGTCGTGGACTTCCCCGCCCCGTTCGGCCCCAGGAAGCCGAAGAACGAGCCGCGCGCGACGCGCAGGTCGATGCCGCCGACGGCCGTGAAGTCGCCGAACCGGCGCACCAGCCCCGTAGTCTCCACCGCCGCCGGAACCGTCTCACCCCCGATGTTTTCAACCATGTGCCCCTCGCCCCCTGTAGAATGTAAAGACCTCCTCGGCCATCCTCAAGACCTTCTCGCGCAGACCGTCGGGCTCGACCACCTCGACCTTCGTGCCGAAGCCGAGCGCGAGCCCCGCGGCATCCTCCTCGAACTGGAAGCGCATGCGGACAACTGCCCACCCTTCGGCGTCCGCCTCGCCCGACGACTCGACGCGCGAGAAGCGCCCCGCGTAGGGCAACAGGTGGAGGACGGACTTGTGCGCGCGGAAGGTCGCGCGGAACTGTGGCGTGTTCGACTTGAAGCGCGCGACCGAGCCGGCCCAGAAAGCCGCGAGGTCGAACCCCTCCGGGCGCTCGCACGGCTCCTCTGACACGCACGCCGACGCGAAACGCGAGACCCTGTAGCTGCGCACCTCGCCATCGTGTGCGCGCGCCACCAGATACCACACGCCGCCCTTCGCCACCAGGCCCAGCGGGTCAACCGCGCGCTCCGAAGCCTCTCCGCAGTCGCCCCCGTACTTGAAGAAGAGTCTGCGCCCGCGCCAGACGGCCTCCTGAATCGTGTGCAGGTGCGGCACAGGCTCTTGGGCCGCGGCGCCCCAGCCGGCCACGTCAACATGCACACGCCGTCTCGCGTACTCGGCGTCGGCGCGCGCAGAGGCGGGAAGCGCCGCGAGCAGCTTGACGTGCGCCGCGTCCGAATCGCGGTCGAGCTTGAGGTCGGCGAGCAGGCGCCCGGGCAGCCCCGAGAAGAGCGTCTGCACCTCTGCCGCGTTCAGGCCGGTCAGGTTCGTGCGGTAGCCGTCCACGAGCGCCCAGCCGCCGCCCGCCCCGCGCTCCGCGACGACGGGGACGCCCGCGGTCGAAAGCGCCTCCATGTCGCGGTGAATCGTCCGCTCCGAGACCTCCAGCCGCCGCGCCAGCTCCCCCGCGGTCAGCCTCTGGTAGATCTGCAAGAGCAGCATGATCGAAAGCAGACGGTCGGCACGCATCCACTCACCTCCGATTTTTCGAGGCCGCCCCGAATATGACACAGGGTGTCATGAACCCGCCCGTATCTTATACACACAAGGAGGCGAATGATGAAAAGGCTGGAAGGCAAGGTGGCGGTCGTCGCGGGCGCGACGCGCGGGGCCGGGCGCGGGATTGCGTGCATGCTGGGCGAGGCAGGCGCGGTCGTCTACTGCTCGGGGCGCAGTTCGCGAGGGCGGCCGAACACGGAAGGGTACTTCGCGGGGCGGCCCGAGACGATTGAGGAGACGGCCGAGATGGTCTCGGCGCGCGGAGGCACGGGGCTCGCGGCCCGGACAGATCACTCGGACGAGCGGCAGGTCGAGGCGCTCTTCAAACGTGTGTCGAAGGAGCGGGGGCGGCTCGACATCCTCGTCAACGACATCTCCGAGGGCGTCGAGCACGAGTGGAAGCCCTTCTGGAAGCTCTCGCTCGAACACGGCCTCGGCGCGCTGCACAACGGCATCGACACGCACATCATCACGACGCGCCACGCGGCGCCCTTGATGGTCAAGCAGAAAGGCGGGCTCGTCGTCGAGGTCGGCGACGGCGACGCGCTCTACTACCGCGGCAACCTGTTCTACGACCTCGTCAAGGTGACGGCCGCGCGGCTCGCCTACGACTGGGCCGAGGAGTTGCGGCCGCACAAGGTGGCCGCCCTCTACGTCACGCCCGGCTTCATGCGCACCGAGACGGTGCTCGAACGTTTGCAGGCGACCGAGGAGAACTGGCGCGAGGTGGCGAAGAAGAGTTCGAAGGCGCAGGGCATGGGCTTCGCGGGCTCCGAGTCGCCCTACTTCGTCGGCCGCGCCGTCGCCGCGCTGGCCGCCGACCCGAAGGTGCTGTCGAAGTCCGGCGGCCTCTACAGCTCCTGGGGGCTCGCCGAGGAGTACGGCTTCGACGACCTCGACGGCACGCGCCCGCACTGGTGGCGCTACGCCTCCGAGCACTTCCCGCAGATGACGAACGCGAAGCCGAACACGGGGTTCAGGTGGGCGGTAGAAAAATCGTAGGCGGTGCAGAGTCCGTGCGGCCCCGCGGAACTGTTTTGCGGGGCCGCGAACGCCGTCCGCGTCAGCGCAGCCGACTCCCGCAGGCTCGCGGCCGACTGTTGCAAGGCTGCGAATGAGAGTTGCAGCCTCGCAGACGGCGGTTGCGAGGTCGCAACTGTCAGCCGCAGCCTCGCAGATGAGAGTTGCGAGGTTGCAACCGCCATCTGCAAGCTCGCAACCGCCGTCTGCAAGCTTGCAACTGTCATCTGCGAGGCCGCAGATGCAATCTGCAAAGCCACAGATGGAATCTGCGAGGTTGCAGATGGAATCTGCGAGGCTGCGGATTTCATCTGTGGCCCCGCGGATTTCATCTGCGGGGCCGCGGGCGGCGGGGGCGTGGTCGCAAATCCCTTTATCTAGCTTAGAGATACGGCACGGCCGGTCAACTCTTCGGCGCGACGTAGCTGCGGCGGGTCTTGACGGCGAGCTTGCCCTGCGACTTCTCGGCCGCGGGCTTGACCGTGAGCCTGAGCTTGCGGACGGTGCCGTCGTGCTTGCGGTTGGTGGGGACGAAGGCCAACTGGTAGCGCGTGCGGAGATGCTCGACGAGCGTGTCGAAGGTGCGGTCGAGGTTCTCGGGCTTGTCGTCGAGCACCTCGCCGCCGGTCTCATCGGCGAGCTCTTTGATGTTGAGCGAAGGCACTTTGAAGATGTTGCCGATGCCGGTCATCGTCCTCATCATCCCGCTCTCGGCACGCTGCCCGGCCGAGCGCGGGATGAGGCCGCAGACGACGCTCCCCGACTCGTAGACCTCGCGCTTCGCCTCGCCGACCGACGGGCCGCCCGCGCAGGCGAAGGCGGTCGTCACGGCCGTGATGACGATGATGACGCGGCGGCCCACGGGGTTCCCCGCCTTCACCATGTAGCGCGCCGCCTCGTAGAAAGCGCGGTCGAGGCAGTGCTCCGCCGCCTCGTCGTGGCCGGGCACGTGGTCGAGCGCGTCGGCGATGGCCCCGCGGTCGCGCGTGAACTCTTCGATTAGGTCAACCGTGTCGTGGTAGACCATCACGGCCACCTCGTCCGCGGGCTTGAGGCGCGCCACGGCGTCCGCGGCCGCGCGGCGCACCCCCTCGCTGAACGGGTCGAGGCAGCCGCCGCGGTCGATGAGGAGCACGACGGAGAGCGGCAGGCTGTTCTGGCTGAAGTTGGTGATCTGCTGCGCGACGCCGTCCTCCGTGAGGAGAAAGTCCTCGCGCCTGAGGTCGCCCACCACCCGCCCCGTCTTCTTCTGAAGGACGAGCGCGTCGAGGACGACGAGGTCAATGTCGGTCTTCACCACCTCCTCTTCGCCGACGGGGATGGCGCCCTCTTTCGTCGGGCCGACGGTGCGCGGGCGTGTCTGCGGCGTTGTTGTTGTCGGGAGGGCAAAGGCAAGGGGAAAGATTGAGAGGACGAGCGCGAGTGCGAGTCTCTTCATGAAGGGTGCTCCTTCCGTCTCTCGGGCAAGAGGGTTCCGACGCGGCGCACGCGGCCTGTAATGCGAGGGGCCGGCGCTTGCTGCCGCGGCGCGGCGTTGACCGCTGTTGCTGCGCCCGCAGTCGAGCAAGACCCGTGCCCGTTGAAGGAGATGGGGTTTTCTTTCCTAAACGACGTGAGGCGGGATGCGAAACGGTGCAGCGCCGACACCATTTCGTCGCTGCCCTGTAAGACTTGCTCTCCGCCTAACCGCGCAGGACGGGACGCGCCTCGGTGGAGCGGACGTGTGTGGGGAAGGTGCGGTGCGTGCTCATGAGGAAGGCGTGTGAGCTGGAGCGGAGGGCGTTGCCGTGCGTGGCGAGCAGGCGCACCATGCGGCTGAAGGAGGTGGCGCCGTAGTAGTAGCCGTCGTGCAGAGAGACGAGCACGTCCGCCGTGTGGCGCACGCGCGGCGCGTAGACCGAGCCGTAGACGTTCGCCAAGGCGTCCGGGTAGGTGTGCCCCCAGGTGCGCGCCAGCCAGTCCGCGTCGCGCGCGTAACCCTGCTCGTCGAGGCTCCCCTCCGCGCCGAGCGAGAGCACGGCCGGCGCGAGCCCCAGAGGGTCTCCGTCCAACTGCTCGTAGCGGTAGAAGGTCTCGCCCCCGCGCTCCGCACGGTGGATGCGCGCGCGCCCGGCCGCCCCCTTCACCACAGCGCTCTCGCCCTCGCGGTAGACGCCGAAGTCCACGCCTTCCAGCTCGCGTAAGGATTCGGCCAACTCGCCGCGGTCGGTCTCCTCGCCGCAGTAGAGCGCCGCGTAGCCGCACAGGCCGAAGCCGGGCGCCGACACGCGACGCTTGCCCCGCGGCCGGCGCATGTGGCTCACGACCTCGTAGCCGTTGCGCGCGAGGTGTGACTGCAAGTGGAGCCGTCGGTTCTCGACGAGGTTCATGCCGTGGTCGGAGAAGAGCACGACCTCGGTCTCGGAGCCGGCCGCGCGCTGTATCTCGCGCAGCAGACTGTCGAGCGACCGAAGCGCGACCGCGAGGCGCGCGGGGCCGCCGATGTGCAGCAGCCCGTCGGTCGCCTTGAGGAAGCCGAAGAAGTCGCGCGCGGGCGGGGCGGAGAGGAAGCGCTCGCGGAAGCGGCGCATGTCCGCGCGCCAGACCGCGTCGGTCGCGACGTAGATGAGGAACTCGAAGGCGAGCGGCTCCTGGTAGTCCAGCTCGTCCATGTAGGAGGAGGGCACCTTGTCGGGCGTGCGCCGTCCGATGTACTTGCGCACGCCGCCGCGCAGTTCCCGCGCCTCGCGGTCGAAGTAGAGGCTCTCGTAACCGTTGGGCGGCGTCGCCCCGAGCATCTCGGCCAGCGCGACGTTCGTCAGCGTGGGGAACGGCGAGAGCAGCCGCGCCGGCTCTTCGAAGTTGTCGAACATCCCGCGCGACTTCGCCTCGCGCACGACCTCGAACGGCACGCCGTCCAGGCAGAGCAGCAGGCGGCGCGGCCGCTCCTGCGGGCGGACTACGCGCAGCGTCGGCTTTGCCTGCGCCTCACCTTCGCGTGCCGTCAACAGTGGCGTCGGGTCATGCGAGGGACACACTTCACTCATAAGAAAGCCTTCCCGTGTTCGTCGGGCCGTTTAGCGTTTGAATGAATTAACAGAGACGGACAGGATGAACGGGATTTGAACTTTCAAAGTTGAAATCTTAAATGCTTTATCCTGCCCACCCTGTCTATTCATGTTAATTACTCGTTGGCCTGTTGCTCCTTCGCCTCGGATGCCTCGTCGCCCGTGGCGTTGTCGCTGACCTTGTGCGTCAGCTTGAACGGCTCCTTGAGGCCGCGCTTGGCGTCCTCGTGCGAGTCGTAGACGTTGGGGCGCGCGAGGACGGCCTCGTACTGCTTGACCGCCTCCTCGCGCCGGCCCGCGAGGTCGAGCGCCTGCGCGTGGCGCAGACGCGCGCGGGTCACCATCGAGGCTTCGGCCCCGGGCACGGCCGCGGCCGCCGCCAGCTCTTTGGCCGCGCGCTCGGCCTGGCCCGCGACGAGCAGCGCGTCGCCGTAGTTGTAGTGCACCAAATCGAGCGGCACGCGCGGCGCCGCGGGGCCGCGGCCGGGCGCGAGCAGCGAGTCGAAGACGGCGAACGCCTCCGCCTCGGTCTTCTTCGCCGCCTCGGGGTTGGTCGGCCGCTCCACCTCGGCCTGCGAGACGAGCGCGTCGGCCGCCTCCATCTTCAGCAGATAGTTGCGCGGGTACTTCGCCGCCAGCTCCGAGGCGTAGTTGTACGCCTCGCGGTAGCGGTGCTCGCGCTTCAGCAGGGCGATGAGCAGCGTCTTCGCGTCGTCGCGCGCGTAGCGCCCGTTGCGCGCCACCTCTTCGAGCGTGGCCAGCCCCCGCTTCTTCGAACCGCGGAAGCCGATGAAGGTCGCGCCCAGCTTGACGAGCGGCGGCAGCGTCCCGACGACGTAGTCGTACATGCCGATGGTCACCTTCGCGTCGATGTAAGTGGGGTCTATCTTGATGAGGTCGCGGTGGTGATCCACCGAGTCCTTGCCGTTCGACATGGCGGACATGAAGCTGCGCTCGACCATGCTGCCCCACGCGGCCTTCAAGCCCTCGACCGCGCCCAGATAGTAGAGCGCGTCCGTGTCCTTCGGGTTAGTCTTAAGCCGCGCCGCGCACAGCTCCTCCGTCTTGCGCGTCAGCTCGCGGAACTCGGCCTGCACCTTGGGATCGACCTTGTCGTCCTTCTCCTTGTAGAAGCCCTCGTTGTTATAGAGCGACGCCTGGAGCCGGCGCGACTCGTTGAGCGTCTTCAGCCAGAGGCCCGCCGCGAGGAGCTCGTAGCCCGCGGGGTGCGTCGGGAAGGTCGTCGCGATGTCGCGGAAGCGGCGGCGCGCGCCCTCATAGTCGAGGTTATAGAGCGCGTCGAACCCTTCGGCCCGCATCGCGTCGAAGCGCTTCTGGTCGAATGGGACGGCCGACTCACGCTCGACCGCGGCGCTCGCGGGCACCGCGGTTGCCGTCTTCTTCGCCTGTGCGGGCGCGGCCGCAGCCAGCGTCGCCGTTATCAACATCGTCGCGAACAGTTTCTTGAAGTTCATAAAAACCCTTCCACCCGAATCTACAGAACACTCAACCTGAGCCGCCCCCGAAACTCTCAAGGTACTTCACGCCCGCGCCCGTGTTGAAGAGCACGACGCGCTCGTCACTCTTAACCTCACCACGTTCGATCAACTTCCGCAGCGCGGGCAGGCAGGCCGCGCCTTCGGGCGCGACGAACAGCCCCTCGGCCGCGCCGATCTCGCCGACGGCCACGAGCAGTTCCTCGTCGCTCACCGCCACGGCTGCACCCTTCGAGGCGCGCAGCGCGTCGAGGATGAGGAAGTCGCCCACGGCCTTCGGCACCCGCAGGCCCGAGGCGACAGTCGCGGCGTTTTCAAACTCGTCGGCGAAACGCTTCCCTTCCTCGAACGCGCGGACGATAGGTGCGCAACCTTCGGCCTGAACCGAGACCATCCGCGGCCTCGCACTTCCGATCCAGCCCATCGCCTCCATCTCGTCGAACGCCTTCCACATGCCGACCAGTCCCGTGCCGCCGCCCGTCGGGTAGACGATCACCTCGGGCAGATCCCAATCGAACTGCTCGGCCAGCTCGTAGCCGAGCGTCTTCTTGCCCTCGACGCGGTACGGCTCTTTCAAGGTCGAAACGTCGAACCAGCCTTCCGCCTCTTTGCGCCGGCCGACCTCGGCGCCGCAGTCGGTGATCAAACCTTCCATGAGCGTGACGCGGGCGCCCGTCTGCTCGCACTCGACGACGTTAGCGCGCGGCGTATCCTTCGGCATGAAGATGTACGCTTCGAGCCCTGCGCGCGCGGCGTAGGCAGCGAGCGCGCCCGCGGCATTCCCGGCCGAAGGGACGGCGAGCTTCTCCACGCCCAGCTCCTTCGCCATCGAGACGGCGGCCGTCATCCCGCGCGCCTTGAAGCTCTGCGTCGGATTCTGCGACTCGTCCTTGACGTAGAGCTTCGTCAGCCCGAGCCGCGCGCCCAGCCGTTCCGTGCGCAGGAGCGGCGTCCAGCCTTCTCCGAGCGAGACGATATTTTCTTCGCGCTCGACGGGCAGCACTTCCGCGTAACGCCATAGGTCGGCCCTTCTCCCCTTCAAACTCTCTCTGGTTAAAGTGCGCGCCGCCGCCGCAAGGTCATAGCGCACGAGCAGTGGCCTGCCGCACTCGGTGCAGAGGTTGTGCAACCGCCGTGCCTCGTAGCGCGCGCCGCACAGGGCGCACTCCAGGTGCGTTACATTCATCCGGCCCGGCCCTCCGATTCGCCTGATTTTCCGAAGAATTAGATGCCTCTGGGGGCCGGGGCGCACGCGTGGCGCGCGGAATTTTCCCGCGGCGACGCACCGCGCACCGGCCCTCTTGTGACACTTTCAAGTCTCTCACAACGCCGCTCAACCTGTCAGGTGGAGCGTCACTGCTGCGCACCGCCTTGCGGGCAGAACGAAGAGGGTCGCCGTCGGGCCTTCACGACCCGGCGGCGACCCTCTGTTAAAGTCCGGCGACTGACGAACGTCCCAGCGGCGTTCCTACTTCACGTCCTGCATCAGCCACGCGAGGATGGGGTGCTCGACCTCCTGCATGTGCTTCGTCGAGAAGACGTGATCGACGTGGCCGTAGTCCTCCTTGAACTCGACCGTGACATTCGCGCTCGTCATCAACTCCTTCGTCTCAAGCATCTCGGGGCCGAACCCGTGGCCGCCGGCGATCATCAGCACCGGCCCGTCGAAGCTCCCGAGGTTGTCCGAAAAGGTGCGGTCACCCGCGAGGCTGCAACTCACGTCGCGGACGGTGCGCGTCGCCATGTAGTCCACGAAGCCCGCGATGTTGGCGTGCACCAGCGCCTCGTCTGCGTAGGCAAAGTTGTCGTCGGCGACGCTGCCCTTCAGGAAGTAGTAGCCGGGGCGCGGCGTGATCGGCCCGACGGGCGGCGCGCTCATCGCCGCCACCCACGCGCGGTGGTTGGTGAAGCCCGGGGGGAAACCCGGCAGCGGCGTCGGGTCGTTCGGCGCCGTCTCCGCCAGGAAGCTCAGCAGCTTGAAGCCCGGCCCCTGCTGCCCGTCGTAGTAGACGCCCGCGGCCAGGAGGCCCTCGAACGCAGAGCAGAAGCCCGCGTTGATCGCGCGGGACGCGGGGTTCGCGGTGTAGAGCGAGCCTTCGATCAGCAGGGCCCCGGCGTAAGCCTCCGGGTCCTGGTTGATGGCCGCGACAGACGCAATGCTGCCGAGCGAGAGTCCGCCGACGACCGGCTTCTCGCCGGGGTGCGCCGCCTCGATCTGCTGGCGGATGAAGGCCACGTCGTCGAGGATGGTCTGCATCCCCCAGCCGGCCATCGCCGAGCAGTCCACGGCGCCCGACTCGCACTGCCCGGCCGTCAAGCCCTGCACGCGCTGCGAGTAGCCCCACACGTCGAAGCCGCGGCGCGCGAAGAAGCCGGCGAAGGACTTGCCATAGTCGCCGCCCACGACCGCCTCGTAGTTCTGGAAGCCGCTCCCCAGCGGCGGCAGCAGCAGCAGCGTGCCCCTGTGCGCCTGCCCCGCGCTCTTCTTGACGCGGCTGATGAGAAAGCGGTCGAGCGGATTCGTGCCCACCTGGACGGTCGTGACGGTCTTCGTCAGGTCGCCCGCGACGGTCGCGGCCTGTGTGCCGACGATTTGATAAGTCTGTGCGTAAGAGGCGCGCGCGCAGATTAAGAGCGCGGCGATGACGAGTGCTCTCTGGATCAACTTCATCTGTATCTCCTTACGTAAGGGTTCAGAGGGTTAAGGGTCGGCGAGGTTGGGGGTTGCCGCGGCGTGCGCCGCGGGCAGGGATGTAGGCGCCCCCTTGGCGGGCGCGCGGATGGGGTCGCGTGTGACGGACGTGCGCGGCGAGGCGTCGTCGTCCGCGGCAAGAGTCACGGCGCGGATGACCGCCGTGTGTGCTCAGGGAATCTCCGCTGACAGTTAAAGCGTAAAAGGCGCGCGGGAACTATCACACGGAGGATATTTTTAACGCGCGGATTTTTAGCGCGCGAGGGCGACCAACTCCGAACGCGCGGCCTCGGCCTGCGCCGACTTCATCACGCCCGCGAGCGCCGCGTAAGTTTCGGCCCAGGCGGCCTCCGTCTCAGGGGTAAAGTCGTCGCCCAGGCCCTTCTTCAGCGTCCAGATGAGGGCGCGGCCGACCGTGTCGTAGTCCTTCTCGCGCACGCCGTAGCCCGCGTGGCGCGCACCCAGCGCGCAGACCGCCGGGAGAACCTGTTCGAGCCGGTCGAGGCTCTTCACGGCCACGCCGATCATCTGCATCAGCTTGCGCCCCTGCTCCACTATGTCGCCCTTGAAGAGCGATTCGAGCGCCGGGTCGAGGTCGAACAGCCGCCCGTAGAACAGCGCCGCCGCCGCGTCGGCAATCGGCACGACCTTTTTGAAGCTCTCCTGCACCAGCGTAACCTGCTCTTCGTTCATCGCCACCTCCCGCCCCGCCCCGACAGATTCCTGTTCAACCGTAACGCGTAAACGGGCCGCATTTCGGATCAACGGAAGACGCGGGGGCCTCCGTCCCGGCTGTTTGCGCGCGCCCCGGACGGGTGCTAGAGTCGTGCCACCGAAGATGGCAATCCGCTTAATCGCCCTCGACCTGGACGGCACACTGCTCGACTCGCGCGGGCGTGTGTCGGGGCGCAACCGCGCCGCCATCGACGGGGCGCGCGCGCGCGGCGTCCGCCTGGCGCTCGTCACGGGTCGGCGCTTCCGCGACGCGCGCCCGCTGGCCCTGGAGTTGGGATTGGACGTGCCGGTCATCGCGCACAATGGCGCGCTCACCAAGCACGCGCACTCTTTGGAGACCGTCGCGGCCGTGCTGATGCCGGTCGAAGCCGCGCGGGCGGTCGTGCGCGTGGGCCGTGGGCAAGGCGCCGACGCGCTCGTCAGCGACGACCACGTCGGGGCGGGCCTCCTCGTCTACGACCAGATCAGCCCCGGCAATACCGCGCTCGCGAAGTACATCGAGTGGTCGCGCCGCGTGGTGGGCGAGGAGGCGGCCGCAGCCATCCGGCAGGTCGAGTCGCTCGACACTTACCTCGACCACGACCCGCTGCACGTCGCCTTCTCGGGCGGCTGTGCCGCGATGGAGCGGCTGTCTGAGACGATGAAGGAGGAGTTGGGCGGCGCCGTGAGACTGCTACTCACGCTCTACCCGAAGATGGACTTCGCGCTCCTGGACGTGCTGCACCCGGAGGCTTCGAAGGGCGCGGGGCTGGCGGCGGTGGCGGCCGAGCAGGGGCTCACGCGCGAGGAGGTGATGGCCGTCGGCGATAACTTCAACGACCTGGAGATGCTTGAGTGGGCGGGCACCGGCGTCCTGATGGGCAACGCCGACCCCGGCCTCCACGCGACGGGGCGCTTCCACTCAACGGCCGCTAACGACGACGACGGCGTCGCCGACGCGATTGAAAGATTCGTTCTTCAAGAAGTAGTCAGTAGACAGTAGTCAGCAGACAGTAGGCGCTCCGCGCTGCGGTCGTTGACGCTGACAACCGAACGGTTCGACCGAGAGGTTTTTTCTACTGACTACTGTCCGCTGACTACTCAAAGGAGCATCATGGCTAACCGCACCGCACGCATCGAAACGAACATGGGAACGATCCGCTTCGAGCTGTTGGAGGAGGACGCGCCGAAGACGACGGAGAACTTCCGCCTGCTGGCCGAGAAGGGCTTTTACGACGGCGTCATCTTCCACCGCGTCATCAAGGGCTTCATGATCCAGGGCGGCGACCCGACGGGGACGGGGCGCGGCGGCGCTTCGGCCTGGGGCGGGCGCTTCAACGACGAGATCAACAGCTCGTCCGAACTCTACCGCGGCGCCTACGCCAAAGGCACCGTGGCGATGGCCAACGCCGGGCCGAACACCAACGGCTCGCAGTTCTTCATCATGCACACGGACTACGCTCTGCCGCCCTCCTACACCAAGTTCGGCCGCGTCATCGAGGGCCAGGACGTGGTGGACAAGATCGCCACGGCGCCCACGCACCCCGGCGACCGACCCAAGAGCGACGTGGTGATGGAGAAGGTCACGATTGAGGAAGCGTAAAGAGCCGTAAACCGTAAACCATGAACCGTGACTAGAGAAGACGAGTTCTTCATCTTGTCACGGTTCACGGTTTACGGTTTACTCGACTTACGGCTTTATCCCCGACTTGCCGCCGGCCGCCTTCAATATCGCGACGACCTCCGTCTGTCCGTTCTGTTCGGCGAAGTCGATGGCGGTGCGGCCGTCCTCGTACTTGGCGTTCACGTCGGCGCCGTGTTCGAGGAGGAGCTTGACGCTCTCCTTGAGCCCCTTGCTGGCGGCGGCGATGAGGGCCGTCCAGCCCTTCGGCGTGGCCGACCTGGCGCTGGCCCCTTTGTTTAGGAGTAGATCGAGCGCCGCGACGCGCCCGTTCGCGGCGGCGCTGATGACCGGGGTGATGCCCGCGTCGTTGCGCACGTTCACGTCGGCGCCCTTCGCCGTCAGCGCCTCGATGATGTCGTAGCCCGCCGGGCGCGGCGCCGCGAAGAGGAGCGCCGTCCCACCGCCGTTGCCGCGCGCGTCCGCTTCCGCCCCGCGCTCAAGGAAGAGCTTCACCAGCGCGATGTGCCCCTGCGTGGCCGCCTTCATCAGCGCGGTGTCCTTGTCGTTGTCGCGCGCGCGCACGTCCGCGCCCTTTGCCAGCAGCAGATTCACCACGTCGGCGTGGCCGAACCAGGAGGCCCACAGCAGAGGCGTCCAACCGTCCTCGGCGCGCGCGTCCACCTCCGCCCCTTTCCCGAGCAGCTCCTCCGCAACGGCCGCGTAGCCGTTGGCCGCCGCGAAGGTGAGCGCCGTCCGGCCGTCCTTGTGACGCGCGTTCGGGTTCGCCCCGGCCGCCAGCAGCGCACGCACCACGGGCAGGTGCCCGTTCGACGCCGCGAAGATCAGCGCCGTGCGGCCGTCCTCCGTCTGCGCGTTCGCGTTCGCGCCGCGGGCGGTGAGGGCCTGCACCGTCTCGGCGTTGCCCGCCTCGGCCGCGACCATCAGCGCCGTCACGCCGTCCGTACAGCGCGCGTTGGCGTCCGCCCCTTTCGAGAGCAGCTCCTGCGCCGCCGCCGCCTCTGCGGCCGCCGCGACGTAGACGAGGGCCGCGCAGCCCTCCTTAGATGTGGTGTTCACGTCGGCGCCCGCCTTGACCGAGCCGGCGACGGCCGCCACGTCGCCGCGGCCCGCCGCATCGAGCAGCTTGTCATTCTTCGTCGCGCGCGGCCCGTGCGTGACGGTCGGCGGCTTCGGCTTCGCCGTCACTACCACCTTCGGCTTCTTGGGTTGGATGGCGAACTGCCCGACGCCGCCCGTCAAATCGCCCTGCGCCGAAGCGGTCAGCGCTGCGAGCAGCGAGAGGCACGCGGCGACTGCGGCCGCGCGCGCCCTAACGTTCCGGGTCTGTCTGCTTCTCTGTTTCATGGCTTTAAAGGGGTCGGCTCTGAGAAATGGGCCGTGACCGAATGGTTGACGGGGCCGTGGCCGCGGCCCAGGCCCGGCGCGCGGCGGATGGCCTCCGTGACGAAGCGCTTGGCCGCGCCCACGGAGTCTTCAAGGCCGAGGCCAAGGGCGAGGCACGCGGCTATCGCCGCCGCGAGCGTGCAGCCCGTGCCGTGTGTCGAGGTGGTCTCGATGCGTTCGGCGGTGTATGTCTTAACCCGGCCTTCTTCGTCGAGCAGCACGTCCGTCGCTTCTCCCGCGAGGTGGCCCCCCTTGACGAGCACCGCGCGCGCGCCCATCCGCCGCAACGCGCGCGCGGCCTCAAGCATCCCCCCGCGGTCGCGGACGCTTAAGCCCGTGAGGCGCTCGGCCTCGGGGATGTTCGGCGTGACGACGCGCGCGAGCGGGAGTAGTTCGCTCTTCAAAGCGTCGAGCGCCTCGTCATCTATCAGGTCGAAGCCCGAGGTCGAGCGCACCACCGGGTCTACGACGGGCGCGGGCAGGGAGGCATCGCGGAAGAGTCGCGCGACCTCGACGATGATCTCGCGCGTCGGGAGCATACCGGTCTTCGCACCGGCGACCGTAAAGTCTTCGGCGACGGCTTGCACTTGCGCGCGCACCGTCTCGGCCGTCTGGTGCGCGGCGCCGAAGACGCCGGTCGTATTCTGGTAGGTGAGCGACGTGACGGCCGCCGCCGCGAAGCAGCCGAAGGCGGTGAACGTCTTCACGTCGGCGACCACGCCCGCGCCGCCCGAAGGGTCGAACCCCGCGACGGTCAAAGCCACCGGCGTCTGTGTCACTTCACTCATCGAGCCCTGCGGGGCCGTATGCCCGGCCGATGTGATGCACGATTCGCGCGAGGCTTTGTCCGTTAGCGTAGAGCCGGATTCCAGCCACGCCCGCCGCGCCCGCTCGCAAGACCTGCTCGACCTCCTCCTCCCCGACGCCGCCGAGCGCGACGAGCGGGAAAGGCGAGAGTTCGAGCGCGGCCTTCGTCAACGCCCCGAGCCCGACGGGTTGGCCGAAAGCGCGCTTCGAGGGGGTGTCGAAGACGGGGCCGAAGACCGCGAAGTCCGCCCCGCCCACATATGCCGCGCGCGCCTCTTCGAACGTGTGCGCCGAGACGCCTATCAAAAACTCTTCGCCGAAGGCACGGCGCACTGTCGAGACTTCGAGCGAGTTGGTCGTCAGATGGACGCCGTCGCAGCCGGCGGCGCGCGCGATGTCGGCGCGGTCGTTGACGAGGACGCGCGTCGCGCTCACGCGCGCGATCTGCGCGGCGGCCGAGGCCAGCTCGAAAAGGACGCGGCCGGTCAACTCCTTCTCGCGCAGTTGGACGAGCGTGACGCGCGCTTTGGCGGCGGCGCGGACGAGGGCGAGCAGGCGGCGGAACTCTTCGGACTCCGGGCCGGTCGCGCTACTCGTCTCGCCGCCCGTGATGAGGTACGTGATCGGTCGCGCGGGCGCTCGGGGCATCCTGAACTTGCGTGGGTATCGTCGGGAGAGTGTCGGCGGTCGGGAGCGGCTCGCTCGCCGCGGGGGCTTCAACCTCCGGCCTGTACGGCGGCGCGTCGGCGCCCTGAAGTTTACGCACGGTCTCGTTAAAGTGGAATATCTCCCAGAGGGCCATTGAGAGGTTGAGCAGGCCGACGCCCGAGACGGCGCCGCGCACCCACCCCGAGGCGACCGCGTGCTGGAGCCCCACGAAACCCGTCTTCTGCGCGAGCATGACGAGGAAGAAGTTGTCGCCCCAGTCGCCCATCCCCCAGGGCTGCCACCAGGGCAGCAGCGTCAGGAAGATGCCCGCCTCCAGACACAGGAGGATGTAGAAGATGACCGTGAGCCTCGAAGCCATAAGTGGGGAATAGTAAATGGTAAATGGCAAATGGTAAACAGCAGCGGCAGCCACTCACCATTTATCATTCACTATTTACTTGCCTTCTGTAGTTCCCGCAGGCGCTCGGCGACGCCGCGGTAGGAGACATCGATGGCGTAGACCTCGGAGAGGACTTCGATGGCGCGGCCGTTCTCGCCCATCCGCTCGTAGGCCGTGCCGAGGTCGTAGCGCATGGCCTGGTACTCGTCCTCGGTGTGGCCGGGCGCCTCAAGGCCGCGCTTGAACCAGAGCGCGGCGGGGCGCGGCATGCCCTTCTCCATGAAGCAGTGGCCGAGCATGTTGCAGCATTGCAGGAAGCGAGGCGTGCCGTCGCCCGGCGCGGACTGCGTGGCCGCGGTCTGGAACTCCTCGACCGCCTGGTCTAAGAGCCCCATCTCGCGATAGGCCAGGCCCATCTGGTAGTGCGTGTCGAAGTCGCTGCCCGCCTCCTCTTCGCCGTCCTCCTCGACGGCCTCGCGGAACTCGTCGAAGATGGCCGCCAGTCCGGGGTCGATGCCCGCGCCGGAAGGCTTCGGTTGAGAGTTGCTCGTCGTCGCCGGCGGCGGGGGCTCGGCCGCCACCGGCACCTCGAAGAGGGCAGGCGCCGCGGGCTCGTCTAAGGTTGAAGGCGACTCAAAGGCCGCCGGGTCGAAGGCGTAGGAGTCGGCCGCGCCGGCGGATGCGTTGGTGTCGAAGGCAGGCGCCGGGTCGGGGCTTCCGGTCGCCGCTGCCTCTTCCGCCGCCGCGAGGCGCGCGCGCAGTGCGCCGATCTCTGCGTGCTCACCGTACTGGCGTTCGAGCATGTCGAGCGTGTCGCGCGCGATGTCGGCGTAGCCCTGCTCGATGTAGAACTCGACGCTCTCAAGCTCCTGCTTGAGCATGCGCTCGACGCTCGCGCCCGTCGGCTGTTCGCCCTGGCCGGGGTCGGCGACCGGCGTCGTGAAGTCGAACTCCTGAAAGCCGGTCTGCGGCTGCGCCGGCGCGGGCGTCTCGAAGGCCGCGCCGCCGTCGGTCAGATCGTTGAGGTCTGCGAAAGAGGCGCTGGCATCGGCGGCCGGCGCGGCCGGCGCCGGGGCCGGCGCTGACTCCGACACAGAATTCCATTCGAACTCCGGGGCCGGCGGCGCGCTCGGCGGTGCTTCGGCGGACGCGCCCGGTGCCGCGTCGTCGTTCAGCATGAAGCGCTCGAAGCTCGCGGGCTCCTCGGACGACTGCGCCGGTTGGCCGGCCTCCTCGAAGAGCGGGCCGCCCAGCTCTTCCAGACGCGCGAGGTTGCCCTGGTCGTCGGGCGCGAGCCGCGCGAGCCGCGTGAGCGCGAGCCGCTCGTCCTCGACCGCCCCGGTCGCCTCGGCCGCGTCGGCAAGCCGTTCGAGCGCCGAGCGCAGCTTCACCTCGTCGTGCATCGACGAGTAGCAGCGCACAAGCAGGCGGTGCGCGTCCATCTGCTCGGGGTTGCGCGCGAGCACCTCCTGGAGCAGTTCGGCGAGCGCCGACTCCTGCCGCGCGGCCAGCGCGGGCTCGGCCACGTAGTCGAGCAGGCGCGCGGCGTCGTCCGGGCTGCCCTGCCGCAGGTAGAGCCGCGCCACGTCGAAGAGGAGCATGAAGCTCGAAGGGTCGCGGCTGACCAGTTCGTGCGTCGCGGCCTCGGCGCGCGCGGCGTCCTCCGCGTCCACGTAGGCGCGCGCGAGCATGGCACGGACTTCGAGGTCGCCGGGCCGCTCCTTGACGGCGCGTTCTAAAACTTCCGCCGCGTCCTCGGCCGTCCCCAACGCCGCGTGCGCCGAGAGCATCCCGTGCAGCGCGGCATGCGAAGCGGGCCGGAGCGTCAGCGCCTTGTTGAAGGCTTCGAGCGACGGCTCGAACTCCTTGCGTGCGGCGAGGCGCGCGCCGGCCTCCGTGTAAGCCTCGGCGGCGAGGTCGGGCAGATTCTCTTTGGCGAAGCTTTCGGCAAGGCGGAGGCGGACTTCGGTGTTCGAGGGGTCGAGGTCGGCGATGCGGCGCAGCACGTCGAGCGCCTCGCGCGACTGGCCCGCGCGCGCGAGGGCCTCGGCCGCGACGAGGTAGTGCCGGCGCGCGTCCACCATCAGGCCCTGCTGCTCGTAGAGTGAGGCGAGGGCGAGCCCGGTGTGCTGGTCTTCCGGGACGAAGCGCGTGAGCTTCTTGTACATCGCGACGGCTTTGAGCGTGAAGCCCTGTTCGCGATAATGCTCGGCGACGCGGCGATAGCAGGTGGCGGCCTCGGCGCGCTTTTCGATGCGCGCGTAGAGGTCGCCGAGCGTGTTCAGCGCGTTGAAGTCTTCCGCGTCGTGCTCGACGATGCGGGTGTATTCCTGTATGGCCGACGGAATCTTGCCCGAGGCAAGGTACTTCTCAGCCGCACGGATGGCTTTTGCCTTGTCGAAACCCATCAGGGATATTGTAACGGTCTGTGGAAGTGGACTGAAGTGACGCGAGGGCGGACAGGGCAGCGACAGGGTGCTTTCCGGGCCCGGCGGTATACTTACTTGTCCACGGCTCTCACGCCCCTGCCTCCGAGGACGGGCAATTTTGTACGTTAGCACCCGCCGTGAGCGGGTGTCAACCAACTCCTTCTACAAGGATTTATGCAAATAAAGACGGACAAAAACGGCGCCCTGAAGGGGGAGGCTGAGCCCACGCCCGTCGAGCCCGAGGCCGTCCCGGGCCGGTTCGCGCGCGCCGCGCAGGGGCTCGGGCTGGCCGGCTTCGCGCTCTACGCGCTGGCCGCGCCGCACTCCATCGCCGTCTCCTGGATAGGGGTCTCGTTCGCCGTCCTCGGCTGGCTCGCGCGCACGCTGGCGACCCGTCAAACGGGACTGAGGCGCACGCCGCTCGACCTGCCGCTCTGGCTCTTCTTCGCTTGGACTGCCCTCTCCTGCTTCCTCTCTGAGGAGCCGCGCGTGAGCGTGCCGAAGCTGATTAACGTCAGCACGCTTCTCATCTTCTACCTCACGCAGGCGCTCGTCACACGGAGGGCGGCGGTGCTGCTCGCGGCGCTCATGATTCTTTCGGGCGCGGCCGGGGCTCTGTGGGGCGCGGGCGAGCTGGCCGTGGGGCGCGGCGTCGTCGTGCGGCGTCTGAGCGTGGACAGCCCTCTGCGGCGCGCGACGCCTCTGCGCGAGGGCGATGCCGTGTGGCGCGTGAACGGGAAACGGGTCTCCACGGTCGAAGAGATTGACGAGGCCATCCGCCGGACGCCCGCGGGCGAGAGGGTGAAGTTGAGCGTCGTCTCGCGCGGCGAGCACGTCGAGTGGCCGGGCGCGGTCGTCACGGAAGAGGTGCGCGCCGCCGCCTCGCCCTCCGGCATCGTCGAGGGAGGTGGGCGCACGCACAGCTTCCGCGCCTCGGGCTGGACGCGACACTACGAGACTTTCGCGGAGGTCTTGCAGATCATCGCGCAGCTCGCCCTCGGCTTCGCGCTCGCCGGCTGGCTGCGTGAAAGGGGGAGAGAGCCCGGAGAGTCTTCGGACGAAGCGAGGCGGGCGCGTTTGCGTGTCTGGCTCGCGGGCGCGGCCTTCGCGGCGCTCGCGGCAGGCATCGCGTTGACGGCGATGAGGACGACGCTCGTCGCCTTCGCGTTCGGCGCGTGCGTGCTGGCCTGGCGTGCGGCGGCCCGGGGCCGTCAGCGCGCTCTGGTGGCGGCGGCCGTCGCGTGTGTGCTCGTACTCGGCGCCGCGGCCGTGTGGCGCACGCGCGCGAGCGGCGCGCTGCGACTCGGGGACGCGAGCGCGTCGTTGCGTCTACAGGTCGCGCGCGTCGCCGTCGAACGCACGCCTGCGCACCCGCTCTTCGGTCACGGCATGGACGCCGTGCACGAGCACTGGGCCGAGTGGGGCTTCCCGGGCAGCGACATGCTGCACGCACACTCGACGCCCGTCCAGCTCGCCTTCGACCGCGGGCTGCCCGCGCTCATCTTCTGGCTCTGGCTGATGTTCGTCTTCTGGCGCATGGCCGCGCGTGCCGAGCGCCTCTGGCGCGACGCGCCGGACGGGGGCGCGCACGGGCTCGCCCTCGGCGTCACGGGCGCGCTCGCAGGCTTCCTCGCCAGCTCGCTCGTCAACTACAACTTCGGCGACGCGGAGGTCGCGCTGCTCGTCTGGTGGATGATGGGCGTGGTGGTGATTTTAGGGACTGAGGAGATTAACAGGGATGGACAGGAAGGAGTTACAGGATTGGAGATTTAAGCTCTGAAATTTCAAATCCTTAATCCTGTAACTCCTGTCCATCCCTGTTTGAATTTTCCTTGAAGCTTGCACGGTCAGGTGTGAACGGCTTCGGCGGGCTCGGGCGTTTCGGCGAGGCTCACTTCGTATTTGCCCTCGTGGCGTACGAAGAAGTTTTTGATGAAGGCGACGGAGTCCGAGGGGCCCAGCGTGTGGAGCGCCTCCATGTCCTGGTTGCGCGGGAAGCGGTCGCGGCGGTCTGGGCGTTCGAGGTAGCCGCGGCGGTAGGCGGTCTCGGCGTCGAGCGCGGGCGCGTCGCCGAGCAGCTCGCGCGGCGCGATGAAGGCGTTGTTGTATTCGAGCGCGAGCAGCGCGTAAGAGTGGCGTCGGCACAGCTCTTCGAGGCTCGCGATGCTGTAGCCGAAGAAGTGATGTTGCAGGCGGAAGTCGGGGTCGAACCCGACGCGGAAGCGGACGGGCGGCGGTATCTTCTCGTTGATCTCGGTGACGACGACCCGCGGCCGGAAGCTCTGCAAGGCCGCGTCGAGCACCCAGTAGTCGTAGCTGTCGATGTCGAGGCTGAGTACGCCGAAGTCCTCGGGCACGCCCTCGGCGCGCAGCAGCCTGACGACGTTGGCGGGGGTGACGAGCGCGTGGCGCGCCCTCACCCCTTCCAGATTTTTATAGGCGCGGGCCAGACGGCGCGCGCGCTTCTCGTCGCCCTCGAAGCCGACGCCGCGCCAGCCTTGCAGGAAGAGCGCGTAGGTGTTCGAGCCGCGGATGCCGTCGCCCGCGCCCACGTCCACGGCGACGCGCGCCGACTCTTCCGTGCAGAGCCGCGCGACGAACTCCGCCAGCATCCGCTCCTCGTCGAAGTTCGAGAAGCCGCTCCGCCGCAAGCGCTGCCGCGCGCGCTCCAAATGGAGCCCGAGCCGGTTGAGGTAACGCTGCGCTTTCTTCGCCATGTCTGTAGGTTCGGCGGCGCGTGCCGGGCGAGCCGGTCGGGGGTCGAGTTCGAGGCGTGCGCGTCGGACGCCTTTATGCCAAAGCCCTGCGGGCAAGTCAAACCGGGGAGTTGCCAGTAGACAGTAGCCAGTAGCCAGTAGGAAAACCGTCGTCGCTCGAACCCTGCGGTCATCATCATCAACGTCCGCGAAGCGGAGCCTACTGTCTACTGTCTACCGTCTGCTGACTACCGGCTTCAAATCACGTCCGCGAAGTTCTTGCGGGTGCGTGCGAACCACCAGTAGCCGAGGAGAAAGACGGCGAGGGCGAAGGCAGTCATGTAGGCGAGTCCCGCCCAGTCGGGCGGCGCGCCTTCGAGCAGGGCGCGGCGGTAGCTGCGCACGAGCGGGGTGAAGGGGTTCAGTTCGAGCGCGGGGCGGAAGCGCGCGGGCACGACCTGCTCGGGGTAGATGATCGGCGTCAGGTACATCCAGGCCATCAGCACGAGGCCGAGCACCTGCGACGTGTCGCGCACGAAGACGCCGAGCGAGGCGACGAGCCACGCGCCCCCGAGCGTGAACAATAACTGCGGGACGAGCAGCACGAACAGCCACAGCGACGACGCGTGCAGCTCGCCGCGGATGAGGAGGGTGGCGACGAGGAGCGCGGCCGTGCCGAAGAGCTGTGTGACGAGTGAGGCGAGCGCCTGCGCAACCGGCAGCGTCTCAAGCGGGAAGACGACGCGCTTGACGAGGTTGGCGTGCGCGACGACGATCCCCGCGGACTGCAAAAGGGTCTCGGAGAAGGCCGTCCAGGGCAGAAGCCCGCAGAAGAGATAGAGTGCGTACTCCCACGGCGTGCCCTTCTCCGTGAAGCGCGCGCCGAAGAGGCCCGCGAAGATGAAGGTGAAGACGGCGATCATCACGGCCGGCGTCAGGAGCGCCCACAACAGTCCCAGCGCCGACCCGCGGTAACGCGCCAGCGTCATCCTACGCGCCAGCGGCCAGATGAGGTCGAAGCGCCGCGGCAGCTCCCACAGCGGCCTCCACACCGCCCGCCGCGCCGTCTGTGCCGAGATCATGCCGCGCATTGTAACAGGAATCCGGACGTGAGAACTTTCAGAGGGAGGCACACATGGAACCGTCCTTTCGGGTCGCAGATGCTTCAGACGCCGACGTGCTCGTCGAGATGATGCGCGACTTCAACGCGCACGAGAAGATTGCCTTCGACGAGCGAGAGGTGCGCGCCGCGCTCGCGCAGCTCTTCGCGAACGACGCGCTCGGGCTCGTCTGCCTCATGCTGCTGTGTGAAGAGGTCGCGGGCTACCTCGTCATCGCCTTCGGCTTCAGCATCGAGTTCCGCGGGCGCGACGCCTTCATCGACGAGCTGTTCGTCAGGGACGAGTACCGCGGGCGCGGACTGGGGACGGCCGCCCTGGGCTACGCCGAGGGCGTCTGCCGCGGGCGCGGCGTGCGCGCGTTGCACCTCGAAGTTGACCACCAGAACACACGCGCACAGTCCGTCTACCGCCGCGCAGGCTTCGCAGACCACGACCGCCATCTCCTGACCAAATGGCTCTCCTGACAGCGCGGCGGTTACCGCACCGACGCCCCCGCGCGCGTTCACCGCGCCGCGCAACGTCATTACGTCGAGTGGAAATGCCATTACGTCGAGTGGAAATGCTATTACGTCGCGTCGCAATGCCATTACGTCGGGTTGTAATGCTATTACGTCGCGTCGCAATGCCATTACGTCGCGTTGTAATGCCATTGCGTCGTGACGTAATGGCATTCCCATCCGACGTAATGCCATTCCCACGCGGCGGAATGGCGTTCCCATGCGGCGGAATGCCATTCCCACGCGTGGTTATCGCATTCTTACAGGTGGATGACGTGCGACTTGCGCCAGAGGTCGGCGGGGATGGTGCCGCGGGGGGCGGTGGTGACGAGGATGACGTAGCCGGCCTCCGGCGTGGGCGGCTCGACGTGCTGCCAGAAGTCTCGGCGGGCGAGCGAGTCGGGCGCGACGCGGTGCGGCTCGACGAGCGCGAGGCGGCGCAGGCAGGCGTAGAGGTGCTCGCGCCCGAGGCCGTAGCGCGACTCGCCCTCGCCGTCGCTCAGGCGCGCCTCCGCCCGCTCCTCCAGGAAGTGCGCGACGAGCGAGGCGGCCTCGGTCACGGCGCGCTCGAAGCGCACGAGCGCCTCCGGGCTGTCCTCGACGAAAGTGTCTAAGACGACGTGGACGCGGCGCTCGTCCTCGGCCGTGAACTCGCGCACGACGAGGCGGCCGTGGCGCGCGGTCGCCTTCCAGTGGATGTGGCGCACGTCGTCGTGCGGCTGGTACTCGCGCAAGGAGTGCAGGTCGTGCCCCGCCCCGCGCCTCTGCGCTTCGAGCTGGCCGGCGTCGATGGGCAGCAGGTGCAGCTCGTCGCCCAGGCCCTCGGGCTTCGGGTAGACGACGATCTCCACGTCGCGCGCGCGCAGGCGGCGGCGCAGGCGGAAGAAGCCGAACGGGAAGCGCGTCGAGATTTCAAAACCGGTGATGAGCACGCGGCCCCGCGCGGCGAAGGTCTGCTCGACGCGCTGCTCGACCTTGGCGCGGTGCGGCAGGTACATGAAGTAGGCGAGGGCGCGCTTGCGCTCCCGAGGTCGCCGGAAGAGGCCGCGCGTCTGGCCTTGCGGCTCGGCGCGCTCGCGCGCCTCGACCACGACGGAGAGCGAGGGCAGCAGGCGCTTCGTGTTGTTGACGGTGACGATGACGGGCGCCGGGTCGCCCGCGAAGATGTGGTCGGGGAAGCGCGCCGTGACGACGAGGTCGCGCAGACTGACGCGCCCGGCCGCGAGCGCGACGAAGAGCGTCGAGGAGAGGACGGAGAAGACGAGGAAGAGGAGGTTGTTGCCCGTGTTCCAGGCGGCGAAGGCGACGACCGTGTAGATGCAGACGAAGACGACGCCGCCCCCCGTCACCTGGAACGAGAGGTCGAGCCGCGCCGCCTCCGCCCGCGCGTTGCGCGCCAGCGGCGGCACGACGAAGATGACGATGAGCACCGCGAAGACAATCGACGCGATGGCCCCGAGCCGCGTCAACTCCCAGTCGCCGCTCCGCCGCGCCAGCACCGTCAGCGCCGCCGCGCCCACGCCGCTCAGCACGACCAGCGTCCCCAGGATCGTGTTACGCCAACGACTGAATCTGCTCATAACGGTGAAGGGCGTGAACCGTCAACCGTCAACCGTGACGAGATAAAACAGCTTTCTCTTGTCACGGTTGACGGTTCACGGTTCACGCCCTTAAAGGGGGACGCTGACGGTCTTCATGATCTCGCGCAAAACCTCTTCGGCCTCCTCGCTGCGGCGGTGGAGCGAGGAGGAGAAGCGCGAGTTGATGACGAGGCGGTGGGCGAAGACGGGCAGGACGAGCCGCTTCACGTCGTCGGGCAGGCAGTAGTCGCGCCCCTCCGTGAGCGCGTACGCCTGCGCGGCGCGGAAGAGCGCGAGCGTGCCGCGCGGGCTGACGCCGAGGTCTAACGTCTCCGACTCGCGTGTCGCCGCGACGATGCGCATCAGGTAATCGACGAGCGCGTCGTCCACCGAGACGTGGTTGACGGCCTGCTGCAACTCGACGACCTCCTCGCCCGACAGCACCGGCCGCAAGGTTTCGAGCGGGTCGCCGTGCTCCCGGTCGCGCAGGATCTCCTTCTCCACGTCGGGCGCGGGGTAGCCGATGCGCAGGCGCAGCATGAAGCGATCCACCTGCGACTCGGGGAGCGGGTAGGTGCCGTGGTGCTCGACCGGGTTCTGCGTGGCGACGACCATGAAGGGCGCGCGCAGGCGGTAGGTCACGCCCTCGACCGTGACGTGCCCCTCGGCCATCGCTTCGAGGAGCGCCGACTGCGTCTTCGGCGTCGTGCGGTTGATCTCGTCGGCGAGGACGATGTTGGCGAAGATGGGGCCGTGCTTGAACTCGAAGGAGCCGGCGCGCTCGTCGTAGACCGAGAGGCCGATGACATCGGAGGGCAGAAGGTCTGAGGTGAACTGGATGCGCTGGAAGGCGCAGTCGATGGCCTGCGCGAGCGCCTGCGCGAGCGTGGTCTTCCCCACGCCCGGCACGTCCTCGACGAGGAGGTGGCCGCCGGCCAGCAGCGTCACGGTCGCTAAGCGCACGGCCTCCGACTTGCCCTTGATGACGCGCTCGACGGCCGCACGCAACAGCCCGACCCGCTCGGCCGCCTCGGCGGCTGACACCGTGCCCTCTTCCCTGCCCGCCGTGTGGAGATTTCTCATGCCCGTGACCATTCTAAAAGGCAAAAGTGAAAAGCAAAAGGCGAAAGCGAGAAATGACGTGAACCGTCAACCGTCAACCGCGACCAGATAAAGCCCCATTCTCTCTGGTCACGGTTGACGGTTGACGGTTCA
>JBJMGP010000087.1:0-95787 GCA_045807865.1 Pyrinomonadaceae bacterium
GCTCCAGAAGCGCGGGACGGACGACGCCGAGGCGTTCGAGGCTTACATGCGCGGCCGCTACCATTGGTACACGATGAGCGCCGACGGCTTCGCCAAGGCTTACGCCTGCTACCGCCGCGCCGTCACGCTCGACCCGCGCTTCGCCGCCGCGCACGCCGGCATCGCCGAGTATCACTGCTGGCTCGCCGTCTACGGGCTGGCGCCGCCGGCCGAGCAGCTCGCCGAGGGGCGCGAGGCCGCGCAGCTCGCCATCACGCTCGACGAGAACCTGGCCGAGGCGCACACCTCGCTCGGGCTCTGCCTGGTCACGCACGCGACGCAGTGGCAGATGGCCGGCGAGCACTTCCGCCGCGCCATCGAGCTGAACCCGAACTACACGCAGTCGCACGCGCACTACGCCTGCCAGCTCGCGATGGAGCTGCGCTTCGACGAGTCCATCGCCGAGGCGCGCCGCGCCTGCGAGCTCGACCCGCTCAACCCCTTCAACTTCTACTTCCTCGCGTGGTGCCTCTACCAGGCGCGCCGCTTCGAGGAGTCGGCCGACGAGGCGCGGCGCCTGCTTCAAAGCGAGCCGCGCTACGGCTCGGCGCGCTTCGTGCTGAGCTGGAACCTGCGGCGCGCGGGCACCTTCGAAGAGGCGGTGACGGAGGCGCGCCGCGCGGTCGAACTGCTGGGCGACATCCCGATGCTCTCGGCCAACCTTGCCTGCGCCTACGCGGCGGCGGGGCGCGTAGACAAGGCGCGCGCACTGCTCTCGCAGATGCGCGCGCGCGACGAGGAGGGCCATTTCGTCACGCCCTACCACCGCGCGCTCGTCCACCTGCAACTCGGCGAGACCGCCCCGGCGCTCGACCTCTTAGAAGAGGCGGTCGAGGTGCAAGACCCGTGGGTCGTCTGGCTCGGCACGGAGCCGCAGCTCGACCCCTTGCGCGCGCACACGCGTTTCCGAGACCTGCTGTCGCGGACGAAGAATCCGGCGGCCTCGCGCACGGTCGGCCCCGCGGCCAACATCGGCTCGCGCCCGGTCAACACCGGCGGCGGCGCGGCAGGCCCCGGACGCGACTCGACGCCCTCGGGCCGGCAGGCGGTCGAGTCCGGCCCGCTCCATTCGTCGCGCGGCGACGAGGACGAGGCGCGCAAGCTCTACAAGGCCGGCCGCTACTTCGTCACGCGCCGCACGGCCGAGGGGCTGCGCCAGGCCATCGAGCGCTTCGAGCGCGCCGTCCAGCTCGACCCCGCGTACGCGCTGGCGTGGGCCGAGATGGCCGACTCCTACTCGCTGCTGAACTGGTACGTCGAGCCGCCGCCCGCGGGCGCGTGGGCGAGCGCGAAGCAGTCCGCCCTGCGCGCGGTCGAGGCCGACGACGACTGCTCGGAGGCGCACGCCTCGCTCGGCTTCGTCCTCTTCAACTACGAGCGCGACTTCGCGGCGGCCGAGCGCGAGCTGCGCCGCGCGATTGAACTCAATCTCGACAACGCGGTCGCGCGCCGCTGGCACGCCTTCAACCTCTCGGCGATGGGGCGCCACGACGAGGCCGTCTCCGAGATCAGGAAGGCGCGCGAGATCGCGCCGCGCTCGCCCGTCATCGCCACCGCCGTCGCCAACATCCTCCTCAACGCCCGCCGCTTCGATGAGGCCGAAGAGGCTTGCCGCGACGCGCTCGAACTCGACCCCGGCTCCATCTCGGCGCACATCATCCTGCGCTGGACGTACGAGGTGCGCGGGATGTGCGACGACGCGATGGCCGTCTTCGAGCAGGAACGCGCCTTCGCCGGCGACACGCCGACGACGCGCGCCAAGCAGGCGCACGTCCTCGCCTCGTGCGGCAACGCGGAGGAGGCGCGCGCCCTCCTCGACGAGCTCGTCGCCAACCGCGAGCGCGAGTGGGTGACGGCCTACGAGTTCGCCGTCATCAACGCGCTGCTCGGCGACCTGGACGCGGCCTTCGATTGGCTCGCGCGCGCCGAAGAGGAGCACTCGGTCGGCCTCACCTACCTGCGGGTAGACCCGCGCCTCGACTCGCTCCGCCCCGACCCGCGCTTCAACGAACTCGTCCGCCGCTTCTCAAAGTAGACAGTAGCCAGTAGAAAGAACGGACGGCGCGCTCGGCTCATAACCGGAGCGCGCCGTCTTGGTTTTTCTACTGTCTACTGTCTACTCGTTCTCACCCCGCGTGCGAGAGGTAAGCTTCGGCCGGCGCGAAACCCTCGGCGCGTGCGCGCGTGGCGCGGCGACGCTCTTCGCGGCGGCGCGATTTGATCTTGTCGGCGCGGCTCTGTGCGCGCAGCGCCAGCCGGTACTCGGCGCGGTCGAAGGCCGCCTCCAACACGCGCGAGACGGCGAAGGCGAAGCCCTCGGACGCGAACATCAGCGCGACGCCGGACAACAGGACGACCGCTGCGATCTGAATTACGCTCAACATCTCTCTACCCTCACTCGCCCGCGGCCCCCGCCGCCGACATAAATCTTGAGATCCCCTTTGACTCTTCAGGCCGTGCGCCCGCCGTAGCTCGGCGTCTTGAAGCCCATCTCGCCGAGGAGCGTCGAGTAGTTCCGTCGGAACTCGTCGGAGCGCTGCCGGTGGTCGCGCACCCAGTCGGAGACAACGTCTTTGACCTCGCGGACGGCCGCGGCAGCCGACTTGACGCCCGTGGCCTGCGGCGCCGTCTCCGCCTCACGCGCCGCGCGCCCGCCCTTGATGACCCGTATCTGTTTTGCCTGTCCCATCGCCTTTGCCCTCCAGCCTGCGGCGTCTTCTGTTAACGCCTTCGTCCAGTAACGCGTAAAAAACGAACGTGGGGGGATAATGTTTTTTGCGCCCCGGCTCAAATATTTTTTTTCCGTCCCCGCCCCGCTTCCGGGCCGCGCGCGCCCTTCCCTTGTCTCGCCGGGACGCGCGGTGCTAACGTGCCCGTGCTGGAGGAGAAGATGAGCCCCAACCCCTTTCGCCGCCGCGCGCTTGCGCTGACGGCGGCCCTGGCCCTCACTACTGTGTCGTTGGACGCACGCACGCAGGGTCGCGCCGGCAGAAGGCCCTCGCCCCCTTCGGACAACTCCGCCCAGAAGAGTCCGCCCGACCCGACGCGGAAGGACGGGCCCTTGCCGGCGGCCGGAAGTTGGAGGCTCAAGCGCACTCTGCGCGGGCACAAGGGGGCGGTCTACTCGGCGGCTTTCTACCCGAAGGGGACGCGCGTGGCGACCTCGGGCGACGACGGATACGTGCGCGTGTGGGACGTGCGTGCGGGGCGGCTGCTGAGAAGCGCGCGGGTGACGAACGGCACCGTCAGCGACGTGGCCGTCTCGCCGGACGGGCGACTGATCGCCTCCTGCACAGACAGCGGCGAGGGCTCGCGGGTGCAGCTCCGCGACGCGCGCACGCTCCGGCCGCGCCGCACCTTCGCCGCGCAGGAGGACGGCATCTTCGAGGTGGTCTTCTCGCCCGACGGGCGGCTGCTCGCCAGCGGCGGGCGCGACCACGTCGTGCGCCTCTGGGACGTGAGGACGGGTCAGCTCGTGCGCTCGCTCGCGGGGCATGACGACGCCGTCACGGCGCTCGCCTTCACGCCCGACGGCCGGAGGCTCGCCAGCGCCAGCGCCGAGCACGACAGCACCGTGAGGCTCTGGGACGTGCGCACCGGAGAGTCTCTGCACACCCTGGCGGCGCACGGCGACTGGGTGACTTCGGTGGCGTTCGCGCCCGGCGGGACGACGCTGGCGAGCGGCGGGCGCGACCACAAGCTCATCATCTGGGACGCGGAGACGGGGCGGAAGGTGCGCGAGCTGCGCCAGCCCGAGATGGTCTACGAGATCGAGTTCTCGCCCGACGGCCGCCTCCTGGCCGAGGCCGGCGGCGGCGGCATCGTCCGCATCCACGACGCGCGCACCGGCCGGCTCCTCTCCAAGTTCGAGGCGCACCAGGAGGAGATCAACGAGGTCAAGTTCTCCCCCCGCGGCATGCTCCTGCTGACCGCCAGCTACGACTCCACCGTCAAACTCTGGGAGCCCGACCCCGCCGCACCCGCCAAGAAGGAGCCGCCGTCGAAGTGGCTGGAGGAGTAGGCAGTAGGCAGTAGGCAGTTCAGGCGGGGAGCGTCTTAACGAATCTGCCTGAACGAATCGGGGGCGGCGAGTTGTTTATCTCGCCGCCCCCGCTTACTTTGCCCGCTCATCTTCTTCCTAACTGCCTACTGCCTACTGCCTACTGCATTCTCCCCCTCCTTCACGACCCAGCCGTCGGCGAGTTGGATGACCCGGTCGCCGTTGGCGGCGTTGGCCTCGGAGTGCGTGACCTGGATGATGGTCGTGCCGGCGGCGTTGAGCCGCTTGAAGAGCTCCATGATCTCGCGCCCCTGGCTCGAATGGAGGTTGCCCGTCGGCTCGTCGGCGAGGATGAGCTTGGGCGCGTGGACGACGGCGCGGGCGACGGCGACGAGCTGCTGCTGGCCGCCGGAGAGCTGGTTGGGGTAGAGGTCTTTCTTGCCGACGATCTGGAACTGGTCGAGCGTGTCGGCGACGATGGCCTGCGACTCCGAGCGCTTCACGTCGCGATAGGAGAGCGGCACCTCGATGTTCTCCTTCACGGTCAGGCCGTCGATGAGGTGGTAGCTCTGGAAGACGAAGCCGACGTGGCGCTTGTGCAGCTCGGCGCGCTGCTTGTGGTTCATCTTGTGGACGGGCTGACCCATGAAGTAGTACTCGCCGTTCCAAGCGCTGTCGAGGAAGCCGATGATGGAGAGCAGCGTCGTCTTCCCCGAGCCCGAAGGCCCCATGATGGAGACGAACTCCCCCTCGCGCACGGCCACATCCACGCGCCGCAGAACGTAGGTGCGCCCCGCGCCCGTCTCGTAAAACTTCTCGACGTTTCTCAGTTCAATCATCTGTTGGCCTCGCCCACGACCCGTGGGGATTTATAAATTTCGCTCGGGAGTCCGGCGAAGGACGATCCAAACCCCCGCCGGACTCCCGAGTCGCGCGGAACTCCCATTCCGATACGCGTTCGAGAAGGAAACCGCGTGCCACTTCCGAAAACGGACATTTTGCACAGTCGCCGCGCACCGGCTGCCCACTTGCGGGACTGGCGCGTCCCAAAAGCGGGATTCAAGCGGGCAGCCGCAGCCGCGCCGCGCAGCCCGGCCCGCCCTTCCGGTTCTCAAGCGACAACGCACCGCCGTGCGCTTCCGCGATCTGACGTGAGAGCACGAGCCCGATCCCCGACCCGCCCGGCTTCGTCGTGAAGAAGGGCACGAAGAGGTTCGAAGTGTTCGCCAGGCCCAATCCCTCGTCCTCGACGCAGATTTCGACGTGTCCGTTCGAAGTGGCGCGCCAGCCGACGCGCACCCCGCCTCCCGTCACGAGGGAGGCGTCGGCCGCGTTGCGCACAAGGTTGATGAGGAGCTGTTCGAGCTGGTCGGCGTCGGCGCGCACCAGCAACTCCGGCCCCGGGATAACGGAGACGCGCACGCGGGTCTCCAACCCAGCCACGCGCCGCACCAGCTGTCCCAGCTCGACGAGCACCATCTTCGGCGGCGGCAGGCGCGCGAGGCGCGCGTAGGATTCCATGAAGCGGCTTAAGGATTCGGCACGCGCCGAGACCACGTCGAGGCCGCTCCGCACATCCTCGCGCCAGTCCGCGGGCAGGGGCTCGCGCGCGAGCAGACTGGAGACGCTGCCGGCGATGGACTTGATGGGCGCGAGCGAGTTGTTCAGCTCGTGGCCGAGCACGCGCACGATGCGCTGCCAGGCCTTCAGCTCCTCCTCGCGCAGCGGCCGGCTCAGGTCGCCGATGACGAGCAGCTGGTGCGGGACGCCGCGCTCGCGGAAGGTGCTGCGGCGCACGCCCCAGCGGCGCATCTGCCCGCCGTCGCCGGGGAACGCCTTGGTGAGCGTGCGCGTCGTGTCCGTCTCGCGCAGCCGCAGAACGTCTTCGAGGCCCAGCTCCTCGGCGGTGCGGCCGTAGGCCCGCTCCTCAGGCCGCGAGAGCAGGCGCTCGCCCGCGCGGTTGACGAGACGCAAACGTCTCTCCGGGTCGAAGGCGAAGACGGCCACGTCGATCTCGGCCATGACGGTGCGCAGGAGCGCCGTCGCTTCGAGGGCGCCGATGCGCTGCGCGCGCATCGTCTCGCCGAGCGCGTTGATCTCGCGGATGACCTCGCTCAAAGCGTCGTGCCCGCGCCCGCCGCGCGCGCGGAAGCTGTAGTCGCCCTCGCGCAGCGCCGCCAGAAGGTTCGACACCGTCTGCAAAGGCCGCACGACCCTCCCCTGCACCGCGAACGAGAAGCCCAGCCAGAAACAGACGACCAGAGCCCCCAGCGTCCACACGACCTTCGGCGTGTACCCTCCGACCCACAGCAGCACGAGCGAGACGACGACGGCCGGCGCCCCCGCCGCCAGGGCCATCAGGAGCACGCGCCGCTCGTGCGCCATCGGCTCGCGCCGCTCGCGCCGCCCTCCGTCCCGACGCCTCGAAGAAGTTGGTGAAGTGTTGGACTGAGTCGCGGCGGGGACAGACGCCTCGACCCGCGCGGGCGGGCCGGAGTCTACCGGCGCGTGCGGCGAGCTTGAAGGGGCGGGCGCAGAGTCGTTGGGCGCGCGGGGCATGTCTTCGGGCGGGGCGGGACGCAGCCCCGCCGCACCCACGCCGGCGGCGCCGAGACTGCCCGAGACCTGCTCCTCAGATTTCATCCCTTCACTCACGCTTTACGGAAGGCCGACGCCGTCGTTCGAATTGTAGACTAGGTTTATCCGCCGGACGAACCCTATAATCTCGACAGAGAACAGGCCCGCGGCCCAGGGAGCCTGAGACCTCAGAAAGACTTGACGACCCGGCGCCCGCGGAAACGCTCTACCGCCCTGCCTTCGCGGCGCGCCTCTACACAAGCTACCGATGAAAAAACCGACTCTCTCCCAACGCCTCCGCTACGCCTTCGACCGGAGTCTCTCCGGCGGCACCGTCTCTTTAATCGGCTGGCTCGCCCTCGGGTCGGTCTTGGTCGTGGTGACGGCAACGGCCGTCATCCTTCTCACCGGCCTCGCGCCCGAGGCCGCCGAGGGGCAGGAGCCGCAGGCGCTCGGTTTCGCGGAGGCTTTCTGGCAGAGCCTGATGCGCTCCATCGACCCCGGCACGGTGGCGGGCGATACGGGCTGGGGCTACCGCGCGCTGATGTTCGCCGTGACCGTGGGCGGCATCTTCATCGTCAGCTTGCTCATCAGCGTCCTGTCGAGCGGGTTGCAGGGCAAGCTCGAAGAGCTGCGCAAGGGGCGCTCGTTCGTCGTCGAGGAGGGGCACACGCTCATCCTCGGCTGGTCGTCGCGCGTCTTCCTCATCATCAGGGAGCTGGTCATCGCCAACGAGAACCAGAAGCGGCCCCGCATCGTCATCCTCGCCGACCGCGACAAGGTCGAGATGGAGGAGGAGATCCGCTTGAAGGTCGGCGACACGAAGAACACGCGTGTCGTCTGCCGCTCGGGCAACCCCATCGACCTCGTAGACCTTGAGATCGTCAACCCGCACGCCGCCAAGTCGATCATCATCCTCTCGCCGGAGGGGTCGGACGACGCCGACGCGCAGGTCATCAAGATGATCCTCGCGATTACGAACAACCCGAACCGGCGTGAGGAGCCTTACCACGTCGTCGCCGAGATTCACGACGAGAAGAACATGGAGGTCGCGCGCATCGTCGGCGGCGACGAGGCGAAGCTGGTGCTGTCGGGCGACATCATCGCGCGCATCACAGTGCAGACCTGTCTGCAGGTGGGACTCTCCATCGTCTACACGGAGCTGCTCGACTACGGCGGCGACGAAATCTACATGCAGGAGGAGCCGCAGCTCGCCGGGCGGACGTACGGCGAGGCGCTGCTCTCTTACGAGAACTGCTCGCTGATGGGGCTGCGGCTCGCCGCGGGCGGCGTCCGGATCAACCCGCCAGCGGAGACCGTCATTCAAACGGGCGACAAGGTCATCGTCATCGCCGAGGACGACGACAAGGTCGTCTACACCGGCGCGCCCGCGGGCGCCGCGGACGAGGGCGCCCTCGCGCAGACGGCCGAGACCGAGCGCCGCCCGGAGCGCATCCTGATCCTCGGCTGGAACAAACGCGGCCGCACCATCGTGCGCGAGCTGGACAACTACGTCCCCGAGGGCTCGTTCCTCAAGGTCGTGGCCGACACGCCGCGCGAGGGGACGTGGCTCGACGCCGAGGCCGGGAACCTGCGCCACCTCTCTCTGGAGTTCGAGCAGGGCGACACGACCGACCGGCAGGTGCTCGACCGTCTGGAGTTGACCTCGTTCCAGCACCTCATCCTCCTCTGCTACGCCGAGCAGCTCGACGCGCAGGCGGCCGACGCCAAGACGATGATCACGCTGCTCCACCTGCGCGACATCGAGCGGAAGAAGGGCGAGTCCTACAGCGTCGTCAGCGAGATGGTGGACGTGCGCAACCGCGCGCTGGCGGCCGTCGCCAAGGCCGACGACTTCATCGTGAGCGACGAGCTGACCGGGCTCCTGCTGACGCAGGTCTCCGAGAACGGCGAACTGCTCGAAGTCTTCCAGGACCTCTTCCGCTCCGAGGGTTCGGAAATCTACCTCAAGCCGGCGAGTGACTACGTCCTGACGGGGCGCGCGGTCAACTTCTACACGGTGGCGGAGGCGGCGCGGCGGCGCGGCGAGACCGCCATCGGCTACCGCCTGGAGCGCCACGCGGGCGACGCATCACGCGCCTACGGCGTCCGTGTCAACCCGCCCAAGTCCGAGCCCCTCACCTTCCAACCCGAAGACAGGATTATTGTTCTGGCAGAAGACTAGGGCGACTGCGGGCCGCCCTCATCCTCGACGCCCACGGGTCTTTGGGCGAGCAGCTCGGCAAGCTCGGGGTACCCTCGCGCGCCCCGCTGAAGCGCGCCGTAGGCCGTCAGAGAATTCTCCTCGGGCTCCACCAGATGAGCGACGGAGTCGAGGTCGATGAGCAGAACCTGCCCGTCGGTGCGCAGCGCCCACACACAGTACTCCGTGGCGTCGAGCGGCAGCGCGTCGTGCTCCTTGCAGAGCCGACTGACCCAGTTCCCGAGCCCTTCCGCGGGCAGCTCTTCGATCCGACGCCTGATGCGCGCGGCCAGCTCGGGCGAGACGTGGAAGGGGTTGAGCGTCGGGGGCGGCGTCGGCGCCGGCCGGGGCGGGGACTCGACCGCGGGGGCGGCGGGAGGCTCAACCGGAGGCGCGGTCGGCTTCGGCGGGGCGGGCGGCTTCGGCTCGTACTCGACATCGACGCGCGAGCCGGGCCAGCCGTGGTAGACGACCTCGTCGGCGCCCCAATCAATCTTGTACGTCTTCCACCCCCAGGGGCCGCGCCCGACGATGTGCAGCCTCTCGCCCGGCTCAAGGATGTTGCTGATCCCCCACGGCTCAAGCCGGACGACGAGCGGCCGGTTGCCTTCGTTGCGCACGGGGACCTTTATCACGCGCTCGCCCGGCTCACGCAGAGTCCAGCCGCCCCCGAAGTCGAGCGCGTCCTTCTGCTCCACGGCGCGCAACTCCCTCCCGACTGCCCACGGGAAGTAGATCGGGGGGTACACGCGCTCGGCCTGAAAGACGAGGACGTTTTCGTCGCGCCGCCAGGTCCCGCCGGCCCCGCCGGAGAGGCTCGCGTTGGTGTAGTCCGTCCGCCCCTCCGAGTAGCTGAACCGCCCGTCGTCCCTCAGTTCCAGCGTGGAAGAGACGTTCCAACCATCGGGCGAGCTGTCGTAAGCCTCGTAGGTCTTCACGGCGCAACCTCAACATGAACGCGTGAACCGTGAACCGTGACCAGAGTAAAGCAGTCTTCCTCTTGTCACGGTTCACGGTTCACGACTCTTATCAAATCTCGTACTTCTGCATGCGGCGGTAGAGGGCGCTGCGGCTGAGGCCGAGGGTTTCGGCCGCCTGGCTGACGTTGCCGCCGAAGCGGCGGAGCGCCTTCTGGATGAGGAGGCGCTCGACCTCTTCGAGGCTCATCTCTTCGAGGCGCCGTTCGCCGCCGCCGCCCGCGGGCTGGAGGCCGAGGTCGGCCGGCTTCACCTCGTCGGAGCGCGCGAGGAGCACGGCGCGCTGGACGACGTGATCCAGCTCCCGCACGTTGCCGGGCCACGAGTAGGCGCGCATGACTTCGAGCGCCGCGGGGTCGAAGCCGCGAAGGGGCTTGCGGTAGCGCTGCGCGTGCCGGCCGAGGAAGTGCTCGGCCAGCGCCGCGATGTCTTCGGGGCGCTCGCGCAGAGGCGGCAGGTGGATCTCGACCGTGTTGAGGCGGAAGAAGAGGTCTTGCCGGAAGCCGCCCCGCGCGGCCTCGTCCTTGAGGTTCGCGTTGGTCGCCGAGAGCACGCGCACGTCCACGCGCCGCGTCTGCGAGGAGCCGACGCGCTCGAACTCGCCGGTCTCAAGCACGCGCAGGAGCTTCGGCTGGAGGTTGACGGGGACGTTGGCGATCTCGTCGAGGAAGAGCGTGCCGCCGTCGGCCAGCTCGAAGCGCCCCACCCGGTCGGTCTTGGCGTCGGTGTAGGCGCCGCGGACGTGGCCGAACAGCTCCGACTCGAAAGTCCCCTCGGCGAGCGCGCCGGCGTTGACGGCGACCATCGGCTTCGCGGCGCGGTTACTCAGGGCGTGGAGCGTGCGCGCGACGACCTCCTTGCCCGTGCCGTTCTCGCCGGTGATGAGGACGTTGGCGTCCGAGGGGCCGACGTGGCGCACGAGTTCGAGCACGGGCTGCATTGCCTCGGACTCGGCGATGAGTAGCGGCCGCTCGCCGCTGCCGCCGTCCTCGCGCAGCATCTTGTTCTCGGCTTCGAGCCGCTCGCCCTTGCGCAGCGCGCGCGCCAGCTCCGTGTGCGTGCGCAGGATCGTCAAGAGCCGCGCGTTGTCCCAGGGCTTCTGCACGAAGTCGCGCGCGCCGCGCTGCATCGCCTCGACGGCCAGCTCGACGCTGCCCCACGCGGTCATGACGACGACGGGGAGCGTCGGGTCGAGCTCGCGCAGGCGCGCGAGGAGGTCTAAGCCCTCCTGCCCCGAGGTGGTGTCGCGCGTGTAGTTGAGGTCGATGAGCGCCACGTCGAACGACTGGCGCGCGAGCGCCTCGGCGGCGTCCGAGGGCGAGGCGACGGCGCGCGTCTCGAACCCCTCGCCTTTCAACAGGAGGCGGAGCGCCTCGATCACGGCCGGCTGGTCATCTGCGATAAGTACACGGGGCATAAGTTTAAGTCGTCAGTAGTCAGTAGAAGGTAGTCAATAGTCAGGGGGTCGGATGAGAAAAACTATCTCACCCGAACGACCGCAGCGCAAGAACCGGAAGCGCGCGGCGGGCGGAGCCTACCGGCTACTGTCTACCGGCTACTGGCTACTCCTTTCATTCGTAACGAAGCGCCACCATCGGGTCCACCTTCGTCGCGCGGCGCGCCGGGACGAGGCAGGCGAGCAGCGCCACGGCGGCGAGCAGCAGCGAGACGGCGAGGTAGACGACCGGGTCGGTCGCCGTGACGCCGTAGAGGAGCCCCGCGATGAGACGCGTCAGCGCGAAGGCGCAGGCGAGGCCGAGCGCGAGGCCCGCCAGCGTGAGCAGCATCCCCTGGCGGACGACGAGCCCGAGGATGTCCCGGCCGCGCGCGCCGAGCGCGAGGCGCACGCCGATCTCGCGCGTCCGCTGCGCCACCGAGTAGCTCACCACGCCGTAGAGCCCGACGCCCGCCAGCAGCAGCGCCGAGCACGCGAAGCCCGCCATCAGGAACATCGCCACGCGGCGGTACGCGGTCGAGTCCGCGACGACCTTGTCGAGCGTCTTCACGTCGTAGACGGGCAGCTCGCGGTCGAGCGCGCGCACCTCCTCGCGCACGCGGCCGACGAGCGACCCGGGCTCCGCGCCGCGCGCGCGCACGACGAGCGAGAGCCCGGCCCACTCCGCGTCCTGCGGGTGCGGCACGTACATCTGGAGGGCCGCCTCCTGCGCGTCGAGCAACCACGGCTTCGTGTCGCCGACGACGCCGACGACCTCGCGCAGAAACTTCTCGTCGCGCCAGATGTGTATGCGCTTGCCCAGGGGGTCTTCGCCCGGGAACGCCTTGCGCGCGAACGCCTCGTTGATGACGACGACCTTCGCCGACTCCATCCGGTCGCGCTCGTCGAAGACGCGCCCGGCGCGCAAGGGGATGCGCATCGCGCGGAAGTAGCCGGGCGTGACAACCGAGTAGGAGGCGTCTGTGTCCTCCTCCGGCGTCTCGGGCCGCCCCTCGCGGATGAAGCCGCGCCCGATCTGGTAGTTACTACCGTTGAGCGGGAGCGCGATGGTCGCGCCCGCCGACTCGACGCCGGGGACGGCCTTCACACGCTCCGTCAACGCCGCGAAGAACTCCGCCCTGCGCGCAGGCTCCTTGTAGCGCGCGCCCGGCAAAGAGACGCGCATCGTGATGACGCCTTCGGGGTCGAAGCCGGGGTCTACGGCCTGCAACCGCGTGAAGCTCTTGACGAGCAGCCCGGCCCCCGCGAGCAACAGCAGCGAGAGCGCGACCTCCGCGACGACGAGCCCCGAGCGCAGGCGGCTGCGCGAGCCTGAGAGGCCGCGGCCGCCCTCCTTCAAAGGCTCGTTGAGGTCGTAGCGCGACGCCTGCCAGGCCGGCGCGAGCCCGAAGGCGATGCCCGTCAGCACGCTCGCGCCCACGGCGAAGAGCAGCACGCGCCAGTCGGCGGAAGCCTCGGCGAGCCGCGGCGTGTCGGCGGGCGCGAGCGCCACGAGCAGGTCGGTCAGCCACACGCTCAGGGCCGCGCCGAGCGCGCCGCCCGCCAGAGAGAGCAGCACGCCCTCCGTCAACATCTGCCGCGCGATGCGCGCGCGCGACGCGCCGAGCGCGAGCCGCAGCGCGATCTCGCGCCGCCGGCCCGACGCGCGCGCGAGCAGGAGGTTCGCCACGTTCGCGCACGCGATCAGCAGCAGCAACCCGACCCCCGCGAGCAGCATGAAGAGCGTCGTCTTCAACTCCCCGACCAGTGTGTCCTTGAGCGTTTGGAGCCGCACGCTCCAGCCCGCGTTCGTCACCGCGTAAGCTTCGGCGAGCCGCGCGGAGATCGCGTCCATCTCCGCCTGCGCCGCCCCGAGCGTGACGCCCTCGCGCAGACGGCCGAGGACGAAGACGCCCCGGTTGTCGCGCGGCTCCTGGGCCACGTCGAGCTGGAGCGGGCCCCACACTTGCGCCCGCTGCGGGAAGTTGAAGCCGGCGGGCATGACGCCGATGATCTCCCACTTCTGCCCGCTCATCTCCATAGTGCGCCCGACCACGCCGGGGTCTGAGCCGAAGCGGCGCTGCCAGAGCCCGTGGCTGATGACGACGACGTTCGGGCCCCCCGGCCGGTCCTCTTCGGGCAGCAGGGTGCGGCCGCGCGCGGCACCCACCCCGATGACGCGGAAGAAGTCAGCCCCGACCCAGGCGACCGTGACCCGCTCCGGCTCGTCCGCGCCGGTGAGGTTCGTGCCGCCCGGGTAGTACATCGCGAGCGCCTCTAAGGAGCGCGCCTGCGTCTGCCAGTCCGCGAAGTCTGGCGCGGACACGTTGCTCTCCTTAATGCCCTTCGAAGGGTTGACGCCCTCGAAGACGACGACGCGCTCCGCGCCCGGGTACGGCAGCGGCCGCAGGAGCACGGCGTTGACGACCGAGAAGATCGCGGTGTTCGCCCCCACCCCCAGCGCCAACACCGCCAGCGCCACGGCCGTGAACCCCGGCCTCTTCCAGAGCAGCCTCAGCCCGAACCGCACGTCCTGCCACAGTGTCCTCATCGCTTCTCCCCCTGACCTGACTATTCGTATCTGAGAGCCACCATCGGATCGACCTTCGTCGCGCGCCGCGCCGGGACTAAACATGCCAGGAGCGCGACGGTCGCGAGCAGCAGCGAGACGAGGCCGTAGACCAAGGGGTCTGCGGCCGAGACGCCGAAGAGCAGACCCGAGATGAGGCGCGTCAGCGCGAGCGAGCCGGCCGCCCCGACCGCGATGCCGCCGAGCGCCAGCAGCAGCCCGTGGCCGAGCACGAGGCGGAGCACGTCCGTCGCCCTCGCGCCGAGCGCGACGCGGACGGCGATCTCGTGCGTGCGTTGCGCGACCGCGTAGGAGACGACGCCGTAGATGCCGACCAGCGCGAGCAGCAGCGCGACGCACGCGAAGACCCCCGTCAGGTAGGCCGGGTAGCGTCGCACGAAGGTCGCGCGCGAGCCCGCGACCATCTGCTCTAAAGTCTGCACGGAGAAGACCGGCACCTCCGGGTCGAGCGCGCGCACCTCTCCGCGCACCGCCGAAGAGACGGCCAGCGGGTCGGCCGTCTCCGTGCGCACGACGAGCGCCGCCGCGCCGTCCGGGCCTTGCTGCATGTTGAAGTAGACGACGGGGGTCGTGCGAGCGTCGAGGCTCAAGACCTTCTCGTCGCCGACGACGCCGACGATCTCGAACTGCATCTCGCCCGTGAACATGAACTTGACGCGGCGCCCGACGGCGTCCTCACCGGGGAAGACGCGCTCGGCGTAGGTCCGGTTGACGAGGAGCACGGGCGGCGCCTGCGCGTCGTCACGCTCGGCGAAGGCGCGACCCTTGAGGAGCGGGACGCCCAGCACTTCAAAGTAGTTGGCGCTGACGTTGCGCAGGTGCGCCTCGGTCTGCTCCGAGACGGGCAATGAGCGGCCGACGACCAGCGGCGTGCCCGTCCCGCCCTCGCCCGAGAGCGGCAGCCTGTCCGTCAGGGCCGCGCCGCGCACGCCCGGCACCGCCGCGACGCGCCGCAGCACCTCCTCATAAAAACGCGCGGCCTTCGCGTCCTCGCCGTAACGCTCGGGCGGGAGCGCCACCCTCAACGTCAACAACCCCCGCGGGTCGAAGCCCGGGTCAACCCTGAGCATCTGCACGAGACTCTTCATCAAAAGCCCCGCGCCGACGAGCAGGACGAGCGCGAGCGCGACCTCCGCGACGACGAGCAGGTCGCGCAGGCGGCGGCTCCCGCGCGAGACGGTGCTGCGGCCGCCCTCCTTGAGTGCGCCTTGCAGGTCTGTGCGCGAGGCGGAGAGTGCGGGCGTCAGGCCGAAGAGCACGCCCGTCAGGAGCGAGAGCCCCATCGCGAAGAGCAGCACGTCGAGGTTGAGCGAGAGGCTTTGCAGGTACGGCATCTGCATGAGCTGCGCCGCCGGTATCAACGCGACGAGCACGTCCACGCCCCACAGCGCGAGCACGAGCCCGGCCGCGCCGCCCGCGACGGAGAGCAGCACGCTCTCCGTCAAGAGTTGCCGCACCACGCGCCAGCGCGACGCGCCGAGCGCGGCGCGAATGGCGACCTCCTTCTGCCGCGCGGCCGAGCGCGCGAGCAGAAGGTTGGCCACGTTCGTACACGCGATGAGGAGCACGAACCCGACCGCGCCTAACAGCACGAAGAGCACGGGGCGGATGGGGCCGACGAATTCCTCCTGTAGCCCTACGGCGCGCAGTCCCACGCCCGCGTGCGCGCCCGGGTCGTCGTGCTCGATGCGCGTCGCGACGGTCGCCAGGTGCGCCCGCGCCCCTTCGAGACTTACGCCGTCTTTGAGCCGGCCGATGACCTTCAGCCAGTGCTGATAGCGGCGCGCGGCCACCTCGGGCGTCGGCGCTACCGGTGTCCAGACCTCCGCGTCGCCGAGCAGCGCGAAGTTGAAGTCCGCCGGCAGCACGCCGACGACCGTGTAGGCCCGCCCGTCGAGCGTGATCTCGCGGCCGACCGCCGCCGGCCCGCCGCCGAAGCGGCGCCGCCAGAGGCCGTGGCTGATGACGGCCACGGGCCTGGCCTCGCGCCCGTCCTCGCCTTCGACGAAGGTGCGCCCCGCGACGGCCTTCACGCCGAGCACGTCGAAGAAGTTCGCCGTCACGGCCGCGCCGGGCGCGCGCGTGGCCTCGCCCGCGTCGGCGAGCGTCACGGGCCGCGACGCGTAGCCGGCCAGCCCCTCGAAGACCTCCGACCCTTGCGCGCGCCAGTCGAGGAAGTCCGGGTAGGACGCCTCGCGCTGCTCGAAGTCGCGGCTGCGCTTCGTCTCCCAGAGGTGCACGAGCCTTTCGGGCGCGCGGTAAGGCAGAGACCGCAAGAGCGCCGCGTCGATGACCGAGAAGATGGCCGTGTTGGCCCCGATGCCTAAGGCCAGCGTCAAGACCGCCACCGACGTGAAGCCCGGCCTCTGCCACAACATGCGCAGGCCGTAGCGCACGTCTTGCAGTAGTGTTCTCATCTCTCTCCTCACTCGTATCGAAGAGCGACCATCGGGTCTACCTTCGTCGCCCTCCGCGCGGGGACGAGGCAGGCGAGCAGGGCGACGCCGAGCAGGACGGCGACGACGAACGCGAAGGTGAAGGGGTCGGTCGCCGAGACGCCGTAGAGCAGCCCCTCCATGAAGCGCGTCAGCGCGAACGCGAACGCGAGCCCGAGGCCGACGCCCAGACCCACCAGCAGCATCCCGCGCCCGGCGACGAGCCGCAGCACGTCGCCGCGCCGCGCGCCGAGCGCCATGCGAATGCCGATCTCGCGCGTCCGCTGCGCCGCCGCGTAGGAGACGACGCCGTAGACGCCCATCCCCGCCAGCAGCAGCGCCAGCAGCCCGAAGCTGCCCAGCAGCGCCGCCGCCACCCGCGCCGGGAAGAGCGAGACGCCCATGTGCTCCTCGACCGTCTTCACGTCGTAGAGCGGGAGCGTCGGGTCTATCGCGCGCACCTCCGCGTTCAAGGCGGAGATGAGCGCGCGCGGGTCTCCGCCCGTCGTGCGCACGACGAGCGTCACCGTCGAGCCGTAGCTCTGCGCCATCGACGCGTAGACGAACATCTGCGGCGCCTCGCCAATCGTCCAGTACTTCCCGTCCTTCGCCACGCCGACGATCTCGTTCCAGGGCCCCTCGTCGCCCCTGAAACTCATCCGCTTGCCCAGGGCCTCGCGCGCGGGGTCTGCGCCGGGGAAGAAGCGGCGGGCGAAGGTCTCGTTGACGACGACGACGCGCGGGGCCTTCTCGTCGTCGCGCTCGCCCAACGGGCGGCCCGCGACGACGGGGATACTCATCGCGTCGAAGTATCCGTGCTCGACGGAGGCGACCATTGCGAGCGGCACGTTCGCGCCGCGGGCGCCGGGGCGGCCTTCGATGTACACGTCGCTGCTCGAATAGTTGAGGCTCAAGGGGAAGAGGTCTGTCAGTGACGCGGCGCGCACGCCGGGGAGCCCCCGGACGCGCTCGACCAGGCGCCTCTGGAACTCGCGGCCGCGCGCCTCGTCGTAACCTTGCAGCCCGAGGTCGAAGGAGGCGACCAGCCCGTTCCCGACCTCGAAGCCGGGGCTCGTCGTCTGCAAGCGCGCGAGCGCGCGCAGCGTCAGCCCGGCGGCGACGAGCAGCACCAGGGAGAGCGTGACCTGCGCGACGACGAGCGCGCTGCGCAGGCGCGAGCGCGAACGGCCCGCCTGCCCGCCCATGTCCTTGAGCGCCGGCACGAGGTCCGTCCGCGTCGCCTGCAAGGCGGGCGCGAGCCCGAACAGCAGCGTCGTCAAAAGCGACGCGCAGAGCGTGAAGAGCATCACGCGCCAGTCAACGGCCGCCTCGATCCAGATGGGGACATCCATCGGCGGGCGGTAGGCGGCGACGAGACCGAGAATCCACACGGCCAGCAAAAGCCCCGCCGCCCCGCCTGCGACCGCAAGCAGAAGGCTCTCGGTCAGCAGTTGGCGGACGAGCCGCCAGCGCGACGCGCCCAGCGCGACGCAGAGCGCGATCTCCTTGCGGCGCCCGGAGGCGCGCGCGAGCAGGAGGCTGGCGAGGTTGGTGCACGCGATGAGCAGGACGAGCCCGACGGTCCCCATCAGCACGGCTGCGAAGCCGACGGCCGCCCCGCGCAGTTGCGGGACGATGAAGCCCGGCGGGACGAGCACGATCTTCTGCCCCTCGTTCGTGTCCGGGTACTCGCGCCCGACCTGCTCGGCCAGCAGGTTGAGCGACGCCTGGGCCTGCCCGGCCGTGACGCCGTCCTTCAGCCGGCCGACGGCGAAGATGTTCTGCGTCCCGCGCCGCTCTAACCATTCGTTGCCCGGTTCGATCCACGCCTGCATCGTCATCGGCACCCAGACCTCGGGCGTGTAGATGATCTCGGTGCCGGCGAAGCCCTCGGGCATCACGCCGACGACGCGGAACGGGCGGCCGTTCAGGAGCACGTCGCGGCCGACCACCTCGGGGTCTGCGCCGAAGCGTCGCTGCCAGCAGGCGTGGCTGAGGACGGCGACGGGGGCGGAGAGTGCGGCGCGGTCTTCGTCGGGCGTGAACGTCCTGCCGCGCGCGGCGGCGACGCCGAGCACTTCGAAGTAGTTCCCCGTCACGAGGTAGCCCCAGACGCGCTCGTTGTTGCCGCCGCGGCTGAGGCTCATCGGCGCGAGCCGCTCGGCGAAGAGCCCGGAGAGCGCGTCGCCGCTGCGTTCACGGTAGTCCTTGTAGGTCGGGTACGAGAAGGCGAGCATCGAGTCGTCCTTCCCCACCACCGCGACCGAGACGAGGCGCTCGGGCTTCTGCACGGGCAGCGGACGCAGCAGCACCGTGTTGACGAGGCTGAAGATGGCCGTGTTGGCCCCGATGCCGAGCGCCAGGCTTGCGACCGCCACCAGCGTAAAGCCCGGGCTCTTCAAGAGACGCCGCACGGAGAATCGGAGGTCTTGCAGCAGTGTCATCGTCTCACTCCTCACTCGTATCTAAGTGCCACCATCGGGTCTACCTTCGTCGCGCGGCGGGCCGGGACTAAACAGGCCAACAGCGCCACCGCAGAGAGCAGGAGCGCGAGGCCGGCGAAGATATAGGGGTCGGTCGCCGAGACGCCGAAGAGCTGGCTCTCGATCAGGCGCGTGAGCACGAGCGACGCCGCGATCCCGAGGCCGACGCCCGCGAGCGCCAGTCGCATCCCGCGACCGACGACCATCCGCAACATGTCAGAGGGGCTCGCGCCCAGAGCCATCCGGACGCCGATCTCGGGCGTGTGCTGCACGACGAAGAAGGCCAGCACGCCGTAGATGCCGAGCGCCGCGAGCAGCAGCGCGAGACCCGCGAAGGCCGCCAGCAGGATCACGCCCACGCGGCGCTGCGCCGTGTCGCGCCCGAGCACTTCGTCCAAAGTGCGAACGCTTGAGACGGGCTGGGACGGGTCAACTTCCCGCACCGCCTCGCGTACGGCGGGCACGACGGAGGCCGGCGCGACCGACGTGCGCACGACGAGGTCACGCGGGGCGTACGAGTAGAAGTGCGGCGACTGGAAGTAGCGCGCGGCCTGCCGGTAGTTGACGTACATCTCCGCCTTGACCGGCTCGTCCGAGGCCATCTGGCGCACGTCCTCGACGACGCCCACCACCGTGAGCCAGGGCTGCGGCGAATCGGGCGCGCCGGTCTTGAAGCGTTTCCCCAGCGCGCTCTCGCCCGGCCAGAAGGAATGTGCCATCGTCTCGTTGACCACGGCCGCGGGCAGAGAGCCTTCGTCGTCCTGCTCCGTGAAGCCGCGCCCCTCGCGCAGCGCGAGCCCGAGCGCGCGGAAATAGTCGGGGGTCACCTGACGATGGTTCGCGTTCCAGTTGGAGCCGGGGCCGTTCTCCTTGCCCTCGACGGAGAGGCCGTTGGCCCCGCCCTTGCGCGTGAGCGGGACGGCCGTCGTGTAGCCGGCGGCGACCACGCCCGGCAGACTCTGCACACGTTCGAGCACGCCTTCGTAGAAGGCCGCGCGGCGCGCCGGCTCGCGGTAACGGTTCTCCGCGAGCTGCGTCCGCAGCGTGAGCACGCTCTCGGGCTTGAGCCCCGCGTACTGCCCGCGCAGGTTGTAGAGCGTGCGGACGACCAGCCCCGCACCGACCAAAAGCACCAGGGCCAGTGCCACCTCCGCGACGACGAACGCGCCGCGCAAACGTCTCCCCGCCCCGGCATTGCTGCGACCGGCGGCCTGCTTGAGCGCGTCACCCAGATCCGTCTTCGAAGCCTGAAGCGCCGGCGCAAGCCCGAAGGCGACGCTCGCCACGAGCGACACCAGCAGCGTGAAGCCGAGCACCGCGGAGTCGAGCCGCGGCTCGGCCGACGCACGCATGCCCGCCGGGACGAGCTGCCCGAGGAAGGCGAAAGTCCACAGCGCGAGGAGCGTCCCCAACAACCCGCCCGCCGCCGAGAGCAGCGCGCTCTCGGTCATCAACTGCCGCACGATGCGCGCACGCGCCGCGCCGAGCGCCGCACGCACGGCGATCTCTCTGCGCCGGGCCGCCGCGCGAGACAGCAGCACGCCCGCGACGTTCGCGCACGCGATCAGGAGCACCAACGCGACGGCCGCGAGCAGCAGCAGGAGCGGCCGTCGCACCTCGCCCGCCAGATGTTCGCGCAGAGGGACGACGGCCGCGCTCAGGCCGGTGGCCTGGTTCGGGTAGGCTTCCGCGATGCGGCGCGTGATGGCCTTCACGTCCCCGTCGGCCTGCGCCGCCGTGACGCCGGGCTTCAGGCGCGCGACGACTTCGAGGTAGTGGTTGCCGCGGTCGGCGAGTTGCTCGGGCGTGAACGCGGCCGGCACCCACAAAGCCACGTCCGCGTACTCGAACTGGAAGTCGGCGGGCATGACGCCGACGACCGTGTAGGGCTCGCCGTTGAGCAGGACTTCGCGCCCGACCGCCGAGGGCTCTCCGCCGAAGCGGCGCTGCCAGAGGCCGTGGCTGATGACCGCGACGCGCTGCCCACCCGGCCTCTCCTCTTCGGGCAGGAGCGTGCGGCCACGGGCCGCCTCGGCGCCGAGCAGCGGGAAGAAGTTCGACGTGACGGCGAAGCCCAGAATCTTCTCCGGCTCGCCCCCCTCGCCCGTCAGATCGTAGGTGCGCTGGTCGATGGCGGCCACGTCCTCGAACGACCTGTTCTGCGCCCTCCAGTCGGCGTAGTTGCCGACGGCCGGCGTCTCGCGCGGGAAGCCGGCGGCCGTCTCGTCCTCCCAGACCATCACCAGCCGCTCGGCCTCGCGGTACTTCAGAGGCCGCACCAGCACCGCGCTCACCAGGCTGAAGACCGCCGTGTTGGCCCCGATGCCCAGCGCGAGGGTCAACACGGCGACCGACGTGAACCCGGGCTTCTGCCGGAGCACGCGCAGCCCATAACGTACGTCTTGAAGTAGAGTCATCGTTACTCCTCACTCATACCTCAAAGCCACCATCGGATCGACCTTCGTCGCGCGCCGCGCGGGGACGTAGCAGGCGAGCAGCGCGACCGCGGCGAGCAGCAACGAGACGGCGGCGTAGACCAGAGGGTCTGTGGCCGAGACGCCGTAGAGCAGGCTCGCCATCAGGCGCGTCAGCGCGAGCGCCCCCGCGAGCCCGAGGCCGAGCCCCAACAGCGTGAGCAGCATCCCCTGCCGCACGACCATCCGCAGCACGTCGCCGCGCCCCGCGCCGAGCGCCATGCGGATGCCGATCTCGTGGCGGCGCTGCGTCACCGTGTAGCTCATCACGCCGTAGATGCCCACGGCGGCCAGCAGCATCGCCAGCGCCGCGAAGAACCCGAGCAGCGCGACGTTGAAGCGCTGCGGCGCGACCGACTGCCCGACCAGCTCGTCCATCGTCTCCGTCCGCCAGATGAGCAGGTTCGGGTCTACGCCCTTCAGCGCCGCGCGCACCGACGAAGTGAGCGCCGCCGCGTCCCCGCTCCGAGCCCGCACGACCACCTGCGTCACGGCCGTGGGCGCCTGCTCGAACGGGATGTAGTACTCGGGCCGCTCCTCGTCGTCGAACCTCTGGAAGCGGACGTTGCCGACGACGCCGACGACCTCGCGCGGCGGCAGAGGCTTGTCGTCCGGCCCGTCGAGGATGACGTGCTGGCCGAGCGGCTCCTGCCCGGGGAAGAAACGGCTCACGAACGATTCGTTGACGACGATGACGGGGTTCGAGTTCTTCCCGTCCGACTCGGCGAAGGCGCGACCGCGCCGCAGCGGGACGCCGAGGACGCGGAAATAGTCCGGGCTGACGGTGTAACTCCGCGCGCTGTGCGTCTCGCCCGGCGCGAACGGAGCGCGCCCGGCGATGTTGAAGCTGTTGAAGATGTCACTGCGCCCGAGCGGCAGCAGGCGCGTGAGTCCCGCCGACTCGACGCCGGGCAACTGCGTGATGCGCGCGACGGCCGCGCGGAAGTAGCCCGCGCGACTCTCTTCGTCTTTAAACTTCTGCGTGTTGAGCGCGACGGTGACGGCGAGCACGCGCGCGGGCGTGTAGCCCGGGTCGGTCGTGACGAGTTGGCGGAAGCTCTTGATGAGAAGACCCGCGCCGACCAGCAGCACGAGCGAGAGCGCGACCTCGGCGACGACGAGCGCCGAGCGCAGGCGGTTGCGTCGCGCGCCCGCCGAGCCGCTGCGGCCGCCCTCCTTGAGCGACTCTGCCAGATCGGTCTTCGACGCCTGGAGCGCCGGGGCGAGCCCGAAGACGAGCCCTGTCAGGATCGAGACGCCGAGCGCGAAGAAGAAGACACGCCCGTCGATAGAGGTCTCCGCGAGGCGCGGAACGGTCGCCGGGCTGAGCTTGATGATGGCCTCGACGCCCCACACCGAGAGCAGGAGCCCCGCCGCCCCGCCCGCGAGCGAGAGCAGAAGGCTCTCGGTCAGAAGCTGCCGGGCGATGCGCGCCCGCGTCGCGCCCAAAGCCGTGCGCACGGCGATCTCTCTGCCGCGCGCGGCGGCGCGCGCGAGGAGCAGGTTGGCCACGTTGGCGCACGCGATGAGCAGCACCAGTCCGACCGCGCCGAGCAGCACGAGCAGCGCCGGGCGCACCTGCCCGACCAGGTCTTCGTGCAGTTGCACGAGGCGGGCGCGCCGGTTCGCGCTCGTGTCGGGGTATTCGGTGGCGATGCGGTTCGCGATGGTCTCGACCTCGGCCATCGCCTGCTCGAACGTCGCGCCGTCCCTCAGCTTCGCCACCGTCGGGATCCAGATCGAGCCGCGGTTGTTCATCGAGTCGGCGTTGGACTTCAGGTTCGGGCCGACGAAGGGCTCGTAGTAGTCGAGCGCCTCCTGGTCGTCGGGCGGGAACTTGAAGCCGGGCGGCATCACGCCGATGACCGTCGCGGGGCGGCGCGTGAGCCCCATCCCTACCTCGCGCCCGACGACGTTCGGGTCGGAGCCGAAGCGGCGCCGCCACAGCCCGTCGCTGATGACGATGACGTTGGGGCCGCCTTCAACATCTTCCTCGCGCGTGAAGACGCGGCCGAGCGCGGCGCGCACGCCGAGTGCCGGGAAGAGGTCGGCCATCGCCTCGGTGCCGCGCACCCGCTCGGGCTCGTCGCCCTGACCCAAACTCATCACGGTGCCGACGCCCTGGTAGCCGGCGACGTACTCCAACGACCGCGCCTGCGCGCGGTAGTCGAGCAGGTCCGGGTACGAGAGCGGCCCGCCCGGCGCGTTGGGGCCGCGCCCCACGTAGAGCGCCACCAGCCGCTCCGAGTTCTCGTACGGGAGCGCGCGCAGCAAGACCGTGTTGACCACCGAGAAGATGGCCGTATTCGCCCCCACGCCCAAAGCGACCGCCAGCACCGCGACCAACGTAAAGGCCGGGCTCTTCCACAAGGCCCGCGCCCCGTACCGCACGTCCTGCCAAAGCGTTCTCATAAATTCTCCCTTTACCGCTTTACTCGTATCTGAGGGCCACCATCGGATCGACCTTCGTCGCCCTGCGCGCCGGCAGGTAGCAGGCGAGCAGCGCAACCGCCGTCAGCAGCACGGCGACGAAGGCGTAGGTCGAAAGGTCGTTCGCGCCCGTCCCGTAGAGCAGGCTCGAAAGGAGGCGCGTCAGGGCGCAGGCGGCCGCCAGCCCGAGGAGGATGCCCGCGAGCGCGGGCGCGACTCCCTGCCGCAATGCCAGGCGGAAGATGTCCCGCTCGCGCGCCCCGAGCGCGATGCGGACGCCGATCTCGCGCGTGCGCTGCGCGACCGAATAGGAGAGCAGCCCGTAGACGCCGACCGCGGCGAGCAGCAGCGCGAGCCCGCCGAAGAGGCCCATCAGGAGCATGTTGAAGCGCGGCTGCGCCACGTCCTCGGCGACTAACGTTTCGAGCGTCGTGACGGCGTTGATCGGCTGGTCGCGGTCTAAGCCCCACACGGCGTCGCGCAGGGGTTGCGCGTAAGCCCCGGGGTCGCCATCGACGCGCGCCATGACGACCATGCTTGAGAGCGGAAACTGCCTCGCGGGCACGTAGAAGGCGGGAGACGATTCGGCGCTCAGGCCCTTGAACTTCGTGTCGCGCACGACGCCGACGATCTCGAAGGCGGTCGGCACGGGGGCGCCGGACATGCGCGCCGGAGTGCTCGTCAGCAGTCGCTGACCGAGCGGGTCTGCGCCGGGGAAATATTTTCGCGCGAACGCCTCGTTGATGATCGCCGCGCCCGGGTGCGAGGGGTCGTCCTGCTTCTCGAAGTGGCGCCCCTTGACCAGCTCGATGCCGACGGTGCGGAAGTATTCGTGGCCGACGGGGCGGAAACACTCGACGGGCGTCTGCCCCGGCCCCGGGTCGGGCCTCCCCTCGATGTTGAAGCTGTCGAGCCAGTTGGACGTGAGCGGGTTGTCGTAGGCGACGGTCGCCGAGCGCACGCCGGGCAGTCCCTCCACGCGCTCGACCAGTTGCGAGTAGAAGGCGGACATCTTCTGCCACTCGCCGTACTTCGTCTGCGGCAGCGACAGGCTCAACACCGCGACGTGCTCCGGCTTGAAGCCGGGGTCTACCTGGCGCAGGCGCCAGAAGCTCTTGATCAGAAGCGCGGCGCCGACGACGAGCACCACGGCCAGAGCGACCTGCGCGACGACGAGCATGCGCCGGAACCGCTGGCGGAGCGGCCCCGCGCCGGCAGTGCGCCCCGCCTCCTTGAGCGTCTCGTGCAGGTCTGCGCGCGAGGCTTGCAGCGCGGGCACGAGGCCGAAGACGAGGCCCGTGAAGGCCGAGAGCGCCAGCGTGTAGAGAAGCACGCGCGCGTCCACGCCGACCTGGTCAAGCCGCGGAATCTCCCGCGGCATGATCTTCAACAAAACGTCCACGCCCCACGCCGCCAGCAGCACGCCCAGAGCGCCGCCCGCGAGCGAGAGCAGCGCGCCCTCGACGAGAAACTGCCGGACGAGCTGCGCGCGCCCCGCGCCGAGGGCCGCGCGAATCGCGACCTCCTTGCGGCGCGCGGCGAGCTGCGCCAGTAGCAGGCTCGCGACGTTCGCACATGCGACGAGCAGCACGAGCCCGACCGTGCCGAGCAGCACGAGCAGCGCCGGCCGCACGTCGCCTACGACCTCGTCGGCGAGCGGCGTGACCAGAGCACCCTCGCCCGCGTTGTTGGCCGGGTACGCCTCTTCGAGCCGGCCCGCGATCAAATCCATGTCGGCCTGCGCGCGCGCGAACGACACGTCGGGCTTGAGTCGCGCGACGACGCCGAGGACGTGCGAGTTGCGGTTCGAGGCCCAGGCCGGGTTGAAAGACATCGGGATGAGATATTCCTGCCGGGCCGCGTCGAACGAAATCTTCGAGGTGGTCGGCCACGTCGGGTAGACGCCCGCGGGCATCACGCCGACGACCGTGTAGGCGTTGCCGTCGAGCCTGATGGTTTTACCGACGACGTTCGGGTCTGAGCCAAAGCGTCGGCGCCAGAGCCCCTGCCCGAGCATCACGACCTGCCCCTTGCCCGGCTCGTACTCTTCCGCGAGGAACGCGCGGCCGAGCACGGGCCGGACGCCGAGCACGCCGAAGTAGCCTTCGCTCACACGCGAGCCGCTCAGCTCGGCGGGCTCGCCCTCGCCCGTCAGGTTGAGGGTCGAGGCGCTGAAGGCCGCCACCTCTGCGAAGACCTGATTCTGCCTCCTCCAGTCGAGGAAGTTCGCGGGTGCGACACGCCACCGGCCGCCCTTCCCCGGGACGTTCTCCCACAGCGCGACGACCCGGTCGGGCTCCCCGTAATCGAGCGGCCGTAGGAGCACCGCGTTGACGACCGAGAAGATGGCCGTGTTCGCCCCGATGCCGAGCGCCAGCGTCACGACGGCGACGAGCGTGAAGCCCGGATTCTTCAGCAGCATCCGAACGCCGAACCGCAAGTCTCGAATCAGTCTTCTCATAACTCACCCCGTTCACTCGTATCTGAGTGCTTCCAGCGGATCGACGCGCGTGGCGCGCCGCGCCGGCAGGTAGCAGGCGAGCAGCGCGATTGCGGCGAGCAGCAGCGCGACGGCGGCGTAGGTCAAAGGGTCGGTCGTCGAGACGCCGTAGAGCAGGCCCGCCATCAGGCGCGTCGCGGCGTAGGCCCCCGCGAGCCCGAGGCCGAGCCCCACGACGATGAGCTTCATCCCCTGCCCGAGCACGAGCCGCAACACGTCGCGCCCCTGCGCGCCGAGCGCGACGCGCACGCCGATCTCATGCGTCCTCTGCGCGACCGTGTAGCTGATGACGCCGTAGAGCCCGAGCGCCGTCAGCATCACCGCGAGCCCCGCGAAGCAGGCCATCAGCGTCAGCATGAAGCGGCGCCCGGCGAAGTTCTGCTCGATGAGGTGCTCGACGGTGCGCACCTTCCACACGGGCTGCTCGGGGTCAACGCTCCACACGGCCTTCTTCACCGTCTCGGCGAGGCTCATCGGCTCGACACGCGCGCGCACGACGAGCGTGCCGAAGATGTGCGGGTTCTGCGCGTAGGCCGTGTAGAGTTGCGGCCGCTGCTGCTCGGCGAGGTCGTACTGCTTGGCGTCGCCGACGACGCCGACGACCGACCCCGTCATCTTCGCCTCGGGCAGTTCGAGCTGTCTGCCGAGCGGGTCTGCGCCCGGCCAGAGCTTCTCGGCCAGATTCCGGTTGACGAGGAGGACGGGCGGCGTTTCGGGGCCGTCCGCGTACGTGAAGTTGCGGCCGCGGATGAGCGGCAGGCCCACGGTCGCGAGGTAGTTCGGGTCGATGGCGTTCTCCAGAGCCTTCTGCTCCTGCCCCGGCGGCGGCGCGGGCTGTCCGGGCACGAGGTAGGTCAGGGCGCCGCCGTTGCCGCTGAAGGGCAGGCCGCGCACGACGGCCGCCGACTCGACGCCCGGCAGGTGGCTGACGCGCTCGACCACCTCGCGGTGAAACGCCCACTGCTGCTCGCCCTTCGCGTAGCGGTTCCGCGGCAGGCGGTACTCCATCGTCAGAAGGTTCTGCGGGTTGAAGCCCGGGCTCGTGCGCAGCAGGTGGTAGAAGCTGTTGAGCAGGAGGCCGGCGCCCACGAGCAGCACCAGGCTGAGCGCCACCTGCGCGACGACGAACGCGCTGCGCATCCGCGCTCGCTCCCTGCCTTCGCCGCCGCCCCGCCCGCCCTCCTTGAGGTCGCTCGTCACGTCCGTCTTCGACAGTTGGAGCGCCGGCACGATGCCGAAGACGAAGCCCGTCAACGCCGTGAGCCCGAGCGAGAAGACGAGCACGCGCCCGTCGAGCCCGATGCTCTGCGCGGTGGGGAGGTCGCCCGGGCTGAGCGCAAGCAGAGCGTCCACGCCCCACTGCGCGAGCAGCAGGCCGGCCGCCCCGCCCGCGAGCGCGAGCAGCAGCGTCTCCGTCATGAACTGCCTGAGCAGGCGCAGGCGGCTCGCGCCGAGCGCCGTGCGCAGCGCGACCTCCTTCCGCCGCGCCGCGCCGCGAGCGAGCAAAAGGTTCGCGATGTTGGCGCACGCGATGGCGAGGATGAGCCCGACCGCCGAGAGCAGCACGAGCAGCGCCGGCCGCGTGCCGCCGACCGTGTCCTCTTGCAGCCCGACGACCTCGACGCCGCGACCGCGGTTATCTTCCGGGTAAGCCTCTTCGAGCCGCCGTGCGATGGCGCGCAGTTCCGCCTCGGCCGTCTCGCGCGTGACGCCAGGCTTCAGGCGGCCGACGACCCAGCAGCCGTGGAACGAGCGCGCGACCTTGTAGTTGGGCCACTTCTGCGCGGGCAGCAGCACGTCGGGCGCCGTGGTCGGGTAGCGGAAGCCCTCGGGCAGAATGCCGACGACGGTGTAGGGCTCGCCGTTGAAGGTGAGCGACTTGCCGATGACCTCCGGGTCTGCGCCGAAGCGCCGCTGCCAGAGTTCGTGCGTGAGCATGACGACCTGGCCGCCGCCCTGCGCGTCGTCCTCGGCGAGGAAGGCGCGGCCGAGCGCCGCCTCGACGCCGACCACGTTGAAGAAGCTGGAAGTGACGAAGGCGCCGACGACGCGCTCGGGCTCCTTGCCCGCGCCCGTCAGGTTGACGCTCTGCGGGACATAGGTCGCGAAGCCCTCGAACGAGCGACTCCCCGCACGGTAGTCTTCGAGGTTCGGCACCGAGATGTAGTCCTTCGGCACGCTCTGCGTCTTCTCGTAGACGATGACCAGTCGCTCCGCATCCCTGAACGGCATCGGCCTGAGCAGCACCGAGTTGACGACCGAGAAGATGGCCGTGTTCGCCCCGATGCCTAAGGCCAGCGTCAACACCGCCACCAACGCGAACCCCGGCCGCTTCGCCAGCGTCCGCACCCCGAACCGCACGTCCTGAAGCAGAGTCGTCATCAGTTCGCCTCCAAGCAAACGGGTCAGAATCCCCCGCAGTATCTGATGGTTCTGAGCTGTTTACTCGTAACGTAGTGCAACCATCGGATCGACCTTCGTCGCGCGCCGCGCCGGAATCAGACAGGCGAGCAGCGCCACGCCGCCCGTCAGCGCCGCGACGCCCGCGTAGGTCAAAGGGTCGGACGCCGACACACCGTAGAGAAGGCTCGACAGCCAGCGCGTCATCACGAGCGCGCCGACCAGGCCGGGTATGATGCCGAGCGCGGCCAGCTTCAGGCCGTGCCACACGACCAGCACTAGAATGTCGCGCGGCCGGGCGCCGAGCGCGACGCGCAGGCCCAGCTCGCGCGTGCGCTGCGCCACCGCGTAGGCCGTCACGCCGAAGACGCCGACGCCCGCGAGCAGCAGCGCCATCAACGCCAGCCAGTTCAGGAGCACGGCCGTGAAGCGCGGGCGCGCGAGGCGCGTCGAGACCTGCTCCTCCATCGTCACGACACGGCTCACGGCCAACTGCGAATCGAGCGCCGCCACCTCACGGCGCACCAGCGCGAGCGCGCCGGACGCGCCGAGGTTCGAGCGCACGGCGAAGTGGTTGAGGTTGGCCGTGCCCTGCGCGTGCGGGACGTAGATGTCGTGCCGCGTGCTTTGCAGCTCGCGGTAGCGCACGTCTCCGGCGACGCCGACGACCACGCGCCAGGGCTCCTCCGCCTCTTCGGGGTCGAGCTTGATGCGTTTACCGACGGCCGCCGCGGCCGAGCCGTAGAAGCGCTCGGCCAGGGACTCACTCAAGATGACGACGGGCTCGACGTTCTCCCGGTCGCGCTCTTCGAACTCGCGCCCGGCCTTCAAAGGGATTCCGAAGGTGCGGAAGTAGTGCGGGCTGATGATCTCGAAGTTGGCGTCGGGGTTGTGGCGCGCCTCGTCCGCGGGCTGCCCCTCGGCGGCGAACTTGTAGTCCCAGGCGACCGTGCCTTCGAGCGGGCGCGTGAGCACGCCGCCGGCCGCGACCACGCCGGGCCGCGCTTCGAGCCGCTCGACGAGCTGCCTGACGAACTCGCGCCGCGCCTCGGGCGTGCCGTACCTCGCGCCGGTCAGACGCAGTTGCATGGTGAGGACGCCGCGCGGGTCGAAGCCGAGCGGGACGCCGCTCAGGTTGATGAAGCTCCTCAGGATGAGCGTCGCACCGGCCACGAGCACGAGCGTCAGCGCCACCTCGCTCACGACCAGCGCGCCGCGCAGCCTGTTGCCCGTGCGCGCGTTCGTGAGCTTGCCGCCGGCTTCGGCGAGCGTCTCGCTCAAGTTGAAGCGCGAGGCCGAAAGCGCCGGCAGCAGGCCGAAGACGGCCGTGGTGACGAGCGTGAAGCAGACGCTCGCGAGCAGCGCGGCGCCGCTCAAGCTAACGTCTTCGAGGCGCGGGATGTCCGCGGGGGCGAGTGCCACGAGCAGTTCGAGGAGCCACGACGCCAGCAGCAGCCCCACCGCCCCGCCCGCGAGCGCGAGCAGGAGGCTCTCGGCCAGCAGTTGCACCGCGAGCCTCCGGCGCGTCGCGCCGAGCGCCACACGCACGGCCAGTTCCCTGCGCCGCGAGGTGGCGCGCGCCAGCATCAGGTTCGCGATGTTGGCCGCGCCGACCAGAAGCAAGAGCGCCGTCGCGCCGAAGAGCGCCCACAGCGCGGGCTTCGCGTCGCCGAACAGATAGTCGGCCAGGGGCGTCAGCACCACGCGCTGTCCCGCGGCCTGCGTCTCGGGGTATTGCGCGGCGAGGCGCGCGATGATCGTGTCCAGCTCGGCCGCGGCCTGCTCGCGCGTCACGCCCTCTTTCAGTCGCCCGACGGCCTGCAAGTAGACGACGCCCCGGTTCTCCAGGCTGCGCGGGTTCGCGGAGGTGAGCAGAGGAATCCAGAGGTCTACGCCCGAGGGGAAGTTGAACGCGGGCGGCATCACGCCGACGACGTTGAAGGCGTTCTGGTTGAGCGTGACGGTCTGGCCGACGACCGACGGGTCGGCGCCGAAGCGTTCGCGCCGGAGGCGGTCGCTGATGACGACGACCGCGGGGCCGCCCACGCGGTCGTCCGCTTCGTCGAAGACGCGACCCGTAGCCGCGCGCGCGCCGAGGAGTTGGAAGAAGCGCCCCGTCACCTTCGCGCTCTCCAACTGCAAAGGCTCGCCCCGCCCCGTGAGCACGTAGCCGTAGCCGTAGACGGTCGTCGGCATCACGGCCAGGGACTCGAAGCTCCGGCTCTGCGACTGCCAGTCACGAAAGTCCGCGACGGAGAGTTCGACGAAAGGATTCTTGGTCGTCGCGTCGCGCTTCCAGGCGACGAACAGGCGCTCCTGCTCCGGGAAGGGCAGAGGGCGCAGCAGGACGGCGTGGACGACGCTGAAGGCGGCCGTGCTCGCGCCGATGCCGAGCGCCAGCGTCACGACCGCCACCAGCGCGAAGCCGCGGCTCTTCAACAGCACACGCAGCCCATACCGCAAGTCTTGCAGCAGAGTCCTCATCGCTTATCACTCGTAGCGCAAAGCCACCATCGGATCGACCTTCATCGCCCTGCGCGCCGGCAGGTAGCAGGCGAGCAGCGCGACGACCGCGAGGAGCAGTGCGAGGCCGGCGTAGGTCAGCGGGTCGCTGGCCGAGACGCCGTAGAGCTGACTCTCGATGAAGCGCGTGAGCAGTAGCGCGCCGCAGAGGCCGAGCCCGACCCCGAGTAGCGCGAGCCGCATCCCCTTCCCCAGCACGAGCGCGAGGATCGACCGGGGCTGCGCGCCGAGCGCGAGGCGGACGCCGATCTCCTGCGTGTGCTGTGCGACGAAGAAGGAGAGCACGCCGTAGATGCCGAGCGATGACAGGAGCAGAGCGAGCCCGGCGAACGACGCGAGCAGCGTCATCCCGACGCGCCGCTGCGAGGACTCCTCGCCCAGAATCTCCTCCATCGTCTGGACGTTCGCGACGGGCTGCTCGGGGTCTACGGCGTGCACCTCGCGCCGCACGGCCGCGACGAGCGACGTGGGCTCGACCGACGTGCGCACGACGAGGTGCGCGGGCGCGAACCACGGGTAGTAGTTGACCTGTCTGTAAGGCAGGTAGAACTCCTCCTTGGCCGGCGCCTCGATGCCCATCTGCCTGATGTCGCCGACGACGCCGACGACCGTCACCCACGGGCGCTCGGAGTCTGGGTCGCCGACCTTGAAGCGCTGGCCGACCGGGTCACCGCCGGGGAAGTAGGTCCGCGCCATCGCCTCGTTAATGACGGCGACGGGCTGTCCCTGCGGCCCGTCCGACTCCTCGAAGTAGCGCCCCGCCTTGAGCGGCAGCCCCAGAGACTCAAGGTAGCCGGCCGTCACCTGCCGGTGGATCGCGTCGTACCCGAGCCCCTGCGCGGGCGCACGCCCCTCGACCACGAAGCCGCTCGTCCCGCCCTTCCACGCCAAAGGCACGGAGGTCGTGTAGCCGGCCGAGAGAACGCCGGGCAGCGCGCGCACGCGCCCGAGCACTTCGTCGTAGAACCCCTCGCGCTGCGCGTGCTCGCGGTAACGGTTCTGTGGCAACACTGTCCTCAACGTCAGCACCTGCTCGGGCGCCTTCAAAGTGTACTGGCCGCGCAGCTTCTGTAGGGACTGTATGAGGAGCGCGGCGCCGACCAGGAGCACGAGCGCCAGCGCCACCTCCGCGACGACGAACGCGCCGCGCAGGGTACGCCCGCCGCCGCCGACGGCGCCGCGCCCGCCGCCCTGCTTGAGTGCGTCGGCCGGCCCGGCCTTCGAAGCCTGGAGCGCGGGCGCCAGCCCGAACAGGGTCGCCGTCACGAGCGAGACGACGAGCGTGAAGACGAGGGCGCGCGCGTCAACCGCGAGCGGCGCCGAGGCCGCGAGCGAGGGCGGCACCAACTGCCGCAGGAAGGCGAAGCTCCACAGCGCGAGCAGCAGCCCGGCGGCCCCGCCCGCGGCCGAGAGCAGCGTGCTCTCGGTCAAGAGTTGCCGCACCACACGCCAGCGCGAAGCTCCGAGCGCGACGCGCACCGCAAGCTCACGCCGCCGCGCGGCCGAGCGCGCGAGCAGCAGCCCCGCCACGTTCGCGCACGCGATGAGCAGCACGAAGGCGACGGCGACAATGAGGACGAGCAGCGGCCGGCGCACCTGCCCCGCCACCTGCTCGCGCAGCGGCAGCACGTACGCGGCCAGGTCACCCGCCTCGTCCGGGTGGTCGCGCGCGATGCGCGCCGTGACGGCCTTCAGGTCGGCGTCGGCCTGCTCGACCGAGACGCCCGGCTTGAGACGGCCGACGACCGTCAGGTAGTGCCCGCCGCGGTTGGCCCAGTCCTCCGGCGAGAGCGAGAGCGGAATCCACGCGCGCACGTTCGGGTCGAGGAATTGGAAGCCCCGCGGCATCACGCCGACGACGGTGTACTTATCGCCGTTCAGAAGGATGTCGCGCCCGACGACCCCCGGGTCGCCGCCGAACGTTTCGAGCCACAGGCCGTGGCTCAGGATGACGACGTTGTCCGAGCCCGGCTTCTCCTCGTCGGCGGTGAAGCCGCGGCCGAGCGCCGGGCGCACGCCGAGCAGAGGGAAGAGGCCGGCCGAGACTCCGTTGCCGTTGAGCCTCTGCGGCTCGCCGTAGCCCGTCAGGTTGAAGCTCTCGAAGCTGGTGGCGGCCAACGATTCGAACGACTGCGTCTGCGTCTTCCAGTCCACGAAGTTGGCCGGCGCGGGCGTGTTCTGCGGGAACCCGATGCGCGTCGCGTCCTCCCATAGCATCACCAGCCGCCCGGGCTCGGGGAACGGCAGGGGCTTCAAGAGCACCTCGTTCACGAGGCTGAAGATGGCCGTGTTCGCGCCGATGCCCAACGCCAGCGTCACGACCGCCACGGCCGTGAAGCCCGGCCGCTTCCAAAGCATCCGCGCCCCGAATCGAAGGTCTTGCAGTAGCGTCGTCATAGCTCACCCCTTCGGGAGTGACGAGTGACAATTCAGAACTTGTCTTTGCTCGTCACTCGTCACTCGTATCTAAGTGCCACCATCGGGTCTACCTTCGTCGCGCGCCGCGCCGGGAAGTAGCAGGCGAGCAGCGCGACCGCCGCGAGCAGGACGGGCACGGCGACGAAGACGCCCGCGTCGGTCGCGCCGACGCCGAAGAGCAGGCTCGCCATCAGGCGCGTGAGCGCGAGCGCCGCCGCCACGCCGATGGCCGTGCCGACGAGCGTCAGCGCCATGCCCTGGCCGATGACGAGCCGCAGCACGTCGCGCGGCCGCGCGCCCAGAGCGACCCGCAGCCCGATCTCGTGCGTGCGCTGCGCCACCGTGTAGCTCACCACGCCGTAGAGCCCCAGCGCCGCCAAGGCCGCGGCGGCGGCCGCGAAGACGCCGAGCAGCGCCGCCGTGAAGCGGCGCGAGGCCACCGACTCCGAGACCCACTCCTCCATCGTCTTGACGTTGCCGACGGGCTGGTCGCGGTCGATGGCCCGGACGCGTTCGCGCAGGGGGCCGGCCAGCGCCGCGGGGTCGCCCGCCGAGCGCACCACCAGAGTCATCTGCCGCGAAGGCGTCTGCGTGTGCGGGAAGAACATCTCGGGGCGCGTGTCCACGTCGAGGCCGCGGTGGCGCACGTCGCCCACGACGCCGACGATCTCGACCCACGGCGACTTGTCTCCGGTGCGCACGCGCTTGCCGACCGGCCCTTCCCCTTGGAAGAAGGAGCGCGCCATCGCCTCGTTGATGACGAGGACGGGCTGCGCGCCCGAGGCGTCCGAAGCGTTGAGGCTGCGCCCCTGTTTGAGCGGGATGCCGAGCGCACGGAAGTAGTCGGCGCTCACGTTGCGTCGGCCGGCGCGCAAGGCCTGTCCGGGCGGGAGCGGCGCGCGCCCCTCGATCTGGACGAAGTTAGAGGAGTCGTCGCCGGCCAGCGGCAGGATGCTCACGGCGCCCGCGGCCTGCACGCCGGGCAGCGCGGCGGCCTCCTGCAAAAGCTGTTCGTAGAAGGCCGTGATGCGCTGCGGCTCGTTGTATTTCGCCGCCGGCAGCGCCACGTCCAGCGTCAGGACGCCCCTCGGGTCGAGCCCCGGGTCGACGGCGAGCAGCCTTGAGAAGCTCTTCAAAAGCAGCCCCGCGCCGACCAGCAGCACGAGCGTCAGCGCCACCTCCGCGACGACGAGCGCCGAGCGCAGGCGATTGCGCGCGAGCCCCTGCCCCGCGCGCCCGCCCTCCTTGAGCGACTCGACGAGGTCCGCCTTCGAAGCTTGCAGGGCGGGCGCGAGCCCGAAGAGCAGCCCCGTCAGCAGCGAGAGCCCGAAGGTGAAGGCGAGCACGCGCCAGTCGAGCGTGACCTCTCCGGCGCGCTGGACGCCGGACGGGTCGAGTCCCACCAGAAGGTCAACGCCCCACACCGCCAGCAGAAGCCCCAGGGCCCCGCCCAGCCCCGAGAGCAGAAGGCTCTCCGCCAGCAGTTGCCTGACGATGCGCCAGCGCGAAGCGCCCAGCGCTGCGCGCACCGCGACCTCCCTGCGCCGCGCCGCCGCGCGCGCCAGCAGAAGGTTGGCGACGTTGGCGCACGCGATCAACAGCACCAGCGCGACCGCCCCGAGCAGCACGAGCAGCGCCGTGCGCGAGCCGCCGACGACCTCCTCGTGCAACGGCACGACCGCGACCTGATGGCCGACGTTAGTCCCACCCAAGGACTGCTCGACGCGCGCGGCGACCGTCGCCATCTCGGCCTCGGCCCGTGCGACCGTGACGCCCTCTTTGAGCCGACCGTAGACGTTGAGGAAGTGGCTGCCGGGCTGCGAGCGGTCTTCGGCGTCGAAGGCGATGGGACGTGCCAGCTCCGCGCCACCCGGCAGGCGGAACCCGCGCGGCAGCACGCCGACCACCGTGCACGCAACGCCGTCGAGGCTGACGGTCTGTCCGACGACCGAGGGGTCTGAGTTGAAACGGCTCCGCCAAAGCTCCTGGCCGAGGACGACGACGTTGTTCGCGCCGGGCCGATTCTCCTCTTCGAGGAAGGCGCGCCCCTGCGCGGGCGCCAAACCGAGCAGAGGGAAGTAGCCGGCCGTCACGAGCGCGCCCGTCACGCGCTCGGGCTCGCCGCGCCCCGTGAGGTTGTACTCGGCCACGTCGGTCGCGGCGAGTCTTTGGAAGGACTGACTCTGATCGGCCCACGCCAGGAACTCGTGCGGGGCGATCTCGACGCGCGGCATGTTCTGCCGCGGCCGCGACTCCCAGAGCTTCACCAGCTCTTCGGGCGCCGGGTACGGCAGCGGCTTCAAGAGCACCGAGTTGACGACCGAGAAGATGGCCGTGTTCGCACCTATCCCGAGCGCCAGCGCGCCGACGGCCACCGCCGCGAACCCCGGACTCTTCAACAGACGCCGGACGGCGTAACGCAGGTCTTGCAGTAACGTCCTCATTCACTCACCCCTTATTCGTCGTTCGTCGGTCATCACTCGTATCTCAAAGCCACCATCGGATCGACCTTCGTCGCCCTTCGCGCCGGCAGGAGGCAGGCGAGCAGCGCGACGGCGGCGATCAGGAGCGAGACGGCCGCGAACGTCAACGCGTCGGTGGCCGACACGCCGAAGAGCAGGCTCGACAGCACGCGCGTGAGCGCCAAGGCTGCCAGGAGCCCGACGGCGACGCCCGCGAGCGCCATCATCATCCCCTGCCTGACGACCATCTTCAGGATGTCGGCCGCCCCCGCGCCCAGCGCCATGCGGATGCCGATCTCGTGCGTCCGGTGCGTGACCGAGTAGGCGATGACGCCGTAGATGCCGATGCCCGCCAGCAGCAGCGCCATGCCCGCGAAGGCCGCCAGCAGCAGCGTGCGGAAGCGCTGCTGCGCGACCGACCCCGCGACGACCTCTTCCATCGTCCTGACGGCCGAGACGGGCTGCTCCCTGTCAACGGCCGCCAGCTCGCCGCGCACCGCGGCGGCCAGGACGCGCGGGTCGGGGGAGGAGGTGCGCACGACGAGGTTGGTGTTGCCGACGTGCAAGGTCGGGACGTACATCATCTGGTAGACCTCGCCTTCGAGCGAGCGGTGGAGCACGTCGCCGACGACTCCTACTATCTCGAACTCCACCGGCTCGCCGAGGCTCATGACGAGCCGTTTGCCGAGCGGGTCTTCGTCGGGGAAGAACTCGCGCGCCAGCGTCTCGTTGATGACGACCACCTTGGCGTCGCCCGCGACCTCCTGCTCAGTGAAGGTGCGCCCGCGCCGCACGGGGATGCGCATCGCGCGGAAGTAGTCCTGGTTGACGCGGCGGAAGTCGGCGGTGACCTCACGGTCGGCCGTCTGTGGCGGGCGACCCGCCACGTAGAAGTACGTGTCGTTGGGCTGGCCGCTCAAAGGGAGTTCGGTGACCATGCCGGCGGCCTCGACCCCGGGCAGCCCGGCGACGCGCCGCTGCAACTCGCCGAAGAAGGCAGCCGCCTGCTCCGGCTTGGCGTAACGTGCGCGCGCGAGGTCTATCCGAAGGGTGAGGACGCCCGCGGGGTCGAAGCCGGGATTGACGCGCCGCAGGCCGACGAAGCTCTTGACGAGCAGACCCGCGCCGGCCAGGAGCGTCAGCGCGAGCGCGATCTCGGAGACGACCAGCGCGGCGCGCACACGCCCGCGCCCCGGCCCCGAGGTGCCGCGCCCGGCGTCCTTGAGCACCTCGTTCAAGTCTGGCCGCGACGCGCGCAGCGCGGGCAGGAGTCCGAAGGCCAGACCGGTCAAGACCGACAGCGCCACGGTGAAGACGAGGACGCGGCCGTCAACTCCGATCTCGCGCGAGCGCGGGATGTCGCCTGCGCCGAGTACGGCGAGCACGTCTACGCCCCACGTCGCCAGCAACAGGCCGAGCGTCCCGCCCGCTAAGCTGAGCAGCACGTTCTCCGTCAACTGCTGGCGCGCCACGCGCCAACGGCTCGCGCCGAGCGCCGTGCGCAGCGCCAGTTCCCTGCGCCGCGCCGCCGCCCGCGCCAGCATCAGGTTCGAGACGTTGGCGCAGGCGATCAGCAGCACGAACCCGACCGCCCCGAGCAGCACCCACAGCGAAGTCCTGACGCTGCCGACGACCTGCTCCTGGAGCGGGACGAGGTTCAGGCTCCAACGCTCGTCCGACTCCGGGTACTGCTCTTCGAGGCGGCCCGCGATGAGGTCGGTCTCGGCCCGCGCCCGCTCCAGCGTGACGCCCGACTTCAAGAGGCCGATGGGTCGGAGGAAGTGCGCCTTGCGCGCCTTCATCTCGGGCTGATTGAGGTCGAGCGGCAGCCAGAGTTCCGCGCCGGCCGGGTACTGAAACTCCGGCGGTGCGATGCCGACGACCGTGACGGTCTTCCCGTCGAGCGTCAAAGTCTTTCCGACGATTGAAGGGTCGCCGCCGAAGCGTCGCTTCCAGAGCCCGTCGCTCAGGACGGCGACGGGCGCGGGGCCCGCGCGCTCCTCGTCGGCCCCGAAGGCGCGCCCGAGCGCGGTCTCCACACCGAAGGCGCGGAAGTAGTTGGCCGTCACGAGCGAGCCGGTCAGGCGTTCGGGCTCGCCCGCGCCCGTCAGGCTGACGGCGAACGGCACGGAGAGCGAGGCGGCGAACTCCTCGAAGACGGTGTTCTGCGCGCGGTAGTCCACGTAGTCTGCCGGCGAGACGCTCGCGCGGTCGGTGCCGCCGCGGACGTTGCCTGCCACCCAGACCAGACGCTCGGCGTTGCGGTAAGGGAGGGGCTTGAGCAGCACGGCGTTGACGACCGAGAAGATGGCCGTGTTCGCCCCGATGCCTAAAGCCAGCGTCAACATCACCACGGCCGTAAACCCCGGCCGCTTCCGCATCGTCCTCACCCCGTAACGCACGTCCTGAATCAGTGTCTCCATCGCTCACTCCTTCGATTGCGGCTTGCGGCTTGCGGACTAAAGAATCATTCGTAACGCAGCGCCACCATCGGATCGACCTTCGTCGCGCGGCGCGCCGGCAGGTAGCAGGCGAGCGCGGCGACGGCGCAGAGCAGAAGCACGGCGAGGGAGACGGAGACCGGGTCGGCCGGCGTCACCCCGTAGAGCAGCCCTTCGGCGAGGCGCGCCGCAAGCAGCGCCGCGGGCAGGCCGACGCCGACGCCGACGCCGACGAGCAGCGCCGCCTCGCGCAGGATGAGCCAGAGCACGTCGCGGCCCCGCGCGCCGAGCGCCATGCGGATGCCGATCTCGTTGGTGCGCCCCGCGACGCCGTAGGACATCACGCCGTAGAGGCCGACGCACGCGAGCACGAGCGCGAGGAGCCCGAACGCGCCGGAGAGCGTCGCCATCAGACGCTCGCGCAGCATCGACGAGTCCACCTCGTCCTTGAAGACGCGGAAGTCGATGTCGATGTCGGGCGAGACTTCGCCGATGGCGCTCTTGATCGAAGGGGCGAGCGCGGCGGGCGAGACCGCGGTCGAACGGATGAGGAACAGCGCGCCCGCGGAAGGGCGCGCCGCCTGCGAGGAGGCGGTGAAGGCCACGGGCACGAACTCGTCGCGCAGGTCCTGGTACTTGGCGTCGCGCACAAGGCCCACGATCTCGTAGACCGTCTCCGGCTCCGAGGGCGTGCGCTCGACGTGGAACCTCTTCCCCACGGGACTCCCGCCGTCGGCGAGTCTGCGCGCGAAGCTCTCGTTCACGACGGCGACCTTCGGCGCGTTCGGCGCGTCGCCGGCGTTGAAGTCGCGCCCCGCGAGCAGCGTGATATTCAACGTCTTGAAGTAGTCGGCACTGACACGGCTGAAGTAGGTGCTCTGCTTCCGGCCGGGGTCTGCGCCGTCGAGCCAGACCTCGTTGTTCCAGCCGCTCCCGGTCAGAGGGAGTATGTTCGCGTCCGCCGCCGACTCGACGCCGGGCACGGCCCGGATGCGTTCGAGCAGCTCCCGTTTGAAGTCGAGCCTACGCTCGACGGGGAGTTTGAGGCGCGACATGCCGACCGCCGTCACGAGCACGCCCTCCCGGCGCAGCCCCGCGTCCTGCGTCGCGAGCTTCGAGAGGCTGCGCGAGAAGAGCAGCGCGCCCGCCACGAGCACCAGAGACAGGGCCACCTGTGAGACGACGAGCGCGCGCCGCAGACCGAAGCGCTCGCGGCTCGCCGTCAGGCCGCGCCCCGCCGCCTTCATCGCCACGCCGGGGCCGACGCGCGTCGCGCGCAGCGCCGGCGCCAGCCCGAAGAGCGCGCACGTCAACAAGGCCGCGCCCGCGCTGAAGGCGAGCACGCGCCAGTCCGTCTGCAGGCTGACGAAGAGCGGGTTGCGTTCGGTGCTCAGGAGGGAGATGAGCACCTCACTCAAATACTGCGCGAGCAGCGCGCCCAAGCCCGCGCCCAGGGCGGCGAGCAGCATGCTCTCCGTCAGAAGCTGGCGGACGAGGCGCCAGCGCGACGCGCCGAGCGCGAGCCGCGTCGCAATCTCGCGCTCGCGCGTCGCCGCGCGCGCCAGCAGAAGGTTGGCGAGGTTGGCGCACGCGATGAGCAGCACGGCGCCCGCTACCCCGAGCAGGAGCCAGAGCGGGTTCTCGTAGGTCTCGCGCAGCTCCGAGACGCCCGAGCCGGCCGCGAAGGTCGTGAGCTTAGAGTCGCGGTAGCTCTTGATGCTGTCGGGCGGATAGTTCGCGGGGAGCGAAGCCTCGAAGACGCCGGGCGAGATGGAGGCGAGGTGCGCGGCTGCGCGCTCCTCAGTCCAGCCGGGCTTGAGCCTTCCGACGACGGTCAGCCACCAGGAGGTGCCCGAGTTGAGCATGCTGTTCTCGCCGCCGAGCAGGGGCTCCGCGCAGAGCGGCAGGGCCACGTCGAAGGAGCGGCCGACCTCCATCCCGTAGAAGCTCGCGGGGGTGACGCCGACGACCTCGAAGGGGCGGCCTTCGAGATTCAAGCTGCGGCCGACGGCCCCCGCGTCGCCGCCGAACTCGCGCTGCCAGAAGGCGTGGCTCAGAACCGCGACCGGCGAGCCGCAGCCCTTCTGATCGTCCGCGGGGGTGAGCACGCGGCCCCGCTCCGCCCCGACGCCGAGCACTTTGAAGAAGTCGCCGCTCACCCACATCGCACGCGCGAGGCGCGCCTCGCCGCGCGAAAGGTTGAGTGTGTCCGGCCCCCACGCGAAGACGCCTTCAAACGCCTCCTGCCGGTCGCGCACCTGCTCCCAGACGGCGTTCGTCACGATGGGGTAGTCGCTGCTGAAGCTCCCCCGCGCCTTGGAGAGGTCCGCGAGTTGGACGCCGACCAACCCCCGCGGGTCTTTGACGGGCAGCGTGCGCAGGCGCACGGCGTCGATGAGCTGGAAGATCGCCGTGTTGGCCCCGACGCCCAGCGCGAGCGTCAGCACGGCCACCAGCGTGAACCCCGGGCTCTTCCGCAACATCCGGAGGCCGTAGAGCAAGTCCCTGAAAAGGTTTCTCATCGCCCACTCCGTTCGCTTGAAGCTGTCGGCACCCGGCACTTAACTGTAGGCCGTGCCGTCTTGACATCCCGCCGCGGTCGGGCGGGTCTGCCGGCCGAGGGCCGAACGCTACTCGTACCTGAGTGCCACCATCGGATCGACCTTCGTGGCTCTGCGCGCGGGAATGTAAGAGGCGAGGAGCGCGACCGCCGAGAGCAGGAGCGCGACGCCGGCAAAGGTCAGAGGGTCTGTGGTCGTGACGCCGTAGAGTAGCCCCGACATCAGCCGCGTGAGGGCGAGCGCCGCCGCGAGCCCGAGCCCGACGCCCGCCAGCGCCAGCGCCATCCCGCGCCCGACCACCATCTGCAGCACGTCTCTCCCCTGCGCGCCGAGCGCGATGCGGATGCCGATCTCGTGCGTCCTTTGCGAGACGGCGTAAGACATCACGCCGTAGATGCCGGCGGCGGCGAGCACGAGGGCCATGCAGGCGAACAGGCCCAGCAGCAGCGAGTTGAAGCGCGGCTGTGCGAACGACTCTCCGACCAGCTGCTCCATCGTCCGCACCTCCGCGACCGGCTGCGCCTTGTCCAGAGCGCGCACGGCCTCGCGCACCCCGGGCGCGAGGCTCTCCGGCTCGGCCGAAGTGCGCACGACGTAGGAGACGGCGCCGAAGGGGTCTTGCAGGTAGGAGGCGTATATCTCGGGCGCGGCCTCGCGCCCCGGCTCCTCGCTGCGCACGTCCGCGACGACGCCGACGATCTCCTTCCAGATGGGCTGCCCGCCCGGCCCCGTGCCGTAGCTGATGCGTTTGCCGACGGGGTCTTCGTTCGGAAAGTCCCGGCGCGCCAGCGCCTGGTTGACGGCGAGCACGAGCGGCGCGTTGGCCGCGTCGCGCTCGTCGGGCACGCGCCCCTTGACGACGGCAATGCCGGCGGCGCGGAAGTAGTCGGGACTCACGCTGCGGTAGTTGACCGACGGCCTCTGGTCGCGCCTGAGCGGCGGGCGCCCCTCGAACTGGATGCCGGAGGTCGGCCCCTTCACCAGGGGCAGCGTGTTGATGAAGCCGACGGACTCCACGCCGGGGAGGACGGCGACCCGCTCGGCGACGCCGCGGTAGAAGTCTGTGAACTGCGCGTTCGTCTGGAAGCGGTCGCCCGAAGGGCTCAGGCGGAAGGTGAGCAGGCTCTGCGGCCGGAAGCCCAGCTCGACCGCGCGCAGAGTCAGGAAGCTGCGGAAGAGCAGACCGGCGCCGACGAGCAGCACAAGCGAGAGCGCGACCTCCGAGACGATCAGCAGGTTGCGCAGACGCCCGCCGCGCGCGCCGCCCGTCGAGCCCCGCGCGCTCTCCTTGAGCGCGCCGTGCAAGTCCGGCCTCGTGAACTGCAACGCGGGCGCGAGCCCGAAGGCCAGCCCCGTCGCGCACGAGACGAGGAGCGTGAAGCCGAGCACGCGCGGGTCTACGCCGATGTCCGCGAGGCGCGGGAACTCCGCGGGCAGAAGCCCCTTCAAGAGGTCAACGCCCCACCAGCCGAGCATGAGCCCGGCCGCGCCGCCCAGGAGCGCGAGCAGCACGCTCTCGACGAGCAGTTGCCGCACGAGCCTGAGCCGGGTCGCGCCGAGCGCCACGCGGACGGCCATCTCCTTCTGGCGCCCGGCGGCGCGCGCCAGGAGCAGGTTGGCGACGTTGGCGCACGCGATGAGCAGCACGAGACCGACGGCGCCGAGCAGGAGGAGCAGCGCACTGCTGCTCTCGCCGACGAGGTGCTCGTGCAGCGTCTCGACGCGGTCGAAGCGTTTGCTGTTCGAATCGGGATACTGCTGCCGCAGGCGCGCGGTGATGGTCTCCATCTCGGCGCGCGCGTGCGCTAAAGATTCGTCGCGCCTGAGCAGCGCGACCGCGCTCAGGAAGCCGAAGCCGCGCGTGCCGGCCACGTCCTGCTGCGCGCTGAGCGTGGGCACGCGCGCGTAGGGCGGCACCCAGACCTCCGTGCGGTCGGGGTAGGAGAAGCCCTCGGGCGCAACCCCGACGACCTCGTAGGCGGCGCCGTCGAGCGTGACGCTCCGACCAACCACGGAAGGGTCTGCGCCGAAGCGGCGCTGCCAGAGCGCGTGACTCAAGACGGCGACGGGGGCGTGCCCGGCCTTCTCCTCCTCGGGCAGAAAGAAGCGGCCGGCGCGCGGGCGCACGCCGAAGACCTCGAAGAAGTCGGCGGAGGTCATCGCGAAGTCAACGCGCTCGGCCTCGTCGCCGACGGCGAGGTTCGCGGGGCGCGTAAGGATGGCCGCCATGTGCTCGAAGACGGTGGCCTGCTCGCGCCAGTCGAGGAAGTTGGCCGGCGTGACCTGGACGCGGCGCCCCTCCTGGTTCAACTCCTGGATGACGACGGCGCGCTCGGCGTTCGGGTACTGGAGCGGCCGCAGCAAGACCGCGTTGACGACCGAGAAGATGGCCGTGTTCGCCCCCACGCCCAGCGCCAGCGCCACGACGGCGACCAGAGTGAACCCCGGGTTCGCGCGCATCGCCCGCGCCCCGTACCGCACGTCCTGCCAAAGCGTTCTCATGGCTTCCCCCTTAGCGCGAACGGGTCAGAACCACCCGCGGTAGCGGGCGGGTTCGGCCTTACGAGTTAAAGCCCTCTTGAGTAACGCGCAACTCACCCGCTACCGCGGGCGGTACTGACCTGCTTACTCGTAACGTAGAGCTATCATCGGATCGACCTTCGTGGCCCTGCGCGCCGGGAGATAGCAGGCGAGGAGCGCGGCCGTGGCCAGCACCAGCGCGACGCCGAAGAGGACGAGCGGGTCGGTGGCCGCGACGCCGTAGAGGATGCTCGACATCACGCGCGTCAGCGCGAACGCCCCGACCAGTCCCAGCGCCAGCCCGACGAGCGCGAGCACCGCCCCCTGCCCGACGACCAGCCGCAGCACGTCGCTCCCCTGCGCGCCGAGCGCCATGCGGATGCCGATCTCGTGCGTGCGCTGCGCCACCGTGTAGGACATCACCGAGTAGAGCCCGACCGCCGCGAGCAGCAGCGCGCCCGTGGCGAAGAAGGTCAGCATCAACGTCGCCAGACGCTTCGGCGAGACGGCCTCGTCCACGATCTCCGGCATCGTGCGGACGTTGTAGACGGGCAGCGCCGCATCGAGCGCGCGCACCTCGCCGCGCAGCGCCGGCACGAGCACCGAAGGGTCTGCGCCCTCGCCGCGCACGACGAGCGTCATCGTCTGCCAGGGGTCCTGCCTGAGCGGTCGGTACATCTCCCACTCGGCCTGCTCGTCGAGGTCTTCGTTCTTCACGTCGGCCGCGACGCCGACGATCTCGATGGGGCCGTCCTCCTCCGAGAGGACGAGGCGCCGCCCGACGGCGTCGCCGCCGGGGAAGACGTGGCGCGCGAGCGCCTCGTTGACGACGCAGACGCGCGCGGCGCGCTCGTCGTCGGCCGCCGTGAAGCCGCGGCCGCGCTTGATCCCGATGCCCGCCGTCTCGAAGTAGCCGGGCGAGACGATGAGGTAGTTCGCGATGGGCCGGCGGCCTTTGGGCGGCTCGGGCTCTCCGTCCACGCGGAAGAAGGAGCTGAGCGTGCCCTCGCGGCTCATGGGGACGAAGTTGATGACCGCGGCCGAGCGCGCCCCCGGCAGCGCCGCGGCGCGCGCCGCGAGCTGCTCGTAGAAGGCGATGCGCTGCTCTTTCGCCTCGTAGCCCTCGCGCGGCAGAGACATCTGCATCGTGAGCACGCCCTCGGGCCTGAGCCCTAAGTCGGAGTGCGTCATCTCGACCAGCGCGCGCACCATCACGCCCGCGCCGGCGAGCAGCACGAGCGAGAGGGCCACCTCGGCGACGACCAGAAGGCTCCGCATGCGGTTGCGCCGCAGGCCCCCGGCCGCGCCCTTCTGCCCGCCCTCCTTCAGGGACTCGTTCAGGTTCGTGCGCGTCGCCTGGACGGCCGGCACGATGCCGAAGAGGATGCCCGTCAGAAGCGACGCGCAGAGCGTGAAGAGCAGCACGCGCGAGTCGATCACCATGTGCTTCCAGCCGGGGATGTACTTGGTGAAGTTCGGCGGTATCCCCTTCGACAAAAGGTCGAGCCCCCACACGGAGAAGATCAGGCCCACCCCGCCACCGACGAACGCGAGCAGCACGCTCTCGGTCAAAAGCTGCCGGACGAGCCGCCAACGGCTCGCGCCGAGCGCGGCGCGCACGGCCAGCTCGCGCTGGCGCGAGCTGGCGCGCACGAGCAGGAGGTTGGCGACGTTAGCGCACGCGATCAGCAGCACGAAGCCGACCGCGCCGAGCAGCACGATGAGGTAGGGCTTGGGGCCGCGCGTGAACGAGTCCGTGAGCGACTCGGCGAAGGCCGTGCGGCCGCCGTCCGTGTCGGGGTACTGCTGCCGGTTGCGCTCGGCCACGGCGCGCACCTCGGCGTCTGCCTGCGCGACGTTGACGCCGGGGCGCAGGAGCCCGACGACTTGCAGGTAGTGGTTGCCGCGGTTCTGCACGTCCTTCGCGTCGAAGGCGAGCGGCGCCCAGACCTGGCAGGCGTTCAAGGGGAAGTTGAACTCGTCGGGCATGACGCCGACGACGGTGCGCGGGCGGTTGTCGATGCGGACGGTGCGGCCGACGATGTCGGGGTCGGAGTCGAAGCGCTCGCGCCAGAGGCTGTGCCGGATGAGGACGACGGGGTCGGCGCCCGGCCGCCCCTCCTCTTCGGTGAAGGTGCGGCCGCGCTCGGCGCGCGAGGCGAGCACGCGGAAGAGAGAGGGCGTGACGCTCGCGCCGGGGACGCGCTCGGGCTGGTCGCCTTCGTTGATGCTGAAGTGCTGCTGGTTGTAGGCGGCCAGTTCCTCGAAGACCTTCGTCTGCTCGCGCCAGTCGTGGTAGTTGGCGGCCGAGACGGAGTTGCGGTCGTTCGCCTGCTCGACGCCGCGCTCCCAGACCATCACGGCGCGCGACGTGGTCTCGTACGCGAACGGCCGCAGCAGCAGCGCGTTGACGACCGAGAAGATCGTCGTGTTCGCGCCCACCCCCAGGGCCACGGCCAAAACGGCCACGGTCGTAAACCCCGGGTTCTTCCACAGCATCCGCGCCGCGAAACCCAAATCACGCCAGAGAGTCATCTTGCTCACTCCGTTCGCGAGTGATGAGTGTTGAGTGTTGAGAACAACCGGGGGTTCCCTTCCCTCCCTCTCAACACTCTTCACCCATCACTCGTACCGCAAAGCCACCATCGGATCGACCTTCGTCGCCCTCCGCGCGGGGACGTAGCAGGCCAGGAGCGCCGCCGTCCCGAGCAGGAGCGAGATGGCGACGTAGGTCAAGGGGTCTGCGGCCGAGACGCCGAAGAGCAGGCTCGACATCAGGCGCGTCAGCGCGAACGCGCCGGCGAGGCCCGCGCCGATGCCGACGAGCGCCAGCAGCATCCCGCGCTTGAGGACGAGGCCGAGCACGTCGCGGCGGCTCGCGCCCAGGGCGACGCGCACGCCTATTTCGCGTGTGCGCTGCGCCACCGAGTAGCTCATCACGCCGTAGATACCGACCGCCGCCAGCAACAGCGCCACCAGCGCGAAGAGCCCGAGCGCCAGCATCGCGAAGTGGCGCCGCGCCAGCGACTCCGACAGTCGCCCCTCCATCGTCTTCACGTCGAAGACGGCCACGTTCGGCTCGATGGCCCGTGCCTCCTTAGTCAGCGAGGGCGCCAGCACGCCCGCATCGCCCTCGGTGCGCGCCACCAGGTACATCGTGCCCGAAGGGTTCTGCCCGTGGGGCAGGTAGACGGTTACGCGCGAGTCCGTGTCGAGCGCGTACTGCTTAACGCCGCCCACCACGCCCACGATAGTCATCCACGGCGCGTCGTCGCCGCCCGTCTTGAGTCGCCGCCCCACCGGGTCGGCGCCGGGCCAGTAGGTGCGCGCCATGCTCTCGTCGATGATCGCCACGGGCGCCGCGTCCTCCGCGTCGCGCTCGTCGAAGTAGCGGCCGCTCTTCAGCGGCACCCTCATCGTCTCGAAGTAGCCCACCCCGGCGATGCGGTAGTCGGCCTGAATCTCGTCCTGCCCGCCGGCCGGCACGTAGCCCTCGATGGTGACGCCGCCCCACCCGATGCCGCCGCCGAGCGGGAGGATCGTCACCAGGCCCGCCGACTCGACCCCGGGCAGCGCGCGCGTGCGTTCGAGCAGTTGCCGGTAGTACTCCGAACTCGGCTCGCCCTGATAGGGCGTGCCTCCGACCGACAGGCGCAAAGAGGCGACGCCGCGCGCGTCGAATCCCGGCTCGACCTGCTGCACGCGCATGAAGCTGCGGATGAGGAGGCCCGCGCCGACGAGCAGCACTAAGGAGAGGGCGACCTCCGCGACGACGAGCGCGTTGCGCAGGCGTTGGCCGCCGCCGCCGGCCAGTGCGCGCCCGCCCTCCTTGAGCGTCTCGCCCAGATTCACGCGCGAGGCGCGCAGCGCCGGGGCGAGCCCGAAGAGCACGCCCGTCAGCATCGTGACGGCCGAGGTGAAGAGGAGCACGCGCCCGTCGAGCGCGACGTTCTGCAAGCGCGGGATGTTGCCGGGCGAGAGCGCGCGCAGGCCGTCGAGTCCCCAGACGGCGACGATCAGGCCGAGCACGCCCCCGACGAAGGAGAGCGCGACGCTCTCAGTCAAAAGCTGTCGCACGATGCGCCCGCGCCCCGCGCCGATGGCGGTGCGCACGGCCATCTCCTTCTCGCGCACGGCCGCGCGCGCGAGCAGAAGGTTGGCGACGTTGGCGCACGCGATGAGGAGCACGAAGGCGACCGCGCCGAGCAGGACGAGCAGCGCCGGGCGCACGTCGCCGACGACCTGTTCGAGCAACGGGCGGACGCTGAAGCTGAAGGCGCGGCTCTGCGGGTAGTTTTCGGGGAACTGCTGGCCGAGGTTGCGCGCCACGAGGTTCAACTCGGCCTGCGCCTGCTCGACGGTCGCGCCGGGCTTGAGCCGCCCGACGATGTTGTAGTTCTCGTCGCCCTGTCGCGCCATGCGCTCGGCGCTGAGCGGGAGCGGCAGCAGCACGTCGGCCTGCTGCACCGAGCCCACGGTCGGCATCACCTCGTAGCCGAGCTGGAAGTCGGGCGGCATCACGCCGACGACCTCGTAGCTGTCCCCGCTGAGCGCAATCGAGCGGCCGAGCACCGCGGGGTCGGAGCCGAAGCGGCGCTGCCAGAGGCCGTGGCTGAGGACGACCGCCGGCGGGCGGCCCGGCGCGTCCTCTTCGGGCAGGAAGACGCGGCCCAGCACGGGGCGCACGCCGAGGAGCGCGAACATGTTCGAAGTGGTGCGCACGGCGCCGATGCGCTCGGCCCCCGACTCGCCCGCAAGGTTCAGGCTCTGGCCCTGCGCGAGCGCGAGGTCTCCGAAGGCGGTCGTCCCGGCCTTGACGGCGGAGAACTGCCCCGGCGACGGCCAGTCCTGCGCAACGTTCGCGCCCGGCGAGTGCGTCCAGATGATGGCCAGCCGCTCGGAGTCGGCGTAAGGCAGCGGCCGGAGCAGCAGACCGTTGACGACCGAGAAGATGGCCGTGTTCGCCCCGATGCCGAGCGCCAGCGTCACGACCGCCACGGCCGTGAACCCCTTGCTCTTCCAGAGAGTCCGCGCCCCGAAGCGCAGGTCTTGCAGCAGAGTCCTCATCGCTCACTCCGTTCGCGCGTGAACCGTGAACCGTAACCCGTGACGAGATAAAACCCGTCTTCTTCTTGTCACGGTTTACGGTTCACGCCTCATTCGTACCTCAGTGCAATCATCGGATCGACCTTCGTCGCGCGCCGCGCCGGGAGGAGGCAGGCGAGCAGCGCCACGCCGAGCAGCGCCAGCGAGACGCAGACGAAGGTCAGAGGGTCTGTGGCCGAGACGCCGTAGAGCAGGCTCGCCATCACGCGCGTGAGCGCGAAGGCCCCCGCGACCCCGAGCCCGACGCCCGCGAGCGTGAGGCCGAGCCCCTGGCCGACGACGAGGCGGAGGATGTCTCTGGCGCGCGCGCCCAGGGCCATCCGCACGCCGATCTCGTGGCTGCGCTGCGCGACCGAGTAGGAGATGACGCCGTAGATGCCGACGGCCGCGAGCAGCAGCCCCACGCCCGCGAAGGCCGCGATGAGGATCATCTGGAAGCGGCGGCGCGCGACCGAGTCGGAGAGCACCTGCTCCATCGTGCGGACGTTGTAGAGCGGCAGGTTCTTGTCTATCGCCGCCAACTCGCGCCGCAGCGCGGGGGTGATCGAGCCGGGGTCGCCCGAGGTGCGCACCATGAACGTCCCTGCGCGCGAAGGGTACTGCGCGGCCGGCACGTACATCTGCGGGTACGGCTCCTTGTCGAGCCCTTCCGTCCTCGCGTCACGCACGACGCCGATGACCGTCCACCAGGGCGTCTTGTCCGGGTTGCCGAGGTTGAGCCGCTTGCCGACGGGGTCTTCGCCCGGGAAGTAGCGGCGGGACATGGTCTCGTTGATGACGATCACGGTCGGCACGCCCGCGGTGTGCCGCTCCGTCAGCCGCTCGCCGCGGACGAGGGGCATGCCCATCACTTCCAGGTAGTCCGGGGTCACCGAGAAGAGCAGCGCGTCCTGCACCTTCTCGGGCGGAAGCGGCGGCCGCCCCTCGATGACAAAGCCGGGAATGTTGACACTGCCGGTCATCGGGAGCCCGTCCACCACCGCCGCGTGCTCGACGCCCGGAATCGACGCGGCGCGCGCCGTGAGCTGCTCGTAGAAGGCGGCGCGCTGCGGCGCCTCCTTGTACGTCGTCATCGGGAGCGCGAAGTCGAAGGTCAGGATGCGGTCGGGGCGGAAGCCGGGGTCGACGGCCTGCACCGCGGCGAAGCTGCGAATCATGAGACCGGCGCCCGCGAGCAGCACGGCCGTGATGGCGATCTCGGCGACGACGAGCGAGCCGCGCAGGCGCCGCGCTCCGCGCCCGGCGGTCGGGCCGCGCGCGCCGCCCTCCTTGAGCGACACGGCAACGTCGGTCTTCGACGCGCTCAAGGCCGGGAGCAGTCCGAAGACGATGCCGGTCAGCACCGACACGCCGAGGGTGAAGGCGAGTACGCGCGCGTCCAGCCCCACCTCTTCGAGGCGCGGGATGCTGCCGGGGCTCAGGGCCACGAGCAGCTCGACGCCCCACGCGGCGAGCACGAGCCCGAGCGCGCCGCCCGCCAGAGAGAGCAGCACGCTCTCCGTCAGCAGCTGACGCATGATGCGGACGCGCCCCGCACCGAGCGCCGTGCGCACCGCTATCTCCTGACGCCGCGCGGCCGCGCGTGCCAGCTGTAGGTTGGCGACGTTGGCGCACGCGATGAGCAGCAGGAACCCGACCACGCCCATCAAGACCCAGAGCGCCTGGCGGACGTTGCCGACGACGCGCTCGTGCAGGGGCTCGACCTTCACCGTCCAGCCCGCGTTCGTCGCGGGGTGCTCCTCGGCGAGGCGCGCGCCGAGGGCCTCCATTTCGGCGCGCGCCTGCTCGAACGTGGCGCCGGGCTTCAGGCGGGCGAAGACGTTGAGGAAGTCGGAGCGGCGGCGCGACTCGTCGAAGTTGAGGGCGAAGGGGAACCAGAGGTCGGGCGCCTTCGGGCCGGGGACGGGCGTCCTGAAGTCCGCGGGCGCTACGCCGACGACTACGTGCTGGTTGCCGGTGATGGTAATGGTCTGGCCGATGACGTTCGGGTTCCCGCCGAAGCGGCGCTGCCAGAGGGCGTGGCTGATGACGACGACGCGGTTCTTCCCGGTCTGCTCCTCCTCGGGCAGGAAGCCGCGGCCGAGCGCGGGCGCGACGCCGACGACCTGGAAGAAGTTGGCCGAGGTGGACATGGCCGCGACGCGCTCGGGCTCGCGGTCGCCGTCCGTGATCGTCCCGCCCGCGTACCCGAAGGCGGCGACGCCCTCGAAGCTGCGCGTCTGCGTGCGCCAGTCGTTGAAGTCGGGCGCCGAGGCCGGCTCGTCCATGATGTCCGAGGCCGGGTTGATCTCGCGCATCCAGACGAGCCGCTCCGCGCCGGGGTAAGGCAGCGGGCTCAAGAGCACCGCCTTCACGACCGAGAAGATGGCCGTGTTCGCGCCGATACCGAGCGCCAGCGCCGCCACCGCCACCAACGCGAAGCCCGGGCTCTTCAAAAGAGTCCGCGCCCCGTACCGCACGTCTTGTAGTAATGTTCTCACGGCTTCTTCTCTCGGAGCGCAGGCGGCCTGCCCTCACTCGTACCTTAGGGCGACCATCGGATCGACCTTCGTCGCGCGCCGCGCCGGGAGGTAGGAGGCGAGGAGCGCGACCGCCGAGAGCAGCACCGCGATGCCTGCGTAGGTCACGGGGTCTGCGGCCGAGACGCCGAAGAGCAGGCTCGTCATCAGGCGCGTGAGCGCGAATGCGCCGGCCAGACCCAATCCCAGCCCGACGGCGACGAGCGCCATCCCCTGCCCCACGACCATCCGCAACACGTCGCGCCCCTGCGCGCCCAGGGCCATCCGCAAGCCGATCTCGTGCGTCCGCTGCGCCACGCCGTAAGACATCACGCCGTAGAGCCCGACGACCGCCAGCGCCAGCGCCAGCGCCGCGAAGACGCCGAAGAGCGTCAGCGAGAAGCGCCGCTGCGCGAGCGAGTCGGAGACGAGCTTCTCCATCGTCGTCACCTTGTAGACCGGCAGGTCTTTATCGACCGACGCGATGCGCGCGCGCACCAGCGGCGCGAGCGGCGAGGGGTCGCCGTCGGCGCGGACGACGAGGAAGAGGTCGGAGCTGGTCGGCCGCTGCGTGTAAGGCAGGTAGTACTGCCCGCGCGACTCGCCTTCGAGGCTCTCGTTGCGGACGTGGCCGACGACCCCGACGACCTCGCGCCAGCGCGGCGTCTGCCCGTCGGGCAGGCGGTCAATCGCGATGCGCTGGCCGACCGGGTCTTCGTCCGGCCAGTACTTGCGCGCCAGGGCCTCGCTGACGATGGCCACGCCGGGCGCGTCGGCCGTATCGCGCGCGTCGAAGTAGCGCCCCCTGACGAGCGGGATGCCCATCGTCTGGAAGTAGTCGTCCGAGGCCATCCAGCGGTCGCCGTGCGGCGCGCTCTCGTTGGGCGCGACCTGGCGCCCCTCGATGCGGAAGCTGCCCGACTGGTTCCAGCCGCTCATCGGCAAGCTGGTGATGGTCGCAGCGCTCTTGACCCCGGCCAGCCCGCGCAGCTCTTCGAGCAACTGCCGGTCGAAGGCCGTGCGCTGCTCGCCCTCCTTGTACTTGTTCGAAGGCAGAGAGACCTGCATCGCCAGCACGCCGGCCGGCTGGAAGCCGGGGTTGACGCGCTGCAACTCGACGAAGCTGCGGATGAGGAGGCCGGCGCCCACGAGCAGCACGACGGCGAAGGCCATCTCGACGACGACCAGTACGTTGCGCAGCCCCTTCCGCACGCCGAGCTGGCCGCTGCGGCCGCCCTCCTTGAGCGTGTCGTGGAGGTTGACGCCCGAGGTCTGGAACGCCGGGGCGAGCCCGAAGACGACGCCCGTCAGGACGGAGACGCCGAGCGTGAAGAGGAGCACGCGCGAATCCAGACCGATTTCGGTCGCGCGCGGAATCTTGTTCTCGTTGAGCCTGAGCAGGAGGTCAACGCCCCACATCGCCAGCAGCAGGCCGACGGCCCCGCCCGTGACCGAGAGCAGCACGCTCTCCGTCAGAAGCTGCCGCACCACGCGCCAGCGCGACGCGCCGAGCGCGGTGCGCACGGCGATCTCCTTCTGGCGGACGGCCGCGCGCGCCAGCATCAGGTTCGCGACGTTGGCGCACGAGATGAGGAGCACGAAGGCGACCGCGCCGAGGAGGATGAGCAGCGGCGTGCGAATCTTGCCGACGACGAACTCGTCGAAGGGCGTGAGCAGCAGCCCCCAGTTGCTCGCGTCCGCGCCGGGCATGTACTGGCTGCGGAGGTCGGCGGCCATCGAGTCCAGATCGGCCTGCGCCTGTTCGCAGGAGACGCCGGGCTTGAGCCGCGCCAGCACGCCGAGGTACTCGTTCGTCAAACCCGTGTTCGGGTCGAGCTGCTGCGGCGTGAACGCGATGGGCGACCAGATGTCCGGCGCCTGCCCGCTCCACTCGCGCCCGAACTCGACCGAGGGCGGCATCACGCCGACGACCGTGTAGGGCTCGCCGTTGAGCATGAGGTTCTTGCCGACCACGGGCAGGCCGCCGAAGCGGCGCCGCCAGAAGGCGTTGCCGAGGACGACGACCTTGTTGTTGCCGACCTGCCCCTCCTCGGCCGTGAACGCGCGGCCCTGGGCGGCCTCCGCCCCGAGCAGCGTGAAGAGGTTCGGCGTCGCCGCCATGCCCTGGAGGCGCTCGGGCTCGCCCTCGCCCGTGAGGTTGACCGACCAGCCCATCGCGGCCGCGATCTCCGAGAAGGACTTCGCGTGGTCGCGGTAGTAGGCGTAGCCCGAGGACGAGACCGACGCCTTGAGGTCGATCTTCGGGTAGTTGTGGTTGATGAGGACGAGCTGGGCCGGGTCTTTGTAGTTGAGCGGCTTGAGGAGCACCGCGTTGACGACCGAGAAGATGGCCGTGTTCGCCCCCACCCCGAGGGCGACCGCGATGACCGCGACGGCCGTGAACCCCGGGCTCTTCAACAGCACGCGCGCCGCGTACTGCACGTCCTTCCAAAGCGTGCCCATCTCGCTCACCCCGTTCGCTGGCGTTGGGTGTCAGGTGTTAAGTTTTGGGTGTCGGGTAAGTAACGGCTTTTACCCGACGCCCAAAACCCGGCACCCGACACCGCCCTTACAGCTTGAAGCCGCTCTCTTCCAGTTCCTGTTCGGCCTTCGCCTCGTGGGTCTCCTCGACGACCTGGCCGTCGAAGAGGTGGAAGGTGCGGTCGGCGTACTGCGCGTAGCGCGGGTCGTGCGTGACCATGCAGATGGTGGCGCCGCCGGCGTGCAGCTCTCTGAGGAGGTTCATCACCGCCTCGCCGTTGGTCGAGTCGAGGTTACCGGTCGGCTCGTCGGCGAGGAGGATGGAGGGGTTGCCGGCGACGGCGCGGGCGACGGCCACGCGCTGCTGCTGACCGCCCGAGAGCTGCGAGGGGTAGTGCTTCATGCGGTGCGACATGCCCACCTTCAAGAGCGCCTCCTCGACGCGCTCGCGCCGCTCCTTCGCGCCCATGTCGCGGTAGGTCAGAGGCAGCTCGACGTTCTCGTAGACGTTGAGGTCGCCGATGAGGTTGAACGCCTGGAAGATGAAACCGATCTCGCGGTTGCGGATGCGCGCGCGCTCCGAGAGCGAGAGGTTGGCGACCGGCGTCCCGTTCAGGATGTACTCGCCCTCGGTCGGCGAATCGAGCAGGCCGAGGATCGAGAGCAGGGTGGACTTGCCGCAGCCCGACGGGCCCGCCATCGAGATGTACTCGCCCTTCTTGATGTCGAGGTGGATGCCGGAGAGCGCGTGCGTCTCGACCTCGTCCGTGTAGAAAACCTTGCGCACGCCGTCCAGCTTCACCAAGGGTTCGCTTGTAGCGCTCATCTCTGTTCCTTTCAGTCAGTGAATGGGGAATGGTAAATGGTGGGGGTTTCGGCTCGCCCGTACAGGGCGGTAGGCGGAAGGCCGGCGCCGGCCTTCCGCTTACCATTCACCCTTCACCAGCTATCAATCGAGTCGGAGCCGGTCTACGCCGTCCCACTGCGAAGTGTCGGAGAGGATGACGGTGTCGCCCTCGCGCAGGCCGTCCACCACCTCGACGTTGTTGACCGAGGTGCGGCCGAGCTTGACCTGCACGCGGTTGGCCTCGCGCCCGTCGGGGCCGACGCGGAAGAGCGAGACGGTCGCCTGGCCGCCGCCGCCCGTCGCCGGGCGCCCGACGTAGAGCACGTCTTCGAGCCTCTCAAGTTCGATGGTGCCGTCCACGCTCAGGTCGACGCGCGCGCCCTGCGGCATCGGGCCTTCGAGCCGCACGTCCACGGTGAACGTGCCGTTGCGCGCGGCCGGGTCGATGCGGGAGACGCGCCCGTTGACGGTGCCGCCGCCGCGCGTGTCGATGACGGCGGGCTGGTTGAGAGTGATGTCTTTAATCTGCGTCTCGGGAATCTGGAGCGCGGCCTTGAGGCTGGTCGGGTCTGCGACGCGCGCGATGTTAGTGCCCGGCGTGATCTGCTGTCCGACCTCGACCGTCACCTCCTGCAGCACGCCCGCGGTGCCGGCCCGCACTTGCAGTGAGGCGACCTGCTCCTGGTCGAGGCGGAGCTGCGCGCGGAGCTGCTCGATGCGCGCCTGCTGCGCGGCGAGTTGCGCGGCCACCTGCGACTTGTTCTGCTCGATGCGCTTCTTCTCGACCTCGACGCGGTTCGCCAACTGCTCGACCTTCACGCGCGAGACGCGCAGGGTGAGCTGGGCCACGAGCCCTTCTTTCGCCAGCTCCTCGTCGGCGTCGAGCTGAATCTTGGCCTGCTGGTAGTCGGACTGCACCGACGCGACGGTCGCCTGCTGCGTCATGCGGTCGCTCTCAAGCTTAGACTTGAGGTTGTTCATGTCGGCCTCGGCCGACTTGATCTGGTAGGCGACATCGACCGCGGCCTGCTGCAAGGTGGGGTTGGAGAGGCTGACGAGGACGGTGCCGGGCTCGACCGTCTCGCCGGGCTTGACGAACTTCTGCTCGACGAGCCCTTGGACGGGGGCGGCGATCTGGCGTATCTCCTCGGGGATGAGCGTGCCGAGGCCCCGCACGTTGCGGAGCATCTGCCCGCGCTTGACGGTGTCGGTGAGCACGGTCGAGCGCGAGACGCTCGGCGCCGCGCGCGGCAGGCGCGAGAGCCCGTAGGTGATGAGCCCGACGGCGAGCAGGCCCAGCGTCGCGTACACGGCCAGCTTCACGCGGCGCCGGTTCTTCCGCTGGGGCCGCTTCACGTCCATGGTGTTGCGCGGCGCGTCAAAAGAGGCGCGCTTCACATCCGTCGCGGGGCGCGGCACGTCCGTAGAGGGGCGTTTTACGTCCATATCGAGTTGCTTGACATCTCTCATAGGGGTTGCTTTACATCCGTAGAAACAGTTCTACTCGCGACGCCCTTCAACAACCTCCGTACCACTGCCCCGCGCCGCCACCGCCGCCCGTTTTTCGGGTCTTTTCGGGTGGAAACGCCCCGGCCCATGCCTGCCCGGTGTCCGTTTCCGCAAACCGAAATCCCAAAATCGAAAAATGCGTGAGGCCGTCAGGAGATGTCGAAGGCGAAGCCGCCCGCAAAATTTTCCGTCTAAAATCCAAATCGGCGTATCATGCCGAACTGTCTATCGCTTTTGAGTCTGATGGTCGGAGTTTGAGATGGGTCATCTGAAAACTCGTCTGCTGGCGCTGGCGCTCATCGCGGTCTTCGCGGGGTTGATCTATGTCAACTGGTATCAACTAAAGACGGAGGGAAAGTACTCAACGAAGCTGGCGGCGTTCGGGCCGGTCGGGGTGTTGGGCGGGCTGTTCCTGCTGCTCTTCCCGGGCAAGGGCGGGAAGCCGGAGACGACCAGGGACAAGGTCATCGCGCTGCTCATCTTCGGCGCGGGGCTGGCGGCGGGGCTCTACAACTGGTACCTGATGGATCCGGGCTTCTTCGGGAGGTGAGGCGGGCGAGGTTGCCGCCCGCCGTTAGGCATTCGACACAAGGGGGCATCGAGCTTATGGGCAGGATGGGCGAAGGCGCGGAGGCGTGCCGGCGGAAGTTTCTGCGTTACTTCCCGGGCGGGTTCAAGGACGAGACATATCTCGACTGGGAGCGCGACTACAAGTGGGAGGCTCACGAGCGCTGGGAGGAGGCGCTGGGGCGCACGGAGTTCAGGCGACTTCTGCGCGCCGGCGAGTTCGCGCAGGTCGCGGCGCGCGCCGTGCGCGTCGAGCAGCGGACGCGCCACAGCATGATCTTCTCGTTCGAGAAGATGGCGCTGCGCGACGCCGTCAAGTCCGAGCCGGGCGCGCGCGCCTTCGCCGAAGGGCTCTACGAGCTGCTGCACGGCGGGGGCGGACTTGAGCGGCGCTTCAACAGTTGGGTCGCCGCCGTCGCCGCCCTGCCGCGCCGGCAGACGCGCGTGCTGACGTGGCCGATGGTGACGGTCTGGGGCTTCCTCGCGCAGCCCGACGTACACATCTTCCTCAAGCCGACGGTCACGCGCGCCGCGGCCGCGAAGTACGGCTTCGACTTTAAATACGGATCGCGCCCCGGCTGGGAGACCTACGCGAGCCTTCTGGAACTGGCCGAGGCGGTGCGGCGCGACCAGCGCTCTCTGGGGCCGCGTGACATGATCGACGTGCAGTCCTTCCTCTGGGTGCAGGGCTCGGACGAGTACCCGGACTGAGGCGGTCGTAAAAAACCTTGTGCGCCGGGGCGGAAAGTGATTCAATGCGCGCCCGGCGGCTGCCGGCCGCCGCTTCTAACAGCCCCGATCCCCGGAGGAACAGACGAAGATGAGGCTCAGCGGCTTGTGTTTGGCCAGGGCGTGCCTGGCCTGTCTCGCGCTGTCCTGTCTCGCGGCTCACGCGGCCTCGACGCTCTCGGCGCCGCGCGCGCTGCCCAACCCCGCCCTCTACCTGAACACGGTGGAGCACTTCCAGAACGGCGGTAAGAACTACGTGCGCTACCGGTACCGCGTCGATAACGCGGCGGAGTACCCGGCCGACATGTTCGCCGCTGCACCGAGCCTCCCGCCCTGCGGCCAGAACACGAAGTCCTCGCGCACGTGGGTGGACATCTACGACCAGTCGGGCAAACGCCTCTACGGCTTCTGCGCGTTCTCCAAGCCCGACGACCTCAACAGCATCTGGTTCGCGCTCGAAGAGACGGTCGTCCCGCCGAGTTGGGTCTACATCGAACTGAACGACCGCGCCACTAACACCAAGTACAAGTCGAACCTCGCCGACACGACGCTGTGAAAGGGTGTTGGGTGCTGGGTGTTGGTTACTACTCATTCTTAACCAACACCCAACACCCCTTTCACCCTTTCACAGCCTCCCTGATCACCGCCACCAGCTCCGCCACGTCATCTTCGGTCGTGTCGAAGGAGCACATGAGGCGTACTTCGGAGGTCTGCTCGTTCCAGACGTAGAAGAAGAAGTGCTCCCGCACGCGCGCCACCGCTTCGGGCGGCAGGACGGCGAAGACGGCGTTCGACTCGACGGGTTGCGTGATGCGCGCCTGCGGGATCGTGCGCAGTTCGGCGGCAAGGGTTTGTGCCATCAGGTTGGCGTGCGCGGCCGTCTCGCGCCAGAGGTCTGCGCCGAGGAGCGCCGTGAACTGCGCGGCGACGAAGCGCATCTTCGAGGGGAGCTGCGCGCACTGCTTGCGCACGAAGCGGAAGCCCTCGGCGAGCGCGGGGTTGAAGAAGACGACGGCCTCGCCGTACATCATCCCGTTCTTCGCCCCGCCGAAGCTCAGCACGTCCACGCCCGCGTCCGCGGTCAACTCTTTTAAAGAGAGATCGAGGTGGGCCGCCGCGTTCGCCAGCCGCGCGCCGTCCGCGTGCAGGAGCAGCCCGCGTTCGTGCGCGAACGCCGCGAGCCGCGTCAACTCCTCGACCGCGTAGACCGTCCCCAGCTCGGTCGGCTGCGAGACGGAGATGACGCGCGGCTGCACGTGGTGCTGGTCGCCGAGCTGCGCGAGCAGAGGCTCGATCTGCTCCGGCCTGAGCTTGCCGTCCGGGGTCCGGAGGTCTACGAGCTTGCAACCCGTGAAGCGCTCCGGCGCGCCGCACTCGTCCACGTTGATGTGCGCCGTCTCGGCGCAGACGACCGCCTGGAAGGGGCGCGTGACGGAGGCCAGCGCGGAGACGTTCGCGCCCGTGCCGCCGAAGACGAAGAAGACTTCGGCGCTCCGGCCGAAGCGCTCGCGGAAGAGACGGACGGCCGTCTCCGTATACACGTCGTCGCCGTAGGCCACCGCGTGCCCACGGTCGGCCGAGCGCAAGGCATCCCACACGCGCGGGTGCACGCCCGCGTTATTGTCGCTCGCGAATCCACGCCTGATATTCGTCATCTTTTTTAAGGGACGCCGGTGCCGCCTGACTCAAGCACCTGTGTCGTACGCCCGCGCTCTCCCTGTGCCCGGCACCGAACAGTTCATCCCTGCCTCACCGTTTGCTTAGAGACTTTTGCCCATGCGCGCCCGCCTGTCAAACACACATTCCGCCACCCGCTCTGGCACCGACCTTGCTCTCCCTCAAACCGTAAAGCGGACGAACTGAAGTTACCAGAGTACCGGCGCGTCGGGCGCGTACGGATGTGCGGCGCACATGTCCGCTTAAGAAACATCGGGGGTAAATTTCGCAATGGCAAACAGGGACAAAGTCGGAGAGGGCAGCACCGGCAAAACCTCCGGCGGCAAGGGCGGGGGCGGCGGTCAGGCCGGCGGCGGGCAACAAGGGAGCAGCGGCGGCACGAGCAAAGGCGGAGGACAGCCGGGCGGCGGGCAGAGCGGCGGCCAGGGCGGGAGCAACCGGAAAGGCTGAGTGAGTTGTGCAAGCTGCCGCTTAGAGGTCGGCGCCGGCGGCGGCGTGCGGAGGCTTTAAACTTAACGAACACGAAGGGGGTTTGAGACGAAGATGAGCGCAGACAGCGGCGGCAAAAACCAGGGCGACAGCGGGCACGTCGGCGCCACCCGTCAGAAGGGCGGCACCAGCGCGCGCGGCGAGTCGGGCGCGAAGAGCGAGGGCAAGGGCACGGGCAACAAGTCGGAAGGCTCCGGGAAGAAGAGCGGCACGCCCGGCGGCGAGCGCCACCACGATTGAAACGATGAACTGAAAGGACGAAAGATGGCTGAAGCGACGAAACAGGGCAACGAGCAGGGCATCGGCGAGGGCAACCTGCGCGACGAGCGCGGCGCCCCGCCCTACGCCGACCGCGCCTACGCGGGCGAGCGCGAGCCGGGCGGCGAGACCGGCACCAGCTTAGAAGGCACGGCCGGCGGCACGAACATCTCCTCGCAGGGCGGCTCCGCCGACAGTAGCAAGGCCGGCGGCAACGCGGGCGGCTCCGGCGCCCAGGGACATGGATGAGGTCTTCCTCCGCCCGCGCGCCGGGGTGTCAGAGGCCGTTAACCACGGGGACACAGCTTGAAGTTATATAGCCTCAAGCTGTGTCCCCGTGGTTAAGTGTTAATCCGACAACAGCGCGGCGGCGTCTCCGGGGTCGTGGTCGGCGATGAGGTCGATGCCATTAAGAGCAAAGCGGCGCGCGGCCGCGGCGGCGCGTGTGTCGCGCTCAACGTCGAGCGACCACTGCGCCTGGCGCGCGAGGAGGGCGAGCGCGAGCGCGCGACCCAGGGTCAGGCTGAAGCGGCGCGCGCCGGCTTCGAGCGCGGCCTGCCCTTCCCTTGCGGCCGTGGCGAGCCAGGCGCGTGCGTGCTCCGCCGCCTCAAGTGCCGTGCGCGCGGCAGGCGCGAGCCTCTCGTCGCGCGCCGCCGAGGCGCAGCTTTCCATCTCCGCTTTGAGGGAAGAGAAAGCAGCTTCGTCCTTCAGGGCCGTGCGCAGCGCGTCGAGCGAGAGGACGTTGGTCGTGCCCTCCCAGATGGAGAGCACCTGCGCGTCGCGCAAAAGCACGGGCAGCCCCGTGTCCTCGACGTAGCCGGCGCCGCCGAACGCCTCGATTGTCTCGCTCGCGACGTGGACGGCCGCGCGCCCCGTGGTCAACTTCACGAGCGGCGTCAGGAGCCGGAGCAGACGCGCCCCCGACTCGTCCAACTCGCACACCTCCTCGCGCCCCGTCAACTCCGCGGTGTAGAAGGCCAGTTGGAGCGCCGCTTCCACCTCGGCCTGCAAGCCCGCCAGCGTGTCGGCGTGCAGGGGCTTCTCCGCGAGCGTGGAGCCGAAGGCCGAGCGCCGCCGCGCGTAGTCTCGCGCCAGGGCCACGCCGCGACGCATCAGAGACGCCGCGCTCACCGCGTTCCACAAACGCGTCACGTTGAGCATCGGCGCGATGTCGCGCACGCCGTCCGTCGTGCCCTTCACCAGCACGGCCGGCGTGCCTTCGAGCGTCAGCTCCGCGGTCGGCACCTTACGTGTGCCGAGCTTATCCTTCAGACGGTCGATGCGGATATTGCGCGTTCGCCCTTCCCCGTCGCGCGTCTCGATGAAGAAGAGCGCGAGGCCGCGCCCGCCCGCCGGGTTGCCCTCGGGTCGCGCGAGCGTCAAAGCCGCCTGCGAGGCGGCGGCCGACGTGAACCACTTGCGCCCGTAGAGCCGCCATAACCCCTCCTCGTCGCGCCGCGCGATGGTCTCGGACGCGCCCACGTCCGAGCCGCCCGACAGCTCCGTCATCCACTGCCCGCTCGTCCAGAATTTTTCAGGGTCGCGCGAAGTGAGCCGGGGCAGGACGTTTTTGATGAGGGCGTCGTTGCCGGAAGTCGAGAGCACGCGCGCCGCGCCGTCGGTCATCGCGAGCGGGCAGCTGTAGATGTCCGTGGAGGGCGTGAAGAGGTACGCGAGCGCGAACTGGTGGACGCGCGAATGCGCGCCGTGCCTGCGTTCGTAGGCGGTCGCGACGAGCCCGCGCTCGGCGGCCAGGCGCTCGGCCACGCGCCAGAGCGGCGAGACCTCGACGCGGTCAACCCGCTCGCCCCAGGCGTCCCACTGCGTCAGGCGCGGCTCGTGCAAACGATCCGCGAGTTGCATGCGGTACAGCTCGCCGCCCGCCAGCTCCCCCATTTCAAGCAGCTCGGGCTCGACCTCCGCGAGCACGTCGGGCGGGAGCACTCGCTTGAGGTAGGAGCGGAGCGCCGGGTCGGTCTCGTACTGGTTGCCGAGCCTCGGGGGCTCCTGTCTGAAGGGCACGGCCGGCCTCCTTCGCCTGACTTCACTTGACTTCGCTTGGCTTCGCTTGACTTCGCTTGACCTGGGGCGGGTGAATTGTCGATGCTGGCGCCGCAGGAATAATAACACCGGCGAGGTACTGGATGACTGAGACAGTGAGGGCGGCCGAACACGCCGCCTCGGTGCAGGAGATACGTTCACACTTCCCCGCGCTCGAACGCACGCACGAGGGGCACGCGGTCGCGTACTTCGACGGCCCCGGCGGGACGCAGGTGCCGCGCGCGGTCGTCGAGGCAATGTCGGACTACCTCTACGGACACAACGCCAACACGCACTGGGCCTATCCGACGAGTGCCGAGACGGACGAGCTGCTTGAGCGCTCGCGCGCGAGTCTGGCCGACCTCCTCAACGCTTCGCCCGCCGAGGTCGCCTTCGGCGCGAACGCGACGACGCTGGCCTTTCACGTCTCGCGCACCCTCGGGCGCACGTTCGAGGCGGGCGACGAGGTGGTCGTCACCGAGCTAGACCACCACGCCAACGTCGCGCCGTGGCGGGCGCTTGAGCGCGAGCGCGGCGTGGTGGTGCGCGTCGTGCGGATGAAGACGGAGACGGGCGAGCTCGACTGGGACGACTTCGAGTCGAAGGTCAACAGCCGCACGAAGCTCCTCGCGGTCGGCGCCGCGTCGAACGCGCTCGGCACCCTGACCGACCTCACGCGCGCGGGCAAGCTCGCGGAGTCCGTCTGCGCCTACATGTTCGTGGACGCGGTGCACTACGCGCCACACAGGCTGTTGGACGTGAGGGCGCTGCGGTGCGACTTCCTCGTCTGCTCGGCCTACAAGTTCTACGGCCCGCACGTGGGCGTGCTCTACTGCCGGCGCGAGCTGTATGAGTCGCTCCCCTTCCCGAAGCTCATCCCGGCGCCCGACTACGCGCCCGAGGTCGCCGAGACCGGCACGCAGAACCACGAGGGGATCGTCGGCGCGGCCGCCGCCGCGGACTTCCTCGCCTCGCTCGCGCGTGGGAACCCCACCGCGCCGCTCGAAGGCTCGGCGCGGCGCGAGCGTTTAAGACGAGCCTTCGACGCGCTCCGCGCGCGCGGCGGCGAGTTGACGAAGCTGCTTTGGGAAGGTCTGTCCGAGATTGAAGGCGTGCAGCTCTACGGCCCGCAGCCGGACGCGCCGCGCACGCCGACCGTCGCCTTCACGGTCGAGGGCGTCACCTCGACGGAGGTCGCGCGCCGTCTCGCCGCACGCGGACTCTTCCTCTCGCACGGCGACTTCTACGCGGCGACCGTGGTCGAGCGGCTGGGGCTTGGCGAAGAGGGACTTGTCCGCGCCGGCGCCGCCTGCTACACCACGCGCGAGGAGGTCGAAAGGTTGATCGCAGGGGTCGGTGAGATCGCGCGCGAGGGCTGATTTATTTCCGCCCTTCACACCACACACAAGTCACGAGCAGACCTAACCCTCCCCACGGGCGGCGTTGATGAAGTCGGCGAGGAGGCCGTAGGCGGTGCTCGTCAGGTCGGGGTCGTGCGCGATGACGGTGAGGCCGGGCAGCACGTCCAGCTCGTAGTGGATGGCGAGCGTCGTCCCCGCGGCGGAGGCGAAGGGGCCGCGCGGCGAAATCTGTTCGGGTCGCACGGAGGCCGAGACAAGACCCGCCGCATCGAGCCTTGCTCGGGAGACGAGTCTGAAGGGGCGGCCCGCGGCGTGCGCCGCGCGCACCTCATCATCCTGCAACCCGCGGATGCCTTCCCTGCTCACCTCTTCGATTTTAAGTCCGGCATCCATCAGCACGTTCGCCAGCGCGCAGGCTTTGACGGCCGAGTCCCACCCGTCAACGTCGTGCGTGGGGTCTGTCTCGGCGATGCCTAACTGCTGCGCGCGGCAGACGCCTTCTGCGTAGGTGCGGCCCGCGGCGATCTCGTCGAGGATGACGTTCGTCGTGGAGTTGAGCACGCCCTCGAACGAGAGCAGGCGCGCGGCCGGGAGCGACGTGCGGAAGAGAGAGAAGACGGGGAACTCGGCAACGGCCGCCTCGAACAGGAACCCTCGGCCGCGCGCCCGCGCGAGTTCCGAAAGCTCGCGGTAGGCGTGGACGACGGTGCCCTTGTTGGCCGTCACGACGTGCGCGCCGTGCTCCAACCCCGCGCGCACGTAGGAGACGGCGGGCTCGCCCGTCAGAGGTTCGAGCGAGGTCGTCTCGAAGAGCACGTCGCAGCGCGCGGCCGCGAGCCACCCTTGAAGATCATTCGGCGCGGGCGAGACACTCGTCGAAAGTTCGCCCGCCGCCAACTCTGCAACGGTGAAACCCTCTGGCGCGACGAGCCAGCCCCTGCGGCGGGTGGCGACGCCGGTCACGCGCCAGTCGATGCCGAACCCCGCACGCAACTCCTCCCTCTTTTGCAAGAGCAGTTTGAAGAGGGCTTGCCCGACGTTGCCGTAGCCGAGCAGGCAGAGGTTGAAGTTTTTCATTGCTTTTCCGCAGACGTTGCGCGATGCTCTCAGGCCACATCGCTCATCGAAACTTTTACCACGCGGAGAGAGGCTGGAACCAACATGGCGCGTAAAGCTGGGCGCGGGAGCCGCGCGTTCGGACGACGTGAGTTTGTGCGTGCGACTGTGGCCGGGGGCCTGGGCGCGGCGCTCGCGGGCACGGGGGTCAAAGGCGACGCGGCGGCGCGGACGCTCGCACGCCTGGCCGGCGAGCCGCAGGGCGGCGGCAAGTTCGACTGGGAGGAGTTGACCGTCCGCGACGCGCAGGCGGCGATGCAGTCGGGCCGCGTCTCCGCGCGGCGCCTGTCGGAGATGTACCTCGAACGCATCGAGCGCATCGACCGGCGCGGGGCGGCGCTCAACTCCGTCATCGAGACGAACCCGGACGTGCTCTCCATCGCCGACGCGCTCGACCGCGAGCGCAAGGCGGGGCGCCTGCGCGGGCCTCTGCACGGCGTGCCCGTCCTCATCAAGGACAACATCGACACGGCCGACAAGATGTTGACGACCGCTGGGTCTCTGGCTTTAGTCAACGCCCGGCCGCGGCGCGACGCCTTCATCGTCGAGCGCATGCGCGCGGCCGGCTGCGTCATCGTCGGCAAGACGAATCTGAGCGAGTGGGCCAACTTCCGCTCGACGCACTCTTCGAGCGGCTGGAGCGGGCGCGGCGGCCAGACGCGCAACCCTTACGCGCTCGACCGCAACCCTTGCGGCTCAAGCAGTGGCTCGGGCGCGGCCGTCTCGGCGAACCTCGCGCTGCTGGGCGTCGGCACCGAGACGGACGGCTCCATCGTCTGCCCCTCGGGCACGTGCGGCATCGTCGGCATCAAGCCGACGCTCGGGATGGTCAGCCGCTCCGGCATCATCCCCATCGCGCACAGCCAGGACACGGCCGGCCCGATGGCGCGCACGGTGGCCGACGCCGCCGCGCTCCTGAACGCCCTCGTCGGCTACGACGCGCTCGACGCGGTGACGGGAACGGGCAGCCGCCACGCGCGGATGGACTTCACGCAGTCGCTCGACCCGGGCGCGCTGCGCGGCGCGCGCATCGGCGTCGCGCGGAAATTCTTCGGCTTCAACGACCAGGTGGATAAGCTGATGGCCGACGCCATCGACCTCATGAAGCGTGAGGGCGCGACCATCGTTGACCCGGCCGATCTGCCGACGCACGGCAAGTTCGACGCCGCGGAGTTCGAGGTGCTGCTCTACGAGTTCAAGGCCGACCTCAACAAGTATCTGGCGGGACTCGCGCCCGGCGACCACCCGCGCACGCTCAAAGACCTCATCGACTTCAACGAGAAGAACCGCGAACGCGAGCTGCCCTACTTCGGCCAGGAGATTTTCACGCGCGCCCAGGCCAAGGGGCCGCTCACCGATCCGGCTTACCTGAAAGCCCTGCGCACCTGCAAGTCGATGTCGCAGTCGCAGGGCATCGACGCCGTGATGACGAAGAACAACCTCGACGCGCTGATCGCGCCGACGGGCGGGCCGGCGTGGACGACCGACCTCGTCAACGGCGACCACTTCACCGGCGGCAGCTCCACGCCCGCGGCCGTCGCCGGCTACCCGAACGTGCAGGTGCCGGCCGGCTACGTCTACGGCCTGCCCGTCGGCATCTCCTTCTTCGGCCGCGCCTACACCGAGTCCAAACTCATCCGCCTCGCCTACGCCTACGAACAGGCGACCAGGCATCGACAGCCCCCGCGCCTGTTGCCGCAGGCAGACCTGCGCTCCTGAAGCCCGCCCCCTTAAATATGTCAGACGAGATGAGGCCGCCCGCCGTCGGCTGGCCTCTCATTTGCTCATACCCTTTGGCAGCTAATTTTCGGACGCGAAAATAGTACTGCCTCGGGGCCGGAGTTACTGAGCCGCAAGCGGACGACGCTGGACAAACTCGGTGTTTCGGCGCTACTTTCACTTAATTTACCTTTAAGGGGGAACAATATATGGCGGAAACGACAGGTTCAGCGACGGGACGTTCGAGGATGGTTACCGGACTGTTTAGAGACAGGGAGAGCGCCGAGCGCGCCTACGGCTCGGTCACCACCCGCGGCTACAGCAACGATGACATCAACCTATTGATGTCGGACGAGACGCGCGACAAGCACTTCACGACGACCGCAGGCAAGGAGACGGAGCTGGGCAACAAGGCGCTCGAAGGCGCGGGCACCGGCGCGGCCATCGGCGGCACCGTCGGCGCGACCCTCGCGGCCATCGCGGCCATCGGGACGACGCTGGCGCTGCCCGGCCTCGGCCTGCTCGTCGCCGGCCCCATCGCCGCCGGCCTCGCGGGCGCGGGCGCGGGCGGCGCGACGGGCGGCATCATCGGCGCCCTGGTCGGCGCCGGCATCCCCGAGGAGCGCGTCAAGCACTACGAGAAGGGCCTCAAGGAGGGCGGCATCGTCATGGGCGTCACGCCCCGTTCGGACGAGGACGCCGAGTACTTCGAGAGGGAGTGGAAGAACCACCGCGGCGAAGAGGTCTACCGCTAAGCCGCGCCTTCGGACACGGCCTTAACAGTCTTGGAGGTGAGATGCGACGGACACTGACTGTAGTCTGCTTACTCGGGATCGCGGCGTGGAGCGCGGCGTGCGGCGGCGGCGAGTCGAACACGAACGCGAACAACGCCAACGCCACGCGCAACAGCGCGGTGGAGACGAACGCCAACGTCCCTAAGAATCTGAACGCCAACAGCGCCCCGTCCAACGTGGGCGTGGTGACCAACGACAACGGCAACAAGAACACCAGCGGCGTCAGTACGATTAACAGCAACAACGGTAACCACAACGCCAACGGCAGCAAGAACGCCAACGGCAACGCGAACCGCAACGCGAACCGCAACGCGAATCACTAAGCGCCGCGCGGGAAGCACAGACGGCGGAGGGCGCGGGACGTTTCAAACACGTCCCGCGCCCTTCCCTTTCACCTCGGCCCCTCCTGCACACGGCTGACACCAAGGACTAATTTGTTGGGCCGCCCGCCAAATGCATTCCGGCGGGTGAGCAGGTATAATTCGGGTTTCGTGCCCAAGAGAAATTTACGCCTGTGGGAGCCCATGTCAACGGAATGATTAACTTCGAGACCTCGCCGGAGCGTTACCGGCATTGGAAGCTTGAGATCGACGGCCGCGTCGCCACGCTCTCGATGGATGTGCAGGAGGACGAGACGGTAGGCTCCGGCTACAAGCTGAAGCTCAACTCGTACGACCTCGGCGTAGACATCGAGCTGGCGGACGCCGTCTCTCGCCTGCGCTTCGAGCACCCGGAGGTGCGCGCCGTCGTCGTCCGCAGTCTCAAGCCCCGCATCTTCTGCGCCGGCGCCAACATCTACATGCTCGGCACCTCGGCGCACGGCTTCAAAGTCAACTTCTGCAAGTACACGAACGAGACGCGCTGCTCCATCGAAGACGCCTCCGCGCACTCCGGTCAGCGCTACGTCGCCGCCTTGAACGGCACGGCCTCGGGCGGCGGCTACGAGCTGGCGATAGCGTGTGACGAAATCTACCTCGTGGACGACGGCAACTCGGCGGTCTCGCTGCCCGAGGTGCCGCTGCTCGGCGTGCTGCCCGGCACGGGCGGGCTCACACGTCTGGTTGATAAGCGCAAGGTGAGGCGCGACCGCGCGGACGTCTTCTCCACCCTCGCCGAAGGTCTGAAGGCGAAGCGCGCGCGCGAGTGGGGTCTCATCGACGGACACTTCCCGACGAGCAAGTTTCAGGAGGGCGTCGAGGCGCGCGTCCGTCAGATTCTCGAAGAGGCCGAAGGGCAGGCGGACGGCCCCGGCATCAAGCTCAATCCGCTTGAGGTCGAGGCCGCAGACTCCGGGCGTGAATACAAGTACGTCTCGCTGAAGCTGAACCGCGAGGCGCGCCATGCGGAGCTGACCGTGCGCGGGCCGGAGGGAGAGCAGCCGAAGACGGCGGACGAGATTCAGAAGCTCGGCGATTCGTACTGGCCGCTGCGCGCGTACCGCGAGCTGGACGACGCGCTCCTGCACCTGCGTCTGAACGAGCCGGAGGTCGGCCTCGTGCTGCTGCGCGCCGCGGGCGCGCCCGACGACGTGCTCGCCGTTGACAGGGTTCTGGTCGAGAACCGCGAGCACTGGCTCGTCCGCGAGATCATCCTCCACATGTCGCGCGTCCTGCGCCGGCTCGATCTGACGGCCAAGAGCTTCTTCGCGCTGGCCGAGCCGGGGAGTTGCTTCGCCGGCAACCTGCTCGAACTCCTGCTCGCCTCCGACCGCAGCTACATGCTCAACGACCCGGAGCAGAAGGTCGAACTGGCCACCAGCGATCTGAACGCGGGCGCGCTCACGATGTCGAACGGCCTGACGCGGCTTCAGTCGCGCTTCCTCGCCGAGCCGCAACGCGCCGACGCCGTCCTCGAACACGTCGGGCGCTTCGAGACGGAGGCCGCGGAGGAGGCGGGCCTCGTCACCTTCGCCCCCGACGACCTCGACTGGGAGGACGAAATCCGCGTCGCCGTCGAGGAGCGCACCTCGCTCTCCCCCGACGCGCTCACCGGCATGGAGGCGTCCCTCAGATTTGCCGGCCCCGAGACGCTCGACACCAAGATCTACGGCCGGCTCACGGCCTGGCAGAACTGGATTTTCCAGCGCCCCAACGCCGTCGGCCCGCAGGGCGCTCTGACGAACTACGGCAAGCCGACGCAGCCACAGTTCGACTACAAAAGAACGTAGGCCGTGACCCTCGCCACAGACCGCGTGCCGGCGTACCGCGTAAGTTGCGTGGCGCGCATCCAAGTAGCGCGGGGTTCGGAGTCGGAGTTTAAAAGGAGCCTTCAGCAAGCTTATGGAGTTACACGAGCGGATTCCTAACAACGTAAATCTTTCGGGCGACAAGCGGCTCCAGAGGGCTTTAGAGAAGTGGCTGCCGAACTACCTCGACTGGTGGCGCGAGATGGGGCCGGAGGGTTTTCAGGACAAGGACGTGTGGCTGCGCACGGCCGTCTCGGTCGAGGCCGACGGGTGGGCACACTTCGACTATGTGCGGATGCCCGACTACCGCTGGGGCATCTTCCTCAAGCCGGCCGAGCCGGACGCGCGCGTCAACTTCGGCGACAACCTGGGGCAGCCCGCCTATCAGGAGGTGCCCGGCGAGTTTCGCAACTCCCTGCGCCGCATCGTCGTCACGCAGGCCGACACCGAGCCCGCCTCAGTCGAGCAGCAGCGGCGACTCGGCCAGACCTGCCCCTCGCTCTACGACCTGCGGAATCTTTTTCAGGTGAACGTCGAGGAGGGGCGCCACCTCTGGGCGATGGTCTACCTGCTGCACGGCTACTTCGGGCGCGACGGCCGCGACGAGGCGGACGCCCTGCTCGAAAGACGTTCGGGCAATCCCGACAAGCCGCGCATCCTCGAAGCCTTCAACCAGCCGTGCGACGACTGGCTCAACTTCTTCTGCTTTACGATGTTCACCGACCGCGACGGCAAGTACCAGCTCTCGGCGCTGGCCGAAAGCGGGTTCGAGCCGCTCGCGCGCACCTGCCAGTTCATGCTGACCGAGGAGGCGCACCACCTCTTCGTCGGCGAGACCGGCGTCGGCCGAGTCGTCCGCCGCACCGCGCAGTTGATGAAGGAGAGCGAAGACGTGTGCAAGGTCGGCGGCATCCCGTTCGACATCATCCAGCGCTACATCAACTACTGGTTCTCCTACTCGCTCGACCTCTTCGGCGGCGAGATCAGCTCGAACGCGGCGGACTTCTTCGCCGCGGGCCTCAAAGGCAGATACCAGGAGCAGAAGAAGTACGACGAGCACGTGCTGGCCGAGGGCGCGTTCACGCTCCCGGTGGTTGAGGACGGGCGGCTCTCGGAGCGGGAGGTGCCGATGCGCAACGCCCTGAACGAGGTGCTGCGCGGCGAATACGTGCGCGACTGCGAGCGCGCGCTTGAGCGCTGGAACAAGTACATCGCCGAGGAGGGCGTGGACTACAAGCTGCGCCTGCCTTCGACGCGCTTCCACCGTCACGTCGGCGAGTACGCCGGCCAACACTTCGACCTCGACGGCGAGATCATCACCGCGGAAGAGTTCGAGGCGCGCAAGGACGAGTGGCTCCCCACGGGCGCCGACCGCGAGTACGTCCAGAGCCTCATGCACTCCGTCACCGAGCCCGGCAAGATCGCCAACTGGATCGCCCCGCCCGCCACCGGCGTCAAGGGCAAGCCGTTCGAGTTCGAGTACGTCCGGCTGTAATCGACCAGGCCGCCATTCCTGAATATGAATTAACAGGGATGGACAGGATGTGCAGGATAAAGATTTCAAACTCTTATCCTGCACATCCTGTCCATCCCTGTTAATTTCATCGACCTATATCCCGAACGCCACGCCGACAGCCGCCGCGGCGACGGTCAGCGCGCCGAAGGCAATCTCGCTGAAGCCGACTAGCTTTGCCGTCGAGGGCCAGCGGCGCGCGAAGCCGTAAGCGGCGCGCGCGAAGAGCAAGGCGACGGCGACGGCCGCGAGCCACGGCAGAGACCCGGACACCGCGAGCGCGGTCACGGCAAAGAGCGCCAGCGCGTGCGCGAGCAGCGAGGGCCGGCGCGCAGACTCTTTGCCGTGCAGCTCGTCGAGCCGCGCCCTCACATAGAGAATCGCCGGCACGAAACGCGCCGCGAGCAGCACCCACAACCCCAGCGCGAGCGGCCAGCCCGCGCCGCCCGCCAGCGCCAGAGAGCAGGCCACCGACCCCATCGCCAACGAGCCCGCGACCTCCGGCAAAAGCCCGCGGCTCTGCCCCGCCGCGTCGTACCAGAGCTGCACGACCCCGAGCGGCACGGCCGCCAACAGCGGCAGCAGGAACGTGTAGTCGGCCGACGTTAAGACCGCGAGGGCAAACCCCACGAGCGCCGCCGCCGAGTAGGCCAGCGTGAACCGCTCGGCGTAGGGCGTGCGCGCGAAGCGGCGTCCGCGTCTGCGGTCGCCCGCGACGACCTTAAAAGGGTGTCGCGCCAGAAAGGCGCCCAGGGTCGCCAGCGCCAGCCCCGCCCCCGCCAGTGAAGGCGCGACCAGCAGCCCGAGCACGACCGGCTCCAAGGTGATGCCCCAGCCGCCGTGCTCAGTCGGCAGCGCCAACGTCTTCAGGCGCACGCCGCCCGCGTGAGCCTGAGCCACGACGGCGCCGCCCGCCTCCAACCCATAACCGATCTTCGTCATCATGGAAATTATGGCCCCTCTGTTTTAAAAGGAGGCCGCCGGGCCTCCTTCTCGAAAGGGTGCAATGTCCGTTCCATAGACGCCGCCCCGCGAAAACCCCTCGACCCACTCACACCACTGCGCGTTTCTTCTCAATCGCCTGCGCGAAATCACCCCCCGTGTTCGAGCCTCCGGCTCCCCAGCCCGAACAGCGCGTAACCCGCGTAGTGATACCGCAGCGCCACACTCCTGAAGAGAATCTTCCAATCCTTCGCCGTGTAGCGCACGGGCTCGCGCTCGGTCTCGCTGCGCCGCGCCTCGCGCAGAGAGAGCACGAGCAGGCAGACCAGCAGCCCCGGGAAGCCGAGCAGGAAGAAGGCCCAGCGCCAGCCCAGCAACGCCTCGACCTGGCCGCCGAGTGCGAGGGCGAGTCCGCTCCCGACGGCGATGGCCGAGGAGTAGACGGCCGTCACGCTGGCCCTCATCCGCGCCGGGAAGTAGTCCGAGAGCAGCGACAGCGCCGCCGGCCCCAGCGTCGCCTCGCCGACGCCGACCATCAGGCGGCAGAGGAACATCGTCTCGAAGCTGTGCGTGAACCCCGTCAGCCCCGAGAAGACGCTCCACAGGGCCAGCCCCCCCGCGATGAGCTTCCGGCGTGAGCCGCGGTCGGCCAGACGCCCGAAGGGAATGCCGAGCACCGTGTAGAAGATCGCGAACGAGGTCGCCCCCAGAAGGCCGAGCTGCAAATCCGAGAACTTCATCTCCGCCTTGATCGGTGTGAACATGAAGTAGATGAGCACGCGGTCGAGGAAATTCAGCAAGACGAGCGTCAGCACGCCCAGCGCGTACCACGAGTGCGCGGGTATTCTCTCGACTTCAACCGGCTTCGTCATCGTCTCGGACATGTCGTTAAACCTTCGGCACGAGGACGACGGCCTCGCCCTCGACGACGCGCTCGCCGCGCTGGTTCGTGCAGACGGTTTCGAGCGTGACGACGGGCTTGTCCTCCCTGACGGCCTTGACCGTGACGCGGGCGGTGACGGTGTCGCCGAGGAAGACGGGCGCGGTGAAGCGGAGCGTCTGACTCAGGTAGACGGTGCCGCGGCCGGGCAGCTCGTTGGCGAGCACGGCCGAGATGAGCGAGGCGCCGAGCATGCCGTGCGCGATGCGACGGCCGAAGCGCGTCGAGGCGGCGTACTCCTCGTCGAGGTGGACGGGGTTGCGGTCGCCCGTCAGCTCGGCGAAGGCGCGCACGTCCTCGTCCGCGACGGTCTTCGAGATGGCGGCGGAGTCGCCGACCTTCAGGTGCATGCGCGCCCCCTCTCTCACTGCGAAAGGAACTTCAGCACGGCCGCGTTGAACTCCGCGGCCTTCTCGACCTGCGGGACGTGGCCGCACTGTTCGAAGACGATCAACTGCGCGCCGGGCAGCTCACGCTTAAACTTCTCGCCCTCGCGCGCGAGCGGCGTCAGCCCATCCTCGCGCCCCCAGACGAGCAGCACCGGCTGTTTGATCGCCCCGAGCTTCCCGTCGAGCATGTCTTCGCCGCGGTAGATCGACTCGACGAGGCGCTGGATGGTGTAGCCGTCGCCCGCCGACATGCGCTGCGCCATCAGCACGTCCACCGCCGCGTCCGACTTGAACAGGGGGTTGTAGAAGACCATCCCGGCGAGCCGCTTCATCTCGTCGCGCGTCGAGGGGTTGAGCCCCGAGAGCGCGCTCAGGTCGAACTCCTTCGGCGGCGCGAAGCCCGCCGAATCAACCAGCACCAGCCTTTCAACTTTCGCCGGATACTTGAGCGTGTAGAGCGCAGCAGTCCAGCCGCCCATCGAGTTGCCGACGAGCGAGGCGCGCTCGACCTTCAGCTCCGCGAGGAACTTGTCGAGGAAGTCCACGTAGGTGCCGACGCGGTAGTTGATGAGCGGCTTGTCGGACTGGCCGAAGCCGACCTGGTCGGGCACGATGACGCGGTACTTCTGCGCGAGCGCGGGCGTGTTGAAGGCCCAGTTCGTCGAGTTGCCGCCCAGCCCGTGCAGCAGGACGACGACGGGGCCGTTGCCGCCCGTGTCCACATACTTGATCTTCTGCCCGAAGACGACTACCTCCTTCGACGGCGCGGCCGGTGCCTGCGCTGCGGCGGTCGCTGCAAGGCAGAGCGTGAACAGTAGTGCGAACAACGATTGTCTATGTTGCTTCATGTGTGACTCCCGGAAGTTCAACTGAAGACGGCGATCATCAGAGCTAAGCGTAGAGGCTCTGCAACACTTCCTCGAAGTTGCGCGCGACCACGTCGCGCTTGAGCTTGAGCGTGGGCGTGACCTCGTCAAGGTCGGGACGGAAGTCGCGCGGGAGGATGACAAAACGCCTGACCGACTCGCTCGTCGAGACGCGGCGGTTGGCCGACTCGATGATGGACGCGACGAGTTCCCGCATCTCTCCGGAGGCGGCCAGCTCCTCGAAGCTCTCGAAGTGCAGGCCGCGTGCGCGCGCGTGCTCCTCGGCCTCCAAGGGGTTGAGTGTGACGAGCGCGACGAGGTAGCTGCGGCCGTCGCCGTGGACGTAGGCGTGGCTGACGAGGTGATGCTCTTTAATCATGTTCTCGACGAGCGCGGGCGCGACGTTCTTCCCCGTCGAGAGCACGATCAACTCCTTCTTCCTGCCCGTGATCTTCAGAAACCCGTCCGCGTCCTGCTCGCCGATGTCCCCCGTCAGGAGCCAGCCGTCGCGCATCACCTCGGCCGTCTTCAAAGGCTCCTTGTAGTAGCCGCCGAACATCATCTCGCTGCGGACGAGGATTTCGCCGTCGGCCTCTATCCGCACCTCGCAGCCGGGCATCGGCGGGCCGACGGTGCCGAACTTGTAATTGTCGGGCCGGTTGAAGGCGACGCAGACGTTCTCCGTCAGGCCGTACGCTTGCAGTATCGGCAGCCCCGCGGCGGCGAAAAACTCCGCCACCTCCAGAGGCAGAGGCGCGCCGCCCGAGGTCGCCACCCGCACGCGCCCGCCGAAGTACTCTTTGACTCGTTGCAGGACGGGCAGTGCGTTCGACTCGTACTCTTCGTGCAGTTCGACGGGCACCTCCTCCTTCGACTGGCGCAGGCGCACGAGGCGGCGGCCCGTCTCCAACGCTGCCTGGAAGCGTCGCCGCGCCTCTTCCGTCTCGCGTTCGAGGTCGGCCATGACGCGCGCGTGTATCTTCTCGAAGAAGCGCGGGAGCGAGGCGAAGACCGTCGGGCGCACTTCGAGCATGTACTGCCCGAGCTTCATCAGATCATCTACGAAGTAGGCGGGCGTGCCCGCGTAGAGGCGATTGTAGAGACCGGAGATGCGCTCGGCGACGTGGCAGAAGGGCAGGTAGGAGAAGGCCACGTCCGTGTCGTAGACCGGCACGGTCTCGCGCAGTGACTCGACGCTGTTGATGACGTAGCGGTGGCTCAGGCACGCGCCTTTGGGGAGCCCCGTCGTCCCCGAAGTGTAGACCATGATGGCCGCGTCGTCGGCGCGCGCCCCCTCGGCGCGGTCTCGCAGCTCGTCCGCGGTCTCCGCCCTTCTCCCCTCCCCCGACCGCAAAAACTCCGCGAAGCTCACGACGCCCTCGCGGCCTTCGGCGGCCTCCCCTTCGAGCACGACGAACTGCTTAACTTTCGTCAGCCCCTCACTCACGCTCAAAACTTTTTCGAGCTGCGCCGCCGTGTCTACGAGAACAAACTCCGCGTCCGAGTGGTCGATGATGTAGCGGCACTGCTCGGCGCTGCTCGTCGGGTAGAGCCCGCACGACACGCCGCCCGCCGCGATGACGCCGAGGTCGCACACAGGCCACTCCGGCACGTTCCCCATCAACACACAGACCGCCGCCCCGCGCCCCAAGCCCGACGCCAGCAACGCCGAAGCGACCGCATGCGCGTCCTTATCGAACTGCGCCCACGAGATGCCTCGCCACCCGCCGCCCTCGCGCACGTAGAACACATCGCCCTCGTACCGGCCGACGCGCTCGCGGAACAGAGAATATATATTCGGGTACTTCACCACTTGAAGGCCGCGCAGGCCATGTTGAGGCCGCCGCCGGAGGCGCACATGACGAACACGTCGCCGTCCTTCAACTTCCCCTCCCGCACGGCGTCGTCCAGGACCATCGGGATGCAGGCCGAGCCGGTGTAGCCCCACTTGGCCATCACGGTGTGCGTGCGCTCCCAGGGGAGGCCCATCTTCTCCAACACGATCTTGATCGTGCTCAGGTTGACCTGCGTGAAGAGGAAGAGCGCCACGTCGTCCTGCGTCAGGCCGGCTTTAGCCAACACGTCGTTGACGATGGCGGGCCAGCCTTCGGTGTTGACCTCGGCCGGGTACTTCTTGGCGAAGCGGAGCTTCTGCCAGACGCCCTCGCGCAGCACGTCGCCGGTGATGGGCAGGCGCGTGCCGCCCGCGTAGATGCCCATGTGGTCGTGGTAGCTGCCCTCGGCGACGAGCTTCGAGGCGAGGAAGCCGGGGCGCTCTTCGTCGGCGCGCAGCACGACCGCGCCCGCGCCGTCGGCGAAGATGGTCGCCGTCTTCTTGTCCGACCAGTCGAGGTACTTCGACATGGCGTAGGCGCCGATGACGAGGACGTGCTTGTAGGAAGAGTCGGCGATGACGTACTTCGACGCCGTGTCGAGCGCGGTGACGAAGCCGGCGCAGGCACAGTTCAGGTCGAAGGTGCCGGCGCGCTTTGCATTCAGGCGGTGCTGCACGACGACCGACGTGGCCGGGGAGATGTACTCGGGCGTGTCGGTCGCGAGCACGATCAGGTCGAGGACTTCGGGGCGGACGCCCGCCGCTTCGAGCGCGCGGCGCGCGGCCCCGGTCGCGAGGTCGGCCGTGCTCTCGTCTTCGCCGCAGACGTGCCGCTCGCGGATGCCGAGCACGCCCGAGACGAACTCGTCCACGTCCTCGCCGAGCATGCGGCCGAGGTCGGCGTTCGTCAGGACTTTCTCGGGCACGTACGAGCCCGTTCCGATGATGCGTGCGTAGGTCATTTAATGTTTGCAGGGACTGTCAGCAGACTATACCTGTCCGACGAACTCGACGACCGCGCGGTTGAACTCCGCGGCCTGCTCGATGAAGAAGGCGTGGCTGCCGCCGCCGATGATTTTAAGCGCCGAGCCGGGGATGGCCGCGGCGAGGTGCAAAGAGTTCTGGTGCGGGACGATCCGGTCGGCGTCGCCGGTGATGACAAGCGTCGGGACTTTAATCTCGCCGACGCGCGCCGCGGCGTCGAAGGCGACGGCGGCCTGTAGCTGCCGCAGGTAGGCGTGCTCGGGCACGTCGTTCGCCGCGCGCAGGCCGATGACGCGCTCGACCTCCGACGGTTGCTCTTCCACAAACCGCGGCGAGAAGGCGAGCAGCAGGTTCTCGCGTACGCGCTCTTCGGTGTTGAGCCCCTTCGTCGAGGCGATGGCCGCGAGCGTCTCGGGCGCGGGCGGGACGTGGCCGGGGCCGCCGGAGCTCGTGCAGGAGAGGACGAGGCCGCGCGTGCGCGACGGGTGCGCCAGCGCGAACTCCTGCGCGACGAAGCCGCCGAAGCTCGCCCCGAGCACGTGAGCCTTCTCGACCTTCAACTCTTCGAGCAGCGCGGCCAGATCGTCCGCGAGGTCGCGCATCGTGAACGGCTCGTCGGGCGCCTGAGAGCGCGCCACGCCGCGCGGGTCGAAGACGATGGTGCGGAACCTCTCGGCGAAGACGGGGACTTGTCGATACCAGATCCACAGCCCCGTCCCGAAGCCCGGCACGAGCACCAGAGGCTCGCCCCGCCCGTGCTCCTCGTAGTAAAGCTCTGCGCCTCTGGCGCCGGCTGTCGGCATGAAGGTCGTCCGTTGGAAGGAAAATTCTAACAGGGATAGACGGGATGGATAGGATCAAGCATTTCAAACTTCAAATCCTATCCATCCTGTCCATCCCCGTTAATTCATTCCCCTTAGAAGTTCAACTTGAAGGCGAACTGGATGACACGCGGGCCGGCGCTGGTCTGTGTGACGCGGCCGAAGGTCGCCGGCACCGAGATGTTGCTGTTCGGGTTGGCGAAGTTGGCCCAGTTGAAGAGGTTGAAGAACTCCGTCCGGAACTCGCCGCGCCAACGCTCGGTGAACGGCAGGTACTTCACCACCGAGAAGTCCACGCTCTTCTGCCCCGGCCCCGTCAGGATGTTGCGCCCCGTGTTCCCGAACGGCGCGGCGGGGTCGAAGAAGCCGCCCATCAAAGTCGAAGAGACGAAGGCATTCGTGTTGAAGTACTGCGCCAGCCTGTCCTGCGTGCGGCCCGAGCCCTCGACGGCGCCCGTGAAGCCCGGCCGGAAGTTTGCGCGCTGGACGGTGTTGTTGTCCGGCACCTGTACGACCGAGTAGGGCAGACCCGTCTGGAAGGTCGCGATGCCGTTCAAGCCCCAGTGGTTCAAGACCCAGCGCGCCGCCGAGTCTTCACCCACCAGGCCGGGCAGGTCGTAGACGAAGCTCGTCACGAAGCGGTGCCGGCGGTCGAAGTCCGAGGGGCCGCGGTTCGTCTTCCAGTTGCGCTGGTCGCCGGGCGTCGAGACCAGCTCGTTGACCGTGCCGCCCGAGTAGTAATCGACGGACTTGCCGAAGGTGTAGGCCGAGAGGAACTGTAGGCCGCGGCTGAACCGCTTCGTCACGCTCAGCTGGAGCGAGTCGTAATGCGAGTTCGAAGAAGTCTGCACCTGCTGCAAGCCGCCGGTCGCGTTCTTCTGCGCCGAGACGAAGGGCGCGTACGGCGCGGCGAACGTGTTCGTCGCGGGGTTGTAGATCGGCTGGTTGATGGTCAGCAGTTGCAGAAGCTTCGTCCCCTTCGAACCGACGTAGCCCACTTCGAGCAGGTAGTCGCGCGCGAACTCCCACTGGACGTTCGCGTTGTACTGCTGGACGTAGGGCGTGCGCAGGTTCGGGTCGGGGTAGACGCCGCTGATGAGGATGCCGAGCGGCACGAGCGGGCTCGGCACCGTCGCGTTGACGGGGAAGGTGCCGGGCTGCGGCACGGCCGCGAACGGGCTGCCGAGCGGGCGGAAGACGCCGACGCCGACCGCGAGGTACGGGAAGTTGAAGAGCTGCGTGTTGGCGAAGCGCGTCGAGATGCGGTCGTAGTAGATGCCGTAGCCGCCGCGCAGCGCGAGTGTGCCGCGCTGGTTCAAACGGTACGCGAAGCCGACGCGCGGCGCGAAGTTGTTCTTGTCCTGCGGGACGAGCGTGTCATCGACGAGCGGCACACCGGGCAGAGGGTTCGCGGCGTTGCCCGCCTGCACGAAGCCGTTCGGCGGCTGCGCCGGCGAGGCCAGCGTGCCGTTACGGAACTGCTCGGGGACGAAGTTGACGAGGCGGCCGTACTTCTCTTTCGGCAACCCGTAGAAGTCGTAGCGCAGGCCGAGGTTGAGCGTCAGCCGGTTCGAGAGCTTCACGTCGTCCTGCACGAACCCGTTGAGGTCGTTGACGCGGAAGGCTCGGTCGTAGACGCCCGAGCCGATGACCGAGACCGACTGGCCGAGCAGGAAATTCGCGAACGTCGGGAAGATGAGCTGCCCGCGCGAGAAGGCGTTGAAGTAGAAGTTGACCTGCGAGCGTCGGTACTCGCCGCCGACCTTGATGCGGTGGCGCCCCTTCACAATCGAGAGCGTGTCCTGGAAGCCGAACGAGTTGATGCGCGAAGACTGGTCGGCCAGAGGCGACGAGCCGAGCGTGAAGAGTCCCGTCACCGTCAGCGTCGGCATGCCGGGGAAGAGGTTGCCGAGCGGGTTCGTGATGCCGAACTGCTGCGCCGTGAAGGGCTCCTCGGGGACGGAGGTCACGCGCAGGCGGCTGAAGCCGAAGCGCGCCTGATTAATCACGTCGGGGCTGAGGACGTACGTGTCCGTCAAAGACGAGAGTGACTGGATGATACGCAGATCGCCGCCCGTGCCGGGGAGCTGCTGCGGGCCGTTCCCCAGACCGGCGAAGTTGTAGTTCGACTGGAACGTCGGGTTGCTCGCGAAGAAGTTCTTGGCCGAGAAGGTGTGCTTCTGGTTGATCGTCCAGTCCACATTGCCGTTGAACTGGTTCTCGCGGAAGGTCGAGATGCCCGACTGCGGCGAGAGCCCCGAGGCGGTCGTCGCCGAGGGAATCGCGAACGCGCCCGAAGGGAGTCTCGCGTTCAGGATCGAGACCGTGATGGGGCTGATGCTCGTCGCCGGGAGCCCGAACGCGGCCGCCAGCCCCGCGGCCGTGCGGTTGTTGTCCGTCAGCGCGAAGGGGATGACCGGGAACGTCAGGCTGTTGTTCAGAGAGGCGCCGTTGCGCTCGCGTGTGCCCTGGTACGAGGTGAAGAAGAAGAGCTTGTCCTGCACGACCGGGCCGCCGAGCGTGCCGCCGAACTGCTTGCGCGTCAGGACGGGGCGCGGCTGGCCGGCCGAGTTGAGGAAGAAGTCGTTGGCGTTCAAAGCGTCGTCGCGCAGGAAGGCGTAGATGTTCCCGTGGAACTCGCGCCCGCCGGATTTTGTGACGGCCTCGACGTTGCCGCCCGCGTTGCGCCCCTGCGACGCGTCGTAGAGCGAGGTCTGCACGACGAACTCCTGCAAGGAATCGGTCGCAGGCACGGCGATGTTCGGCGTCGAGTTGGTGCCGACCGAGTTGGCGTCGATGCCGTTGATGCGGACGCTGTTCGAGGTCGTGCGCTGCCCGTTGACCGAAATGATCGAGTCGCCGCGCCCCAGCTCCGTGTTGTTCGAGACGCTGGCGGAGGTGCCCGGCGAGAGCGTCAGGAGCTGTTGGAAGTTGCGCGTCGGCAGGGGGAGCTGCGTGATGGCCCGGCTCTCGATGACGCGACCGACCTGCGAGCTCTCCTGCTGGACGAGCGTCCCCTCGGCCGTCACCAGCACGGTCTCGTTCACGCTCGAAGGCTCCAGGCTGAGGTTGACCGTCGAGGTCTGGGTGACGTTGACCGTCAGCTCCGTGACGACGGCGTGTTTGAAGCCCTGGGCCGAGACTTCGATCTTGTACCTGCCCGGCGGGAGCAGGGGGACGGCGAAGTCGCCCTCGCCGCCGGTGGCGACCTCGCGCGTGAGCGAGGTGGCGAGGTTGGTGACGATGACGGAGGCGCCGGGGACGACCGCGCCCGCGGCGTCCACGACCGTCCCGGTGATCTGCCCGGCCGCGCCCTGCCCGAGGGCGGAGCCGGCCAGGGCGAGGACGACGAGCGAGAGAGCTAGCAGCCGTTTAGGGGAAAACATTTTCGAGATACCTCCTGCGGAAGGCTTGCGGTGTCGTGGGGCCTGCCGGCGCCCGGCTCGAATTAAAAACGAACGTACGTTTTTGTTTATCGATTCGGCGCGGGCGGCGATGAGTCCTCGTCACCGCGCCCCGCCTTCAGTTGGCTTTAGATTTTGCCCGGGGCGGCGAGCCCGCCATCTCGCGCAGCTTCTCGGGGCGCAGGACGCCCCGGCAGAAAATCTCCGTCAGGTGCTCGACCACGCGGTCGTCCGAGAGCCCGAGGTGGCGCTTGCCGCCGAAGAGCTTCTCGACCAGGAAGTAGTTGAAGAACTGCATGTAGGCCGCCGTGAAGCCGACCGCCGGGTCTACTCCTTCGTAGAGCGCGCCCTCCCCTTTCAACTGCTTGAAATACGGCGCGAAGCGGCGCCGCAAGGAAGCGGCGAGCCCCTCGAACATCTTGCGGAAGTGCTGGTTTTCGAACTCCAGCACGTCGATGTACATCAGCAGCCAGAAGTCCGAGTGCGCGTTCACCAGTTCCTTGATCATGCGCCCGAAGCGCCGGAGGCTCTCGGGGTGGAAGGGCTCCTCGACCTCCTCGAAGATCGAGCGCAGCCGGGCGTCGATCACCTTCTGGTAACGGGCGATGATCGATTCGAGGATGGCTTCCTTCGTCCGGTAGTAGTTGTAGAGGTTGCCGAGCGAGGAGCCCGCCCCCTCGGCGATGTCGCGCATCGAGGTGGCATGGAACCCGCGCTTGATGAAGAGCTCGCGCGCCGCCGCCTCGATGCGGCCGCGCCTCGCCTCCAACGCCTCCTCACTCAGCTTCGGCATACGCTCAAAAAACGAACGTCCGTTATTTTATTCACGGCGCGCGTTCTGTCAACCTTTTTGTTCCGGAGGCTAACAAACCGGCCGCGGCGCGGGGTTGCAGACCTGTTTGCCTTTTGGCAGGCGCCTTTGTATTCTTCGGCTGCACCAACATTTCGGCAGAAGCGGCGGCGGGAGGGCGCAGCAGCCCTCTTTTGCACCGCCGCACACTGTTTAAGCGTGACGACGATTCAGACCACTGTGATGAAGTTCGGCGGCACGTCCGTCGAGGACGCGGCGGCCTTCGAGCGCGTCGTGGCGCTGGTGCGCGCCGCGCGCGACTCGCGGCCCGTCGTCGTCGTCTCGGCGATGAGCCGCTTCACCGACGCGCTGCTCGCGGCCTTCGAGCGCGCGGCGGGCGGCGAGGGCGCGGCCGCGCTCGAACTACTGGAAGAGCACTTCGCGCGACACACGGCGGCGCTGCGCACGCTGCTCGCGGACATCCCGAAAAGGCAGGAGGCGGACGTCGCCCTCGCGGAGCTGGCGGGCGTGCTCGACCGCGCGCGCGAAGAGCTCGGCCGCGCGTTCAACGAGGCCGCCGCGGGGTCAAGGCCGCTGCCTTTGCTGCAAGACCTCGCCGTCTCCTACGGCGAGCAGCTCTCCTCGTGGCTGCTCGCGCGCGTGCTCGACGCGCGCGGCCTTAAAGCCAGGCAGGTTGATGCGCGCCGCTGCGTCATCACCGACGACGAGCACGGCCGCGCGGCGCCGCTCAAAGAAGAGACCGACCGCCACACGCGCGAACAGCTAGAGCCATCGATTGAAGAGGGCGTCGTCCCCGTCCTCGGCGGCTTCATCGGCTCCTCGGCCGCGACGGGCGAGACGACGACGCTCGGGCGCGGCGGCTCGGACTACACGGCGGGGCTGGTCGGCGCGGCGCTCCGCTCGAAAGAGATACAGATCTGGACGGACGTCTCGGGCGTGCTCACCGCCGACCCGCGCGTCGTCAAAGAGGCGCGCACCATCCCGCGCCTCTCCTACGCCGAGGCGGCCGAGCTGGCCTACTTCGGCGCGAAGGTCCTGCACCCGAAGACCATCCTGCCGGCCGTCGTCCGCCACGTCCCCGTGCGCATCTGCAACTCGCGGGCGCCGCGCTCGCCCGACACCGTCGTCTACTTCGACGCCGAGATGACGCCGCGCACCGTCAAGGCCATCGCGCACAAGACGGGCGTCCAGGTCGTCCACATCACCTCGGCGCGCATGCTCGGCGCCTACGGCTTCCTGCGCGCCATCTTCGAAATCTTCGACCGCCACCGCACGGCCGTGGACATCGTCACCACCTCCGAGGTCTCGGTCTCGCTCTCGCTCGAAGACGCCTCCGCGCTCGACGCGATTACGGAAGACCTGAAGCACATCGCCGCGGTGCGCGTCGAGCCCGAGTGCGCCATCGTCTGCATCGTCGGCGAGGGGCTGCGCTCGACGCCCGGCATCGCCGGCCGTGTCTTCTCGACCGTCAAGGACATCAACGTCCTGCTCATCTCGCAGGGCGCGTCGAACATCAACCTGACCTTCGTCGTCGAGGAGCGCCACGTCGCCGAGGCCGTCCGCCGCCTCCACGCCGCCTTCTTCGAGTGCGCCACCGCGGAGCTGCTCGCCGAGATCGGCAGCGGCCAGTAGCGCAGGAATGAATTAACATGGATGGGCAGGGTGAACAGGATAGAAAAATCAGACGTTCAAGCCTCAAGTCCTTAACCCTGTCAACCCTGTCAATCCTGTCCGTCCATGCTAATTTTTGATTCGCCGTGAACCTGTTTGAGTTAACAAGAAAGCTGATGGACATCCCTTCCGTCTCGGGCGAGGAGGGAGAGGCCGGGCGATTCCTCGCGTCGCACCTGGAAGGGCTCGGCTATCGAGTCGAATTGCAGGAGGTCGAGCCGGGGCGCGCGAACGTGCTGGCGAGACTCGCCGCGCGGCCGCGGGTCGTGCTCTCGACGCACATGGACACGGTGCCGCCGTTCATTCCAGCGCGCGAGGACGCGACGTACATCTACGGCCGCGGCGCGTGTGACGCGAAGGGCATCATCGCCGCGCAGTTGACGGCCGCCGCGCGCCTGCGTGGAGAAGGCTTTGAAGAGTTGGGCCTGCTCTACACCGTGGACGAGGAGTTGGGAAGCCTCGGCGCGCGCGCCGCCAACGCGCACGCGTTGGGGCTTGAGTGCGAGTACCTGATTAACGGCGAGCCGACCGAGAACAGGCTCGCCGTCGGGTCGAAGGGCTCTCTGCGCCTGAGGCTTCTGACACAGGGGCGTGCGGCGCACTCGGCCTACCCTGAGAACGGCGAGTCGGCGATTGAGAAGATGCTCGACGTGCTCGCAGACCTGCGCGACTTCGGGTGGCCGCGCGACGAGTTCTTCGGCGAGACGTCGTGCAACATCGGGACGATCAAGGGCGGCACGCGCCCCAACGTCATCCCGGCCGAGGCCGCGGCCGAGTTGCAGATCAGGCTCGTGACTCCTTCGGGCACAATCAAGGAGATGCTGGAAAAGGTAGTCGCCGGCCGCGCGCGCGTCGAGTACATGTCGGCGGCCGAGCCCGTGCGCATGCTGCCGGTTGAAGGCTTCGAGCAGGAGGTCGTCAGGTTCACGACCGACATCCCGTACCTGTCCGACTGGGGCACGCCGCTGCTGCTCGGCCCCGGCTCCATCCTCGACGCGCACACGGACGGCGAACGCGTCTCGAAGCGCGAGTTGGAAGAGTCGGTTGAGCTATACGTCCGGCTCGTGAAGGCACTGCTGCATCGAGCAGGAAATTAACGTGGATAGAGAGGGTGGTCGGGGTAAAGCAATGCCAAATCACTTATCCTGTCAATCCTGTCCTTCCATGTTTGAATCGTTCTACGCCAAGAGGGGACGCGCATGAGGTTGGCTCTGTTCGGTCACGGCGCGATGGGGCAACTCGTCGAGCGTCTGGCGCGCGAGGCGGGCGACGAGGTGGCGACCGTGTTGGGCTCGCGCGAGGCCGCGTTCTCGGCGGAGGAGTTGGCCGAGATTCTCGGCGGCCACGACGCGGCCATCGACTTCACCGTCGCCGAGGCCGTCCCGCGCCACGCCGAAGCCTGCGCGCTCGCGCACGTCCCGCTCGTCGAAGGCACGACGGGGTGGCACGCGCGGCTCGAAGAGGTTCGGCAGGTCATCGGGCGTGAAGACGGCGCGCTCATCTACGGCGCGAACTTCTCCGTCGGCGTCAACCTCTTCTACCGCGTCGTCGCGCGCGCGGCCGAGCTGTTCCAACGGTTCGACTACGCGGCCTTCATCGAGGAGGCGCACCACTCGCGTAAGCGCGACGCGCCCTCGGGCACGGCGCTGCGTTTGCGCGACCTGGTCGCCGAAGTCTACGGCCCCGAGGTGCCCGTCTCTTCGACGCGCGCCGGCCACATCCCCGGCACGCACCGCGTCGGCTTCGACTCGGCGGCCGACCAGGTGACGCTCACACACACGGCGCGCTCGCGCGAGGGCTTCGCCGCCGGGGCCCTCGTCGCCGCCCGCTGGATTCAAGGCAAGACCGGCGTCTACGAGTTCTCCGAGACGCTGGAAGAGATACTCAAAGGAAGTGACAAGCCATGAACGTCGAATGGATGCGCGGGTGCGCGACTGCCTTAGTCACGCCGTTCAAGTCTGACGGGAGCGTCGATGTCGAGAGGATGCGCGCGCTGGTCAAGCGGCAGTGTGAGGGCGGCGTGCGCATCCTGGTGCCGTGCGGGACGACGGGCGAGAGCGTGACGATGTCGGAGGAGGAGAACCGGCAGGTCATCAGTACGACCGTCGAAGTCGCCAGGGCGCACGGCGCGCACGTCATCGCGGGCGCGGGCAGCAACTCGACGGCGCACGCCGTCTCGAACGCGCGCGCGGCGCAGGAGGCGGGGGCCGACGCCGTCCTCATCGTCGCGCCTTATTACAACAAGCCGACGCAGGAGGGTTTGTACCAGCACTTCCGCACGGTGGCGTTGGCGGTCGCGCCGCTGCCCGTCGTGCTCTACAACGTGCCGGGCCGCACCTCGTCCAACATCGCGGCCGAGACGACTCTGAGACTCGCGCGCGACTTCGAGAACGTCGCCGCCGTCAAGGAGGCTTCCGGCAACCTCGCGCAGATCATGCAGATCATCCGCGACCGGCCGGAGGGTTTTCTCGTGCTGTCGGGCGACGACGCGATGACGTTCGCGCTGTTGGCGCTCGGCGGCGACGGGCTCGTCTCGGTCGCGTCGAACGAGGCGCCCGGCCCCTTCTCGCGGATGGTAGACGCGGCGCTCGCAGGGCGCTGGGACGAGGCGCGCGGGCTGCACTACGGCTGGCTGCCGCTGATGGACGTGAACTTCGTCGAGTCGAGCCCCGGCCCCGTCAAGGCCGCGATGGCGTTGATGGGACTCGTCGAAGAGAACCTGCGCCTGCCGCTCGTGCCCGTCACGGACAAGACGCGGCAACGTGTGCGCGAGGTGCTGAGTGAGCTTGGCTTGTTGGGGGAGACGACGCATGTCGCTGCGTGAGCAGGTCGAGCAATTGTACGCGAAGGGCGGCGGGTTCACCCCGTCCGACCGTGAGGTCTTCGAGGCGTTCAAGCAGGCGCTCAACCGCGGCGAGGTGCGCGCCGCCGAGCGCGACGCCGAAGGACGTTGGCGCGTCAACGCCTGGGTCAAGAGCGGCATCCTCGCCGGCTTCCGCATGGGCGTGCTCTCGGACATGAGCGCGCACCCCTCGCTCCGCTTCTTCGACAAGGAGACCTACCCCGTCCGCCCGACGAACATCATGGACGGCGTCCGCATCGTGCCCGGCGGCTCGTCCGTGCGCGACGGCGTCTACCTCGCCGCGGGCGTCGTCTGCATGCCGCCGATGTACGTCAACGTTGGCGCGTACGTGGACGAGGGGACGATGATCGACAGCCACGCCCTCGTCGGCTCGTGCGCTCAGATCGGCAAGCGCGTGCACCTCTCGGCGGCGGCGCAGATCGGCGGCGTGTTGGAGCCCGTGGGCGCGGTGCCGGTCGTCATCGAGGACGACGTGCTGGTCGGAGGCAACTGCGGCGTCTACGAGGGGACGGTCGTGCGCGCGGGCGCGGTGCTCGCGCCGGGGACGATCTTGACGGGGGCGACGCCGGTTTATGATCTGGTGCGCGGCGAAGTTTACCGGCGCACCGAAGAAAGTCCGCTTGAGATTCCCGCGGGCGCGGTCGTCGTCCCCGGCTCGCGGGCGGTGACGACCGAGCGCGGGCGCGAGTGGAACCTTTCCCTCTACGCGCCCGTCATCGTCAAATACCGCGACGAGAAGACCGACCGCGCGGTGCAACTGGAAGACTACTTGCGCTAAATCGGGAGAATGAATTAACAGGGATGGACAGGATAGATAGGATAAGGATTTGAAATGTTTGAAATTTCAAATGCTTCAACTCTCATCCTGCACATCCTGTCCATCCATGTTAATTCTTCCTTTCGTCATCTAGCCCGTTCGGGGGAGTTCTGCTTTGAGCGAGTTCGAGCCGGCGCGGCGTCTGCGCGGCATACAGAAGAGCATGATCCGGCAGGTCTTCGACCGTGCGCGGCCGGGCAGCATCAACCTCGGCCTGGGCGAGCCGGACCTGCCGACGCCCGAGGTCGTGAGGCGCGAGGCCGCGCGCGTCGTCGTCGAGGAGCAGAACGGCTACACCACGCACGCGGGCCTGCCGGCCCTGCGCGAGCGCATCGTCTCAGACTATCCGCACCTCGACCTCACGCCCGAACAGGTCATCGTCACCGCCGGCTCGCAGGAGGCGCTCTACCTCGCGCTGCTGACGCTGGTGGACGAGGGCGACGAGGTGCTCATCCCCGACCCGGGCTTCGTCGCCTACCCGACCATCGTCAGGATGGCCGGCGGGGTGCCGAAGTTCTACAGGATGCCCGCCGCGGGTGACTTCGCCTTCGACGCCGCGGAGTTCAGACGCGCGCTGACGCCGCGGACGAAGGTCGTCGTGTGCATCAGTCCGTCGAACCCGACGGGGCGCGTGCTGTCGCGCGAGGAGCTGGCGGCGATGGGCGCCGCGCTCGGAGGCTCGGGCGCTTACGTGTTGAGCGACGAGATTTATCGGGAGCTGTACTTCGGCCCCGAGCGTCCGTCTTCGATCTCCGAGTTCCGGCGGGAGCGCCTGCTCGCCATCGGCGGGCTGTCCAAGTCGATGAGCATGACGGGCTGGCGTTTGGGCTGGCTCTGCGGCGACGCGGAGGTCTTGAGGAGCGCGCTCGTCCTGCACGGCTACACGACGACGTGCGCCTCGACCGTCTCGCAGAAGGCGGGGCTCGCCGCGTGGACGGCCGAGGCCGCCGAGGCGCGTCGAGGGATGCGCCGCACCTTCCGCGAGAGGCGCGACCACCTGCTCGGCCTCCTCTCGAACGAGCTGGGGTTGCGCGCCGTCGAGCCCGAGGGCGCCTTCTACGCGATGGTCGACATTTCAGCGCACGGCGACTCGATGACCGTCGCCGAAAGGCTCCTCGAACACGGCGTCATCACCGTCCCCGGCGCCGCCTTCGGCTCCGAGGGCGAAGGCTACCTGCGCGTCTCCTTCTGCGCGGACTTGAACGTTCTGGCTGAGGGCGTCAAGCGGATGAAGGCCGCGCTGAAGCGATAAAGTTCGGCGAGTGACGAGTGACAAGCGTCGGCAAGTGTTTTAACTTGTCACCTGTCACTCGTCACCTTTTTGTTGGAGGAGATATGAGCGGTAAGTATCGGGTCGGGATTCTGGGCGCGACGGGCACGGTGGGGCAGCGGTTCATCCAGTTGTTGGAGAACCACCCGCAGTTCGAGGTGGCCGCGCTGGCGGCCTCAGACCGCTCGCAGGGGAAGGCTTACAGCGAGGCGTGCGCGTGGCGCCTGCCGGGCGACATGCCGGAGGCCGTGCGCGGCATGAAGGTGCAGGCGCCCGAGCCGCCGCTCGACTGCGAGCTCGTCTTCTCAAGCCTGCCCGGCGACATCGCGCGCGAGACCGAGGAGTCTTTCGCGCGCGCCGGCCACGCCGTCATCAGCAACTCCTCGGCGCTGCGGATGGACGAAGATGTGCCGCTGCTCATCCCCGAGGTCAACCACGAGCACCTCGCGCAGCTCGACACGCAGAAGAGCAGGCGCGGGCTCGAACGCGGGATGATCGTGACGAACCCGAACTGCTCGACCATCATGCTCGTGCTCGCGCTCGCGCCCCTGCACGCGCGCTTCGGGGTCGAGGCGTGCGTCGCGACGACGTTGCAGGCGCTCTCCGGCGCGGGCTACCCCGGCGTGGCCTCGCTCGACGCGGTGGACAACGTCATCCCGTACATCGGCAGCGAGGAGGAGAAGATCGAGACCGAGACGCTCAAGATTCTCGGGCGGTTCGAGAACGGCGGGATTCAACACGCACCTTTCAAGGTGAGCGCGCAGGTGCACCGCGTCAACGTCAGCGACGGCCACATGGCCGCCGTGCGCGTCAAGCTCGCGCGCCGGGCGACGCTCGAAGAGCTACGCGACGCCTTCTCGTCATTCACCTCTCTGCCGCAGGAGCTGCGTCTGCACACCGCGCCCGCGCGGCCCATCCTCGTCCGTGAAGAGCCCGACCGCCCGCAGCCGCGCCTCGACCGTGACGCCGGCCGCGGCATGAGCGTCACCGTCGGCCGCATCCTCCCCGACAACGTGCTCGACTACCGCTTCGTCGCCCTCAGCCACAACACCGTCCGCGGCGCGGCCGGCGCGGCGATCCTGAACGCCGAGCTGCTCGTCGCGACCGGGAGGCTGTAAAGCTGTTCTCGCCGGTGCGCAGGGCGCGCACGAATTGAACACAGAGACACAGGGACACAGGGACACAGCTTCATGCAATAGGTCTTGAAGCTGTGTCTCTGCGTCTCCGTGTCTCTGTGTCCGACGCCTCCTGCTCTACTCTCAACCTGAAATCAATTCAACGTGTGGCGGGAAACCGAAGTCTGAAGCCGACGCGCGCGAAGGCGGGCGGGCCGACGGTGAGGACGGGCGTGCGTCCCACGTCGTAGCGCTGACCCGTGAGGTTCTCGCCGGCGGCGAAGATTTCCACGCCGCGGCCGAGGCGGCGCGAGACGAAGGCGTCGAGGGTGAAGTAACCGCCGAGCCGCAGAAGGTTCTGGTCGTCGTCGAACTGCTCGCCCGAGGTGCGGCCCTGCAGGGCGAAGGTCGTGCGGCCCGCGCGGCGAAGTTGAAAGCTGAACTGCTGGCGCGCGACCTGAGGCAGCTGGTTGCCTTCGAGCGTCGTGTCGGCGGGAAAGCTCTCGACGCGCGGGTCTACGAAGAGGTACCCGGCCGAGGCCGTCCAGCCGCGCCCGAGACGCTGCTCGAACTCCGCCTCGAAGCCGGCCGAGCGCGTGCGGCCGAGGTTCGCGCGCCGGCGCGTGATGAGGGCCGGCGTGACCGAGAGCGTCAAGTTGGCGACAGGGCGCGTCACCTCCATCCAGTAGAAGTTGGCGCGCGCGGCGGTGCCCCTGCGCGTTGAGTTGTAGAGGAGGCCGCCCTCGCCGCTCGTCAGGCGCTCGGCGCGCAGATTCTCGTCGGCGAGCGTCAGGACGTTGCCGACGCGAAAAGAGCGGTAGAGCTCGTTCAGGGTCGGCGCACGGAAGGCGCGCGCGAACGTCGCGTTGAGCGAGACGGCGTCCGACACTTTGAAGACGGCCGAGAGCTGCGGGCTGAAGGCCGTCTCGGTGCGCTCTCCGAAATCGACGGTCGAGCCCGCGCCCGCCCCCGTCAGCGCGCGCGTCGTCTGCTGCGCGCGGTAGTTGCGCCAGCGGTCGAAGCGCGCGCCGGGCGTGACGACGAGCCTGTCCGTCACACGCACGGCGTCGCGCGCGTAGAACCCCTCGACGCGCGCGCGGCCGCCTGCGCCCACCAGCGAAGTAGGGTGGCCCGCGACGTAGACCAGCTCGTCGCTTGCGCCGCGCACCTCCGACCAATCAAATCCCGCAACGAGCGACTGGCGCGCGCCGGCCGCGCGCGCCCACTGCAAGGAGAGCCCCGACCCCTGCGCCGGGACGCGTTGCAAACGAGTCAGCGTCTCGCCCGCGCGGTCGGCCGCGACCGCGGTGAAGCTCTGGTCGAAGACCTGTGTGCCGACGTTCGCGCGCAGCTCGAAGAGGCCGGCACTCTTATCATCCCGGGTCGCCCCCGCGGCGAGCTGGCGCACGTGCGTGCGGTTGAACTGGAGCGGCGTGCCGTTGCGGCGCGACTCACCGTAATAGGAAGGGCGCGCGAAGACGCGGAGACCTCCGGCCAGCTCGCGGCCGACGTACAGCTCGCCGTACGCGTTGCGCGACGCGGCGGGCGTGTCCACGCGCCCCCGCTCGCGCTCGTCAACGAGGATGTAGCCGCCGGTGTTGAATGTCTGCGCCGCGAGTGAGAGTTCCCAGCCAGCCTGCAAGGTGCTCATGTAGAGTGAGGCGTCGGGCGTGCGCTGCGTGCCGTAAGAGGCGTCGAAGCTGAGCTGCGTCCCTTCGGCCTTGCGCGGGACGAACTGTACGACGCCACCGAGCGCGCCGCTGCCGTAGAGTGATGAAGAGGCGCCGCGCAGGACTTCGGCGCGTTCCAGCTCCTCACCCGGCACGCGCCCCCAATAGACCCACCCGCCGAAGGGGTCGTTCAGAGGCACGCCGTCGTAGAGCACGACCGCGCGACTCGCCCCGCTCGCGCCGACGCCGCGCAAGGAGACGCCCTGCGCCGTCGGGTTGGCCACGCGGCTCGAAGTGCGCCGGAAGAGCTGGAAGCCGGGCGCCTGCCGCAGCACGTCGTCCACGGTCAGGGCGGCGGCGCTCTCAAGCTCCTCACGCCCGAGCACGACGACGCTCGCGGCCGTCTCGGCCAGGCGCGTCTCGGTGCGCGCGGCCGTCACCGTCACGCGCTCGGCGAAGGACGGCGGCGCGAGCACGACGCGCAACTCGCTTCCGTCCCACTCCCTCTCCTTCCAGACGCGCTCGAAGCGCCCGAAGCCTCCGGCCGTCACCGTCAGCGTGAAGCCGAACGGACGCGGGTCTTCGTTGAACTCAAAGCGCCCCTCCGCGTCGGTCTTCATGCCGGTGACATCCACAGACCTGTGCACGACCAGCATGACCAACGCGCCCGCCACCGGCGCGCCGTCCCCGTCAACGACCACGCCGCGCAGCGCGCCCGCCCCCCCCTGCGCACGCACGGTGCCGACGCAGGCAAACAGGACGAAGCAGAGCGAGAGTAACTGTGACCGCATGCACCGATGATAAAGCTTCCGCCACGGTTATGTTAGTCTCGGGCGTGTGAACCTCTGGCAGGAGATAGTCGTCGCGGCGGCGGCGTTCGCGGCGGGGATGATCAACTCGATTGCGGGCGGGGGGACGCTCGTCTCGTTCCCGGCGCTGCTGTGGGTGGGGCGCGACCCCGTACTGGCCAACGCGACGAGCACGGTGGCGTTGTGGCCGGCGTCGCTGGCGGGGCTGTTCGGCTTCCGGCGCGAGCTGAAGGGCGGGGGGCGCACGTTCCTGCTCTTCGCGGCGCCGTCGCTCCTGGGCGGCGTGCTCGGGGCTTTGCTGCTGCTGCGCACGCCTTCGCAGACGTTCGACCGCCTCGTCCCCTTCCTCATCCTCTTCGCCACGCTGCTGCTCGCGGCGCAGGAGCCGATCTCGCGCCGGCTGCGCCGCGGCCGCGAAGAGGAGCACACGCCGACGGGCGCGTGGTGGGTCGGGGCTTTAATCTTCCAGTTCTGCGTCGGCGTCTATGGCGGCTACTTCGGGGCGGGCATCGGCATCCTGATGCTGGCGGCGCTGGGGCTCCTGGGCTTCACGGACATCCACCGGATGAACGCCTTGAAGAACCTGCTCGCCATCTGCATCAACGGCGTGGCCGCCGTCTACTTCATCGGCTCGGGCGCGGTCATCTGGACGGACGTGCTGGTGATGACGTTCGCCGCCATCGCGGGCGGCTACTCCGGCGCGCGCCTCGCCTACCGCCTCGGCCGCCGCTTCGTCCGCCTCGCCGTCATCATCATCGGGCTGGTGATGAGCGTCTCGCTCTTCTTCCGTTAAGAACAATTAACAGGGATGGACAGGACAGGCAGGATTAAGCTTTCGATCTCTTATCCTGCACATCCTGTCCATCCCTGTTAATTGTTCTTACCCTTAAAGGCTCCGCGTGCTGAAGGTATCGCAGCGGCGCATGTCGCCGCCGTCGAAGCCGGCGCGGAACCAGCGCACGCGCTGTTCGGAGGAGCCGTGGGTGAAGGAGTCTGGGACGACGTACCCTTGCGACTCGCGCTGGAGGCGGTCGTCGCCGATGGCCGAAGCGGCGCCCAGCGCCTCTTCCAGGTCGCCCGGGTCGAGGATGTTGCGCTGCTTGGCGTAGAAGCCCCAGACGCCCGCGTAGCAGTCGGCCTGTAACTCCAGACGGACGGAGAGGTCGTTGGCCTGCGCCTCGCTGCGCGCGCGCTGCTGAAGCTGCGTCACCTTGTCGGACGTGCCGAGGAGTTTCTGGACGTGGTGGCCGACCTCGTGCGCGATGACGTAGGCCTGCGCGAAGTCGCCCGGCGCGCGGAAGCGCGTCTGCAACTCGTCGTAGAAGGAGAGGTCGATGTAGACCTTCTCGTCAGCGGGGCAGTAGAAAGGCCCGACCGCCGCGCCCGCGCGCCCGCAGGCCGTGCTGGTGCGGCCACTGAAGATTTGCAGCGTGGGCTCGCGGTACTGGCTCCCGTTGCGCCGGAACACGTCGTGCCAAACGTCCTCGGTCGTGCCGAGGATCTTCCTGACGAACTGCGACTGCTCGTCAGCCCGCTGCTGCCCCGGCCCCGTGCGCTGGGCCGGCGCCGGGCCTTCGACGGGGCCGCCGTTGTTGAGCAACTGGCTCGGGTCAACGCCGAAGACGAGCGCGAGGATGACGATGATGAGCGTCCCGCACCCGCCCCCGACGGCCATCCCCCCGCGGCCCAGGCCCATCCCCCGCCGGTCTTCCACGTTTCCGCTCTCGCGCAGGCCACCTAGTTTCATGTGTGTCAGCTCTCCTCCGTTGGGGAAGGGTTTTAGGTCGTAGGTGCCGGGTGCTGTCTAAAACCAAAACCTAAAACCCGACACCCACACCCCATTCTTATCATCGTCCTTCGCGCGCGGGGGCGGGCGGCGGGGGCGGGTCCCCGCGCTCCTTCTCCTGCGTGACGCTCACGCCCTTGTGGAGCTTGTAGGCGCGTATGAAGAGCGCGAGCGCGACCCACGTGCCGATGAAGGCCAGCGGGTACGTGAGCGCGCGCGGCCACTTGACGGCGATGAGGGAGAGCCCGAGCAGGAGCCCGCCGGCCAGACCCATCAGCCGCGCCTCGGCCGGGCCGAGCACGCGGCGGTTCGTGATGGCCGCGCCCACGGCGCTGCCCACGCCGATGAAGCCCGCGGCGGCGCGGCTGGTGCTCCCTTTGCGGCTCGTGCGCTGTTTGCGCTTGCGGGGTTGTGGCGGGCCGAGCGGTTTCACGCGCCGCCGCTCGCTGATGACGATCTCGGTCGCGTTTTCGAGGTCGCGGCAGTACGTCTCCTGCATCTGCTTCGCGAAGCCCTCGTTCTCAATCGTCACGTCCAGCTCCCAGTTGCCCATCCAGCTCGCGACGTTCAGATTCGTCGAGCCGACGCGCGCCCACTTGCCGTCAACGACCGAAGTTTTCGCGTGGATCATCGGGCCGTTCCACTCGAAGACGCGCACGCCGGCTTCCAGCAGCGCGCGGTAGTTGGCGCGCGAGAGCGCGCTCACGACGGGGATGTCGCTCGCGCTCGGCACGAGCAGGCGCACGTCCACGCCGTCCTGCGCCGCCGCGCGCAGGGCCTGCACGTACATCGTGGTGCCGACGAAGTAGGCGTCTGTCAGCCAGAGGTACTCGCGCGCGCCGGCCGCGACGAGTTGTTCGAGGCGGTAGAGCCCGACCGTGTTCGGCTCGGTGGCGATGACGCGCACGGCCACGTCGCCGCCCTGTTCGATGGACTCACGCGCGGGCAGATGTTCCTCGGGAATCTTCTCGCCGCACGCCGTCTCCCACACGCGCGCGAAGGCCGCGTCCATGTCGGCGACGGCCGGGCCGCGGATCTCGACGCCGGTGTCGCGCCAGGGGTCTTGATTCTTCTCGGGGCGTCCGACCCAGTCGCGCCCGACGCAGAGGCCCATCACGAAGCCGAGCCGGCCGTCCACCGAGATCATCTTGCGGTGGTCGCGGTTGAACCAGCCGAAGGGCTCGTCGAAGCGCGGCGGGTTGAAGCCCCTGACCTCGACGCCGGCGTCGCGCAAGGAACGCCAGAAGCGGCGCGAGGTCTTGCCGACGGCGCCCATCCAGTCGTAGACGAGGCGCACCTTGACGCCCTCGCGCGCCTTCGCCGAAAGCGCCTCGGCGAACCGGCGGCCGATGTCGTCCTCGTGGATGATGAAGCTCTCGAAGTGAATCGCGCGCCGCGCGCTCTTGATGGCTTCGAGCCACGCGGGGTAGTTCTCTTTCGCGTCGATGAGGAGCCGCACGCCGTTGCCCTGGACGAGCGGCGAGCCCGTGGCGCGCGCGTACGCCTTGTCCACGACGCGGCGCACCGGTAGGAACTCGGCCGTGTCGATGGTCTCGTCGCGCCGCGCGCGCTCTTCCTGCTCAGGCTGATACAGCTCGGTCGTCATCAAACGCACATCTTAGCCGTCAGGCCTTTGGACAACTGTGTCCGCGAGCAAACAAAACTGTTGCGAGGCTCGGGAGAGGCCCACATAATAGCGCGAATCGGCACGGGAGGGCGAAAGAAGGTGGACGCGAAGCAGAGGGCGGGTCTGAAGGCGGCCGAGTTGGTCGAGGACGGGATGCGCGTCGGCCTGGGCACGGGCTCGACCGCGGAGTGGCTGGTCGCGCGCCTGGGCGAGCGCGTGCGCGACGAGGGCCTGCGCGTGCGCTGCGTGCCGACCTCCCGGCGGACGGAGGAGCAGGCGCAGGGGCTCGGGATTCCGCTCGTCACGCTCGGCGAGGTCGGCGCGCTCGACATTGCCATCGACGGCGCGGACGAGATCGGCCCCGGCCTCGCACTCATCAAGGGCGGCGGCGGCGCGCTGCTGCGTGAGAAGCTCGTGGCCTCGGCCGCCGGGCGCTTCGTCGTCATCGCCGACAGTTCGAAGCTCGTCGAGGTGCTCGGCCGTTTCCCGCTCCCCGTCGAGGTCGTGCGGTTCGGCTGGGAGCTGACGGCGCGCAGGGTCTCGGGCGTGGCGGGCGTCGAGTCCGTACTGCGCCGGGATGCTGGCGGCGAGCCCTACGTCACCGACAACGGCAACTACATTCTCGACTGTCGCTGCGGGGAGATTCAAGACCCGGCGCGGTTGGAGCACGAGTTGAAGAGGCTCACCGGTGTCGTCGAGACCGGCCTCTTCGTCGGCATGGACCACCTCGCCATCGTCGGCACCGACTCGGACGTGAAGGTCATCTAATAGCCGCCGCGCCGCGGACGCGTCGTTTCAACTTTGAATTTCA
>JBJMGP010000088.1:0-3296 GCA_045807865.1 Pyrinomonadaceae bacterium
AAGCTCGGCTTCGTCTTCCAGTCGTTCCACCTCATCCCTTCGATGACGGCTTTAGAGAACGTGCTCGCGCCTTTAGAGATTGCGGGGCGGCGCGACGCACGACAGCGCGCGCGCAAACTTCTCGAAGACGTGGAGCTGACCGAGCGCGCGCACCACTATCCTTCGCAGCTCTCCGGCGGCGAGCAGCAGCGCGTGGCCGTCGCGCGCGCCTTCGCCAACGAGCCTTCGATCCTCCTGGCCGACGAGCCGACGGGGAACCTCGACTCGCGCAACGGCCGGCACGTCTTCGACCTCATGGTCGAGTTGAACCGAAGGCACGGGGCGACGCTCGTCCTCGTCACGCACGACCACGAGCTGGCTGCGCGCGCCGACCGACGCATCTCTCTGCGCGACGGCCGCGTGGTCGCCGACGAGACCTCGGGTGAGAGTGTCGGGCAGGCAGGCGTAGAGCTTGAGGAGGCGGCACGCACTTGAGTTTCATCTTCAACCTCGCGTGGCGCGAGCTGCGCGCGTCCTGGCGGCGGCTGCTCTTCTTCTTCCTGTGCATCGGCATCGGCGTGGGCAGCATCGTCGCGCTGCGCTCGATGATTCAGAGCTTGAACCGCGCGGTCGCGGGCGAGGCGCGCGCCCTGATGACGGCCGACGTGCAGGCCGAGACGACGCGCGAGTGGTCGCAGGACGCGCTGGCGAAGATCGAGCAGGTGGCCCGCCCGCCTTTGGTCGAGGCGCGCACGGAGACCATCGAAGCCCCGACGATGCTGCGCCCCGCGGACGCGGGCAGCGGCGGCGCACTGATGGTCGAGCTGAAGGGCGTCGAACGCGGGTTTCCGCTCTACGGCGACTTCAAACTTGAAAACGGGCGCCCGTTCGACTTCGGTCTGGTCGAGCACGGCGGGGCGGTCGTCGCGCCGCTCCTGCTCGAACGTTTGAATTTGAAAGTCGGCGACCGCGTGCGCATCGGCGAGCGCGAGTTCGAGATACGAGGCGTCTCGAAGCAGGAGCCGGGCAGCGCGGGCGGCTTCCGCCTCGGCCCGCGCGTCTTCATCGCGCGCGCGGACTTGGAGGCGGCGGGCCTGACAGGCTTCGGCAGCCGCGCGCGCCGCAAGCTGCTCTTTAAAACGGCCGAGGGCCGTCTGAACGAACTCGTCACAGCCCTCCGCAGAGAGGTCGGCAACAACGTCGTCAACGTGCGCTCGTACAGAGACTCCGAAGAGAATCTCGGCGAGCAGTTCTCGCGCGCCGAGAACTACCTTTCGCTGACGGGCCTCGTCGTCCTCGTGCTCGGCGGCATCGGCGTCTCCTCGGTGACGCGCGTCTTCGTCGAGCAGAAGAGGAAGAGCATCGCCGTGTTGAAGTGCGTCGGCGCCACCGGGCGCCGACTGATGGCCGCGTACCTCGCGCAGGTGCTCGCGCTCGGGGCTCTGGGGAGTCTGCTCGGCGTGGCGCTGGCGAAGGCGGCGCTCCTCGTCGTCCACGCGCGCTTCGCGGAGAGTCTGCCGCCGAACCTCTCGTACGACCTGCAACCCGGCGCGGTGGCGCAGGGCTTAGGGCTCGGCCTGCTCATCTCTCTGCTCTTCTCGGCGCTGCCTCTGCTGCGCATCCGACGCATCAGGCCGAACATGCTTCTGCGCGAATCGGAGCAGGACGCGCCCGGCCGTCGGCTCGACCTCTGGCGCGCTCTGGTCGCGGGGCTGGTGCTCGCGGGTCTGCTGCTTCTGACCTCGTGGCAGGCGGGCTCTCTGCGCGTGGGCGTCTTCTTCCTCGGCGGGCTGGGCTTGACGGCGCTCGTGCTCTACCTGGCGGCGTGGCTCCTTATCTTCCTTGTGCGGCGCGCGCGCGGTTTGGGCACGTTTGCCGTGCGGCAGGCCATCAACAGCATGCACCGGCCCGGCAACCAGACGCGCGTCATCGTTCTGGCCGTGGGACTGGGCGCGTTCCTCGTCCTCTCGGTGCAGGCGCTACAGGCAGGACTGCTCGACGAGTTCGACGTGGCGCGGCGCGGCAACCTGCCGAACATGTATCTGATCGACGTGCAGCGCGACCAGGTCGAAGGCGTGCGCGAGATTGTGGAGAAGACGACGGGCGCGCACGCCGAGCTGATCCCGACCTTGCGCGCGCGCATCGCCGCGGTCAACGGGAAGGAGATAGACCTCGACGCGGCGGGCGTGCGCGGCGAGCGCGGGCGTCTGGGGCGAGAGTACGTCGTGACCTACAGGCCGCGGCTCGAATACAACGAGACTTTGGTGGCGGGCAGGTTCTGGGACGAGACGCCTGCCGAACAGGCGGAGGTGTCGATTGAGGAGGGACTGCGCGGCGCGGGTGGGATAGACCTCGGCAGCAGCATCACCTTCGACATACAGGGGCGGAAGATCGAGGCGCGCGTGACGAGCGTGAGGCGCGTGGACTGGCGCAACTCTCGGACGGGCTTCCTCGTCCTCTTCCGTCCGGGCGCGCTGGATAAGGCGCCCGCGACGTTCGTCGGCGCCGTGGACGGGCCGACCGCCGAGCCCGAGCGCTCAAGATTTCAGCGCGCCATCGTGGACAGGTTCCCCAACGTGTCCGTCATCGACGTGGCCGACATCGTGCGCAGCGTGAGCCGGATTCTGTCGAACATCACGCTGGCCGTGAGCTTCATCGGCGGATTCGTTTTCTTAAGCGGCGCGCTCATTCTCGTCGGCTCCATCGCGATGACGAAGTTCCAACGCGTCTACGAGGCGGCCGTGCTCAAGACTTTGGGCGCCGAGCGGCGTGTGCTCCTGACCATTATGCTCGCCGAATATGGCTTACTCGGCCTCGTCGCCGGCCTCGTGGGCGCGGCGGCGGCCAACGGCCTCTCCTACGCCGTCTCGCGCTACGTCTTCGAGATCGACTGGGCATTCGCGCCCCTCCTGAACCTCACCGGCGTCGCCGCCACCGTCCTCCTCGTCGCCGCCGTCGGCGCCTTGTCGAGTCTGGACGTGTTGACGAAGAAGCCGCTCTCCATCCTCCGCGCGCAGTGAGGGGTTCCGGATGCGTAATATAGCGATTTGCACTTGGATGCGACTGGTGCGGAAGGCGGCAAGTCAGTACCGCCTGCGGTAGCGGGCGGGTAGCGCGCACGAGACCCGCCCGCTCCCGCAGGCGGTACTGACTCATCCGCGGTCGCACTCAAGCGCAAGCCGCTATAGTTATTCGTAAATCGCCGCGGAGCGGCGCGTGAATGTAGCCCGGCCTTTCAAGGCCGGGAACGCTGAACGTTAAAAAGAGGCCGCGTCGCGTCAGCGACGCCTGAACAAATCCAACCCGTTCAGGCGTCG
>JBJMGP010000089.1:0-22677 GCA_045807865.1 Pyrinomonadaceae bacterium
GGGGCGGGGGGCGTGGGCGCGGCCGACGGCGCCACCCGGCAGATTGTAGCCGAACTCGATGCGGACGCGCGTCGTCCCGCCGGCCTTCTGCTCGAAGCGGATGACCCCGGCGTGCTCCACCCCCGAGTCCTCCACACTCTCCCAGACGAGCAGTTCGTTCGGGACGAGCCTCGTGATGACGGCGTCCCATTCCAAGGGCATCCCCGCCGGGCCGGACGCGACCCAGTGTGTGCGGCCCTCCCCGGTCTCCCTCACTTCCCGCACGTCCTCCAGGACGCGCGGGAAGTTCCTGTAGTCAATCCAGAACCCGAAGACTTCCTCTACCGGCGCGGAGACATCGATCTCCTTCTGACCCTCCACCGCAAAGCGGGTGGCGGCAGGTTCGGCTTTGCCCATGACTGCTCCGAGAGTTTTACACGACTATCAATATCGGCATGACTCACGGCCGCTTCTGCCGCCGCGGCCACTTAGTCAACACGCCCGGCCTGGGCGTCCTCTTGCCGCTTCTTGCGCACGACCTCGACCGAGCACGGCGCGTGGCCGACGACCGACTGTGCGACGCTGCCGAGCAGCCACCGCTTGAGACCCGTGTAGCCGTGCGAGCCGACGACGATGAGGTCGGCGTCCCACTCACCCGCCTCGTCCACGATCACCGCGCGCGGGTCGCCGTCGCGCACCGCCGCCTCCGCCGTCAGGCCGCCCGCCCGCAGCCTCGCGGCGACGCCGGCGGTCAGTTGTTCGGCGCGTCTCTCCATCTCCTGCCGCGCCTTATCGAGGCTCCCGCCCGCGTCGTACCAGACTTCCGTCGCGGGCGGCACGACGCGTTCCACGGCCGAGAGGACGCGCACCGTCGCCCCCTGAGGCCACGGGCGGGATGCGAACTCTTCGACCGCGGCCGTGGAGTGCTCCGAACCGTCAACGGCTAAAAGTATCTTCATACGCCCTCCTGACTTTTGACGTGAATGTGAGGCCGCTTAACTTTCTCCAACCCGACCGCCGTCTTTACCGTCTTCTTGTCAAGGCGTTCCCTTGCGCCTGGTACGCACCCTGAGCGCGAGATAATGATGGGCGGCACGGGCGGTGGCTCGCCCGGAGGCACAGGCAGGGGTTCGGGCGGCATGGGCGACGGGGGCGGCTCCGGCGGCTTCGGCAAGGGCGGGATCGGGTCGGTCGGCGGGTGCTCCGGCCACGGCCCGGCCGGTTCGGGCGCGTCCGGCTCGGTCGGCGACTCTCCGCTTAAAGTCTTCTTAATCACACTGCTCCTGTTCGTCACTATGTTCGTTACTAATTTGCCCCTCTTCGAGTGTTCACATGACCTTCACATCAGCCGAAAAATTCAAAGGCGAAACCTTCCACCCTCACGCGCTCTCGAACGTCAGGCGCTCGCCGTAGGCGGCCTCTGTGAACGCCTCAATCGCCTCGCGCAGTTTCATCGCGGGGAACTCTATCTTGTCCGTGTCGCCTTCGCCCAGCCCGAGCCGCTCCGCCTCCCAAAGATGCCGGACGGCTTGCAGGTTGAATCCCAAGAGCTTCGCCCCGACCACGTCCGCCGCGACGGCGTCCGTGCTCGCGATGACGAGCCCCGTCTCGACGGCGTGCCCGCCGAGCGGCCCCGTCGCGATCATGGCCGGGTGCCCGACCGTAATCGCGAGGTCGATGCGGAACCGCCGCGCCATCGCGGCGATGAAGGAGTGCATGTCGTCGTAGAACTCGTTCTCGTGCTTCTGCTTCGAGCGCGGGTGGCCGTAGTAGTCCGCGGCCGGGTATGACATCGCGATGTTCTTCAAGGCGAGCGTGACGGTCGCCGTCCGGTGCAGCTTCAACTGGCTGAGGGCGACGAGCGTCTCGTACTCAAGCACGCGCGGGTTGACCATCACAGACTTCTGCGGCCCGCGCACGTCGGCGCCCGGCTCGTACTCCAGCTCGACCGACATGAACGGTGGGCGGTTGTGGTCGAAGAACTCGGCGCCCTCCTGCTCGACCACCTCCATCAGCCCCGCGATGCGGAACACGTCCTCGGATTCGGCCGCGCCAGCCCCGCCGGTGACGATCAACACCGCCGGGCCGAATTGCTTTAAGTGTCGCAGCACGGCGCGGAGCGTGTCGGGCTGCGTGACGCCCGTCTTATCTTCAGCCGTCGCCCAGGTGTCGTTCGGCTTCACGGCCACGAGGCGGCCGCGGACGAGCGGTTCGATGTCTACCTGCCCGAGCGCCTCCGCGACGGCCTTCTCGATCTGCTTATTCTGAGTGATAACGACGCTCGCCATCTTCTACCCTCCCGACAAACGCTAACGCGGCAATGCCGTCCGCGCACCCCCGTTCACGCGCGGTCTTTAACTTCACTGACCCCGGCCTGTCGTGCGCAGTTGGCGCAGCAGTAGAAGGTGCCATTGGCCTCGATGCCGTGGCCGATGATCTTGCAGCCGCAGTGGTCGCACACGGGCGCGAGCTTGTGAATCGCGCACTCGAAGCTGTCAAACGTGTGGCTCACGCCCGCCGCGACGACCTCGAAGGAGAGGTAGTAGTCGTTCCCGCAGACCTCACACTTTGCCATCCGTGTACTCCTTCTACTTAGCCGAGCCGTCCGCCGCCCGTGCCTTCGTCTTTCTGAGCATTCGGGGGAAGTCCGCGCCTCCTCTCCCCTTAGGGCCGGACTTCCCCGGTGCCGGGCCGCGTTTGGAAGCAGCCTATCTCAGGCTGCGGATGGAAGCGCACCGGCAAAGTCATCTGCCCGCCCCGCGCCGGCTCATTCGGCGACCACACCGTCCACCATCTCGGGCCGCACCGCGGAGCGGAAGCGCACGCGCGTCACCTCGCCCGTCGCAGACTCGATCTCCACCCACTCGTGCGCACCAGCCTCCGTCTCCTTCAGCCTGACGTACTTCGGCGCGGCGACCGTATGCGTCAGGTGCTCCCCCGGTGCTTTGCCGAGGAAGATCGAGATGACATTTCCACCGTCGCATTTCGCGCCGCGGGCGAAGCCCGCCAGGGGCAGCTCGCGCGCGCCCGCCCGCCCCCCGAGGTCGAAGCCGGCGGCCTCGACGGTGACGAGCCAGCCGTCGTGCTGCCGGCTGAAGAAGTCGAAGAATGCGCCCCAACGCTCGCGCGGAATCTCTCGCGCCTGCATGACTGCTCTTTATCCTTATACTCCGAAGGGGAAAGTTTCGGGCGGCTCGCCCGCCTCCCAACGCGCGTGCCGCTCAAGCGGCTCCAGCGCGCGCGTCTCGTCCAAGTGAATGACCGCGTCGAATTGCACCGGCAGCCGCGCGTCGAAGTAGTGGCTCTGTCGCTCGGTGCGCGGGAGGTATATGACGCCGATGGCGCGCTCCAACCTGGGGCCTCGCAGGGCGCTCGAAACCTGACCGCCGTCACGCAAGGTCAGCAGGAAGTTCTGCGTTCCGACTTCATGAAACAGGGACTCGTAGCTGCCCGGAAGCGCCGGGCGCACGCGCTTGCGCTCCGCCGGATGATCCCAATCAGAGGCGGCCGTGACCGCGCCCGTGTAGGTCGTGAACCCCACGAGCACGGCCTCGCGGCCATAGCGCTGGCGCACCAACTGGCCGACGTTGAGTTCGCCGATGTCGCCCATATAGGTCGCGCGGGCGTCGCCGAGGTGCGAGTTGTGTTCCCACACGGCGACGCGCGACTTATGCCCCTGAGAACTCAGGTGCGTGACCAGCGCATCGAGTGTCTCGGCCATGTGGCGGTCGCGCAGGTTCCACGACTCGACGCGCCCGCGGAACATCGAGCGGTAGTACTCCTCGGCATTCTTCACCAGCCGCGCGTTCTGTTCGGCGAAGAAGAACTCGTCCTGCGCGACGCGCCCGTCGCGCGAGGCGTAGTCCGTTGCGTTCCGTCGCAGCTCAACGAGTTGATTAACGACTTCACGCTCGCAAGACTCGGTCATGCCGAAGGTGGCTGCGTAGCCGTAAGCCTGCGTGTCCTCGCCGTAGTGCTCGAAGCACGAGTAGCGGTGGCGAGCGCGCCGCGCCGCATCAGGATCAATCTTGTCGAGGTAACCGAGCACGGCCTCAATCGAGGTGTAAAGGCTGTAGAGGTCGAGTCCGTAGAAGCCGACTTTGGCCGCGCCCGCGGGGAGCGAGTCGTTGTATTCGCGCAGCCACTCGATGAAGTCTTGCACGACCGTGTTGCGCCACATCCAGGTGGGGAAGCGCTTAAAGCCCGAGAGCGCTTTGTCCGCGTCTTTGTCGTCGCTTATCCCGCGCACGTAACGATTGACGCGGAAGGCGTCGGGCCAGTCCGCCTCGGCCGCGACGGCCGTGAAGCCATTCTCCGTAATGAGTCGCTTCGTGATCTCGGCGCGCTCGCGGTAGAACTCGTGCGTGCCGTGGGTGGCCTCGCCCAAGAGCACGAACCGCGCATCTCCAACTAAGTGAACCAGCGAGTCGTAATCGGTGCCCGCTCCGTCGAGCGGCCGCACCGCACTACGCACAACTTCGACAATGGTGTTGTCATAACCGGCGCTCATCGCGTCCCGCCCCCTTCGCCCCGCGAGGCCGCCGGGACGGCGCCGGGCGTGCCGGTCGCGATCTCCCGCGTGACGGCGGCGATTAGCTCCGGCTCCGCCTCGGTGTAGATCGACTCGGGGTCGCCTTCGCGCAGGATGTATTGCGCGTCTTCGAGCGGGATGTCCTCACGAAAGCCCTCGCCTGCGTCCCCTTGTTTGTGAATCGGCAGCCCGTACCTCTCGGCCAGCCTGATCGCGGTCTCTCCCGTGACTCTCATCGGCCACCTCGCCCTTCCCTCTCTTCCGCGGCCGCGCCCTAACTCTTGTGCGCCGCCTCCGTCCGCCCCTCCGCCGCGCGCGCGAGCAGTTCGCGCACCTCATCGTCGGTCGTCTGCGAGAAGTCTGCGTACCACTGCCCGACCGCGTGGAACGGCTCCGGCGTCACCGCGCAGATGATCTCGTCCACGCCCATCCTGTACTCGTCGCAGGTCTGCGGCGCCGAGACCGGGACGGCGACGACGATGCGCGCGGGCTGTTGTTGACGCAGCGCCGCGGCCGCGGCCCGCATGGTCGAGCCCGTAGCCAGCCCGTCGTCAACGAGTATCACGGTCTTACCCTTCACGTCCGGCGCGGGGCGGTCGTCGCGGTATGCGCGCTCGCGCCGCTCCAACTCCTGAAGCTCGTCGGCAGCCACGGCGTCAATCACCTCGCCGCGGATGCCCATATAATCCAACACGTCGTCGTTGAGGACGCGCACGCCGCCCGTCGCGATGGCGCCCATCGCCAACTCCTCGTGGCCGGGCACGCCGAGCTTTCGCACCAGAAAGATGTCCAGCGGGGCGCGAAGTGCGCGGGCCACCTCAAAAGCGACGGGCACGCCGCCGCGCGGAAGCGCCAGCACGAGGACATCGGGGCGGTCGGCGTAATCCTTTAGTTGAGCCACGAGGCGCTTTCCCGCTTCGGTTCGGTCTCGATAAATCATCCCTCTTATCTCCTCTTTCCGAGAGGCAGATCACCTGAAGAGACGCAGTCCCGTGCCGACTGACCGCGCTTAATCTTCCGTGCTTACTTTTCGCCGAACACACGCACGGCTATCGGGACTGTGCTCGCGACTCCGATCAGGAAGAGTGACCAGCCGATGGCCTTACGCCATTTCGTCCTGAATTTATCTGCGAGCAGCAGGCCGGCCCCGAAACCGATAGCCCCGCGAGTGCCGGCTATCAGAGCGATTTCCGGGAGCGTTAACTCTCTTTTCCGCGCAATGCTCATCGCCTCGACCTCCTTATACTTCTTGCCCTTCACTCCCCTTCCGCGATAGCCGTGGGGCAGATGGCGAGTCTTCCTGGTACGCGTCATCCGCCCCACTCTCTACCCGCTACTTTTGACCCGCCGCCTTGCCTCGTGCGCGCGGCTGCTCTTCGCCGCCGGTTTCTTCTCGAATCTCAATCCGGCGGCGGGACTGCTCGGCGCGCTGCGGCGCGGGCATCGTGATCTCCAGCACGCCGTTGCGGAACGTGGCGTCGGCGTTCTCCGCACTCGCGCCTTCGGGCAGAGGGACGCTTCGGTAGAAGCTGCCGTAGGAGCGCTCGGTGCGGTAGTAGCCCTCCTCATTCTCCTCGCGCTCGCTCCTGCGCTCGCCGCGTATGGCGAGCGCGTCGTCCGTGAACTCCACGTTGATGTCGTCCTTAGTCATGCCGGGCAGGTCTGCGCGCACGACTAACTGGTCGCCGCGCTCGAAGACCTCGACCTGCGGCGACCACGCGCCCTGACCCGCCGCGCCGAACCCGCCCGACTCGCGCCCGAACGAAGGCGAGAAGAGGCCGCCGCCGAAGTCCCCGAAGAGACGATCCATCTCCTCAGAGAAGCGGCGCATGAAGGCGAACGGGCTGTTGCCCGACCACGGCGCAGACGGCCCGCGTCGGGCGACGCCCGTCTGTCTCTGCCCGCCGCGTTCGCTCGTAGTTTGCATGGCCTGGGAGGGCTGCCGCTCGCCCTGCCCCGCCCCCTGTTGCTTGTTCTCCTGTTTCGTTCTGTCCTGATTCTCCTTTGCTCTTGCCATGACTCCTTCACTCCTTGCAGACAGTTGTCACAAACACGGTCATCCGCAATCGGGATGGCCACACTTGCACTCGGTCTCAGTCCTTCCGGCCGCGTTCCGACAGTGTTCGCTGCAATACTCGCCCGCCGTCGAAGCTGTGCACTTGCACGGCGGGTGTGCGCACTTCTCCGTCTTCTCCGCGTCGTCCATACTTTTCCTCCTTCGCGCCTACGCCCGTCCGGGCGATTGGCGTGAAAACGTATGAGTGCGTAGAGCACTCTTCCCCGACCAAACGAATGTTCGCCTCAGCCCGCGGCCGACGCCGACGTGCTCGGCTCCGACACCTCCTTGACCACCTCGGCGGTCTCGCGCCTCTTTGCGTGCTTGGCGATGTCCGCCAGCGCGACGATGCCGCAGCACGCGCCCGAGGCGTCCACGACGGGCACTCGCCTGATCAGGTTCTCCTCCATGATGCGGCAGCACTCGTCGAGCGACATGTCAGGCATCACGGTGACGCACGGCGTCGTCATGCACTCCGAGACCATCAACGTCAGCGGGTTGAGCCCCTTCGCCACCGTGCGGCAGACGATGTCGCGGTCGGTGATGACTCCGACCGGCAGCATGCTCGCCACGTTCTCGACGACCGGGATTTCGCCGCAGTCGTTCTCCACCATCATCTCGGCGACACGTTGCAGCGTCGTGTCCGGCGTGCAACACGTCGGGTCGGGCGTCATAACGTCTTTCACTTCCATTGCTCTTCTCCTCCTTCAATGAGGCCGGGGGCTTGCCTCCTCCACTTGAGTTTTCGACTCGGTCGCGGCCTTCATGCTCGCCCTCAAAGGCACTAAACCTGATGAGCCACGATGTCGAACGTGAATTTCAACTTGCCGCGGACGCGCACGAGGCCGTGGACGGCGGAGGTGGCTTTGACGTTGTAGTCGCCGCGGTCGAGCGTGAACTCCCCGCGCGCACGCAGGTCGCCCCCGCTCAGCGTCACAGTCGCGGGGATGGCGATGCGGCGCGTCACGCCGTGAAGGGTCAGGTCGCCTCCGACCTTCGCCTCGAACTGTCCGCCGGCGAGCGCGCGCACGGCGATGTCGATGCTCTTGAAGGCGATCTCGGGATACTTGGCCGTCTCAAGCACAATCTCGCGCAGTTCCTTATTGATGATCTGCTTCTGCTGTGCGGTGAACACGTCGCGCGTCTCTTCGAGCGAGTCGGCGCGTACGCGCAGGCTGAGCGAAGCCGGGCTGAGCGCGCCGGGCGTCAGCTCTGCCTCGCCGTCGAAGTCGCCGACCTTAACGAAGTGGTCGTGCCCCTTGAACCAGAGCGGCCCGCCCGCGAAGGCGCGCACCATGAACTGACTCCGGCCGGCGTCCAGCCGGTAACGCGCGACCGCGAACGCCCCCGCCTCGGCCTTCGCTCCGCCGAAAGCGTCCGCCGGTGTTGACGGGGCGAGCGCGCACGGCGTAAGAGCCGCACATAAAACCAAGGCTGGCAGTTTCAGACGTTTCATGCCGAGTCATCCTCCGCCCGAAGACCCTTCTTCCGGCGCAGCCGGTCGAGCGAATAGCCGTTGTAGTCGGCGAAGAACAGCAGCGCGAAATTCACCAGCGCGTACTGAACGTTGTGCGCGACCGTCGGCGCGTCGCCGAGCATGACGGTGCCGAACGTGAGCGCAACCAGCAGCAGCCCCGACAGGCTGAGCGCGAGCACGTTGAACAGGCCGAACAGGATCAGCGCGCCGAGAATCACTTCCGCGAACGGCAGCGTGTAGGCGAACGGCGTCACGAGCGCCGACGGGAGCTTGCCTGCGAAATGTTGCGTCATCCCGCCCGCGAAGTTTCCGACCCCGCCCAAAAATTTCCCGACGCCGAAGAACAGGAACATTACCCCGACGGTGATTCTCAGCAGCGCGTATGCGGTCTCACGGTTGTTCACCAAAATCACCTCCACCCTTAACGCTCATCCGGGCCGTTAAAGTAACCGAAGCCGGGCCGTCCTTTCACACCTCGGCGGCGTTCGACCGCGCCCGTAAATGCTTCTGAAACCACCCGGCCGCGAGGCGCGCGACCTCCTCCAACGTGCCTGGCTCTTCGAAGAGGTGTGACGCCCCGGGCACGATCCTCAGTTCCTTCTCGCACCGGAGCCACGTGTGAGCCTCCTTGTTCATCCCGATCACCGGCGCGTCCAGCCCGCCGACGATCAGCAGCGTCGGCGACTTGACTTGTTGTAGGGCACCCGGCCCGGCGAGGTCTGGACGCCCGCCGCGCGAGACGACCGCGCCGATCTCTTCCCCGATTTCGGCGGCGGCCATGAGCGCCGCGCCGCCCCCGGTGCTCGCGCCGAAGTAGCCGATCCTCAGGTGCCACAGGTCGGCCTCACGTTTGACCCAGTCGGTCGCGTTCGTCAGACGGCTGGCGAGCAGCCCGATATCGAAACGCAGGTGGCGAGTGTGAATGTCCACCGACTCCTCCTCGCGCGTGAGCAGGTCGAAGAGGAGTGTTCCGACGCCCGCTTCCCTGATTGTGCGCGCGACGAACTGGTTGCGGGGGCTGTGGCGGCTGCTCCCCGACCCGTGCGCGAACAGCACGACGCCCGGCGCGCCCACAGGCACGTTTAACTCGCCCGTGAGCACGGCCTCGCCCGAAGGGATTTCCACCTCGCGCGTTCTCTCAGTTCCCGTGTGCCCTGTGTGACCCATCTCAACGACCTCTCCGTCATGCTCTGTCCCATCTGACCAAGCCAGCGGCTCCCCGCTTCATCTCACCCATCCGGTAAAGGGCTTGAAGCCCCCGCTCTCGGAGGCTGCTCTCTGCCGCAGCGCAGTGCGGCGGGTTTGCCTGTTTCGAAAGCAGTTCTTAGAAAGACACAGCTTCCCTCACGGCCGAAAAAACTTCGGGGCCGCACATGCGACAACCACCGGGGGTTGAAGAATTTCCGCGTCACGGCCAGCGCCGACTTTTAGCCTTTGGCGTTCGCGTTCCGGTTCGTGTTGCCGCCGGCCGAGACCGCCAGGTTGTTCTTCACGCTCTTGACGCCGTCAACGCCTTGCGCGACGCGACCGGCCCTCGCCTTCTGGTCGTTGGTGGCGACCGTGCCTGTGAGCGTGACGACGGCGTTGTCCACGTCCACGTTGACGGTCGAGTCCCTCAGGTCGTTTTCGGCGGCGAGCAGGGCGCGCGTCTTCGTCCAGAGCCAGCCGTCGTTGGCGCCCGAGCCGATGGTGCGACCGAGCCTCCGGGCCTCTTCCGCGAAAGACGTTTTCTCCCGCTCGTACTCCTCGCGCGTGATGTTGGCGTTGGCCCGTCCCCTGTTCGCGTTCGTGTTGCCATTCGCGTTGACGTTCGCGTTCACATTCCTGTTCGCGTTGGCGTTCGTGACGACCGCCGTGTTGCCGTTCGCGTTGGCGTTCCCGTTCGTCGTGCTCTGGCATCCGGCGGCTAACAACGCGACGGCTACCGCCAGCGCTGCGGATGCGACCATTCTTTGCTTGCTCATAAACAACTCCTGATGTCTATGCGGTGATAAGACCGCTCTTGCTGGTGGGCACGGTCGTGGGCCGTCTTGTCTGGTAACGAGAAGAGCGTCCCGCCGCAAATAAGGAAGCCCGACAGAATTATTCCACTCCGTCGGGCTCCTACTTTTACTTCCTGTGGACTCCTAACTGTACAGCTAGTTATTACCCCTTGTTCGAAACTTATAGAAACTCGGGAAAACACTATTGCACCTGTCTACATATCGTGGCCTACTTTTGTTGATAATCTATGGCGGAATGTACACATTGTACGTTCGTCAGATATGGGCGTCTGTACGCTCTCGGACGGGAGTGAACTTTTGAGGATAAAGTTAAAAGTCGTGAGATCGCTAGACGCCGAAGAGTTGATCAAAAGCCGCTTTAGAGTTCGTGTAACAGGCACAGACGACTTTTAGGAGGCCCTTCCGGTTGAGGATGTTCACCTTGCCGCGGCCGTTCTGGATCAGACCCTTTTGATGGAGGCCGTTGGCCGCCGTCGTGACGTGTGGGCGCTGTGCCCCGATCATCCGCGAGATGATCTCCTGTGTGAGCGTAAACTCGTCAGTCCGCGCGCAGTCCTGCATCATCAGCAGCCAGCGGGCCAGCCGCTTCTCGACGTTGTGGAATCGGTTACAGCCGATTGAGAGAGACATCTGCGTCATGCGCGCGTGGACGTACAGGAGCATGAGGTCATGAAGGCTGCCCGGGTGCCGAGCGGCCTCCCTGAAAGCCTCCGACTTCATCCTGAGCGCCTCGCCCGCCACCTGCACGAGGGTCTTATTGAACGACGTATCAACCCCCAGGAAGACTGGAACGCCCACCATCCCTTCGGCGCCCGCGGTGCCCGCCTCGATGCTCATACCTTCATCAGTCGCTGACAGCAGTGAGACCACCCCGCTCGTGGGGAAATAGACGTGCCGGATGCGCTCGTGCTGGTCGTAAAGGACTTCGCCCAGCGTCAGCGGCACGCGCTCCATGCGGGGCAGAAGACTCTCCCGCTCCTCGGCGGGCAGAGCGGCCAAGAGAAGATTCTCCGACAAGTCAGACCTCCCTTCACTCGGGGGCAGGCCGAGCCGACCTTGCCGCCGTTAACCCGCCCGGAAGCGGTTGACATGACAAGGCAGGGCCTCAAGGCAGGGCCCGCCCGCGTTTCACTTCGGTAAGCAGAATTGGCGCGAGTATAACACTACACATTTGTTACGCCGAACAATTATCCCCTGCACGGGCATGTACTCCTGACAGCCAAGAGTCGAATTCATTGCGAGGGCGTTCGTGCTATACTCTGCGCATTCCGACAACATCACGACGCGAGCGCCGCGCGAAATCGTCGCGGGCGTGCGCAGACATCCGAGGACGGACAAGCCGGCGGACTCGGTGAGGCGTTATGGTGAGGCTGAAATCAGATTTGAACCCGGAAGAGGAGCGGGGGTTCGCCAAAGGCCCGACAAAGCACAAGACTCCTGTCAACAAGTTCGAGGTACCCTGCGGCATGTGCGGCGGGATTTACTACGTGGACGAGGAGACCTCAGAGCGAATCGGCACGGCCGTCGAAAAGGGGCTCGACAACCCTTTCGTCTGCGAGGAGAGCGAGCAGGAGTACGAGGAGCGGGCGCACGCGGGGTGAGTCGCTTGCCGAAAAGGAGAGCCGGAGATGAGACTTTGGAGCGCGGCTTTCGCCGAGGGCGGGATGCTCCCGCCGAGGTTCACGTGCGACGGCGACGGGGTCTCGCCGCCGCTCGCGTGGGAGGACGTGCCCGACGGGACGCTTGGATTCGCGCTCCTCTGCGAAGACCCTGACGCGCCGAGCGGGCTGTTCACGCACTGGGTGCTCTACAACCTGCCCGCGGGCGCACGCGAGTTGGCCGAGGGCGTGCCGAAGGACGCGGTGCTCTCAATCGGCGCGCATCAGGGGACGAACAGCTTCGGCGACGTGGGCTACGGCGGGGCTTGCCCGCCGCGTGGCCACGGCGAGCACCGATACATCTTCAAGCTCTACGCCCTCGATGCCGACCCCGCCCTCGAACCGGGCGCGCGCCGTGAGCAGTTGCTCGACGCACTACGGAATCATGTACTGGCCGAGGCACACCTGACGGGCAAGTACAGGAGGTGACACGCGTGTGAGCGACAAGTTCCTGCGGATCGTGGACGACGGCACGGGGCCGGTCGCGCTGTTCGAGCGCCAGCAGCAGGGCGCGGGCGATCCCGTGTTCGCGCTCCGCCGCGACCTGCTCAGTGCGCGGCTGGCGGAGCGGCAGCGGCAGATGCTTGAGACGGCCGAGGAGGAGCGGGCGCTGTCTGAGCTTGACCGTGCGCTCGAAGAGGCCGCGCGTTAAGGCCGAATCGGGCGGGGCGATGAGAGAGCCGAACGCGATTCTGGCAGCCGTCTTCCGCCTCCTGCCCGTCGGCGTCTCGGACGGCGACTTCAAGGGCACGAGCGAAGGGGTGCGGCGTGCGTTGCCATCGAACTTCGCCGCCGTCGCGCTCAACGGCCTCTGCTTCCCCGTAGCCGGCCGCATCCTCGGCGCGGGGCTGCTCCTCACATGGTTCGTCAGCGACCTGACGACTTCAGCCTTCTGGGTGGGCTTGGTCGTTCCCGTCCAGTACGGGCTCGCGCTCGTGGCCCAGCCCGTCGTCGCCGAGTGGCTCACAGGCAAGCCACGGCGCGCGCCCTACTACACGGCGCAGTCGCTCTTTCGCGCCGCGCTCTGGTGCTCTCTCGGTCTCACCTCGTGGGCGCTGCGCGACGAACATCGCGCACTGCTGCTCGCAATCTTCTTCCTCATCATCATCGCCGACGCGGCGGCTGCGGGCGTCGGCAACATCGCCTTCAACGACACGCTCGCACGAGTCATCCCGCAACGCCTGCGCGGTCGCGTGCGCAGTTGGCGAGGCATCTTCGGCAGCGTCGCCGCCGGGCTCGCAGGGTTATTCATCAGGCATTACTTTTCAGAGCGGAGCGGCGTGGCGGCATTCGGACTCCTCTTCGCGGCGGCGGGGGCGCTCTATGCGGCGGGCGGAATGATCTTCGCACTCGTCAGCGAGCCGGAGGTCGCGCGTGCGAGGAGCGCCAAGCCCAGACTCTCCGACCTGCTGCGCCGCGTGCGCGGGATGATGCGGCAAGACGCCTTCAGGCTCTTCGTCCTCGTCGAATCGCTGCTCGTCCCGCTGGCGCAAGGCTTGCCGTTCTTCACGCTCTTCGCCCGCCGGGCCTTTAATCTTGAGGTTGAAGCCCTCGGCCTGCTCGTGTTGACGGACGCGCTCACGCCGCTCGCCGGTAACTTCGTGTGGGGGCGGCTCGCCGACGCGCGGGGCAACCGCTTCGTGTTCAGTGCCGCCGCCTTGACGGGGATGCTCGCCCCAGCGCTCTGTCTCTTGCTCTACGTACAAAGCAGCGGCGGCATATCAAGTACAGTGATCCTAGCCGCCTTCGCCGCGGTCGTCTTCGCGACAGGCTTCGCGTCGGTCGGCATTGACTTGGCGGCGAAGAACTACATACTCGATCTCGCCCCCGATGACGAGGAGCGCCCGGTCTACATCGGGGTCAACGACACGCTGGTGGGACTACCCACGACGCTGCTAGCGGGCGCGGGCTTTATCATAGACGCCTTCGGGTTCGCCCCTCTGTTCGGCGTAGTCGGACTGCTCGCCGTCGGCGGCGCGCTTCTCGCCACGCGCCTGCCTTCTTTCAACCAGAGACGTTCGTGGTGATGCCGACCCGGTGTGTCACACAAACGGGTCGGCACGGAGGGATCAGCGATGATTAGGAAGCTGAAGTCGGGCAAGTACCGCCTCTATTCGAGGAAGAAAGACCCGAAGACCGGCAAGAGGAAGAACCTCGGCACGTTCGACACGCGCGAGGAGGCAGAAAAGCACGAGCGCGCCGTGCAATTCTTTAAGCGCAAAGGCTGACCGTTTGAACTCGCAGGCCGAGGTTCCGGCGCGAGCGCACAGGAGAGCGCGACCACGAACGACAGTAGGAGCACTCTCTTCATCTTCCTTCTAAGCGTCCGCGACGCGCTCGACAACGAGCGCGCTGTTCTTTGAGCCGAAGCCGATGCAGTTGCAGAGCGCGACGCGCACATCCCTCTCTCGCGCGCGGTTCGGCGTGTAATCCAAATCGCACTCGGGCGCGGGCTCGTCCAGGTTTATCGTCGGCGGGATGAAGCCTGTCTTCATCGCGCAGAGCGCTGCGGCGAGCCCCGCCGCGCCCGAGGCGCCCTGCGGGTGGCCGATCTGCGACTTCGTGCCCGACATCGGGATGCGCTCCGCGGCGTCGCCGAGCGCGAGCTTGAGCGCCCGCGTCTCGATGCGGTCGTTCAGGATAGTCGAGGTGCCGTGCAGGTTCACGTAGTCCACCTCTTCCGGCGCGCGGCCCGCGTCTTCGAGCGCGAGCCGCATCGCCCGCGCAGGCTCCTCGCCCGTGTCTTCCAAGCGCACGCGGTGGTAGGCGTCGCACGTCGCGCCATAGCCCGTCACCTCCGCGTAGATTCGCGCGCCCCTCTCACGCGCGCGCTCGTACTCTTCGAGCACGTAGACCCAAGCTCCCTCGCCCAAGACCATCCCCGAACGGTTGCGCGAGAACGGACGAGAGGCGCGCGAAGGCTCCTCGTTCCAGTCCTCCGTCAGCACCTTCATGAGGCAGAAGCCCGCGAGTATGCCGGGCGCAATCGGCGCATCCGAGCCGCCCGCGAGCATCGCGTCCTGGCGTCCGAGCGCTACGTGCTGAGCCGCGTAGGCGATTGCGTCCGTGGACGAAGTGCATCCCGTCGAGACGACGTGCGAAAGCCCTCGAATGCCGAACGCCATCGAGAGTTCCGAAGAGAGTCCGCCGTGCGTCGAAGAGGGGATGGTGTAGACGCTCGGCGTGCCGAGCGCGTCCGGGACGTACAGGTACTTGTATTGCTCCTCCGTGAAGGCGAGGCCGCCGCCGCCCGTGCCTATGACGACGCCGAAGGCGCGCCGCTCTTCCGTCGTGAAGTCTGAGGGTTGTAGCCCTGCGTCGGCCAACGCCTCGCGCGCCGAGGCGAGCGCGAGCGGGACTGTGCGCGCGACGTGCCGGCGGTCTTTCGGCTTCAGCTCCGCCTCCCAGTCGAAGTCCACGACCTGCCCCGCGATCTGCACGGGCGAGCGGGAAACGTCGAAGCCCTCTATGCGGCGCGTGCCGCTCTCGCCGCGGCGCAGGCCGTTCCAGAAGGCTGCGCGCCCGACGCCGAGTGGCGTCACGCAGCCCATACCTGTTATGACGACGCGGCGCGGTTGCCTCAAATTCCTAAGCATGTGGTTCCCCCATCCCCTTGAGTTACAATCCCGACATCTCCCTCCGCCGGCACATCTTCTCCTAATGTACATTCTGTACATTTGTCTGTATAGTAGGCGTCACAGTATTCGCCCGTCGGTGAGCTTTAAATAACCCTTTCGTAAACTTACTTCTCTGCCGAGCTGTCACGGCGTCCTCGCCCCGGAAAGACCGGAGATGCTCTCCCGTAAGCGCTGCCGTATAACGCAGACGGAGTTTGACTGACTATTCACGAGGCGAACGGGTAGGCTGACGAGGGCACGTCATGGCTGAAAGTCACACGTCGAGTTTGAAGATCCTCATAGCGGACGACCACGAAGACACACGTCTGCTGCTGAGGCTGCGGCTGGAGAAGAGCGGCTACCGCGTGTTGGAGGCCGCCGACGGCGAGGCGGCAGTCGAGGCCGCTTGGCGCGAGTTCCCGGACATCATCCTCATGGATTTGGGCCTGCCGAAGCTAGACGGGCTCGACGCTACGCGGCGCATACGCGATAACCCGCGGACGCGGGACGCGCTGGTGGTGGCGTTGACGGCCCACGTGGAACCGCAGTACCGCGCGAATGCCCTGACCGCGGGCGTGAACGCGTTCGTTACGAAGCCGGTTGATCTTGAGTGGCTGGTTGGTCTTCTCGCCGACTTGTCCGGGGCGGGTAGTTAATTCCGTCAGTGTGGGGTCTTGCCCCCGAAACGCAGCGGCTGGCGGGCAAGTACAAGAGCTTCGGCGACCAGTTCGCTTGGAAGAATTCAAACTGTTGGCTCCGCCGCCGCCCTCCCTGTAACGCGGAGACGTTGCCAGCCTCATCGTGAACTTCGAGCCGGTTCTCCATGCCCGCGACGCCGCGGACGCGCGAGACGCACGAGAGCAGGTCGTCCACCTCGTCAGCCAAGATGGGGCCGCTCAGAGTCACGCGACCCTGTTCGGCCGTCACCCCGACCGCGTGCGGGTGCGAGACGACCCGTCCCATCTTCGAGCGCACGCGCGCCACAAGCACGTCGTCCGAGATTTCACCCTCGCCCGAAAGCATCGAGCCCGCCTCGGCCGCGAGCCCGCGCGTGCGGTTCGAGAGGTCACGCGCGGTCGCGCCGACGGCGTCTGGAAACCTGTGACCCGCGCTGACCAACCGGTCGCGCACAAGCGCGCGGCGTCGCCGGCCCCGGTCGGGGTCGAGTACGTACATTAGGGCGGCGCCGAGTCCGATGCCGCCCGCGAGCAGAGTCGCCACTCTGTTCATTCCGTCTACCCTCCTTACCAAATCTGCAAAACCTACAAGGCACGGCACTCGCCGCGCGCCGTTAGCCGGCGCGCAGGGTGCGAGACGGAACAGGGCCGTCGGGGATAAGAGGGATTTTGCGGCGCGTGGGACAAGCCTCAGTGCCGCTTGAAGGGTGTCGGCCCGTTGACCGCCTCTGGGCCGCGTCTTCCGACCATTCGTTTACGGGGAACAGTGTAGATTGTACGTAGAAATGTCGACGAAGAAAAGCGCGTGCGGCCGTCCCTCTCGTCACTTGAGGAAGATGCTCAGCAGGTTGTCCTGAAAGGTCGTGTCGTTCGGCAGATCGCTATGAAGCTGGCAGCCGAAGATGGTGAATAAGAGGTCTGAGCGGTCGAACCTGACGCCCGCCGATTCGCCGAAGCCGACGGCCAGCGCCGAACGCCGCGTGATGCGTCCGTCGCCCGGCTCAAGCATCTTCGCCTCGACTTGAGACAGCGTTAGGCCGGCGCCTTTCAACCTCACCTTGCCGGGGCGGAAGACCGTCCTTACCGTACTGCCCTCCTCGGCGATGACAGCCGCACGGGGCGTCCGCTCGCAGTCGCCCGCGAAGATAAAGACCTTCAGCGGATTCGCCAAATCAGCTTTTTCGTCGAGCGCCTCGGCGAAGAGGCGTGCGCGCGCGAGGACGACTTTCAGGTACGCCTCCCGCTCGGCCAGAAGGTTGTCGAAGTTCGTCTGCCAGCCCGCGCCGTGCGCCTTCTGCATCCTCTTCGTGAGGGCCTTGCGGTATGACGGGTCGAAGATCGACCAACGGTAGCGGCGCCAGGTCTCGACCTCATATAGATTCAAAGGTATGGCCCGGAGGCTCCCGTCATAAAACTCCTGACTCCCTCGGTGCGGCAGGAGTTGGAAGGCGGCGGGCATCGTGAATGCGGTCTCTGCCTCGACCGTGCCGAAGAGCGGGAGCAGCCCGCTCTCCGCCACGGGGAAGCCTTCGACCAGCGCGCGCACCGCCTCCATCGTGCCTTCGTTGGGTGCGCCCACAAGCACCAGCTTGTTGATGCTCGGAGCCCCGGCCCAAGTCACCTTCGCCTCCGCACGCCCGAGCACGTCCTCACCGCCGTACATCATGTAGTAGCGCGCGACCAAGCCCCCCATCGAGTGCGTGATGAGGTTGAAGCGCAGGTCGGGGCGCCCGAGCCTCTGCTTGAGGCGTGCGATCTTCTCGGCGAGCAGTTGGGCCGTCTCGACGTTGTCGCGCCGCCAGTCGTAGGCGAAGAGGTAGAAGGTGTCGCGGTCGCCGCCCGGCGGCGGGTTATCAATGTCGCCGCGCTTGTAGCCCGCGTGAGTCGCCAGCGTCTCGGTTAAATCCTCGTAGACTTTAATCTCCGGGATGGGGAACCCGAGCTTGGCCGTCTCCACGACATCGACCGCCACCACGTCGTCGCGGTTCTTCTTCAGGTCGGGTGAGGTAGGAAGGCTCAGCCCATCCTCTTTGGGATGCGCGCGCGGCCAAACCTTCTCCCCGGTTCGCCTGTTCACCAAGCGGGAGCCCAACATGCCGGGGATGACTATGACCGGCGTCTTACCGGTCATCTCCCTGGCCGGGCGGAAGATTCGGGCGAGGTCGGGCTGCGGCTTCGGCTTCTGGCGCAGGGCGCAGCCGCCCGCACAGAACGCCAGCGTAATCACCGCCACCGTCGCGACTCGTCGGAACATTGAGCTCACTCTACAAAGTTAGCCGTCACGCGGCCTCTGCCCGACTGCCGGAAGATGTGGCGGCGGAATGTCTTTATGTCGTCCGAAGAGGGAAGGCGCGAGGAGAGATGCGCAGACGTTATGATAAATCCGACCCCCGGTCAACAGTTTTAAGGCCGATGGTCGCCCCTCAGACATACTGTGGGCAAGCTGACGGGCCGCCTCAATACACCCTCCGGTCTGCGGGCTGAAAGATTCACGGGCACGTACAGCCCACCATTTGGCGACCTTGATTGGGTTGCGGCGGGTGAAGTTCGCGCACCTACCCGACGACGAAGCATTTCTGTATGTCATCGGCGCGGGCGACGAGCTGCTCTCCATTCGAGAGGACACCGCCGCGCGGCTGCCGCATGATCCGGCGCTTCGATTCACGCGCGCCGCTCGCTCGCGCGGATGCGGTCGGCGGTGCGTGCGGCGATGGCTTCGATGATCAGCGAGGGGTTGACCGCCGTGGAGGTCGGGAAGACCGAGCCGTCGCATATAAACAGGTTCGGCACGTCGTGCGTTCGGCAGTCGGCGTTGACGACCGATTTGGAAGGGCCGCGCCCCATCCGGCAAGTGCCGAGCAGATGCGCGGTGCGGTCCGCCGACCAGACGTCCTCGCCGCCGGCGGCTTCGAGTATCTCCTTCATCTTACCCTTAGCGTGCGCCACGATCCGCCTGTCATTCTCATGGTGAGAGAAGACGACGTGCGCGACTGGCAGACCATACCGGTCGCGCTCCGTCTCGTGCAGCTTCACCAGGTTGGCTTCTTGCGGCAGCACTTCGCCGACGATGCCGAGTCCGGGGTAGTGGTTGTAGTCCAGCATCGTGCGCCTTAGCCCCGCACCCCACAGCCCGCGCGCCGTGCTCAAGCGCGCGGCGAAGTCCACCGGGTGCGGCCCGACGACCTCAATCATGTAGCCGCAGACGAAGTCCGCGTTCGGCATCGTGCGGTTGAAGTGCTCAGTGATGGCACCCCCGGGCGGCGGCGCTTTGTACTGGTTGATGCGCGCGGGAAACTTTGCGAAGACCTGCTCGCCCGTGTGAACCATGAAGCACTTGCCCACCAGCCCCGACGAGTTTGCGAGGCCGTCCGGGAAGAGTGAGCTGGCCGAATTGAGAAGTAGGCGCGGCGTCTCGACGGCGTAACCCGCGGCGATCACGTTCCGCGCGCTCTGCCGGAAAAGCTCACGGCTCCCTTTGCGAAAAGGAGCACGCCGGTCACGCGCCTGCGCGCGTCCGTGGAGATGCGCGCAACCATCGAGTCGGCCCTCACCCCTGCCCCGGCGGCGATGGCGCGCGGGACGTAGGTGACGAGGATCGAACTCTTGGCGTTGGTCGTGCAGCCGTAGTTGCAGAAGCCGCGATAGACGCAGGGAGGACGATCCCAGTAAGGCGCGCTCAAAGTGGCGATGGGAGCGGGCGCGACGGGGATGCCCCGCTTCGTGCAGCCGCGGACGAACACCTCGGCGGAAGCGTTCAACTCATGTTCGCGCTGCGGGTAACGTCGGCGGCGTTTGCCCCAAGGGTAATGGGTCGGCCCGGCGATTTGCAGCGCCTCTTCGACCTCTTCGTAATACGGCTCTAGCTCATCGAACGTGAGCGGCCAATCACACACGTCTGCGCCCGTGATTTCGCCTTCGAGCGAAAGCCTGCGGAAGTCTTCCGGGTGGGCGCGCATCGGCACACACACGCCGTGGATGCCGGGCGCGGAGAGCGTCCGATCTTTATTCGCCTCAGTCAACCTCATCTCGCCGTGAGCTTCTCGTCACGCCTAAATTACTCAAATTCACTTACCCGGCAGCAGGCTCGTCAGCGCATCCTTCAGCCTCTCGCCGAATCCCGCCGTCAGAGACCAGGGGCTAGGCTGGCGGAGTACATGAAGCGTGCCGCGCTTGTCGAGCACTTCGTAATCGCCTTTGCCGCTCTTCGTACGATAGAAGCGTATTGTTACGACCGCGTCTCCGACGCGCAGATTCTCAAGCGTAATCTCAGGCAGCCACTCCGGCATGTGCGGGTCCACCAGAAGCATGTTGAGCGGCGCATAGGGGTAGAGGCCGAGCATGGCCTGAAGCAGGCAGAAGACGGCGGAAGCCGACCACGCCTGCGGCGAGCAGGCTTGCGGGTAGAAGGCTGGGAACGGGTGATCGAGGTCGCGCTGGTGGCCGCCGAAGAGTTCCGGCAGGCGATAGAAATCGAAGAGCGCGGCGGCCTCGAACTGCGCCCGCGCGATCAATTCGACGACGCGATGGTAGCCGTAGCGCGCGAACGCGATGGCGAACGTCCCGTGCTCGACCGGCCACACGGAGCCGCGATGATAACTGTACGGGTTATAGGCCGGATGTTTTGACGAGAGCGTGCGCACGCCCCAACCCGTGAAGAGATCGTCTTCGATAAACCGCAGCGCCGTGCGTGGGACGAGCGCCTCGTCAGCGATGGCCGTAGCGAGGCAGTGACCGGGGTTCGAGGTGATGGACTTGATCTGACGCTTCCGCGCATCAAGCCCCAGGGCGAAGTAGCCCTCGTCCTCCATCCAGAAGGCTTCGTTAAAACGCTTCTTCAACTCTTCAGCTTCGTGATAGAGACGCTTCGCCTCGTCCTTCTCGTCCAGCCACCAGAGGACCTCCGACATGTGCAGCTTCGCAAGGTAAGCGAAGCCCTGCTCTTCGCACGTCGCGATGGGAGGCTCGACCAGCGATCCGTCTTCATAAACTATCGCGTCCGCCGAGTCCTTCCACGCCTGATTCCTCACGCCCTGCTCGGAGCGCGTCAGATACTCGTAGAAGCCGTCGCCGTCCAGGTCGCCGTATTCGTCGAGCCACTTCAGGGCCTTCATCGCCGGTTCGACGAGCGCGCGGATCAGATCCTTGCTGCCCGTCCAGTGCCACAACTCCGACGCCACCACGGGGTAAAAACCCGACGTGGTGATAGAGCCGTAGTAGCGCAGGCGCGAGCTGATGTTCAAGACCTTCGTCGGCCCGTCGTGAGCCTCGTGGAGCATCTTGCCGGGCTGCTCGTCGCGCCAGTCGTTCACCTCGCGCCCCTGCCGGCGCGCGAGTTCGGGGAGCGTCCCCTTCAACATATCGGTGCTCGTGAGCGCGGCCTGCCAGGCGGCGGTCAGAGAGTCACGCCCGAAGAGCGCGACGTATACGGGCAGCCCCGCGGCCGTCGTCCACGCGCGCTCACCGTGGTCTAGGTCGTAAAGTCGGAGCGACGCGAGGTCGCGCTTGGCCTGTTCGAGAGCGCCCACGACGACGGGCGTGAGCGTCTCGCTCTGCGGTGCCCGGAAGCGCGTCGCCTCGCCTAGGAAGATTTTGCGCCGGCGGTCATACTCGTTGTGAGTGCCGGCGAACGAGCGGCAGCCGTATAGCTGACGTAGCCATTGGCCGTCAATGAAAGGGATCAGGTTGAGGCAGGCGTGCCATGTGCCGAGCGGTTCAAGCTCAACATCAAAGGAGATTCGCCTGTCGTCGTAAGACGGCGCGCTCCTAGCATTCTCGACGCGCAACATCACTCCGCGGTGGAGGTGCTTTATTCCCGTCCCTTCCTGATTACTGTAGGTGTGCACGACCTTGTAATCGTAATGGAGTTCGTGTGCCCCATCCGCCTCGCGCCACTCGCGCTTCGTCTCGCCTTTCTGCTGCCGCTCCCCTTTAGTCTCATCAATATCAGCGAAGTCTGCGTCCACTTCGAGCGTGAGCGTGAAGGCCGTCTTCTGCTGCGTGAAATTCGTGAGGTCAACGTCTTCGTGGAGGCCGTCGCCGACGTAGCGCGAGAGGCGCAGCTCAAGCGTCTGCTCCGAGATGGTCTCCATCTGCCCGCTCCCGGGGTCGCGTTCTTCCTTTACGCCCGGAGGCAAGGCGATGTAATAGCCGAGCCACGTGTGCTGCTCGACGTTCGAGAGCGCAACGGGTCGCGGCGGCTCGCCGTTAATCAGATACCGATACAGTGACAGCAGCCGCGTCTGCCGCACGAAAAGGCCGTGATCCGCGCCGCCGCGGACGAAGCCGTCGCGGTCGGTGGCGAGCACGGTGCGGCTCTGACTCATGTAGAGCGTGTCGGGGCGCGGGCGCAGTCTCACGAGGTAGTCGTGCGGTCTGACGATCATTGCGATCTCCCTAACGATTCGACATCAATAGAGAAGGGGCCAGAGTAGCTAAAGCGGATATTTTCGGAGCAGCTTCAGCAACTCAGCATACAGATTATCGCGCCGATGATTAAACCTAGACTCGCACTCTTTCAAGTGCAGGTAGAACTTCTCTGGGGCGATGCCATGGAACTGATGCAGCCGTCGCTTGGCATAGCTCCAGAAGCTCTCGATGCCGTTGACGTGTCCCGGGCCGCGCACGAACTCATTAGCCCCGTGGTTGACCCTGAAGTGCTTGGAGTAGCCGACATCAACCA
>JBJMGP010000090.1:0-2833 GCA_045807865.1 Pyrinomonadaceae bacterium
CATAACGACGGTTACGAGAGTTCACATGTATTAGCCATACCATTCGACCCTTGCCCCCTTCCACCTCGGTGCTGGTAGAGCCATCTTCGCTTCACAGTTCCGATGGAGACCTTGCGGTCTTGGGGTACGTTGTCGGAGTGCTCAGTACGACTCGTTACCTCATCGCAGTTCCTCCTAGAGTACGGCTGATGGAACAGCCGGTTCTGTCATGCCGGAGCAAGCAGAACAATCAGTCACACGACTTTCACGTCGCACAAAGTTATTACAGTCGATGAGCGCAATCGCCTCGGTCAAAGGGTCTCCCCGCCTCGTCCTCAGTGGTCTTGAATCGAGTGGAGGACACGCCCCCAGACTTCGAAGTCCATCTCCTCTGTAATCTCGACGGGGGCGTAGGTCTCGTTATCGGAGAGGAGGAAGACGCGCCCCCTTTCGTCGAAGTGGAGGCGCTTGACGAGGAAGGCCGAGCCGATGCGCGCCAGCACGATGTGCCCCTCGCGCGTCTCGGCCATCCGGTCGACGACGAGCAGCGCGCCGGGCTGGATGGCGGGCATCATCGAGTCGCCGTCCACGCGCACGTAGAAGGTGTAGAAGGGGTGCTTGACGAGGTCGCGGTTTAAGTCGATGCTGCCCTCGACGTAGTCCTCGGCCGGCGAGGGGAAGCCGGCCGGCACGCGCCACAGCAGGAGCGGGCGCGCCAGCCTCGTCGAGAGGCGCGCGGCGTAGATGCCCGAGACGGAGTCGTCCATCGTCATGAGTCCCACCTTGAGAATAGATTGTTCTTGTGCCGAACGTGCAACGACGTATAACATACAACACGCGGTTGAGGCCAGATTTTTTTGAACGGAGATTGAGTTGATGGCGACGCATGTGAAGAGGGAGGCGGAGGGCTTCGTTGACGGGCTCTGTTACGACGCGGGCGCGGCGGTGAGGCACTTAGCGAAGGCAGACCCGGTGCTGGCCCGTCTGATGAAGCGCGCCGGGCCGTTCGCGTTGAAGACGCGCCACCTGCACAACCCCTTCGAGGCGCTGGCGCGCAACATCGTCTTCCAGCAGTTGCACGGCAGCGCGGCCGAGGCCATCCACTGGCGCTTCGTCGAACTCCTCGGCGGCGGTCGGCTCCGGCCGCAGGCGGTGCTCGAAGCGCCGGAGGCGTCGATGCGCGGCGTGGGTCTGTCGGGCGCGAAGACGGCGGCGCTCAAAGACCTCGCGGCGAAGACGCTCGACGGCACGGTGCCGACCCTCGCGCGTTTGAAGCGCATGGGTGACGAGGAGATCGTCGAGCGCCTGACGCAGGTGCGCGGCATCGGCCGCTGGACGGTGGAGATGCTCCTCATGTTTCGCCTGGGTCGGCCCGACGTGCTGCCCGTCGGCGACTTCGCCGTGCGCAAGGGCTTCATGGTCGCGTACGGCCTGGACGAGATGCCGAAGCCTAAAGCGATAGAGCTGCACGCCGAAGCGTGGCGCCCTTACAGGTCGGTGGCGAGCTGGTACATGTGGCGCGCGCTCGAACACCCGGGGCAGGGCTGACGGCGCGCGGTAGGCGGTCGGGCGTGGACGCGGTAAACTTGCCGGGACCAGAAAGCGACAGAGGCGGGCCGGGATGCCCTGGGTAGACTTCGACGACTACGAGCACGAGGCGGGCGAGTGCCTGCGCGGCCCTTACGCGCACTACACCGAGCCGCGCTGGTGCGGCCACCCGCTCTGCATGTTCGAGTCGCGCGGCGGCGACCTCGACGCGATTGAAGAGGGGCTGGCCGAGCACGGCTACGGCCGCGAACAGGTGTCGCGCATGATCGAGAGCTACTACGTCCCTCTGTCGGAGCAGAGGGACGAAGAGCGCCTGCGGGGCGCGGGCGCACACACCTCGGGAGGAGACTGAAGATGGCTGACACGGACACGCTCTTTCACCTCGCGTTCCCCGTCCACGACCTCGCGGCGGCGCGCGACTTCTACGGCGGCGTGCTGGGCTGCCCCGAGGGGCGCAGCTCCGAACACTGGATCGACTTCGACCTCTACGGCCACCAGATCGTGGCGCACTTGAAGCCCGGCAGGGCCGGCGTCGAGACTTCGAACCCGGTGGATAATCACGACGTTCCCGTCCCGCACTTCGGCGTCATCCTCTCGCCGGCGCAGTTCGAGGAGCTGGCCGGGCGCGTGCAGGGCGCGGGGGTGAAGTTCGTGATAGAACCCTACGTGCGCTTCAAGGGTGAGCCGGGCGAGCAGTCCACGATGTTCTTCCTCGACCCGAGCGGCAACGCCCTTGAGTTCAAAGCCTTCGCCGACCGCTCGCGCCTCTTCGCGAAGTAAAGGAACCCAAATGATAACTGTTGCCAATCGCATCTACGTCAGGCCCGAGTACGGCGAGGCCTTCGAGGCGCGCTTCCGCGAGCGCGCGGGGCTGGTGGACAAGATGCCCGGGTTCGTCTCGAACCTCGTCCTGCGCCCCGTCAACGAAGGCGACCCCTACGTCGTCTTCACCGTCTGGCGGAGCCGGCCGGACTTCCTCAACTGGGTGCGCTCCGACGAGTTTGTGCGCGGCCACGCGCAGTCGGGCACGCTCCCGCGCGAAGCATTCTCGGGCTCGAACGTGCTTGAGCTGCACGAGGTCGTACAGGACTCCGCGCGCCCCGAGCTTGAGCCCGAGCCGCACGGCGGCCCGTTCAAGATGCACTAAAAGAGAATTCACATGGATGGACAGGATGAACAGGATAGGTAAGACAGGATTTGATATTTGAAATTTCAAATTCCTTTATCCTGTCAATCCTGTCCATCCATGTGAATTCATTCTTACTAAAGGGAAGGGTTGCGGGAAGATGGCGACACTGGTGACGGG
>JBJMGP010000091.1:0-21031 GCA_045807865.1 Pyrinomonadaceae bacterium
GTAAGTTGGACGACGCTTTAAGGCGGATCAAAACATCCATCGAGAAGGGGGCATCGGCAGCGCGGCGCGACTCGGACGGTCGGGGCGCGGGGTAAGTAATCTTCAGAGAGAATCATCGGGTGAGGGAATGCCGAATATGATAACAGTCGCCGGCATGTTCAATTCCCGCGCGGGTGCGGGGGGTGTCGTCGAACGCCTGCGTGCGGCAGGCATCGCCGAAGAGCACTTCGCGCTACTCGGCCCCGGCGCTGCGGACAGTGAGGTCGAAGAACAGGTCCTGACGGTCGAGACCGCGGAACCGCACGCTGGCGAAAAGGTCGGCAGGGCGTTGGGCCGCGGGCTCGGCATCGCGGGCGGCATCATGATCGGCGGGGTGGTCGGCAGCTATCTCGTGCCGGGAGGAGGGGCGGTGCTGGCCGCCGGTGCGCTGGCCGCGACACTCCTGGGCGTGAGCGGCAGAGCCGCCGGCCGTGCGGCGGGCCACGTACTTGACGAAGCGGTGATTAAAGCGCGACTGCACGACGAGCTACACATCTTCGAGGAGGCGCTGAGGTCGGGGCACACGGTCGTCGTGGCCATGGCCGAAGACGAAGATAGGGCGGAGGCGGCGCGGGCCGAGTTGTCGCGTGCAGGGGCGATCTCGCTCGAACGCGCGCGTGAAATCTGGTGGGAGGGTCTGCGCTCGGCGGAGGCAGAGGAGTATGCGAGGCGCGGACAGGACTTCGCGGCCGACGAGCTGCCCTTCCGGCGCGGCTTCGAGGCCGCGCTCCACCCACGTTCTCGCGGCCGGGACTTCGGCGAAACTTCGGACTTCCTGTGCGAGCGTTACGGCGAAGACCTTCGGAGCGAAGCCTTCCAGCGCGGGTACGAGCGTGGTCAGGTGCATCATCAGCGTCTGGCCGGCGAGTCTCGCCGTGAGGGGCTACAGGGCGGTCGCTCCGAGACGCCGGCCGCGGGCAGACGCGCCCCGGCCGAACCTGACCCCGCCGGACGGGAGGCCGAGCCGTCGCCGCCGGACGACGGTGAACAGCCTAACGCCTCCACAGAGGGGCTTCCGCCTCCGGCTAACTCCGCCAACTGGGCCGAACACGAAGACTGAGAACGGACGATAGCCGCCGGATGAATTGGAGCATGTGGGGGCGCGTCCAAACCTATAAAGGGGACTGAGGCCGGAAGACTGTTTCGTTATGGCCAGTCAACTGAACGACGCAACGGTTAGCCAAACGAGTGACACGGAGGCCGAACCCGCCTCCGCACAGGCGGACGCGCCCGAGCCCGCGCCGCCTGCCGTTGAGTTTCGCCACGTAAGCTTTGCCTACGAGGAGACGAAGGTTCTCGACGACGTCAGCTTCGAAGTGGCGAAGGGCGAAATAAAGATAGTCCTGAGCGGCTCGGGCGGCGGCAAGTCGACGATCCTGAAACTCATCCTCGGACTGCTCAAATCCGACGCCGGGCGAATCTTCGTCAAAGGCGAAGAGATAACTAACCTCGAAGAGGTCGAGATGCAGCGCGTCCGCGACCTGATTGGGATGGTCTTCCAAGAGGGCGGACTCTTCGACTCGCTCTCGGTCTACGACAACGTCGCCTACCGCCTGCACGAGCAGGGCGTGCCGGAGGAGGAGGCCGAACGCGAGGTTCGTTCGCTACTGAGTTTCGTCGGGTTGGAGGAGGAGGTGGACAAACTTCCGGGCGAGCTGTCGGGCGGGATGCGGAAGCGCGTGTCCGTCGCCCGCGCCCTGGCAGGCGACCCCGAGATCGTCCTCTTCGACGAGCCGACCTCCGCGCTCGACCCGCCGACCTCCGCCGCCATCTGCGAGCTCGTCGTCAAGCTGCGCGACCTCGAAGACGTGTCTTCGATCCTCGTCACGCACGAGATGGACGTGGTTAAGTCCCTGACGACCGCCTACGCCGTCGTGGGCGAGAAGGGAGAGGTCAACCTCAGGGTAGAGGGCGATGAGCTGTGCCTGACCAACACCGGCATCCTGATGCTGCGCGACGGGCGCGTCATCTTCAGCGGCACGGAAGAGGCTTTGGTTAAATCTGAAGACCCTTACATACAGGAGTTCATACGCGGCACCGAAGTGGACGCGGATGGTGATGAGGAAGGGGCAGCCGCACGGGGGGCGAGCGAGTGACCTTGGACGCGCAGACGTTGACGGGCAGCGAGAGCAGGAAGAATATCCGGACGAAACTAAGCCGACTCCGGTGCTTAATTGCGCCGGTTATATGAAAACTGGTTGAGGCGAAGAGCGAGAAAGTATGAAGTCGAAACAGCCGCAGTCGTTACGCGTGAGTGCCGGCCTTCACGATTGCTCGCCTCAGGCCGGATGCCTGACGCCTATTCTATAAGGACTGTCAGAGGCGACCATGCCGAACTGCCCCGCAGAGCCCAGTGGCCGCTTCGTCGCCGGGGCGAAGATATTCTCCCGCACCGCCGGTGCCTCCGCGGTGCTGGTCGGCGCGCTCGTGCTGGCGGGATGGCTCTTCGACGTTCACTGGCTGAAGAGCGTCTACGGCGACATCACGATGAAGGCCAACGCCGCGCTGTTGTTCCTGCTCGCGGGCGCGTCGCTGTGGGCGGTGGGTGCGGGCGAGGAAAGAACGCTCGCGCGGCGCGCGTGGCAGGCGTGCGCGGCGGCGGCCGTGCTCGTCGGCCTGATGACTTTGAGCGAGCACCTTTTCGGCTGGAACCTTGGGATAGACCAATTGCTGTTGACCGAGCCGCCGGGCGCTTCGGCGACGACGAGCCCCGGCCGCATGGGGCCGCTCGCCTCCGCCTGCTTCACGCTGGCGGGCATCGCTCTGATGCTGCTCCACGCACGCCGCGCCGTGTCGCTCGCACAGCTCCTGTCGCTCGCGGTCTGTCTGTTGGCACTACTGCCCGCCGTCGGCTACGCCTACGGGACGGAAGCGCTCTACGGCGTCGCGCGCTACACCGGGATCGCGCTGCACACGGCCTTGACTCTGTTCGTGCTCGGGCTGGGCCTGCTGTCCGCCCGCGCGGGGGAAGGGGCGGCGGCGGTGATTAGCAGCAGCGGTTCGGGCGGCACGGTGGCCCGCCGCCTGCTGCTCGCCGCCGTCTGCGTGCCGTTGCTGCTGGGCTGGGCGAGCCTGCTCGCGCAGCGCGCCGGCTACTTCGACCTGGGCTTCGGCACGGCGGCGCTGGTGCTCTCCATCATCAACCTCTTCACGGCCATCATCTGGCGGAGCGCCGCGAAGCTGAACGACGCGGAGCGGAAGCGCTTGGTTGCCGAAGCCGCCGCCCGCGATGAGGCCGAAAAGGCCAGCCGCCTCAAGGACGAATTCCTCGCGACCGTCTCTCACGAGCTGCGCACGCCCCTGACGGCCATCCTCGGCTGGGCCGCGATGCTGAAGAAGGGCGATATTGACGAGGCCACTTCAGAGCACGCCCTTTCCGTCATCGAGCGCAACGCCAAGACGCAGGCGCAACTGATCGAAGACCTGCTGGACGTGTCGCGCATCGTCTCCGGCAAGCTGCGCCTCGAAGTCGAACCCACCGACCTCGCCTCCGTCATCAAGGCGGCGGCAGATTCGGTGCGCCCCGCGGGCGACGCCAAAGGGGTCCAAATGGAGTTGGCCTTAGACCCCGCCGCCGGCCATGTTCAGGGTGACGCGACCCGCCTCCAACAGGTCGTCTGGAACCTGCTCTCGAACGCCATCAAGTTCGCCCCGCAAGGAGGGACGGTGCGGGTCGGCCTTGAACGCGCAGACTCGGCCGCGCGCGTGACCGTCAGCGACACCGGCGAAGGCATCAGCCCCGAATTCCTGCCCCGCGTCTTCGAGCGTTTCCAGCAGGCCGACGGCATTATCAAAAGAGATCTAGGCGGGTTGGGACTTGGCCTGACAATCGTCCGTCACATCGTGGAGATGCACGGGGGCGGCGTGGAGGCGTTCAGTGAAGGCGCAGGCAGTGGGGCGACGTTTACCGTGACGCTTCCCCTCCCGGCCGCGCGCACGAACGCGACTCCGCCGACTCTTAGTACGGAGAGCGCACAAACGGAGGAAACCCCGCCCGACACAAGCGCGGCGAATCTTTAGACTGATCTCCGCCGGGCAGTACCTCGGACTCTTAACGGATAAGGGCAGAGGGCATTCGTATGAGGAGGTGCCGCCGGCTGCGCGAATTGTCGGCCTACGTCTTCGACGAGATGGCAAAGCAGACCTGCTTCGGCGTGCGCTTCCACCTGAGAGTCTACCGGCCGGGCCTCGTCTGCTTCGAGGTAACGCCCACGAGTTGAGGGCCGCTGAAGACCTGCTCGAAGGCGTGACGCGCTCGGAGACCGCAACTACTGGAACCCGGCGCTCATCGAGCAGTTCCGGGCCGGGGGCTTGAGCCTGCTCGCCCCGTTCCGCAAGGCTTCGCGCGAGCGCAAGCCTTGGCCGCGGCGGCTGGTCAACACGCGCCACCGCATAGAGACGGTGATCGGGCAACTGGTCGGGCGCTTCCACGCCCGGCCGGTCTAGGCGCGCGAGCCGTGGCACCTTTTCTCGCGGCTGCTGCGCAAGCTGCTCGGTCATACGCTATTCGTCGGGCTCTGCCGGCGACACGAACCGCTGCCGCTGCGCACGGCCGAACTCTTGGCCGACTAAATCTGCACACGGGGTGAGCTTAGATAATGGTTTGGTAGTGTCCTAATTTGAATTTCATGCGGCACTCTATTTGTTCGCCGCTTCTCTGAGCGTGTGGCGTATCCAACCTGACAGCGTTTTGTGACCGCTCGCTTTGGTAGCCTTAGCGAATAGCTTCACCTCTTCATCATTCAGGCGAACGGGTACAACCTTCCCCTTGGCGTGACCTTTTGGAAGCTTCGGGCGTCCGACCTTCTTAGTTTTCTTGGTTGCGCTCACGTTCTTTGTACTCCTGAATGATTGCCGCTCTAACGGCTGTTTCCGGCGAGACGGCGGGCGGAATATGCAAGACTGTTACGTGTCTGCGCTTGTCAGCATCTTCCGTCTCATGCGCCCATGCGTACACTCTAAGCGCGTCTGGATGGTCGTGTAAGTCAAACACTTCTACATCGCCTTCCCACACGGTTTGACCTTGAAAAGTCTCTTTGACGGGCACGGTTTCAACGTGGCTTGCTTCCGAACCATGCAAGCGGCGTATCGCGTCTTGTAGCTCCTTGATGTAGCTCATGCTGCCGCCTCAACCAAGTCTCCGACCGTCCAGATTTTACGCTCAACATCTGCCGCCATCGCTGGCGTACAGCGTAGCGTCTTATGAACCTTGACGAAATTGTAATACGCGAAGTGAAGGCCGACCGCCGCCTCGAAGTTTTCCAGCTTCTTTGAAAAGGCGATAGTAAGGCGGGTTAATCGCCTCATGTGGTGGCGCGTCGTGAGATTCAATCTCTCAACATAACTTGTCGAGATGAACGGCGGGAGCGGGTCGCCCGTTATAACCTCGGTGTGAACTTTAATGAGTTTATGTGGGCTGTACCTACGCTGGGGCGTTGCTTCGACTGCTTCATAAACCTTTATAATCTGTCCATAATCAACATCCGCGCCGAAGCTTTGTTCAACCGCTTCGACGTATGCGGCGAGGCCGTCACTGGAAAGCTGAACGCGATTCTTTAGCCTTGCCGATAGGTCGCTCATAAAAGCATTGGCAGTCAGAGAATCACGTTTGCCGACCTTGTAAGACGGTACAAGTTTAGAAGCGGCATCAATCGCGCAGAACGTCCACACGTCGCCCCGCGTAGAATCATCTTCGGGCGTAAGGTTGCGCTTTTTCTTCTGAATGAATCCCCAACTCTCGTCAACCTGAATATCACGGCATTCAAGGCCGCGCATCTTCTCATCCATGATGCGGGCGCAACCTTGACCGATGCGAACGCCTAGCCGCATGATTGTGTCGCGGTGAATATCGGTCATACGCTCAATCTGGCGGATAGCCATGCCTTCCGCTAATGCGCTGATAACCGTAATCTGCTTATCTTTGCTCAGGACGTTCGCCATTAGGTTTATCTCCTTGCCAACGGAGATAAGTGTAATACAATAATTATTCCCTGTCAATAGTTTTTGTGTTACAGTTATCGTAATGTTTGAGCATTTCTTTCAGGTGTCGTTTGTTGTCGCGTGCCCTCAGAAACGCAAGGACAAGAATAGCAATGACCCAAACCAACACAGCGCCCGCAACAACAAGCTCGGAAGGAGATAATATGCCTGACATTCAGACGCTTACCTCCTTAGTCCAACAGCTAGAACGCACGCACAGTTTTTGGAGTACGTGGTCTGTGTATTTTATCGCAGCCACCTTTTGGCTACGGGCCTGTATTTTTTTTGCCCAATGGATGACTAACAAGAGAGGCAATGCATTGGGTGAGGCACAGGCCGCTTTGATTCGTGCTAAAGACGAACAAATCCGCACCCACAACGAACAAGTTGCAAGCGAATTGAAAGACAAAGACGTGCATATTGCGGACGCTGAGAAGAAAGCGGCAGAAGCCAAAGCTGAAACCGTGCGGGTTGAGAACGAAGGCAAAAAGGAACTCGCAAGGGTCGAGGGTGAAGCGGGCACAAAAATCGAAGCTGCCAGAGCGGAAGCGGCTAAAGAAGTCGGAAAAGTACAGACGGATTTAGAGACGCAACGAGAGAGAGCAGCTAAGGCGGAACTAGCTTTGCTAGAACTGCAAGAGCGCACTAAGCCTCGAACTCTGACGCCAGAGCAAAGGACGCGATTAGTCGAAGCCCTGAAGCAGTACGCACATAAACACAATGAACAGAGAAGGCAGACATTGTTGTGGGTGAAGGTACGGTACGTTATTGGTAATGCGGAGTCAGAACAGTTCGCGCTCCAACTGATTGAGGTATTCCGAGGGGCAGGATGGGTGATATTTACAGAGCGTGGTAGCCCTGCGCCACTGGCGTTCTCAGGCTTGCAGACTCGCGTAACGCTTGCTGACGGGGCAACGGCTGAAATACTGAATGAAAGGTCTGAAATGGAGGGCGCGGTGCGTAAGGCATTTACGGATGTTGGTTTTGAGGTATGGGGTGTAGCCAGCGGTAGCGATGAAGGCTCAATATTTACTGTTGATGTTGGGACGAAGCCCTGAATCCAAATTAGGACACTACCCACCTAATCACTCACTTGTATAGGGACGGGAGCAGTAGTAATATTGCGATTCCCTGATAGCCTTTTTTGGCGACCAACCGTCGGCCTCTTTAACCAGCGATTGCCTTGACATAAGCCTAACTTCGGACATGACAGAAATTCCCATCTGCTGTCTGATGGCCGCACCCTCCCCACTGATTGACTACAAGGTGTACTCCTATGTCTTACTGGTTTTTTCTCAGCTACGCGAGCCGCGACGCAAAAGGCAACCCATGGCTTGACGAGTTCTTCGACCGCCTCGCGCTGGCCGTAGGCAGGGCCGCCGCCCTCCCTTCTCATGTCGAGCAGAAGGAGATCGGCTTCTACGACAAAGAGGGGCTTGAGCCGGGCGACGAGTGGCCGGGTGCGATAGCCGAGGCGCTCCAGTCGAGCAGGGTTCTGGTCTGCCTCTTCTCAAAGAGCTACTTCAAGAGCGTGTTCTGCGGCAAGGAGTTTGAGGTCTTCCGCTCGCGGGTCGCTGCGTACGCGCCCCCGCCCGGCAGTCCGAGGCCGCGCCTCATCATTCCCGTGCTGTGGGACAGTCGCCAGAGGCTCTCCGGCAACCTCCCCGAGGAGATAGCCGACCTGCATAACACTCACGCCGATTTCGGCCCCGCCTACGCCACCGAAGGTCTGGCTCGCATGATGTCACTGCCTAGGCTAGAGCCGGACGTGGCGACTTTCATCGAGGACTTCGCAGACCGCATCGTCAGGGAGGCCGAATCCCACGACCTCCCGCGACTCACAAACCTCCCGCCGCTGAGGGAAGTGCGGAGCGCCTTTCACGCGCCGCCCGCGCCGCCCGCGCCGCCCGCCGAACCGCCGACGGCAGGCGACCTTCCGCCGTCGGCGACGCTCCCGAACATCTACGGCCCCGACGCGGCGTGGTACGTCTATCTCGCGGGCCGCAAGGCGGACTACCAAGGCGTGCGGCGTAGGGTTGATTGCTACGGCGACCGGGACGGCTACCAGTGGCAGCCACACCTGCCCCCGCGCGACGCCAGTATCGGGACCATCACGCCGGGCGTGGCGGGCGAGCAGGGCCTCACGCCCGCGGTGCTGCCGCTGAGCCAGGACCTCGTCAAGCACCTGCGGAAGGCCGAAGCCGACAACACCGTGACCGTGGTCGTCGTAGACCCCTGGAGCGTCAAGGTCGGGTCGTACAGACAGTTGATGCGCGACTACGACGAGTACAGGTTCGACAACTGCGGGGTGGTCATCGTCTGGAACGACGCCGACGAGGAGACGAAGGCCAGACGCGCTGAGTTGAAGGACGAGCTGAGAGAGGTTTTCGCGCGCAACCTGCGGGCGGTGGACGAGGTCTTCCGCGATTCCGTCCAGACCGAGGAGGAGCTGCGCGAAGTGTTGGGCGCCGTCATCGGGAAGGTGCGCGAGCGCCTGCGCGAAAGGGGTAAGCCCGCGCGCCCCGTGCCTTCGAGCGTCGAGACGTTCCCGAACATCAACGGAGCGACGGGATGAGCAACGGGACGCAGACGCCGCAGCCTGCCTCGCAAACCCCCACGCCCCCAAACGCCGCGGGCGAGCTCCTCGGCACGATCATCACCTTCTACTCGTATAAGGGCGGCACGGGCCGCTCCATGTCGCTCGCGAACGTGGCTTGGATTCTCGCGAGCGCCGGCAACCGCGTGCTCGCCGTCGATTGGGACCTAGAAGCCCCCGGGCTGCATCGTTACTTCATGCCTTTCCTGCGCGACAAGAAACTCACCTCGACCGAAGGTCTCATAGACTTCGCCGACGAGTACAAGACGAAGGCCATGACCCCGCCCCCGGATGGTAGGCCGCTCGCGGAGGACTGGTATCTGGCGTACGCCAACCTGTCGCACTACGCCGTGCAGTTGGAGTGGAATTTCGACGGCGGCGGCTACATAGATTTCGTGCCCGCGGGGCGGCAGGACGATGGTTACTCGGCGCTCGTCAACTCCTTCAACTGGAAAACCTTCTTCACCGAACTCGGCGGCAGCCGCCTGCTCGACGTAGTCAAGGACAGGCTACGCGTCGACTACGACTACATCCTCATCGACAGCCGGACGGGGGTGAGCGACACGTCGGGCATCTGCACGGTCAAGATGCCCGACGTGCTGGTCGTCTGCTTCACGCTCAACAACCAAGGCATCGAGGGCGCGGCCTCGGTCGCCAACTCCGTCTACCAGCAGCGCGGCCCAGCCATCAAGATTTTCCCCGTGCCGATGCGCCTCGACAATGGCGAGAAGGAGCGGCAGGAGACGCGCATGGCTTACGCGAAGGAGCAGTTCTTCCAGTTCCCGAACGACGACAGCTTCGGGACGAAGAGGCAATACTGGAAGGATGCGCGGGTCTCCTACGTTCCCTACTACTCCTTCGAAGAGGTGCTCACTCCCTTCGCCGAGAAGGACGAGAAGAACGCCTCGATGCTGGACTCGGCGGAGCGTCTGACCGCGTTCCTGACCACCGGGCAGATAACGAAGTTGACCCCGCCGCCCGAGAGGCTGCGGCTAAAGAAGCTTGCCGAGTATGAGGGGCGCGAGGTCGAACCAACGCCTCCTGAGAAGGTGAGCCAAGCGGCGCAGGAGTCGTTCCGACGGCTCAAGGTCGAGCAGCAGGCAGCGGCGCGTCGTCTCCTTTCGCGCTTCGTGCGCGTGCCGCGCCCCGAAGAGAAGATTGACCTCACACGCCGCCGCGTCGGCATCTCCGAGTTGGGCTCCGACAGCCACGCGCTGACACGCGCACTCCTCGAAGCACAACTGATTCGGGTCGCAGGCAGAGATGAAGACGGTGAGGCTACGTTCGAGTTGGTCAACGAAGAGTTGCTCCTCGACTGGATGGATTTGCGGACGTGGGTCGGCGACGACCGGCAGTTCCTTCTGTGGCGGCAGCAGTTGCACGCAGACCTCGCCGCGTGGCAAGCGGCGGGACGCGCCCCGGCTAAGCTGCTCGTGGGCAGCGCGCTCGCCGATGCGTTGCAGTGGTTGAAGGCACGCCGCGCCGACCTCAACGACGCCGAGGCCGAGTTCATAAACGCGAGCGACCACGCAATGAGAAAGCAGCGCCTCCGGCGCGCATTCGCGCTCGCGGCGTTCCTGTTGGTACTCTTCCTGCTCCCGCTGACCTATTACAGATTCTTTCCGCGCACCGTGATAGGCCCCAGCGCCGGGGAAAGACTCACGACCGAAGCCGGGAGGCGTCTGGACGCCGCGTTAGCGTCGCCAGCGCTGAACGCGGATGATGTACAACTGACGGCGCTGCTGGCCCTCGAAGCCAACCGGCTCGCGCCCTCTGAGGAGGCCAACGCCATCCTGAAGCGCGCCCTCTCCATGCTCCCTCGCCGAGTCGCTACGATCAAGATCGACAACGACGCGAGGAATATCGCGTGGAGTCCTGACGGCAAGCTCGTCACGGTCATCAGCGGGCGCGCAGAGAACGTCAGCCAGTCCTCCCCCGCGACCAAGGAAGACCGTCTCGTCGAAGTACACGAGGTCGCGACAGGCCGGCGTGTGGCTGAGCCGATACCATTCCCGTCCGGCCTGCCGGACTCTACCAACCCCGACGCTAAAAACCTCGCCAACGTGCAAAACTACGCCCTCAGTCCTGACGGTCGCCATGTCGCCTTCTCACGCATGATGACCAGCGCGGGCCCGTACTCGGTAGAGTTGCTGGATGTGATGAGCAGGCAGCAGAAGCAAATGGGCACGCGCAAAGCGCCCCTCTACGGCATCGTCTTCAGCCCCGACAGCCGCTGGATGATTACGACGGGCGACGAGATGACCGCGCTTCTGGTGGACGTGACCGAAGCCAGAATGTTGAAGGAGTTGATTCACCGTGGAACCGTCACCGGGGCGGCCTTCAGCCCCGACTCCAAAACCGTCCTGACCGTCAGCAGCGACTTCTTCGCACGCCTCTGGGGCGTGTCTGATCCGCGGGGCGCGCCTCGCCGGGATTTCCTGAACATCAACGGCGTCGCTACCCGAGTCGTCTTCGTCTCCGACGGGCAGCGCGTCCTGACGCTCAATAGCGGCAATACCTACGCGCAACTCTGGGACTTGTCGAGCAAGGAAGAGAAGAGGCGTTTCGAGATCTCCAGCATCATAAGGGACGTGGCGGCCAGCCCTGACGGCAAGTTCATCGCCGCGCTCGGTGAAGACGGCTCTGTCTCCGTGTGGGGCGTCGATGATAACGACGAGCCTCGTAGAACGAACACCGGCAGCGGCGAATTGAACAAGCTCGCCTTTGGTTCGGGTGATGTCAAGTACCTCGCCGCCGCGGTCGGCAGCCCGGTGGCGCGCGTCTGGATGCCGCCGGAACTCGGCTCGCCCAATCTGATGATGCATAACGGCAACGTGACTGATATCGCGTTCGGCCCCGGAGGCCGGACAATCGCGACGGCCAGTGCCGACGACACGGTTCGCGTGTGGGAGATAGGCGACGTTGCATCCAAGCCTTGCGAGCGGCTGGCGCGAAACCTTACGCAGGCAGAGTGGAGACAGTTCTTGCCGGAGGAGTCTTATCGTAAGTCCTGCGAGGAACTGGGCAGAGACACGCCTTAGCGCATGGCGGCGGCGGGCAGGCGTGGATGGAGTGGCGTAGCCCGTACGACCCTCTGTGAGCTACGGGTAGCTGTTTAGACTATGATCGCACTCCCAGTCCGTGACCGCGTCGGAGCAGAAGCGAAACCGTATGCACTCGCCGCTCGCGTTGACTATCTTGAGGCGCGCGGGCTTCGCCTCATCCTGTACCCACTTGATTGAGATTCTCCGGTCGTCCTCGAACTGAACGTAGCCACCCGGAAACCCGTCGACCCTCGTGACGAGCGTACCGTTGCGCCGCACGTTACGGTGGTCAACGAGAGAGAAACGCTGTCCGTCGGATACTTCGAGCGTCGCCTTGCCGTCTACTTTATTCTTGTCGCGATCCGCAAAGATTATCCTGCCGGGGTACATGCCGGGCTTAACGGTCTTGACCTGCCTGTAAGCGACCGCCGTCGACACGCCGTCAGACGCCATGACGTACTTCGGCGGAGCACAGAGTGCGACCGTAGCGAGCGACGCGAACAGCAATGACGCGAGGAGGCGTCTGCGTAGAAACAGGGGGGTGCGCATGGTTGACCGCCTTTCGTGAGTGATTAAAGAACGAGGACGTGACTGTCCAGAGCGGCTTGATTATGCCAAACCCGCTAGGAATAAGAAAGAGAATTTGCCCGGCGCGGGAGGATGAACCGGGAAAGGACGGTGACGGATGAGTTGGGACGCCGAGAAGTTCACGAAGGAACTGGAGGAGGTCGTGCGGGTCTTCGACCACGAGGCCGCGGCCGAGATGTGCGGGGGGCTGGTTGCACACCTCTCCGTGAACGACGACCCGTACCCGCCTAAGCAGGCCGAGGCCGTACTCGGGGTGCTCCGCCGGAAGCGTTTCTTCAACCTGATGGAGCAGGTAGCCAACGCGCTGATCCTGACCAAGCGCGCGACACTCAAGGTGAGGCGGCAGTACGCGCAGTCGCTCATCGACCAGAACAACCTAGAGGCTGTTCAAAAAGCTGGGGACAAACGCTTTAACCCCAATCTCTGGCGGCCTGCCACTCCGTACGGGGCTTTGAGCGCCAGTCATCGCACCATCAACCGCGTCATCACCAGGTGGATCATCGCCTCGCTACTCTCGGCCAGGTACTCATAGTCTTTGCTCATCCGCCGGTAGCGCCCGACCCACGCGAACGTGCGCTCAACCACCCACCGACGACGCCGCACCGGATGAGGTACTCGATGGCGTTGACGATCTCGCGCGGGGCGTAGCCGCGGTGTCTGCCGCCCGTCTTCTCCGAGGGAAGTAACGGCTCTAAAATCTCCCACCCGGAGTCACTGAGGTCGCTCGGATATGGCCTTCGCAGTATCGCCATCGCTGGTTGCATAATGCCGCGAGGCTAGCATAAAGGGGTGCAACTCATTGCCTCTCACCTTTTTGAACAGCCTCTAGGGTTCAGCACCGGCGACGTCGGGGAGGCGATGGCCGTCAAGCTCGCCGCAATAATCGAAAGGGAATCGAGGCGAGTCGCCCCTCCCCCGAAAGCTGGCGGGAACTGGGGCGGCTTCTGGAACAATTCACAGGATGGCTTCAGAGGGTTCTCAGAGCTGCTCGACGCGGCCCCGAACGTCGCCCTCGCCCCGGCCCCTTTGAAGGTGCTTTACGTCTCGACCCCGTCAGTCTTTTCAGGCGCGGAGCAGAGTCTTTGCCAGCTCGTCGCACATCTAGACGCAGACCGTGTGAAGCCATACGCCCTCGTCGCCATGCGGGGGGTGTTCACGGAAAGACTGGAGCGGGCCGGGGCCGAGGTCATCTGCCCCGAACGCAATCTGGCCGCCGACACGGTCAACAACTTTCTCTACGCGCTGAACGTCTTTAAGAGAATCAAGCCCGACGTAATCCACTTCAACTGCGCGTCGGGAACGCCCGCCCTGTTCGCCGCCGCCGTGACCGGCGTCCCCATAATCCAGCACGTCCGCGTGGCCGAACTCCAACAGTACGGCGAGCACCTGCGGAACGCCGACGGCATCATCGAGGCCATGGCGATGGGGCTGCCGGTCGTCGCGACGGCCTCCGGCGGCAACCGTGAACTGTTGACGGACGGCGAGACCGGATTCGTCGTGCCCGCTGGCGACCCCGCGGCGCTGGCCGCCCGGCTTGAAGAGGTGTTGACGCGCCCAGACCTCACACGGCGCGCGACGCAGGCCGCCCGGGCTTTCGCCGAGGCTGAACTGAGTGCGAGGCTGTGTGCCGGGCGGGTCACAGACTTGTACGAGAGGCTGACGTACGGGAGGGCCGGGCGGCTGCGCACGGCGCTGGCCTGACCGGCGCAAAGTAAGGGGTATGAGTTACGCTCGCGTCTCTACAAAGCTTTCTCTCGTCGTGCTGCTGGCGTTGTGCTTCGCTCACTGCCGTAATGGGGAGTCGAGGCACGCCGACGCCGGCCGCGGCCCGTCGCCGCTCAGGTATTCCGTCCCGCTCCCTCCGCTCATCGGCGCGACCAGGTCGGCCCCCGCCGAGCTGGCCGCCGACGCTTTAATCCGGCTGTCCGAGTCGAGCGTCGCCCTCCCCACCGCCGAGAAGGTCGAGCTGTTGGAGAGGGCCTTCGACCTTGCGGCGGGCGTCCAGCAACCCTTCAAACGGTCGATGATTAGCGGGAACGCGGACACGCCGAGCGGGTATCTCTCCGACGCCTTCGAACTTCAGCTCGACGCCCTCTCGCTCCGCTGCCGGGCCGCACGCGCGATGGCTGCACTCGACAAGCGCCGCGCGCGCGCCATGTTCGACCGAATCTCCCCAAAGCTCGCGCTGACGCCCCTCGGCTGCGAAGACGAGTCGGCGGGGCGACCTCCCCGGCGCAGCTCGGCCCGCTAGCGAAAACGGTCACCTCGCTTGACCTCTCCCCGAGTCAGCTCGCCCCACTCGTTGACGCACTCGCGAGTGCCGTCGGGCGCGTCACGGTCGATAACAAGTCGTTCGCGGCGACGATAATAAGAGGCACCGCACTCCCGCAGTTCGACGCGCTGATTGAGATGTGCAGGGCGAAAGGGGTGCCCGCGGACGCACTACTAAACGCGCTCCGACACTATCTTTCAAGTAACCTGGAGAGCGCGGGCCAGTGCTACGAGCGCGAAGCCCTGCTCGAAGGTCGGCGGGGCGGGCTGCCGGGGATTAATCACTTCAGCGAGAAATGGTTCGCGGCCCCGATGGACGCGGGCGTGCGGGACGCCGCGGCGCAAGGTGGCCCCGAGAAACCTCAATACTGGACGACACCCGAGGCCAAGGACTTGCTCATGAGGGTCAAGAGACTTCGCTTCGGGTCGGGCAAGAAACAGCTCACGGCCGACGACAAGCAGACCCCCGAATGGCAAAGCGAGCTGGCGGGGTTCTACGCGCGGCTGATGGCCTGGGATCCTCGGGCCGAGCGGACTAAGGCCGACTACTTCCACCAAAAAAGCTCGTTGCTGTTGGCGTTAATCGAACTGCTCCCGGACAGGCAGGTGCAGGTCAGCACCATCAGCGCCCACGTGCAACTCTTGAGCGCGGGCTACGCCCTGCCCGAGAGCCGCATTGAATGGGTATGGCACGCGAGGAGGCTGATAGATCAAGCCCGTAAGTGCGGCCTGTTGTGGGAGGCGCTGACAGCCATGAGGAACTCGGAGAGCACAGAACTGCGCCTCTATGCCGACGTGGAGGCGGCTCTGCTCTCCTCGGGCAGAGACGGTTAGGTTGAGTCGGGTGGACGGCGACCTGCGTCGCCGTCACGCCGGTCTAGTTATGAAAGTATCCGTGCAACGTCCGGTCTTCCTCGCATGCGCCCTGCTGGTCTGTTGCGCAACGACCGGCTGCGCCCCCGCGCCCCCCGCCTTCCCGGGCGCGGAAGGGTTCGGCTCGACGACGCCCGGCGGGCGCGGCGGGAGGGTCTTGTTTGTAACGAACCAGAACGACTCCGGCCCCGGCAGTCTGAGGGCGGCGTGCGAGGCACATGGGCCGCGCATCGTTATCTTTCGGGTCTCCGGGTTAATCAGGCTGACCAAGCCGATAACCATTCAGAACCCTTACCTGACCATCGCGGGACAGACCACCCCCGGCGAAGGGGTTTGCATCCGAGACTTCCCGCTGGTGATAGCGACCCACGATGTGGTTGTTCGCTACCTGCGGAGCCGGCTCGGCGACTTGAGCAGACAGGAGGAGGATTGCATCTCGGTCGCGTCCGGTTCCCGCGACGTGGTCCTGGATCACTGCTCGGTCTCGTGGTCTATCGATGAACTGCTCTCGGTCTCGGGGGATGTCTCCGATGTCACGGTGCAGTGGTGCCTGATCGCCGAATCCTTAAACCGGAGCATCCACACGAAGGGCGCCCACGGCTACGGGTCGCTCGTGAGGGCGGCCGGCCCCGTCTCGTTGCATCACAACCTGTGGGCGCACAATGATGCCCGCAACCCGCGGCTCGGCGATAACTACGGCGCCGCGCCATACCCGATCATTGATTTTCGAAACAACGTCATCTATAACTACGGGTCAGTGTGCACCGGTCTTACTCAAGGCATCCTCAAAGTGAATTACGTGGCGAACTACATCCGAACGGGGCCGGACAGCGTGGCCCCGTCGCCCATCCAGATCGGCAGTCCTTCGCGGATACTTTTCTTCGTACGGGGGAACGTCTTAGAGGGTGACGGCCGGCTGACGGCTGACAACATGCTCCTCTTCCACGCCGCTGACACCGACAGCGCCGACCAATTCCGGATCACCGCCGACCCGTTCGACGCGCCACCCGTCAACACGACTTCCGCCGAGACCGCCTACGAAGCGGTGCTAGCCGGGGCCGGGGCTTCGCTGCGCAGGGACGCCGTGGACGCGAGGATCATCGACGCGGTGAGGCGGCGCGGCGGCTCCCTGATCGACTCGCAGCGACAGGTGGGTGAGTGGCCTGAGTATCGCTCGGAGCAACCCCCCATGGATGCCGACGACGACGGGATGCCGGACGGCTGGGAGGTCGCGCACGCGCTCGACCCGCGCGACCCCGAAGACGGCGCCCTCGACCGTGACAACGACGGTTACTCCAACGTTGAAGAGTATCTGAACAGCCTAGCCCCCGGCGGGGCCGGGAAACCCTTTGGCTGGACGCCCTATCGCTCAAGTGCCGTGCGGTCAAGGCTATGCTCTCGGTCGATAAGGAGAGGGCGCGGGAGCTATTCGCCGAGGTCTCGGCCAAACCGAAGCTGGAGCCACTGAGCTGTGAGGACGCGCTGGCCTACAACTTGAACGAGTTCTACGTGACCCTGGCCGAGGTGGTGAACGACACGTTCAGCGCGGAGGAACGGAGGCAGAACCAGCACGTTCAATTCCTCGCGTCTTACATCGACGGGATAACCTCGTCGGCTCAGGTGGGTCCCGCCGCCAAGGCCGTCGTCGCGGCCAACCTGACCCCGGCACAGCTATCTCTCGTCGTCAGTGCTTTCGTCAAGGCCCTCAGAAACAAGCCCGCCGACGACCGCTCGTTCTCCCACGCGATAATGATGGATCGAGCGGGAAAAAGCCTGGTCGAGTTGGCCGACGAGTGTAGACGGAAGGACGTTACAAGCAGCGAGCTGCTGAAGGCATATCGGGAATATCTGGTTGCCAACCTCAGCACCGGCCGCTGCGCCGACAACCTGACCGACCGCACCCTCGGTCTCGTGCGGAAAATGCTAGAAGACCTGAACGGCGCGCTGTGGCCGGAGAGCCCGCTCGTGGCCGACGAGATCAAGCCGGCGCGCGTCTTGGGCCGCGCGCAAAAGTTCGAGTACTGGAGCACGCCCGAGGCTAAAAAGCTGCTGATGGGCGCCAAGAGTCTGCGCTTCGGCACCGGTAAAACCAAGCTGACCGACGCGCAGAAGATGCTGCCGGAGTGGCAGACTGAGTTGGCTGAGTACCTAAACGAATTGGAAAGCTGGGGCTCCGAGACCGAATCGAGCGAGGCCGACTACTTCCATCAGAAGTGCGTGCTCTACGGGGCGCTCGTCAACATCGTGCCCGAGGGGCCGGGGCGCGAACAGGTCGTTGGCAGCCTTGTTGGGTTCCTGAAAGACAACTTTGTGCAGCGCGAGAGCCGGGTGGAGTGGCTCTGGCAGGCGAACAGCCTCATTCGCCTGATGCAGCCCGCTAAAGGCGAGGGGGACATGGGAGTGCTGGAAAGGTTGAGCGTCTCTGGGGACACGAATCTGCGTCTATACGCGGAGTTGTCGAGGGTGCTCCCCGTGGCCCGCAAGACCGAAAGCAAAAATGCGGTCGGTGCCCCTTAAGGCGCTGGTCGTCGCTCACCGGCGACGTAGCGCCGGACGCCGATAAAACCAAAGCTCTCCCCCACGCCATCCGGCTGAAAGCCCGCGGACTCCAATAGCTCCGCCGCCTCGCCCGAGTAATAAGAGAGCAACCAAATGGCGCGTTGCTCGTCCCTCAGCTTTTGCAGCCCCGCACTCAGCTCGTCCGCGCGGGGCTCGTTAAGAAGCAGGTTGAGTCGCCAGATTTGTATATCTCGGTCGCCGTAGTAGGCGAGCGCCAGAGGGATGGCAGCGTCCCCCTCGGCTAAGACGACCTCGTCGGTCGTCTCCGTGATGCGGCTTTCTAGGTAATGAGTCAGCTGCCTGTAGTCGTCGTGCTTCGGCCGCAACTGTCCGACGGCTGTGCTCACCCCGGCCGCGCCTAACAGCAGGGCGAGGACAGCGGCCAGCCCGACTCTCAAATAAGGTTCGGCGATCTGCCGCGCGCCGACTCCGATCAGGAGGTACAACGCGGGGCTCACCACCAGCCAGTACCTCGTGACCGTAACGGCCCTCGTGCCCTTGAAGATGTCCGCCGCGAGAACGCCGCCGACCGGGACGACGACCCAGAGGCCGAGCAGCAGCAGCTTGCGCCGCTCGGGAAGGAGCGCGCCGAGACCGACCAACAGAAGGATCACTGCGGCCCACTGGCCCGCCGCACCGAACGGAACGTCCGGCACTGAAGTCAGTAAAGCGATCTGCTGGAACAACGCCTGGATGATCTCGCGAAAGGACAGACCGCCGCTGACCCACAGTAGGGCTTCGGCGGCAGTCTGCTTCTGCGCCACGCTGACGAGCATCCACGGGGCGAAGGCGCACGCCACACACAGTTGCGTGACCAGCCACGGGACGATGCGTTCCTTACGCCGCCCTGCCTGCGACCAGGTGTATGCGACTTGGAACATGAAGCAGAAGAGATATATGTAGTGCGTGTAGAGGCCGGCCACCGAGACGGCCCCGTAGGCAATATACAACGCCTTCGCCGATGGCCTCTTTAGCGCCAAAACCAGCAGGTAGGTCGAGGCGACGGCCAAGAGGACGAGCAGCGAATACATCCGCGCGCACGTCGCGTGGTAAATCTGTTCGGGCAACAGCGCCAGCAGCAGTGCCGCGAATAAGCCCACGTAGCCGTCGAAGAGTTCCCGCCCGAGCAGGAAGATCAGGAAGATCGAAAGCACGCCCCACACCGCGGAAGGCGCCCGCAGCGAGGACTCCGACGTTCCGAACAGCCCGATCCAGTAGTGCATGAAATAAAAGTAGAGCGGAGCGTGCACGTTCCTTCTCAGCACGTCCGTAACGTCGCCCAACGAGTTACCCCCGGCGTCGGGCGTGAGCAGGTCGCTGTAGGCCGCGATGGAGATGGGGCAGTCGGGCTGCCGGAACTTGGACTGGAACCTGTAATGGCGCCCGAGCGACGCCGGGATGGTGTAGAGCTCGTCCGACTCCAAAGCCTGCTGACCGAGATGGTACGAGCGGCAGAAAGCGCCTCACAGCATGGTTGCCGCCAACGCGAAGAGAATCGGTTTCTCCATCCGGCGTATTGAGGGAAGCATAAGCGTAGTGCGGTCGGTCGCTCTGCAATAGTGGCCCGGACGTGCGAGAGATGTGGGCCGGGCCGCACGTGGGGCGCAGACCAGTCGCCCCGCGCGCAGACCCGGGGCATCCACGCCGCAGGCTTTCAGGCCCGGCTCATAGTCATACGGCTGAAGCGGCCCCGTCGCCCGGTCCCGGGTGATCACCGTCGCGCGTTTCGCGCCTCATCAACCTGTACTCAAGAGGGGTCGTGCCGTACACCTTTTTGAAATGCCTGATGAAGTTACTCCCGTCCACTATCCCCACCGAGATTCTAATCTCCTTGATAGACAGAAAGGTTGTGCATAAAAGCTCCTCGGCCCTTCGTAGTCTCAGTGACTGTAGATACTCCTTGGGGGACGAACCGGTGGATGCTTTGAAGAGGTGTCTCAGGCGTGACTCCGAGATGTTCAGAGACTCGGCGAGCTTGCCTAGCGGTACATCGTGACATAACCGCTCTTCCATCGACATGATCACCCGGCGAACTCTCATATCCATACAAGTCTCCTCGGGCCGGTAGACCTGGCCGTTTAGATTCCCGTCCGGCGTGACTTACGTGCAGGCCCGGCGCTTAAGCGGAGTGCCAGCGGTCACAGTCTCGTCGGCGAGCTGACGTGTTGGTTATAGGTGATGCACAGCGTCTAAACCGTCGCCGCCGGCGGCCGGGTTTAGCTGTGAGTGCAATCCTTCCTGGCGAGGGTAGGGACTGTAAGCGCTACGCTGAGACACGCTCTCGCGCGTCCTTCCGGAATGACTTGTTAGGGCTGGTTGTTAGGGATCAGCGTGAGGCTAACAGTTAGATAGTGCGAGGTATTCGGTTACCACAAACTGCTTGCCAAAGAAACGCTACCATACTTGGTCGCATGAGCGTCATTTTGCAACAGCAGAACCCAATTGGAATGTAGTTCCTCGGCGCAGCAGGACGGATGTCTAACCGCTTAACCGAGATGAGGCATCATACTTTCGATGCGCCCGCACGGCAAGACTTCAGTTGCGAGGGAGGGGGACACGGAATAAACATGGTATCCCCTTGGGTAACGTTCTATGAAAAAGGCATATCAAGTAAAAGTTTCCCCGTGCCGGCCGCCTGTGTCACTCTCGATAGCATCGAGGGCACTTGGGCTTTGCCAAGACGCGCTTGGTTAAGTTCCGCGGCACGGGCCGTCGACTTAACCCAACTGACCAATCCGGCAGGGAAACAGAGAACAGGGAGCCCGCTAAAGAGGCGGGCTTTTTATATTAGCGGCGCCTGTAATTTCGACTGTAATGACCAATCGGGAAGATAGACGGTAACTGTTCAGGTAGTGAGAGAGGCTTAGCCTGCCTGTTCCGCCATAAGTTGAAAGACGAGCGGCTTGCCCTTGAAGAGACGTTCCAGCGAGCAGAGCAGTGAGTAGCCCTGCTTGCGCGCGGTCGAGAGATAGCTCCTCACGCGACAGAAGCTCCGCGCCCCGTCAGGTGTGCGGAAGCAGCCCGAGATTTTCTGCTGCAACTTGACCATCCGCAGATCGCGCTCCGAGCCATTGTTATCAAA
>JBJMGP010000092.1:0-8135 GCA_045807865.1 Pyrinomonadaceae bacterium
ACGAATGTGTCACTCGGAAGAGGCCGCTTGTTATTTATGGGCTTGTAAAAATTATCAATTATACAAATGGCTTCGAAGGTTGTAGCATCCGCCCCCATAGTGGGGAGAGAAGCGCCGGCCGGTGGTGCCAGGAAGCCGGTGGGCGCGGTCTCTCGGTCTCCGGGTGTGTGTAATGTCTAATCTGCGTCCAGTCACTTCCGTCGAGTCGCACTTCCGGCGCCGGAAGGCTTCGGCCATCCTCCTTACGGGGCGCGTGGCTGTAGTCGTCCACGCGCGTAAGCGCGTAACCTGACGGCTTGTCCTGCAACCTACAGTGTATGCGGCAGGCCATCAACGTCCGAGGGTTGATGGCCTCTTTTTTCCCCGACACCTTTTCCAGCTAAGTGATGTCTGAGGCGGCCAACAGAGTCGGCAAGGCTTGCGCGCGTTCCCCGGAGGATTCGTCGCGCGGGGCCGCCGTCCGCCCGAGCCGCTGGCGCCACGACGAGTCGGAGCACGACGCCTGCGCCATCATCGCCAACGTGAAGAAGGACGGGAGCCCCTCGCACGGCAACGTCAAGCGCACGCTCGAAGCGCTCGCGCGCATGGGGCACCGCACCGGCGAGGTCGAGGGCGAGGGCGACGGCGCGGGACTTCAGACCGACATCCCGCGCGAGCGCTGGGCCAAGCGCTTTGAGGTCGCCGGCCTGCGCGGCTCGCTGGTCAACCGCGCGCAGTTCACCGTCGCGCACATCATGATCCCGCACGAGCACCGCGCCGACGCGGAGGAGATCAAGCGGCGCGCGCTCGGCCTGTTCGAAGAGTCACTCTTCGAGGTGCTCGTCAGCGAGACCGCTCGCGTACGCACCGAGGCGCTGGGGCCGCAGGCGCGTGCCATGGAGCCCGAGTTCTGGCAGGTGGCGGCGCTCCCGCGCACGGCCCGCGGCGTCGAAGACCGCGACATCTTCCACATCACCCTGCGACTCGAACGCGAGCTGCCCGTCCACGTCGCGAGCTTGAGCCCGAACAGCGTCATCTACAAGGTGCGCGGCGACGCGGAGACACTGCGCCGCTACTTCCCCGAACTGTCGCACCCCGACTTCAAGTCGGCCATCACGCTCGGCCACGGCCGCTACTCGACCAACACCGACTCGCGCCCCGAGCGCGCGCAGATGTTCTCGACGCTCGGCCACAACGGCGAGATCAACTCGGTCGATAGACTCGGACGGGAGGCGCTGGCGCTCGGCTTCCAACTCCCGCCGCGCGCCAGCGACTCGCAGATCTTAGACCGCGTCGTCGAGAGCTTCATGTTCGAGTACGGGCTCAGTCTGATGAACGCGCTGGAGATCGCCTTCCCGCCCGTGTGGAGCGAGATCGAGCGCTTCCCCGCGGACGTGCGCGAGCTGTACCGGTACTGGCGCCGCGCCTTCGGCGCGCACGCGCAGGGGCCGGCGGCCATCATCGCGCGTCAGGCCGACGAGATAGTTTTCAGCTCGGACGCGCTGGGCCTTCGGCCGCTCTGGTGCGGCGAGACGGAGAAGGAGTTCTTCGCCTCCTCGGAGAAGGGGGTCGTGCCTCTGGAGCAGATGGTGCGTGACCCGCGCCCGCTCGCGCCCGGCGAGAAGATGGGCTTCCTCCTCAAGCGCGGCGTGGGCGTCCAGGTCTTCGAGTATCACGAGCTGCAACGGCGCGCGCTCGAAGATGTGGGCGCGCGCTTCCGCCCCGCGCGTCTCAACGCCCGTGTGAAGTGGGCGGACGACGAAGAGCACGCACAGTCCCCCGCGGGCGCCGCCGCCTTGAGCCGCGTGCGCGCCGCCCCGCCCCCGGCCTCTGACGGCGGCGTGGCGGCGGCGGGGGTCGAAGAGCGTCGGCTGGCCGCGTTCGGCTGGGGGCGGATCGAAGAGTCTGAAGTGCGCGAGATGGCCGAGACGGGCAAGGAGCCGATCAGCGGCCTGGGCTGGGACGGCCCGCTCGCCGCGCTCTCGCAGAAGCGGCGCAACGTCTCCGACTACTTCCACGAGCGCGTGGCGGTGGTGACGAATCCGGCCATCGACCGCGAGCGCGAGGCCGACCACTTCTCGACGCGCGTCTTCCTCGGCGCGCGCCCCACGCCCGCAGGGCCTTTGGAGGTCGGGCAGGTAGAGCTGCGCACGCCGCTCCTCTTTGGGGGCTTGGGCGCGGAAGACGAAGCGGCGCACGCCGCGGCCGCGCACGAGACACGTCAGCGCACGCTCGCCGAACTCCTCGCCGTCTGCGGGGCGGAGGTTGAGAGTGCTGCTGAAGGAACGTCGGAAGGCGGGGTGGAGGCGCAGGGGCTTCTGCGCACGGCGACGGTTGACACGACATTCGGTGAGGACGAGACGCTCGAAGCGGCGCTCGCGCGAATCTGCGAGGAGGCCGCGCGGCTGGTTCGGGAGTCCAGGTCGTCCGTCCTCATCCTCGACGACGCGCGCGCGCACCGCGTCGCGCGTCCGTGGATCGACGCGCACCTCGCGCTCGCGGCCGTGGACGCGCGCCTGCGCGACGAGCGCGACGCCGAAGGGGTGAGCCTGCGCCGCCGCGCCGGTCTGGTGCTGCGCGCCGGCTCTTTACGAAACGTCCACGACCTCGTCTTCGCCCTCGGCTGCGGCGCCGACGCCGTCAACCCTTACGCACTCTTCGACGTGGCCGCGCGCGGCGCGGCGTCAGATGAAGAGCGCGTGAAGCGTCTCGTCCGTATCGCCTCGGCGCTCACGGTCGGCGTCGAGAAGGTGCTCTCGACGATGGGCATCCACGAGTTGGACGGCTACGGGCGGCTCTTCGCTTCGGTGGGTTTGGCGCCCGACGTGGAGGAGTTCTTCGGCGTGGCCAACTACTGCGGCACGGCCTTCGCCGGGTTGTCGCTGACAGACCTCGAACGCGACGCGCGCGCACGTCTACAGGTCGCGCAGGGCGAGTCGGAAGAGGAGCTGACGAAGAAGAGGCCGGTCGCGCTGCCCGGCGAGTTCCGCGAGCAGCCCTCTCTGTGGAACGTCGCGGGTCGTGTCGCGCGCGGCGAGAAGCCTTACGCGGAGTTCGCCGCGCGCCTGCAAGAGATCGAGGAGACGAAGCCGGTCGCGCTCCGCCAGTTGCTCGAAGTCTGCGGTACGGAAGGTCACGAGTTGGACTCTCCCCGAGGCGGAGAGGTAGACACGCGCGCCGGCCGCCACGCCGCGCCGTTCTACTTCTCCGCGATGAGCTTCGGCTCGCAGGGCGAGACCTCTTTCCGCGCCTACGCCGAGGGCGCGAAGCAGCTCGACATCATCTGCGTCAACGGCGAGGGCGGCGAGATTCCGGACATGCTCGGGCGCTACCGAGAGCACCGTGGGCAGCAGGTCGCCTCGGGCCGCTTCGGCGTCAACGCGCGCCTGCTCAACTCGTGCGATTTGCTTGAGATTAAAATTGGTCAGGGCGCGAAGCCCGGCGAGGGCGGACTCCTCCCCGGCTTCAAGGTGACGGCGCGCATCGCCGAGACGCGCCACACGCCGGCCGGCATCGACCTCATCTCGCCGTCGAACAATCACGACATCTACTCCATCGAAGACCTCGCGCAGGTCGTCGAGGAGCTGAAGACGATCAACCCGCGCGCGAAGATTTCGGTCAAGATTCCCTCCATCCCGCACCTCGGCCCCATCGCCACGGGCGTCGCCAAGGCGCGCGCCGACATCATCGCCGTCTCGGGCTACGACGGCGGCACGGGCGCCGCGCGCAAACACTCTCTGCGCCACACGGGCCTCCCCGTCGAGATAGGTCTGCGCGAGGCGCACCGCGCTCTGGTGCGCGCGGGGCTGCGCCGTCGCGTCGAGCTGTGGGCCGACGGCGGCGTGAAGTCGGGCCGGGACGTGGTGAGGCTTCTGATGCTGGGCGCCGACCGCGTGGGCTTCGCGACGATGGCGATGGCGGCGATAGGCTGCACGAGCTGCCGCGAGTGCAACACGGGCACCTGCCACGTCGGCATCACGAGCCAGTTGAAGGACGCCGAAGAGGCGCTCGCCGCCGGGCAGAAGCACTTCAGGCCGCGCGAGTATGAGCTGGCCGTCGGCCACCTCGTCCGCTTCTTCAACGAGGTCAAAGAAGAGATTGCGAGAGAGACGGCGCGCGCCGGTCTCTCTTCCACTCGTGAACTAGTGGGGCGCGTTGACCTGCTCGAACAGGTGCGCGGACATGAACGGCTCGACCTCGCGTGGCTGCTTGAGCCCGAGGAGCCGTGCGCGCTCTGCGTCTCGGCGCAGGAGCCGACCGTGGGTCGCGCGCGTCGGTCGCTCACGTCGTTGACGCGCGTCATCTCGCACTCGGTCACGGAGATGGTCGAGGCGGGCAAGGAGGTCGTCTACTACGAAGACTCGAACGTCTCCAGTGGCGACCGCGCGTTGGGGACGCACCTCGCCGGGCGGCTGACGCGCGCACGTCTGAGTCAACTCGTCGAAGGCAACGGTAACCTCCACGCCACGAACGGCAACGGCGCCGCCGTGAAAGGGCTCAAGCGCGCGGTGCTCAACTTCCTCGAAGGCTCCGTGCCGGGCAACGGCCTCGGCGCGTTCAACTCGGACGGCGTGGACATCGTCGTCCACGGCGGCGTGCAGGACGGCGCGGCGAAGGGCGCCTCGGGCGGGCGCGTGCGTATCCTGAAGGGCATCAACCACGACGGCAAGGTGGTGGACGGCTCGGTCGGGAAGTGCTTCGCCTACGGCGCGCAGGCCGGGCTGCTCGTCGTGCAGGGCGACGCGGACTCGCGCGCCGGGATCAGGCTCTCGGGCGCCGACCTCATCTTCGGCGGGCGCCTGCGCGAGCCGCTGCGCGACGAGCTGGGCAACATTGCGGCGCGCGCCAACCTCAAGGGCTTCGCCTTCGAGTACATGACCTCGGGGCGCGGCCTCGTGCTCGGCGACCCCGGCCCCTGGCTCTGCTCCGGCATGACGGGCGGGATCATCTACCTGCTGCTGGAGAGGGAACTCGGGCTCGACGAAGAGGCCATCCGCCGCCGCCTCGCCGCGGGCGCCCGGGTCAGCATCAAGCCGGTCGAAGAGGCCGACGAGTCAAACCTCCGCGAGCTGCTCGGCCACTACCGCGAGGCGCTCGCCGAAGCCCTGCAACACGCGGAGGCCGAAGAGGTCGCGCGCCTCGCCGCGGACTGGCGGGAGAGCTTCGTCAAAGTGGTTCCGAGGAAGTAGCCATGATCGCAGAGCAGCACATCACGAAGGCGAAGCCGGCCCCGCTCCCGGCGGCGGGCGCGGACGAGACCCTGCCCCGGGGCGCGGAGGTTCTTTTACACGCGCTCGTCAACGAGGGCGTGGACACGATCTTCGGCTACCCGGGCGGCGCGGTGCTGCACATCTACGACGAACTGTGGCGCTACCGCGAGCAGGTCACGCACTACCTCGTCCGCCACGAGCAGGGCGCCGTCCACATGGCCGAGGGCTACGCGCGCGCGTCCGGCCGGGTCGGCGTGGCGCTCGTCACCTCCGGCCCCGGCGCGACGAACGCCGTGACCGGCATCGCCAACGCCTACATGGACTCGACGCCCATCGTCGTCATCACGGGCCAGGTGCCTCTGCCGCTCATCGGGACGGACGCGTTTCAAGAGGTGGACACGGTCGGCATCACGCGCCCGTGCGTCAAGCACAACTACCTCGTGCGCGACGTGAGAGACTTGGCGGGTGTCGTCCGCGAAGCCTTCTTCCTTGCGCGCACCGGCAGGCCCGGCCCCGTCGTGATCGACATCCCGAAGGACGTTTCGGCCGCGCGCTGTTCTTACTCGCGCCTCGACCACGTCGCCTTCCCGTTCAGAGAGAAGAAGGGTAAGCCCGCGCCCGAGCTGGTCGCGCGCGCCGCCGAAGAGATCATCAAGTCGGAGCGGCCGGTGCTCTACGTCGGCGGGGGCATCGTCAACTCGGGCGCTTCGAAAGAGCTACTGGCCTTAGCCGAGCGCCTGCAACTGCCGGTCACGCCGACCCTCATGGGCCTCGGCGGCTTCCCCTCGGCGCACCCGCTCTGCATGGGGATGCTCGGGATGCACGGGACGTACGCGGCCAACATGGCCGTCGCCGAGAGCGACCTGCTCGTCGCCGTCGGCGTCCGCTTCGACGACCGCGTGACGGGCAAGCTCGCCACCTTCGCCCCGCGCGCGCGCGTCATCCACGTGGACATCGACCCCGCCAACATCGGCAAGAACGTCGCGCCCACGCTCTCCATCGCCGCCGACGCCGGCGAGGCCCTCGCGGCTTTAAGTAAAGAGGTCGAGGGGCGCACGGCCGCGTTGAAGAAGGGCATCGCCAAACGGGCCGGGTGGTGGGAGCGCATCCGCGGGTGGCAGCGCGAGCAGCCGCTCCGCTACACGGGTTCTTCCGACAAGATCAAGCCGCAGTCGGTCATCCGCGAGCTGCACCGCCTGACCGGCGGGCACGCCGTCATCACGACCGACGTGGGGCAGCACCAGATGTGGGCCGCGCAGTTCTACCCCTTCGACGGCGAGCGCCAGTGGATCACGAGCGGGGGCCTGGGGACGATGGGCTTCGGCCTGCCCTCGGCCGTCGGCGCGAAGCTCGCGCGCCCCGACGACCTCGTCGTCGCGGTCGTCGGCGACGGCGGCTTCCAGATGACGAACCAGGAGCTGGCGACGGCCGTCCAGTACGGCATCGACGTGAAGATAGTCGTCATGAACAACGGCTACCTCGGCATGGTGCGCCAGTGGCAGGAGATGTTCTACGAGCGCGCCTATTCGGAGGTGGACATCTCGGTCGCGCCCGACTTCGTCAAGCTGGCCGAGGCCTACGGCGCCGCCGGCTTCCGCGCGACCGACCCGGGCGAACTGGCGGGCGCGCTCGCCGCGGGGCTCGCGCACCCCGGCGTCGCCGTGATCGAAGTCCTCGTCTCCAAAGAGGAGAACGTCTTCCCCATCGTCCCCGCCGGCGCCAACTCGCGGGACATGATTGTGCAAGAGCCGTGAACCGTGAACCGTAAACCGTGACAAGTTAAAAACCCGTTCTTACTTGTCACGTTTTACGGTTCACGGTTCACGCCTTATCACGGTTTACGGTTTACGGGCTTTATGAGGCACACGCTTTCCATCATCGTCGCCGACCAGCCGGGCGAGTTGTCGCGCATCGTGGGGCTGTTCAGCGCGCGCGGGTTCAACATCGAGACGCTCTCGGTCGGCGCGACGCTCGACCCGGAGTGGTCGCGCGTGACCGTGGTGACGAGCGGCGACGACCGCACGGTCGAGCAGATCGTCAAGCAGTGCGAGCGGCTCGCCCGCGTGCGCGAGGTGCGCGACGTGACCAGCCAGCCGCACGTCGAGCGCGAGATGGCCTTAATCGATGTCTCGGCCACGCCGGGCGCGGCCCGCCAGGAGGTCTTGAGCCTCGTCTCAGTCTTCCGCGCCAAGGTCGTGGACATCTCGCACACGCGCATGCTCATCGAGGCGTCGGGCAACCGCGAGAAGGTGGACGCCTTCATCGAGATGCTCCGCCCCCTCGGCATCAACGACATCACACGCACCGGCTACATCGCCATCAACCGCGTGTCGAATGAGGAGAGTAGTCAGGAGACGGTAGCCAGTAGTCAGTAGGCTCCGCTTCACGGGCGCCGACACTTTCATGCTGACAGCTTGCTCGCAAAGGATTTCCTACTGACTACTGGCTACTGACTACTGACTACTCGAAAGGATTAAGCGATGAAAGTTTATTACGACAGGGATGCGAACGTGGGGGCGCTGCGCGAGCGGCGCGTCGCGGTCATCGGGTACGGGAGCCAGGGGTTCGCGCAGTCGAACAACCTGAAGGACTCCGGCGTGGACGTGACCGTGGGGCTCAAAGCCGGCAGCCCCTCGTGGGCGAAGGCCGAAGCGGCGGGGCTCAAAGTCCTGCCGGTCGCGCAGGCGGCGGCCGAGGCCGACATCGTCATGATGCTCGTCCCCGACGAGGTCGCGTCCGACGTGTACGCGCGCGAGGTGGCCGAGTCGATGACGCCGGGCAAGTACCTCTCCTTCTCGCACGGCTTCTCCATCCACTACGGCTTCATCAAGCCGCCCGAGGACGTGAACGTCTTCATGGTCGCGCCCAAAGGCCCCGGCCACCTCGTCCGCTCCGAGTACGTCCGCGGCGCGGGCGTGCCCTGCCTGCTCGCCGTGAATCAAGACC
>JBJMGP010000093.1:0-23548 GCA_045807865.1 Pyrinomonadaceae bacterium
ACGCCGTGCGCAAGGGGAACATACGGCAGCATCAGGAGTGGATGACGCGCAGCTACCCGTTCGCGATGGTCTTCGTCGTGGCGCGCGCCCTGCTGGCCGTCCCTTCGGTGCGGGCTCTGGGCGAGCCCGGCTTCGTCTCGGTCGTCTGGAGCTGCATCGCCCTGGCCTGCTTCGTCCCTTCGCTCGTGATTAGCGGGCGCTCCGTCTTCGTCCGCAGAGCGGCCGATGCTGGACGCGCCTCCGTCCCTGCGAAAGCCGTACGCGCCGCGGTCTAAAGTTAATTGCGGTCGGGGCAGGCCGAGGGCGTCCGTGCCTTTTAAAACGGAGGGGCGAGTCTTGAAAGACTCGCCCCTCTGTTTGCGTCCGTGCCCTCAGTCCCGGTCGAACACCCAGCGGCGCGCCGCCGCCAGGTCGTAGAAGAATCCGACCTCGACCTCGGTCATGCCGGCGCGGTTGGTCACTGCGCGCGCGGCCCCGTCGGTCGCGGGGTCGGGGACGACCGCCGCCCAACGGCAGTGGCCGATCTCTCGCTCGTGCTCGCGGATGAAGACGACCTCCCGCTCGACGAAGTCGGCGTCCGGTGCTGCCGCGCGCCGCCGGTCGCTGATGAAGTGGAAGCCGGTCTGGAAGGCCGGGTCGGAGAAGAGGCGCAGGAGCGTCTCCTGCCACTCTTCGAAGGAAGGGTCGCCGACCGTCGTCAGGTAGACGACGCGCTCGGGTCTGTCGATGGTGTAGATGACGGGCATAAAGCTGACGGCGGCATCATAGCCCCTGCCGTCCGAAAGTCAACGCCGACCGCGCCGCCGCAGTCTCCTGCCCGCACGAGACAGCTCAACGGATGCGGGTCATCTGGCGCCAGAAGAAGCGGCCGAGGCGGGAGAAGGCGTTGCGGTCGCGGGCGGCCTGCTGCTGTTCGGGGGTGAAGCCGAGGGCGGCGAGGAGCTGCGGGTTGGGCGGGGCGATGTCTTCGTCGCCGTGGCGCTCGGAGAGCCAGCGGCTGAAGGTGCGCGTGAGGGCGCGGCGCTGCGGGAGTTCCGCGACGGCAGCGAAGGCCGCGCGTAGGTCTTCCGTCTCGGCGACCTCCAGGCGGTTCGCCTCGTAGTAGCCGCGCAGCGCTTTGAAGAAGCGCTCCTCGCCTAACAGTCTGCGCAGCTCGACGAACATGAGCGCGCCCTTGCCGGCGACGACGGCCGCGTACTGGAAGGAGTTGCGGTACTCGCGCGCCGCGCGGTCGGCCGTCACGTCCTCGCCGCCGAAGGTGCGGTAGACCTGATAGACGCCGCGCAGCTGGTCGTCCTGCACCTGCTGCGCGCTCTCGGCGCCGCGCACGTCCTGCACGTAGAGCAGGGCGGAGAACTGGGCCAGGGCTTCGTGGAGCACGGGCTCGCGCGCGGGGTCGCTGCCGACGGCGCCGCCCCACCACTGCCTGGCCACGCCCTGCGCCGCGGCGAACTCTAAATTGTCTTCGACGCTCGCGCGCTGCTCCCGCACGAGTTCGGGGAGCGCCCGCATCGCGGGCGAGTCGAAGTCCACGTAGAAGGCGCCGGCGATGACCGCGAGCCCCGCGAACTCGACGCTGCCGAAGCCCGCGACGAGCGGGGCCTCGGTCACGGTAACGTTCTTGAGGGGCAGCGGGCCGAAGCGCGCGGCGTAGGTGCGCGCCGCGTCGGCCGCGACACCCAGCACGCGGCGTCCGACCTTCTCGTGCTCGGGTGTGTAGACCGAGCGCACGCGGAGGCCACCGGCCTCGCGCTCTTCCATCCGCAGCGTGCGCCCCGCTACGAGCGCGAAGCCGCGCAGGTCTGCGCCCGCGAAGGTCAGACGGCGCCTGCGCCCGGCGGGCGCCTCCTGCCTCTGCTCGCAGGAGGCGTAGAGGTTGACGCCTTCGGCCGTCTCGACCTCGACCTCGTAGTCGGCCACGTCCGTGAAGAAGGTATCGCCGACGCTCGGCTCGACCTTGCGCTGCCAGTCGCCGCCCTCACGCGCGGCCAGCACGGGGTAGAAGTCGCCGAGCAGCATCACGCCGCGCGAGACGAAGTTGGTGTCGCGCGCGCGGCGTATCTCGCGCGTGTCGCGCATGGCCGCGCCGACCTGCTGGATGACGTGCGCGGTGAGACTCGTCTCGTCGGGGTCGATCTCGGGGAGCGTGCCTTTGAAGGCGAGCTCCATCTCGGCGGCCGTGCCGGGCGCGACCGCCTCGCGCAGGAGAACGCGCAGCGTCACGCCGTCGTCTTCCGCGCTGAAGGGGAGCGCCTGCCAGCCTTCGGCGGCGCGCACCGCGGTCACTTCAAGCCGCGGCTCCTCGGGCGTCGCCGCGTCGGCCTGTGCGTCCTGCGTGCCGGGGCGTTCGTCGTCGGCGCGCAGGTTCGGGTAGAGGTGGAAGTAGACGACCGACGCCGGGCGGTCGTCGCGGTTCACCCAGCGCACGCGCTCGCGGCCCGTGTACGTGCGCGCGTCGAAGTCCAGCTCGAAGTTGATGCGGTAGAGCGTGCGCGGCGGCGGCTCTTTCTTAGACTGCCTGTTCGCATCGTCCTGTCGCGCGAGCGCCGTGCAGAGCAGGGCGAGTGACAGCAGTGTCAACACCGCCGCACGACCGGAAAGACCTTGTACGACTCCGCCTTGCTTCATTGATGAATAACCGAAGCCCTCTCTCACGGCCGGGCTTCTCCCTTAGAGCCTTTCAGCGTCCGCGCGTCTCGGTGACGACGACGGAGCGGATGCGGTCGCCGCGCACGATGCGGTCTATCACGTCCATCCCTTCGACGACGCGGCCGAAGACCGTGTAGCCGCCGTCGAGGTGCGGCTGCGGCGAGTGCGTGACGAACCACTGCGAGCCGCCCGTGTCCTTGCCCGAGAGCGCCATGCCGACCGCGCCGCGGTTGTAGGGCACCTCGTTGATCTCACAGCGTATCTGGTAGCCGGGGCCGCCGTTGCCGTCGCCGCGCGGGTCGCCGCCCTGCACGACGAAGTTCGGCACGACGCGGTGGAAGAGGACGTTGTTGTAGTAGTTCTTCCGCGCCAGTCCCACGAAGTTGTCAACGGTGAGCGGCGCCTCCTCCGGCAGCAGTTCCATCGTGAACGAGCCCTTGTCCGTCGTAATCACGGCGCGCACGGTCTTGCCGATGCGGGCCAGCGCCCGCTCGTAGTCTTCGCGGTGGTTGCGCGTGTTGACGGTCTCGACGCGGCGCTCGCCGCGCGGGCCGCCCGCGCGCTCGCGCAGGATGTCGGCCGCGCGGCGGCGCACGAGGTAGTCGGTCGTCTCAAGCGCCGACTTGAGGGCCAACTCGACCTCCGCCCCCTGCTGTTTACCGAGCGCCCCTAAGATAGAGAGCGCCGCGTCGTCCGTCTCGTCTTGCAGCGCACGCGGCAGAGCGTCCGCGAGCGAGCGCGCGGTGTCGGGTTCGGGCGGCAAGTCCGAGAGGATGTCGGCGGCCGTGGCGCGCGCGATCACGTCCGGGTTGGAGAGCGCCGCGCGCGCGACCGCGGCGAGATCAATCGGCTTGAAGGCCGCGAGCGAGCGCAGCAGGTCTGGGAGCGAAGAGGGCGGGGTGGACGGGCTCTGCACGAGCGCGCGCAGAGCGATCTGCGCGTCGGCCTGGAGGGTGACGACGCTGTTGCCAACCTGCGCGCTCGTCACGCCGGCCATCTCGCCTAACCCCTGCGCCAGGGCCGAAACCTTCTGCCAGGTCACACCGGCCGCGCCGCGCCGCGAGGCTTGCGCAACGAAGTCCGCGACCCCCTTTTCGCGCAGGTACTGCGTCGGCGCGATGCGCGCCAGCGTCGTCTCGACCTCGGGCGCGACCACGCCGGCCTCGCGCGCCGCGCGCAGCAGGGTCAGGGCGCGCTCGTCGTTCGAGTTCGCGAGCACGTGCCCCATCGCGGTCGCGACTTCCAGCAGCTCGTTCACCTCCGGCGGGTTCACAGCGCCGCCCACGCGCGCGGACTTGTACGAGGCGAACAGCTCGCCGCCGCGGCGGACGAGCGGGTCTGCGGCGCGCGGCTCCTTAATCTGCGCGAGCGCGCGGACGGCGCTCACCCGCACGCGTTCGTCCGCGTCGGTCGCCGCGTGCTGCGCGAGCACTTCGAAGGCACCCGCGTCCTCGGCCGCGCCGAGCGCGCGCGCGGCGTTGGCCCGCGCCACCGCGTCCACATCCGTCGCCAGCATCACGCGCAGGCGTTCGAGCGACTCCTTCGCGCGCAGCCGTGCGAGCGCGTTGGCCGCGTCTGCACGCACGCGCCCGTCGGTCGAGGCGAGGAAGAGCGCGATGGTGCGCGCGCCGTTCTCGGGACGCGCCCGCAGCATCGCCGTCAGGCCGAGCAGGACGAGCGCGCGGTTCGGCTGCTTGAGCCTCTGCTCGGCGGCGAGCGTCGTCGCGACGGTGTCGCCCATACTCTTCTTCGCGTCGGCACGCGCCTCGGGCAGCGCCGCGGCGATCTTGCCGAGCGCCTCGACGCAGCGCGCGCGCAGCCCCGGCGACCTTGAGAGCCGCAGCGTCTCCGTAAGCGCGGCGGCGCCCGCCTCGGATTCGATCTCGCCGAGCGCGAAGGCCGCGGTCGCGCGCACCGTCTCGTCGCGGTCGGAGTTGAGCAGGTTGCCGAGCGGCGCGACCGCGCCCTCGTCGCCGATGCGCCCGGCCGCGAGCGCCGCCCGCGCACGCACCGCGGGGCTCGCGTCAGAGAACAGCTTCCCCAAGTCAGAGTCATCCCAACGACGCTCGTCCTCGGCCTGCACGATCTGCAAAAGCGTCTCCTGCGGCACGCGCGCGGCGGCGCGACTCTTCGCCTGGAGTTTTGCCGCGGCCTTCGGGGCGGAGCCCTTTTGCGCGCGCGCGCCCGGCGCGCACGCGAGCAGCGCACAGAGTGAAAGCAGAGCGGCCCGCGCGCGCGCGCGGCCCTTCTCGTCGGAAAGGAGTGTGTTCGGCATGGGCTCAACGGGGACGAACGCACGGCGGCTGGTGTCGCGCGCTGCTGACAGTTTCAAAGGGAAGACCAGAGCTATGCTATCAAAAGGCAAGCATGAACCGTAAACCGTAAACCGTGACAAGAAGAAGAGCCTGCTTTCTCTCGTCACGGTTTACGGTTTACGGTTCACGCCTTCCTTACAGCCTTCCGTAGAAGACTTTGGTGTCGTAGTTGACGACGACGCGGCCGTCGCGCTCGTGGCGCCGGAAGAGGGCTTCGAGTTCGCGCATCAGCGGGTCGAAGTTCGGGTGGCCGGGCTGCGGCACATAGGATGAAGAGGTGGAGCGCCCGCGCAGGCCGTCGAAGTCGAAGACCTGCCGGTTGTCGAAGGTCTTCGCGCGCATCTCGCTCGGGCCGTAGAGCGCGGCGAGCATCGACTCCTCGGCGTACTTGACGCTCACCTCCTTGTAGTCGGTGCCGTATTCGAGGAGCAGGCGCTCGTACTCTTCGAGGAAGGGCGTGCCCGCCGTGCGCCGGTCGTTCCAGACGAGGACGACCCAGCCGCCGGGACGCAGGATGCGCATGAACTCGCGCCGCGCGTGCGGCGGGTCGAACCAGTGGAAGGCTTGTCCGGCGGTGACGAAGTCCACGCTCGCGTCTTCGAGCGTGGTCGCCTCGGCGCGGCCGTCCACGCTGACAAAGTTCGTGTACGAGGCCAGCAGTCTCTCGCCCGCCTCGCGCATCTCCCGGTTCGGCTCGACGCCGTAGACGCGGTTGCCGTTCTTCAGGAACAACTCCGACAGCAGTCCCGTCCCGGAGCCCACGTCGGCCACGACGGAATCGTGCGCCAGTCCGCACTCCTCTTCGAGCAGGCGAAGGACGGCCGGCGGGTAGTCGGGCCTGTACTTGACGTAGTCGGCGACCCGGGTCGAGAAGCGGCCGGTGTGGTCAGTCGTCATACGTTTATGGTCGGAGTCGATTCGATCAAGGCCGCGGCCGTATTTAGCAACCGCCCGGTTGACAAAAGGGCATCCCAAAAGTAGCATTAAACCGTCGTGGTAGCTACCCTGAAAAGCGGGCTTGGGGCGTCGCGCGAGGAGATCGTGCAGCAGTTGCGCGCGCGCGGCGGCACGAGCGCCGACGAGCTGGCCGAGGCGCTCGGCCTGACCAAGCAGTGCGTGCGCAAGCACCTCGACGTGCTGGAGCGCGAGGGCTACGTCGAGCACGCGGCGGCGCGCGGCGACCGCGGGCGACCCGCCCACGTCTTCCGCCTGACGCCGAAGGCCGAGGAGCTGTTCCCGAAGCGCTACGACCTCTTCGCCAAGTCCGTGCTCCGGCAGATCGGCGAGGTCTGGGGCGAGCGCGGCCTGAACACGGTCTTCTGCGGCTGCGCGACGGAGATGGTGGCGGGGCTCAAGCCGCAGCTCGAAGGGTTGAGTTTTGACGCGCGCATCCGGCGCCTGACCGCGCTGCTGCGCGAGACGGGTTACGAGGCGGAGGCCGAGCGTCTGCACGACGGCTCGTACCTCCTGACCGAATGGAACTGCCCGCAGCCCGAGCTGGCGCGCGAGTACCGGCAGCTCTGCGACCAGGAGTTGGTCGTCTACCGCGAGCTGCTCGGCACGGAAGTCTTCCGCGAGTCGCGCATCGCCGGCGGCGCCTCGCGCTGCGCTTACAGAGTTATGAGACCGAAGAAGCGTGAACTGCGAACCGTGAACCGTGACCAGAGGTAAGCAGTTTTTAACTTGTCACGGTTGACGGTTCACGGTTCACGAGGATTACGAATGGCACAAGTGACAGAGGCAGACGTTTACGGGGCGCTGGCGCAGGTGAAAGACCCCGACCTGCACAAGGATATCGTGCGCCTCGGGTTTATTAAAGACTTGAAGATCGAGGGCGGGGCGGTCAGTTTCCGCGTCGTGCTCACCACCCCGGCGTGCCCCGTGCGCGAGCAGTTGCAGGAGCAGTCGCGCGCGGTCGTGGCAGAGCTTCCCGGCGTCACGTCGGTGAGCGTGACCATGGACGCGGAGGTGCCCAAAGGCCGGGGCCTGGGCGAGAAGCTGACGGTGCCGGGCGTGCGCAACATCGTGGCGGTCAGCTCGGGCAAGGGCGGCGTGGGCAAGTCCACGGTGGCCGTCAACCTCGCCGTGAGCCTGGCGCGCGACGGGGCGCGGGTCGGCCTGCTGGACGCGGACGTGTACGGGCCGAACGTGCCTTTAATGCTCGGCGTCTCGCGCGAGCAGCCGCGCGTCAACGTCAACAAGCTGGTGCCGCTCGAAGCGCACGGCGTGCGCCTGATGTCGATGGCCGTCTTGAAGCCGGGCGACGAGCCGATGATCGTGCGCGGGCCGATCTTGCACGGCCTCGTCCGGCAGTTCCTCCAGGACGTGGAGTGGGGCGAGCTTGATTACTTAATCGTGGACATGCCGCCGGGGACGGGCGACGTGCAGCTCTCGCTCGCTCAACTCGTGCCCGTGCAGGGCGCGGTGCTGGTGACGACGCCGCAGGAGGTGGCGCTCGCCGACGTGCGGCGTGCGCTGCGCATGTTCGAGACGGTGAACGTGCCCGTGCTCGGCGTCGTCGAGAACATGAGCTACTTCATCGCGCCCGACACCGGCACGCGCTACAACATCTTCGGCGAGGGTGGCGGGCTGAGACTTTCCGAAGAGTACGGCGTGCCCTTCCTGGGCGCGGTGCCGCTCGGGATGGGGGTGCGTGAGGGCGGGGACAACGGCGTCCCCATCGTCGTCGGCGACCCCGGGTCGCCGCAGGCGGAGGCGTTTCGCCGCGTGGCCGAGGAGGTCGCCCGGCAGATTTCCATCGAGGCGATGAAGCCCGAGCTTGTCGTCCTCGGCAAGAAGGCGTAGAAAGCTGTTAGCTTTTGGCTCTTAGCTGTTAGCTTCTTCGTCGCAGGTCGAAGGCTAAGAGCTAATAGCCAACAGCTCACGGCTGAAAATCACAACTTAGAAATAATCACGAAGGAGATAGACAATGGCAGCAACAGAGACACAGATTCCGACGATGGTGCTCGGCGTCACCGAGCCGGCCGCCGTGGAGATCAGGAAGTTCCTGGCGAGCGAAGAGGGTTTGCCCGAGACGGCGGGACTCCGCGTGCGCGTGGTGCCGGGCGGCTGCTCGGGCTTCTCGTACAGCCTCAACATCGAGGAGGAGTCGAAGTCCAACGACCACATCATCGAGTCGAACGGCGTCCGCATGTTCGTCGACATGTTCAGCGCGCAGTACCTGAACGGCGTCGAGATCGACTACGTGACGAACGTCATGGGCTCGGGCTTCACCTTCAAGAACCCGAACGCGACCGGCGGCTGCGGCTGCGGCTCGTCGTTCACGGCCTAAGCAGCCGGACGTTCCACACACACATACGGCGCGGCCCGCGGGCCGGAGGCTTGTCGAGTCTTTTCCCAAGGACAACCCGGCACGCCTCCGGTGCTCGCGCGGGCCGCGCCGTTACTTTTGACCATCCACACACCACAGGAGTCACAAGGAGATGCCCAAGGTAACAGCGGAGACCGCGGCGGGGACGCGGGAGTTCGAGGCCGAGGCGGGCCGCAAACTCGTGCTCGTCATCGAGGACGGCGGTGTGGACATTCTGCACCGCTGCGGCGGGAAGGCGAAGTGCACGACCTGCCGCGTCGAGGTGCTCGAAGGCGACCCCGGCGAGATGCAGGAGGCCGAGCGCAACCGCCTCGCTTTAGAGACGGGCCTCGCCGAGAACGTGCGCCTCTCGTGCCAGGTGCACGTCCAGGGCGACCTGCACGTCCGCGTCCTCAACCAGTCGAGCGTGCGCGGCCTCGATCCCGGCCCGCGCCCCGAGGAAGGTTAGAGTCTCAGGCAGAAGGATGAAGGGTGAAGGCGGAAGGACGAAGGATGGAGAGGAGGTGTTTGAGCCTCCTCTCCATCCTTCGTCCTTTCTCAGCCGGCGCGCGGGGTTGCTGTGCGCCGCGCTGCTCGCGCTGATGGGGGCGCAGATGCTCTCGGTCGTGCGGCAGAAGAGCATCACGGTGGACGAGTGGGTTCTGATACCGGCGGGCTTCTACCACCTGACCGAAGGGGACTACCGCCCCGTGAACGAGCACCCGCCGGTCGCGAAGGTGCTCGGCGCCGTGCCGCTCGTCGCCCTGGGCGCGGAGGCGCCGTCGATAGAAGAAGGCCCGCACGATTACGAATACTTCCTCGGCAAGTTCGAGGAGTTCTGGCGGATGAACGCGGCGCGCCTCGACTACCTCTGCTTCTGGGCGCGCGTGCCGGCCATCACGCTGACGCTGCTGTTGGGCGCGCTCGTCTTCGTCTTCGCGCGGCGCCACTGGGGCGCGCGCGCCGGCCTCTTCGCCGTCGCACTCTACGCCTTCGAGCCGACGCTCGTCGCGCACGGCCGCGTCGTGCAGACGGACGTGCCGTCGGCGCTCGCGCTCCTGCTCTTCTCGTTCGCACTCCACGGATATTTAAAAGCCCCGGACGCGCGGCGGGCGGCGTGGGTCGGCGCGGCGGCGGGCTTCGCCGCGGTGACGAAGTTCTCGATGGTCGCGCTCGGGCCTTTGCTCTGTGTGGCGTTCGCGGCGTTGTTGGTCTTCGCGCCGCGCCGCGGGGTGAAGCGTTCGTACGTCGCGGCGCACGCGCTCACGGCCGTCGTGGCGGCGGTCGTCGCCGTCAACGCCGGTTACTTCTTTCATCACGGGCAGCCCGAGTCTGTGGAGGACGCGCTCGCGCGCTCGGTCGTCACGCTCGACGTGGGGCAAGGGGTTCTGCGCTCGGCGCTCGGAGCGGGCTACCACCTCCTGCAAATCGTCCTCCCGCCGGACTTCGTCTCGGGCGTGGGGTGGCAACTCGGACACGCGAAGCTCGGCCACGCGGCGGGTCTTCTGGGCGACTACAGCCAACACGGCTGGTGGTACTACTTCCCCTTGGCCTTCGCCTTGAAGACGCCGCTGCCCATCCTCCTGCTCACGCTCGCGGGGCTCGTGTGGGGATGGCTGCGGCTGAGGCGCGCGCGCGAGGGGCGCCTGCTCGTGCTGCTCCTCCCGCCCGCGCTCTTCACGCTGCTGCTGATGTTCTCGACCATCAACATCGGCGTGCGCTACTACCTGCCGGCCTACCCCTTCTTCTTCATCCTCGCCGGCGCGATGCTCGACGACCTTCTGCGCCGCAACGACGCGCGCCGTCGCGTGCCGGCCGCGGCCCTCGTCGTCGTCTCTTTCGGCTGGGCCGTCGTGGAGGCCGCGCGCGCCTACCCGGACCACATGACCTACTTGAGCCAACTCGCGTCGGGGGCGCCGCACTGGTGGTACCTTTCGGACTCGAACGTCGAGTGGGGCGACGACGTGCGCGACCTCGCGCTATACTTGCGCGGCCGCGGCGAGACGCGCGTCGGTGGGGCGATGCTCGGGTGGCAGTTGCTGGAGCTTTACGGCGTGGAGCAGACGGCCATCTTCGTGCCGCCGGGCGAGCCCGCCGTGGAGACGCGCTACGTCGCCGTCGGCGCGAGCCTGCTGAACGGCTCGACCGTGCCTTCGGAGTTCGAAGAGGGCTGGGAGCTGAACGAGTACGAGCGCGTCAACTACTTCGACGAATACCGCCGCCGCACGCCCGAGAAGGTCTTCGGCGGCTCCATCTACCTCTACAGGGTCAGGGAGTGATCGAGACGGTCTGCGGCCTGAGATGAACGACGAACGCACGCTCATCGTCGTCCCGACCTACAACGAGCGCGAGAACGTCGGGCGCCTCGTCGGGGAACTGCTGGCGGTCGCGCCCGGCGCGGACGTGTGCCTGCTCGACGACGCCTCGCCCGACGGGACGGCCGACTACGCGGAGGAGTTGTACGGCGGCGAGCCGCGCTTCTCCGTGCTCAGGCGCACGGGCGCGCGCGGCTACGGGCGTAGCCTTCTGGACGGCTACCGGAGGGCTCTGGAGGGCGGCTACGCGCGACTCGTGCAGCTCGACGCGGACTTCTCTCACGACCCGCAACGCATCCCCGCGCTCGTCGAGGCGTCGGCCCGGGCCGACGTGGTCATCGGCTCGCGTTACTGCGAGGGCGGCGGGGTCGAGAACTGGCCGATGCGCCGTCGGCTCTTGAGCCGCTTCGCCAACGCCTACGTCGCGCGCATCACGGGGCTGCACGTGCGCGACACGACGAGCGGCTTCCGCTGTTACACGCGGCGGGCACTGCGCGCGCTGCTCGAAGGGCGCACGGCGGGCGAGGGCTACGCCTTCCTCGTCGAGGCCACCTACCGCGCGCGCCGCGCCGGCCTCCGCATCGACGAGGTGCCCATCACCTTCACCGACCGCCGCGAAGGGCAGTCGAAGATGTCCCGCAAAGTCATCCTCGAATCCGTCCTCATGCCCTGGCGCCTGCGCTTCGGGAAGAAGGATGAGGGGGGCAGGATGAGGGAGACGATGAACGCCGAATGATGAACGGCGCATCGAAAACCTGGTGCCTTCAGTTCGTCGTTCATCACTGAGCGTTCGTCATTCCCCTTGACTCTCTGCCGGGATTGGCGTAAGAACCCTTGCGTTCTACCACCCTTTCGGCGGAGTTCCTGCCATGAAAAGATTGCTCATGCTGGCCGCGCTGGCCCTGGCGGCGTCAGCCTGTTCCACCACTACAACAAATACGAACACGGGGGCGGGGAACAGCAACGCCAACGCCAACACGGCCGCCGCCACGCCGACGCCCGCGGCCGGCCCGACGCAGGCCGACCTCGAAGCCAAGGAGCGTCAGATCTGGGACGCCATCAAGGCGAAGAACTGGGACGCCTTCAGCGGCTTGCTGGCCGACGAGTTCGTCATCGTGGGGGGCGACGGCACGCAGACCAAGTCGCAAATGACGGGCGACATAATGAAGAAGTACGACCTTAAGGAGTACACGCTCTCCGACTTCCACATGGTCAAGGTGGACGCAGACCTCGCCGTCCTGACCTACACCTCGACCGAGAAGAGCAGCTTCGACGGCAAGCCGACACCGGACAAGCCGACGCACTCCTCTTCGGCCTGGGCCAACCGCGGCGGCAAGTGGCTCGCCGTCTACCACCAGGAGTCGGAGGCGATGGAGATGGCCGCGGCCTCGCCGACACCCGCGGCCGCGGCGAGCCCCGCGGCCTCCCCGGCCGCCGCCGCCTCGCCCGCGGCGAGCCCGGCCACCATCGCCTCCGCCACCGACGCCGAGAAGGCCGTCTGGGGCGCCATCAAGGCGAAGAACGCGGACGCCTTCGGGAGCTACCTGCTGCCGGACGCCTACGAGGTGGAGCCGGAGGGCGTCATGGACAAGGCCACCTCGGTGAAGATGATTACGTCGTTCGACGCCTCGAAGTGGGCGCTCTCCGAGTTCAAGGAGACGAAGCTCGACGCCGACGCCACGCTCCTCACCTACAAGGCCGCCGGCCCCGACCACGGCAAGAACATGGAGATGTACCACTCGACCATCTGGACTAACCGCGGCGGACAGTGGAAGGCGGCCTTCCACCAGGGTTCGGTTGCCATGAAGGGGATGTGAAAGGTAGTAGACAGTAGTCAGTAGCCAGTAGGAGGACAAAGCGGCGCGCCCGGCCTGTAGGCTGTGACGCGCCGCTCCTCTCTTTATACCGTCTACTTATCCCCTCATCCCCACACGCCCGGAATCTTCTCCTGGCAGGAGGGGCAGAGGCCGTCGGCGCCGAGCTTCATCTCTCTTATCTGATAGCCGTAGCGCTCGACCAACAAGACGCCGCAGGCGGGGCAGTAGGTGTTCTCCCAGCGGCCGACGCGGCCGGGCAGGTTGCCCGCGTAGACGAACTTCAAGCCCGCCGCGCGCCCGATCTCGCACGCGCGCACGAGCTGCGCGGCGGTCGCGTTCGCGTTCTCCGTCATCCGGTAGTCCTGGTGGAAGGCCGTCACGTGCCAGGGGATGTCCGGCGAGACCGACGCGATAAACTCCGCCGCACGTCTCAACTCCTCCTCCGAGTCGTTGAAGCCCGGCACGACGAGCGTCACCAACTCCTCCCAGAACCCGCGCTCGTGAACCATCCTGACGGTCTCCAGGATGTTGTCCACCACGCCGCCCAACTGCCTGTACGCGCGGTCGCTCATCGACTTCAGGTCGATCTTGTAACAGTCCGTCCACGGCCGCAGGTAGTCCAACACCTGCGGCGTCGCGTTGCCGTTCGAGATGAAGGCCGTCCTCAACCCTTCCGCCTTCGCCTTCCTGAAGACTTCGACCGCCCACTCCGCCGTAATCAAGGGCTCGTTGTAACTCGACCCCACCACCCGCGCCCCGCACTCCTCTGCCATTTCAACCAGTCTCTTTGCCGACACACTCCGCGGAGCCGTCCCGGCCGCGTCGTCGCGCAGGGCCTGGCTCGTCAACCAATTTTGGCAATAGGAGCAGTGGAGGTCGCAGCCGAGCATGCCGAAGGTGAGGGTGTCGGAGCCGGGGAGGAGGTGGAAGAAGGGCTTCTTCTCGGTCGGGTCACAGGCGAGGGCCGCGACGTAGCCCGAGGGGACGAGCAGGCGCCCGCGTTCGTTGAAGCGCACCTTGCAGATGCCGCGCTTGCCTTCGCCAACGAGGCAGCGGTGGCCGCAGGCGTAACAGCGCAGGTCGCGGCCTTCGAGGCGCTCGGTCAGCTCCCCGGCCGCTTCGCGCGTCAGCCCGTCCAAGACCTCCGCGAGGCTCGCGGAGCGCGCGCCCAAAGGCATCCCAGTTTAAGACCTCCTGTCGGCGGCGGGGAGTTTCGTAAAAGGGGGTCGTTTCCGGCGTGGCCGTCGGCTCTCGCTCAGGGCTTTGCCGACGGCTTCTGTAGCAGCTCGTTCTTGAGCTTCTCCCACCTGTCTTTGAGTTCGCCGGTGAGGTCGCTGGGGAGGGTCTCCACCGGGACGCCGGCCTCGGCGCAGAATCTGCGCCAGAGGACGAAGCGGTTGTCGAACTGCCCCGTCCCTTCCGAAATCTCGTTCGCCACTTTCGGTTTATCCGCCACTTACGCCTTGCTCCTTCGGGTCTTCGTTTGCCGGACAGTGTAGCAAAAAGAGTAGACAGTAGACAGGAGCCGGTAGTCAGTAGATCGAAACGTGGCGCCCGGTTTTTCTACTGACCACTGACTACTGTCTACTGCTCTTCATCCCTTCGTGGTGCCGGCGAGGAAGATGTCGCCTTCGGGGGTGGAGACGCCGCCTTCGCGTTCGAGGGTGACGGCGAAGGTGGGGGCGTCGTGGTTGGGAGGCAGCCGGTCGCTCATGCGCGCGCGCCCCTGCGCGTCCGTCTTGAAGGTGCCGCCGGGCAGAGGCTTGTTGTCGGCGATGAGCCAGAGCTGGTAGGCGTGGCCCGCAGGGCAGGGCGGGAGCCCCATCGCCACGACGACGGCGCGGCCCGTCGAGCGGTCGTAGGCGAGCATGGCGTGCGCCTGCGGCGCGGGCTGCTTGCCATCCAACTCCGTGACGCGCACGGCGCGCGAGGCAAGCAGCTCGTCCACGTCGCGCGCGCTGGCGAGCTGTCTGTTCTGGTCGTTGATCTCGTCCTGTGTCGCGCGCAGACGGTCGTTGAGACCCGCCACCTCTGCGCTCAAAGAATGCGTGCGGTTCCAGAGCGTGAGGCTCGTGCCGCCGAGCAGCAGGAGGGCGACGACGGCCGCGGCCGCGCCGAAGCCGAGCGCCGGCCGCCACGCGAGCAGCCGCCAGAGGCTCATGCCGCGCAGCGTCTCCTGCACCTCGCTGAAGACCGCGTGCCGCTGCGCGCGGCGTTGCGGCTCCGAGGGGTCTGCGGGTTGTGGGATGCTGACGACTTCCGAGGGGTCTACGAAAACTTCCGAAGGGTCTACGGCGCGGGCGCGCGCGAGGATGTCTGCGCGCAGCCCGGGCGAGGGCTGAACCGGTGTGAGCGTGTAGATGAGCGACGCGGCGGCGTCCGTCAGCTCGCGCAACTCCTCGCGGCACTCGGCGCAGGACGGCAGGTGCCCCAGCAACGCGACGCGCTCTTCCTCGTCGAGCGCGCTCACGGCTTCGAGCGCCAGCAGTTGTTTGTACTCTTCGTGCCGCATCAGACTAAACCTTACGAAAGTGTGCGCCGGCCGTCCCCACGCTCAGGCGAGCTGCCGCCCCAGCCTCGCGCGCAGCGACTCGCTCAAACGTCTCAGCCCGGTGCGCGTGCGCGTCTTGACCGTGCCGAGCGGCTGGTTCTTCGCCGCGGCGATCTCCGACTGCGACATGCCGTCGAGGTACGCGAGCAAGAGCACCTGCCTCTGCTCCTCGGGCAGCTCCGCGAGCGCGGCGCGGACGGCCTCGGCGCGCTCGGCGCGGATGGCCTCCTCTTCGGCCCAGCCCGGCTGCTCGGCGGCCGGCGGCTGCCCGTCCTCGGCCGACCGCTGCGCCGCGCGCTCGCGCGAATCCAACGCACGCAGCCGGTCGATGGCGCGGCTGCGCGCGAGCGTCGCCAGCCAGGTGAAGGCGCGCCCCCGCGCGGGGTCGAACGAGCGCGCCTGCTGCCAGACCTGTAGAAAGACCTCTTGCAAAACGTCCTCCGCCTCGGGGCGGCTGCGTAATATACGGAGCATGAGCCCCAAGAGGATGGCGCCGTAGCGGTCGTAGACGCGCGCGAACGCCGCCTCGTCGCCGCGCGCCACCGCGCGCAGCAACTCCGCGTCCTCAGTGTCCGTCCGTGGGTTCGCCAGTGACAAGCCCTTACAGCCCCGCTCCAGGAGAATTCTGCCTTACGCGTCCATACCTACGAAGCCGCGCCCGGTTTCAGATTTGGTAGGCAGATAGCAGATGGCAGTAGGCAGTTAAGTCAAAAGCATTCTGACTTAACTGCCTACTGCCATCTGCTATCTGCCTACTGCTTTCAGGCCACCGTAATCTCTTCGGCGAGGTACACGTCCTGGATGGCGTTGAGGAGTTGGACGCCCTCCTCCATCGGGCGCTGGAACGCCTTGCGGCCGGAGATGAGGCCCATGCCGCCGCCGCGCTTGTTGATGACGGCGGTGCGGACGGCGTCGGCGAAGTCGCCCGCGCCCTTCGACTCGCCGCCCGAGTTGATGAGCCCCGCGCGCCCCATGAAGCAGTTCGCCACCTGGTAGCGGACGAGGTCGATGGGGTTGTCGCTCGTCAGCTCGGTGTAGATCTTCGGGTTGGTCTTGCCGTAGGCGCTCTCCGTGTTGAGGAGGTTGTAGCCGCCGTTCCGCTCGGGCAGCTTCTGCTTGATGATGTCGGCCTGGATGGTGACGCCGAGGTGGTTGGCCTGACCCGTGAGGTCGGCCGCCGTGTGCATGTCGCCCTCCTTCGTCTTGAACTTCGGGTTGCGCAGGTAGCACCAGAGGATGGTCGCCAGCCCCAGCTCGTGCGCGCGCGCGAACGCCTTGGCGATCTCGACGATCTGCCGGCCCGACTCTTCGGAGCCGAAGTAGATGGTGGCGCCGATGGCGGTCGCGCCCATCCGGTGCGACTCCTCGACGGTGCCGAAGAGGATTTGGTCGAACTTGTTCGGGAAGGTCAGCAACTCGTTGTGGTTGATCTTGACGATGAAGGGAATCTTGTGCGCGTACTTGCGCGCGACGCTGCCGAGGACGCCGAAGGTGGAGGCGACGGCGTTGCAGCCGCCCTCGACGGCGAGCTTGACGATATTCTCCGGGTCGAAGTAGACCGGGTTCGGGGCGAACGAGGCGCCGGCCGAGTGCTCGATGCCCTGATCGACGGGGAGGATGGAGAGGTAGCCGGTGCCGGCGAGGCGCCCGTGGTCGAAGAGCGACTGGAGCGAGCGCAAGACCTGCGGGTTGCGGTCGGAGTGCGCCCACACGTCGTCCACGAACGTGGGGCCCGGCGTGTGCAGCACGTCCTTCGAGATCTTCGGCGAGTTGAATTCGAGCAGGGCGCGCCCGTCATCGCCGAGGAGCTCTTCGATGCGGGAGAGGGCCGAGCCCTCGCGTTTGAGTTCGGTAGCCATCAATCTAAATCCTCCAGATAGAGTTTACGAGCGGCCGTTTGGGGTTGCTGTCAAGCGCGGATTATAGCGCGCGGCGCGCGGGGGCGGAAGCGGTGGACGGTCGTGTGTTGAGGGTGATGCGGTTTGAATTTCAACACGGAGACACAGAGATACAGCTATAGCGGCTTGCGCTTGAGTGCGACCGCGGATGAGTCAGTACCGCCTGCGGTAGCGGGAGGGTCTCGTGCGCGCTACCCTCCCGCTACCGCAGGCGGTACTGACTCGCCGCCTTCCGCACCAGTCGCATCCAAGTGCAAATCGCTATAAAACGGAATACCGCTTCAAGCTGTGTCTCTGTGTTGAAATTTCTTCCGGTTATGACATTCGGCCGGCGTGTGGCTCGACGGGCTCGTAGCGTTCGGGGGAGACGAGGAGGAGGAGCGCGCCGCCGTCGGTCATCAGCTCTTCGTGGACGCTGCCCGGCATCGAGCAGTTGAAGTCGCCGGCCGTCATCCCGACCGGCCCGGAGCGCACGTCGCCTTCGAGGACGAGGCACTGCTCGACGCCGAGGTGACGGTGCGAGCGGATGCGTGAGCCCGGCTCCATCCGCACGAGCGTTGTCACGGTGCCGCGCTCGCGGTCGGCGAAGAGCAGTTTGTAAGAGACTCCCGCATCGTCGGTCGGCCGCCAGCGCCCCTCGCCCGCGCGCAGGACGAGGAAGCCCGGCGAGAGGCCGGCGCCGGACTCGCCGCCGCCCCCCTTCTCCTCCGAGACGAGCGCGAGCAGGCGTGCGCGCACGGCCGCCGGCGGCTCGGCCGCGGGCGCGGCCAGTCTCAGGTCGCCCGCGACCTTCTCGAACTCGCGCAGCTCGGCCTCGCAGGCGGCGCAACCCGCCAGCAGGTGCTCCTCGAATTCGCGCGCCTCGCCCCCTTCGAGCGCGCCCAGGGCGTAGAGCGCGGCCCGGCCGGCCGCCTCCTCGTCAACGGTCGTGTGACTCATAGCATCCCTTCCCATGCCGGTTTGAGCATCTCGCGCAGACGCATCATGCCGAGGCGCGTGCGCGTCTTGACGGTGCCGAGCGGGAGTCCCCGCGCGGCGGCGATCTCGCTGTGGCTCATCCCGCCGTAATAAGCCAGCTCGATCACGTCGCGCTGCTCGGGCGCGAGCGAATCCAGGGCCGCCCTGACGACCGCGCCCACCTCGCCGGCCAGCACGCCCTCCTCAACCGATTCGCCGCGCGCCGCGCGCGAGGCCTCTTCGAGTGGGACGGTCAACTGGTGTTCCTGCCTGCCCCGCCGCAGGCGGTCGATGGCGCGGCTGCGCGCGATAGTCGTCAGCCAGGCCAGAGGCTTCCCGCGCTCGGCGCTGTAGCTCTTGGCCTGTCGCCAGACCTGCGCGTACACGTCGAGCAGCACCTCCTCCGCGGCCGATGGGTCGGAGAGGATGCGCAGCAGCAGCCCGTAGACAGTCCGGCTGGTCGCGTCGTAGAGCGAGGCGAGCGCCTGATCGTCCCCTTCGGCGACGCCCCGGATCATCTCGGCCTGCAACGACTCGGCATCGGTCGGCGGCCGTACTGGGGGTGATGACACCTTCGGCACCTCTCCCCTCGTCAGAGTTACGTAATCTTTACCACCGACGGATTCATAAGGGAAGTAGACAGGAGACCGTAGTCAGTAGCGCTCCGCGCCGCGGGCGCCACCGCTAAAACGCGGACGTTTCGACTTACAAAAAGTTTTCTACTGACTCCTGACTACTGTCTCCTGTCTACTTCAACTGAAAGTTGGCCGGGACGAACTCCAGCGCGACGAGGGTGCCGTCGGTCTTGGCGCGCGCGTCCGCCGCAGCGCGGTAGGTGACGACCGACGGCGTCTCGGTCTTGCGCGCGCCGCAGGTGAGCTGGGCGTCGGCCTCCTGGTTGAAGTTGATGAGGTGCAGGTTGCCGAAGCCCGGGGCCGCGAGGCGCAGCGTGCTCTCGCCCGCCTTAAGGACGAAGACCAAGCCCTTCGGGCCGCACTCGATGCGCGTGAGCGCCGCCTGGACGTGCGTCTCGCCTTCCTGCGGCCTGCGCAGCGCGTCCCTGATCGCCTGCGACATCGCCTCGGCCACCCTCTCCTCTTCGGACTGACGCGGGGCGCCGTTGTCGGCAGCCTCCTTCTTGTCCTCCCCGTCGCGCACGACGAGTGTCGGCTCGCCCTTCTCGTAAGCCTCCTGCGCCGCCTTGTACTTCTTGAGCTGCTCCTCGTAGCTGCTAATCGAGGCGAGCACGGACTGCGCCGTCGCGCGCAGCCCGGGGTCGGAGCCCTCCCGCGCGAGCAGCTCGGCCGTCCGGCGCGCCTCCTCGATCTTGTCCTGGCGCAGGTAGAGCTGCGCGAGCACGAGCGCGTAGCGCTGTTCGCCGGGCGCGAGCGCGACCGCCTGCCGGATGAGCTGCACGCCCTCGGCGATCTGCTCGCCGGTGACGAGGTTGATCCACGCGAGCAGGTAGTAACTCTCGGGGAAGTCCGGGCGCAGCGAGATGGCCTTGCGAAGCGCCGCGCGCATCTCGGCCGCGCGGTCGGGCGGGTAGCCCGGCACGAAGCCGCCCTCGACGGCCCCCTGCCGGCTGAGCGCGTAGGCGTAGTAGTAGTGCGGGAGGTAGCTGTTCGCGCCCGCGGCCGCGGCCTCGCGCAGGTGGACGATGGCCTCCGCGTCGCGCTTCTGCCTGAGCCGCGTCATGCCGAGCGAGGTGCGCGCCAACACGTTCGCCGGGTCGAGTTCGAGCGCGTGCTGGAGGCGCACGGCCGCGTCGTCGGGGCGGTTGATGTGGAGCAGCAGGTCGCCGAGGTAGGCTTCGGCCTCCGCCTCCGTGAGCGGCGCCGAGGTCATCTGCGAGTCGAACACCAGCGGGCGCTCGAAGGTCGCCAGCCGGCCCTGAAACGAGTACGCCTTGACGTACTTCTGCAACTCCTTCTCCATCGCCGCCGTGTCGGTCTGGAAGGCGCGCCGGAACGCCTCGTCGGTCGGCACGCCCTTCTTCGACAGCGCGAGGAACTCGCTGAGCTGCGGCACGCGCCTGCCCTCGTCGGCGAGGATCAGGTAGTGGACGAGCGCCCAGGACTCCGCGTAGAAGAGGCTCCGCACGTCGTGCTTGTTGCGTTCGAGCGAGTAGTTCGTGACGGCGAAGAGCTGCGAGAGCGGGATGAGCTTCTGGTCGCGCAGGATCTGGAGGTGGTAGTTCACGAGGCGGCCGAGGTAGACCTTGCGGTCTTCCTCGATGGCGAAGGTGCTGTAGTACTCGGCCAGCCCCTCGTTGAACCAGGCCGGCGCCTCGCCCGCGCCCGAAGAGTTGTTGACGAGCAGGTGCGTGTACTCGTGGTAGATGGTGCCGTAAGGGTTCTCCGCGCCGCCGGCCCGCTCGGGCGTGAGCGTGATGTAGTTCACGTCCTGACCCGGCTGGAAGTAGCCGGCGACCTCGACGGGCTTGCCGTCGGCCAGCGGCTTGAAGGGCTTGTAGGCGCCGTCGTTCTTGAAGACGACGACCGTGGTCGGCACCGGCGTGTTGAAGTTGAGCTTGGGGAAGAGTTTCGTGAACACCTCGCGGAACTGTTCGAGGCGGGTGGCGACCTGCCGGATCTCCTTCTCCGAGGCGTTGCCGACGAGGGAGAAGTTCTGCGAACGGACGCTCGTCCAGGTGTCTTTGGCGGCCGCCGCCTGCGCCGCGAGCAGCACGGCGAGCGCGGCGACGAGGGCGCGTATGGGGTGTGTCTTCATCGCTTAAAAGTTAAGACGGAAACGATTCGGTTTGAGTAAGGAATGAACTCACACGGATGGACAGGATAGACAGGATAAAGCAATTTGAAATCTCAAATCCTGTTCATCCTGTCCATCCATGTGAGTTCTCTTTCACTGAATGCGCAAGCTCGAACTAAGCCGAGCTAGGGTCGCGCGGAAAGCTCGAACGTCCAGGCGACGGGTGTGCTGTAGCCGGCGGCGCCGCGGTTCTCGATGGTCAAACGTACCGCGCCCGCGCCGAAGCCCTTCGGCGCGCGGACGATGAGCGCGTTAGACGTGAAGATCGCGAAGTCTTTGCGTTCGAGCGTGACGGGCTCGCGCCCCTCCTGCTCCATCCGGATGCGGATGAACGCGGGGTTGGGGTCGAGCCCCTTCGCGCGGATGGCGACGTAGCGCACCGAGGGTTCGTAGATGGGGCGCACGCGCGGGTCGCCCGGCTGCGCCGCGGTGAGCTGGCGGAGGTGTGAGATTTCCGCCTCGCCCGCCTCGGACACGTCCGTCACCTCGGGCGCGATGGGCTCGCTTACTATCTCGACCTGCGCCGGCTCGCTCGCCGCGCCCGCGTACTCTTCACGCTCGGGGTTGACGAGCCTGACCCGCACGTCGCCGGTCAACTGCTTCGGCGCGCGCACGAGGAGGAAGACGGGAGTGTCGGGCGAACTCTCGGGCTCGCGCACGGCGCTGTTGATCTCGGGTTTGACCCTGACGCTCTGCGCGCCGTCCGCCGACTCGAAGACGACCATCGCCTTCGAAGGGTTGGGGTCGAGCGCGCGGCGTCTGTCCACCGAGATCATCAAAGCCTGGCCGGCGCCGACGCGGCGCGGCGTGACCATGAGCATCCGGGGCGCGGCCTCCTTCGGCGCCTCGTACGCGCGCTCGGCGTCGGTGATGGTGACGGGGACGAGCGCGGCCTCGCCCGTCTGCCCCGCGGCGCGCAGCGCGACTTCCAACTCGGCCTCGCCGGGCGCGAGCAGCTCGGGCACGTCCACCTGAAGCAGGTCGCGCGGCGGCATCAGCCGGAACCCGCCGTTCGGCAAGTCCTCGCGCCCGCCCGCGCGGTGGACGATACGCGCCGGGGCCACATAGACGGCGCCGCCCTGTTTGAAGCGCACGACGACGCCCGCCTCCACGTCCTCGGGGTCGGCCAGCGGGCGCACGTGCAGCTCGACGTTCTTCGCACCGCGCTCGAACCTGAGCCCGAGGTTGGCGCGTGTCCCGGCGTCGCCCGTGAACGGCGGGGCCAGGCTCCCGGGCGCCATAGACCTGATGGCCGTGCCGCCGACCAGAGGGCGCAGCGGGCGATTGACGACGTTGAACTTGAAGGGCGCGCTCTTGCGGTCGAGGTAGGAGACGACGACCTCGGCCTCGCCCGCGTGCAGCCCGCGCGGAACGACAAAGGTCATCCCCTGAAACGACTTCATCTCTGCGTCAACGCTCGCGCGCCCCCCCTGACTATGACGGGCGTGGCGGAGCGCGCGCGCACGGCCTTCGTCGCGCCGTCCTGGGTCACGAGGATGAGCAGCGCGTCGCCGGGCGGCGGCGCGAGGAGCTGCGCGTTGATGCCTTCGACGCGCAGCTCCATGATCTGGCCGGGCGCGGCGTTCGCGTAAGGGCCGACTTCGGCGATGCGCGGCGCCCCCTCTGCCTGCGCGAGGCAGTTGGCCGCAAAGAGAAGCAGCAAGAGAGTTGCGAGGGTGTTGAGTTTCATCGAAAGTGCTCCAAGTGTAGAGGGGAGGTAAAAAGGGAACGTCGAAATTATAAGTTCGCGCCCGGCCGACTTCAAGAAGCACGAACGGCAAAGAGAGAGCCCCCGGCCAGAGCGGTCGGGGGCTCGCAGACTTTACACCAGCGTTGTGTCGAACGACTGACCCGGACGCGCCGCGCCTACTTCAGACGGCGCAGCAGCGCCCACCCCGCGGGGAGCGCCGCGGCCGCGAGCGCGACCTTCACCACGTCGCCCGGCAGGAACGGCGCGACGCCGAGCCAGAAAGCCTCGGCCCCGCCCTTGAACATCAGCGCGAGCCACGCCCAGCCGCACGCGAGGATGACGAACGAGCCCAAAGCCATCGCCGCCGCCGCCGTCACAAAGCGCCTGTCCCAGCCGCGCTCGGCCAGGGCTCCCGTGACGTAAGCCGCCGCGGGGAAGGCGAGCAGGTAGCCGGCCGTCGCGCCCGAGAAGTGCGCGACTCCGGACGCGCCGCCCCGGAAGAACGGCAGCCCCGCCGCCCCTTCCAAGAGGTACGCGAGCATCGCCAGTGCCCCCAGACGCGGCCCCAGCAGCGCCCCCGTCAAAAGCACCGCGAACGTCTGCCCCGTCAGAGGCACGGGCGTGAACGGCAGAGGCACCACGACCTGCGCCGCCGCCGCCGTCAGCAGGCTGAAGCCCGCCACGACCAACGCCGAACGTGTCCAATCCAAAGGCGCCACGACCGCGCCCACCAGCGTCTCCGCTTTCGCGTATGTGCTCATAAGTCCTTTAGTCTCCCGCGGCGCTCGCGCCCACCGCGCGGACGTGCGCCGGGGCCTCGCTGCCGCCGATCCGCATGCCGAAGAAGGAGCGGTAGACGAAGAAGGCCGAGACGAGGAAGAAGATCGCGGCCAGCACGTAGTTGAGCGTGTGGTCGCCGCGGCTGCGGAAGACCGACAGGGCCAGCTCGACCGCCAGCAGGCCGAAGAGCGTCGTGAACTTGATGACCGGGTTCATCGCCACCGACGAGGTGTCCTTGAACGGGTCGCCCACGGTGTCGCCCACCACGCACGCGTCGTGCAGCGGGCTGCCCTTCTCCTTCAGCTCGACCTCGACGATCTTCTTCGCGTTGTCCCAGGCGCCGCCCGCGTTGGCCATGAAGATGGCCTGGTAGAGCCCGAAGAGCGCGATGGAGATGAGGTAGCCGATGAAGTAGTACGGGTCAACGAAGGCGAACGCGAGCGAGGCGAAGAAGACCGTCAGGAAGATATTGAACATCCCCTTCTGCGCGTACT
>JBJMGP010000094.1:0-49022 GCA_045807865.1 Pyrinomonadaceae bacterium
CGCCGGAAGGCGTCGGTTAATTGGAAGGGAGGCTGTGAGCTTTTGGCGTGAAGCCAAAAGCTCACAGCCAACAGCTCACATGCAAGTTCTGCTGGCCGAAGAGTACGGGTTCTGTTTCGGGGTCGAGCGCGCCGTCGAGATGGTCGAGGGGGCGCTCTCGGAAGGCGCGACCGTGCGCACGCTCGGGCCGCTCATCCACAACACGCAGGATATACACCGGCTCGAAGCCGGGGGCGTGCGCACCATCGATGCGCCGGCCGACGTGACGGAGGGCGAGACGGCCGTCATCCGCGCGCACGGCGTCACGCCGCAGGTGCAGCGCGAGCTTGAAGGCCGCGCCGAGCGCGTCATCGACGCCACCTGCCCGTTCGTCACCAAGGTGCAGAAGCTGGCCGAGCGTGCCGCCGAGCAGGGGCGCGATGTCGTGCTCGTCGGCAACCCCGACCACCCCGAGATGATCGGCGTCGTCGGCTACGCGCCCGAGCGCACGCGCGTCGTGCGCGATGCGTCGGAGGTGGCCGCCTTGCCGACGCTGCACGCGCCGCTCGTCGTCTCGCAGACGACCCTCAAACTCTCGACCTTCCTCGAAGCGGCCGAGGCCGTGCGGGCGAAGGCCGACTCGGAGCCGCAGGTCGTCAACACCATCTGCTCCGCGACGCGCGACCGGCAGGATGCGGCGCGCGCGCTCGCGGGCGAGGTGGACGCCTTCTACGTCATCGGCGGCAAGCACTCCTCGAACAGCTTGAAACTACTCTCGGTCTGCAAGGAGCAGTGCGAGCGCAGCTTCCTCATCGAGACGCCCGAAGAGATCAACCCCGCAGACCTCTCGGGCGCCGAGCGCGTCGGCGTCACCGCCGGAGCCTCGACGCCCAACTGGCTCATCGAACAGGTCGTCTCTCGTCTGCGTGAGATAGGGGAAAAGTAAAGCGTGAACCGTAAACGGTAAACCGTGACAAGAAGAGCAAATCTTCTTGTCACGGTTTACCGTTTACGGTTCACGCTTAAAAGTCGTCTTCGGCGTCTTCGACCTGTTGGAGGGCGGTGACGACGATGCGTGCCTCTTCGGACTCGTACTCGTCCGCCTGCGATTCGAGCGCGTTACGCGCGATCTCGGCGTCCACGGGGTCGCCGAGCAGCGCAACGAGGATGGCGGTCGGCAGTTGCAGCAGAGCCTCCTGCGCGACGGCGCGGACGGCCGGGTTGAAGTGGCGGGCCGTCTCGCACAACTCGCTCGGGGCGAGGCGCGCCGTCATCACGTCGGCAATCTCGTCCACGCGCGTGTAGTCTTTGACGCGCAGCGCGCGTTCGAGCAACTGCGCGAAGACCTCGGACGAGCGCGCCTCGCGGTTGAGCACCGCGACGCAGGTCTCGGTCATCCGGCGCAGGTCGCGCGACTGCTCGGCGCTGAGGGCCTCGATGCCGACCTCGGCGGCGCGCTCGTCGAGCGCGGCCAGTAGCCGGCTCAACTCCCACTCGGAGCGCGCGTCGTAGATGCTTTCGCGGCGTGAGGTCGAGGTCGTGGTGGCGGCCGGGCCCTGCTGAGGGGGCACCGGCGTTGAGAGGGCGCGCTCGACCAGAATGCGCGTCGAGGGCCTCAAACCCTGCCACACGCTCGCCACGCGCGCTCCGAAATCCTCAATCGTCATCATGTAAAACTCTTCCCGCGGCCCTGAGGCGGCCGACCGGGCGATACTGTAACACCGTGAGCCGTAAACCGTAAACCGTGAACCGTGACTAGAGTAGACCCGGTCTTTCTTGTCACGGTTCACGGTTTACGGTTTACGGTTTTTAACGGCTCACGGACTTTCAACGGTTGTGGTCGATGATCTCGGTGATGGCTGAGAAGTGGATTTTGACGACTTCGCCGTCGGGGCGTTCGATCTTGACGCTGGGGCGTGTGAGCGCCTGCGTCTGCTTGAGGCTGCGGACGACGCCGCGGACGCGCGCGCCCGTCTCGGTGACGATCTCGACGTTGTCCTTGCCGTAGAGCGGCTGGAGCGCCGCGAGGGCCTTGGTTACTTCCACCTATCCGACCTCCTCTTTGAGTGAGCAGTAAGCGTTGAGCAGCGAGCAGTGGTCGAGTTAAAACGGAGGAAACTTAATCTCTTTTAACTGCCTGCTGCTCGTCGCTCACTGCTCACTTCACGGAGCACGCGCCGTGCCGGACGGCCGGAGGCGCTTGCGCGCGGGCGCGCCGCGCGCCACAATACCTTCACGCGGCGTGATTTGGGACGCGGGCACGAGTCTAAGTCGCGCGCGAGCGGGATGCAACCGCGGCGCTCCAACAGGCGTATATGGCTAACACACGCCGCGGGTCGGACTTCAAATAAACTTTGACGCGTGCCGGGAACGGAAGGGGGCGGGATGCGAGCTGAACAGATAGTCAACTGCCCTAGCTGCGGCGCGACGCTCGTCGCCGGACTGCGGTTCTGCCGCATGTGCGGCTACCGCCTCGGCGAGGGCGTCGAGGAGTACGTCCCTACGCAGCGCTTCGACGCCGCCTCGATGCCGACGGCCGCACAGACGCCGCCCGCCACAGACCCCTTCACCCCGCGCCAGACCTGGGGCGCCGCGCCCATCCGGCCGTTCGGCGCCACCACGGCGCTCGGCCAGACGAACGCCGACGGCTCAACGTCGAAACTTGCGAGGATGTGTCGCCCCGTGCGCGGCGTGTGGCTGTGGGTGACCATCATCATCCTTGTCCTGGTCATGGCCGGCATGATACCGCTGATCGCGGGGTCGAGGCCGGGCCGCGCCGGCGGCGAGCAGCCGCCCGCCACATCGCTCCTCAGGGAGGCCGACGCCTACGACACGGCCGACGGCGGCGGGGCGCGCATCCGCGGTCTGGCCGCCCCCGGCACCTCGCTGGAGGCCGCGGGGCTCGTCGGCGGCGATGTCGTCACGTTCTTCGACGGCAAGCCCGTCCGCGACGCCGACGCGCTGCGCAAGTTGATGGCCGTGGCCACCCCCGGCAAGCCCGTCGAGGTCGTCTACCTCCACGACGGCGAGACGAAGAAGACGACGCTGGTGCCCATCGCGCGCGATGCGTTCCGCGGCATGCAGCCCGTCGAAGCGCGCCCCGGCGGTCGCGGCATCATCGGTGTAGACCCGGGTGACCGCGTGCGCCTGCCGAACTCGGAGATCTACGGCGTCGAGCTTGACGGCGTTGACCGCAACGGCCCGGCCGACCTGGCCGGTCTGAAGGAACATGACGTGATCTTCGAGTTCAACGGCAAGCCGGTTCGTACGACCGGCGACCTTCGGCTGCGCATCTACGAGGCCGTGCCCGGCAGCACCATCACCGTCTCCGTCATGCGCGACGGCCAGCGCATCGACTTTCAGGTGAAGGTGGGCAGGCAGAAGTAGCAGGGCGGAAGGCGAAAGTAGGCGGAGGAGGGCAGCGCGGCTTTCATCATCGAATGATGAAAGCCGCGCTGCCTTTATCTCGCGGCTTTCGACTCATCGAGGATCAGAGTCGGTTTGACCTTCGTCTCCCTCGCCGCCCTTTAACTTTTGACTTCCCGAAGGGTCGACGTACTCGCGCAGGCGTGCCTCCATCTCGCGGCGCACGTCCACGCGGTCTTCCTCCTCTTCGTCGGGCTCGAACAGCTCGAAGAGGGCGTAAGGCGTGTCGCCGACGAGGCGCAGCTCCCACGCCTCCCGCCCCTCGGCCGAGGGGCGCGTGAACCACAACGCGTCCACGTCCGAAGCGTCGGCGGGCGCGCCCTCGTAGAGGACGGCGGCGTCTTCTACGCTTCCGCCACGCATCTCGGCGAGCGATTCGGGGCGCGCCAGCACGCGCGCGAGCCGCCAGCCGTGCCTGCGGTACTGCGCCAGTATCTCCTGAAATTTTTTCAGACGACTCATACTTTTAAAGTTCCCGATTTGTCAGCGCCCGCCCCCGTTCGTTTACAATCGTCCTTGCGTGTTACCACACGACGCCGGCGGGGACAAGCCCCGGCCTCACGCGGCACGCCGAGAGGAGAACCCACGGACTTGTCCGTCGAAGAGTTGGGGAAGAGAGAGAACGCTTGCGCGCCGCGCGCGGGCGGCGCCGAGGGCTCGCCCTTCCACGCGGCGCTCGGGCGCGCGCTGGGGCGGCGGGGCTTGAGCCTTGAGAAGTTCTGCCCGGCCGGCGACATGCTGACGAGCCGCGTGCTCGAAGAGTACGGCGCGATGTTCGTCGCCGAGGGCGTCGCGCTGCCCGACTGCTGCGTGCTGGAGAGCGAGGAGGCGGTCGAGCACTTCCAGCGCGAGGCGGGCTGGATATCGGAACTCCTCGACGGCGCCGTCATCGAGTTGCAGCCGCCCGCGATGGAGTCGCTCCTGGAGGCGCGCGAGGAGGCGGCCTACGCCGGCCTGCGCGTCACGCCGCGCGGCGGCAGCGAGGCCGGCCGGCGCAGCTTTGCAGACTCCCTGCGGCTCTGGCGCTCGCGCTGCGACCCGGCGCTCGACCACTGGTGCGCCGAGGGGCGTCTCGACGGCGCGGAGGCCGACCGCCTGCGCGGGCTGCCTTTGCGCGAGCAGGCGTCGGCGGTGCTTGAGCTGGAGAGGGTCGGTGTCTACTTCAGCAAGTATTTCGACAAGAGCATTCTCCAGTCGGTGGCCGCGCCCGGCGCCTCGCAGCACCTCGCCATGCTCGCCTTCGACGTGACGGAGTTTCAGGACGCGCGCGTCGGCGCCCTGCTCGCGCGCCACGGCTGGTTCCAGACGGTCTTGAGCGACCTCCCGCACTTCACCTACCTCGGCCTCGAAGAGCGCGACCTGCCCTCCCGCGGCCTCCGCCGCGTCGAGTCCGCCGGTCAGACCTTCTGGGTGCCGGAGATGAACTCGTAAACCGTGACGAGTTCTTTTCTCTTGTCACGGTTCACGGCTCTTTACTTTTGCTTCCGTTTGTGAGAAAGAGTTGTGGCCGTCCGTCGAGCTGTAAGAGTCCGCCAGACTCGCGGCTTGGCCCCGAAAAAATTCCACCCTGAACGTCGAGCCCGGCCGCGCCGGGTCGTGATAAGGAGAGAGAGATGATCGCATGTCCTTCCTGCGGTGCCGAGAACGTCGAGGGCACGAGCTTCTGCGTGAAGTGTGGCACGACGCTCCCGGCCACCCCCCAACCTGAGGCCTGGCGCCAGAGCGGCGACCTCGGCCAGCAGCAGACAGAGCAAGGCTACCAGTCGAGCGGCTACTCGACGCCGCAGACGCCCCCCTCGGGCTACCCGAGCTACTCGCAGCAGCCGCAGGACTCTCTGTCGTCCTACCAGCAGCAGGCCGGCGACTGGATGGCGCAGGGCGCGAACAAGAAGATGGCGGCCGGCATCTGCGGCATCCTGCTCGGCGGCTTCGGCGTCCACAAGTTCATCCTCGGCTACAACACCGAGGGCATCATCATGCTCGCCGCCTGGGTCATCGGGATGTTCCTGACCTGCGGCATCGCTTCGATCGCGGTCGGCATCGTCGGCCTCATCGAGGGGATCATCTACCTCACCAAGTCCGACGAGGATTTCGTCCGGACGTACATCCAGAATAAGAAGGCTTGGTTCTAGAGCGCCCGCGAGGGGCAGTGAGGCCGTGTTGGGTCTGAGTCGAGAGAGGTTGAAGACCGGCCTGACGGGCGCCGCGCTCCTGGCGTCGCTGGCGTTGGCCCGCGGGCTCGCTTCGGCGAGTCCCGCGGCCGTCCACGTCGCGGGGCGCGAGCTGCCCGTCGTCTGCCCTTCGCGCCTGCTGTTCGGGGTCAACTGCCCCGGGTGCGGGATGACGCGCAGCGTCCTGCTCACGCTCGGCGGCGACCTGCACAGCGCGCTCAACGTCAACCCCGCCGGCCCCTTCTTCGTCGCCGCCCTCATCCTTCTCGCCTTGCAACTCCTCCTCGCGGCGCGCGCCCCCGAGGCGGGCGCCGCGGTCAGGCGCCGGCTCCTGCCGTGGGCTTCCCTGTACGGAGTCGTCGTGGCCTCGGTGATGTTGATTCAGTGGGCGGGCGGCCTCGGGCATGCTTAGGCCCCGCCCGGGCCGCGGAAAATTACTTGCGCGCCTCGGCAGAAGTGCTACACTCTGCACTCGCCCGCCCGCGTCGGATGGCGGGCGAACGTTTCTCCCTACGACTGTCCGTTAGGTTTCACCCGTGGCGCTCGGCCGCGGCCCCTTCTTTTCTCTGCTGCCCCGTGTCGAGAAGTGAGAAAGTGCGCGCCGTCCGCAGCGACCCTGCTTTCCCGAACGAGAGGGTCAGGAGATGGACACCCCCCAGATTATCGCCGGCCGTTTTCGCGTCGAGTGCGAGATCGGCCGGGGCGGCATGGGCACGGTCTACCGCGCCTCCCACCTGGGGCTCGAACGCCCCGTCGCAATTAAAATCTTAAAGCAGGAGTTCGCCGCCCACCCCGAGATCGCTGACCGCTTCATGCGCGAGGCGCGGACGATGGCGCGGCTCAAGCACCCGCGCGCGGCGATGATCTTCGACGCCGGTCACCTCGCCGACGGCCGGCCCTTCATCGTCATGGAGTACGTCGTGGGCTCGACCCTCGCCGAGACGCTCGCACGTGAGGGACAGTTCGAGCCCGAGCGCGCCGTCCGCGTCGCCTCCGAGATTTGCGACGTGCTCTCCGAGGCGCACGCCTTGGGCATCGTCCACCGCGACCTCAAGCCCTCGAACATCATCATCAACGAGCGCGGCGTCTGCGTGCTCGACTTCGGCATCGCGAAGGTCTTGCAGGACTCGACCGAGGTGACGCGCACGCACCCGACGACCGAGTCGGGCCTCGTCATCGGCACGCCGCGCTACATGTCGCCCGAGCAGTGCCTCGGCCACCGCGTCGGGCCGGCGACAGACCTCTACAGCGTCGGCGTCCTGCTCTACGAGATGTTGGCGGGGCGCCCGCCCTTCGTCGATCAACTCTCGTCGGTCGTGCTCGTCAAGCAGGCGACGGCGCAGCCGATGGCCCTGCTCTCTCTGAGACCCGACCTCCCGCGCTCGCTCGCGCTCGTGGTCCACACCCTGCTCGCGAAGAATCCCGCGCACAGGCCCGCGACCGCGGCCGAGGCTTGCCGTCTGGTCGAGCAGAGCGTCGAGAGCGCGCGCCGCGGCCACGACCCACTGGGCGCGGAGGCCGAGCCGTTCGCCGGAACCATCGGCGCGCTCGCCTCCGGGCGCTACACGTTCACGCGGGTCGTCACACTCTTCGCGCTCCTGGCGATGGCTGTGACGGTGGCAGTCGCCTGGACTGCGCGCTCCGCACGCGAGGGCGCGCTCGCGGAGGTGGCGCGCGACCCTTCGGCGGTCACCGCGGCGCTCATGCCGCGCGGGGGCCGCAAGCCGAAACGCGCGGAGCCCGTGGCCCTCACGCGCGACGCCGCGTGGCGCGTGGCCGCCGCAATCGCGCGAGGCAGGGTCTCGGACGTGCAACTCGTCGGCGCGGGCGCGGGGCAGGTCGTGGCGGCGGTCGCCGCGGACTCTTCGGACGGGATGGCGAACCTCGTTATCATCGAGCGCGCGGCCGGGCGCACGGGCTACGCGATGACGAAGAGCATTCCCCTCGACGTGGAGGGCTTCCGCGGCGCGGGCTGGACTGAAGAGGTGGCAGACCTCGACGGCGACGGCTACGACGAGATCATCTGCGAGGGCTCGCGCCCGTCGGACGGCGCGCAGGAGGGGCGCCGCTACGTCGTCTACGCGCCCCGCGCCCGCGAGACCTACAGCCTCCATCTCGCCCCCGACACCACCGGCGTACACGCCCTGCGCGCCACCTGGTCGCCCAACACGCAGGGGCGCGAGGCACAACTCTTCCGCCACGCCCTGCGCCAGCGCGCGCTCGTCAACTGACATGTGCGAGAAGGTAAGGCCGGGGCCGGTTAAGAGTCGATGCTCTTAACCGGCCCCGGCCTTACCTTCTCGCACGTCTTCCTGATCGTCAGAAGAGGTCGCCGGCGAACTCGCGGAAGATGTTGCCGATGGCGCCGGAGACGAAGGTCATGCCGAAGCGCTTGAGGGTGGCGTCGCCGCCGACGCGGTCGCGGTTGGAGCTGCTGCGCTCCCAGACGTTGGCGAGCGCGCTCGACGTGGCCGCGCCGGCGAAGCGCGAGTAGTTCGGCTCAAGGTTCCAGTCGTCGTCGCGCGTCACGAAGACGCGGCTGATGGCGTGGCCGAGGCGGCCGCCGAACTTCTTACTCTTCGAGCGGTCGTACCGCGGGTCTTGCTTGAAGAGTGCCGGGTAGAAGCCGTTGCCGAAGAGCCTGTAGGTGGTGCCGGTGGCGAAGACGCGCGTCGTGCGCGAGCCCCAATCGGCCAGCTTGTCGCCGGTCTCCTTGTGCGGCGGGTAGTCCTCGCCCAGCTGCGTGATCCCCGCGTTGAAGGCGGCGATGGCGTAGGGCGCCGGACTGAGGAAGGCGCCGCGGAACGCGCGCTTGACCTTCTGCCCGCCCGTGAGCGGCGCGGGCCGGCTCTGACTCTGAGCCTCGGGCGTCGGCTTCGGCTTGGACTCCTGCGCGTGTGCGTGCGCCGCGGCCGAGAGCAGCAGGGCGGTCATGAGCAGCACCGTCCGTAGAGGCAGACATACCTTGTACATCACTCTTAAATCCCTCCGATTCGTTCCTGATGCTTTGGGGGTTTGGGTGCGGACATTGTAACATCCCGGCGCGGAAATCCTTCCGCCCGTCGCCCTTAAAATTTCTTCTCCGTCTCAAGCGAGCTGAAGAGTCTGACAGGAGTCCCGGTCATGTACTTCAAGCAGTTCTATCTCGGCTGTCTGGCGCACGCCTCCTATCTCGTCGGTTCGGAGGGCGAGGCCGCGGTCGTAGACCCGCAGCGTGACGTTGAGCAGTACGTCGCGGAGGCCGCCGCCCGCGGGCTGAAGATCAAGTACGTTGTCGAGACGCACCTGCACGCGGACTTCGTCAGCGGCCACGGGGAACTGGCCGCGCGCACCGGCGCCGAGATCGTCATCGGCGCGCACGCCGGCGCACGCTTCCCGCACCGCGCGGTGCGGGACGGCGACGAGTTGCGCGTCGGGAACGTCATCATCCGCGTGTTGGAGACGCCGGGCCACACGCCCGAGAGCATCTCGCTCGTCATCTTCGACACCGAAGTCTCGCCCGAGCCGCAGAAGGTTCTGACGGGCGACACGCTTTTCGTCGGAGACGTGGGTCGGCCCGACCTCGCGGGCGCGCGCGGCTACACGCCGCAGCAGATGGCCGGGATGATGTACGAGAGCCTGCACAGCAAGCTCCTCAAGCTCGACGACGCGGTCGAGGTCTGGCCCGCGCACGGGGCCGGCTCGATGTGCGGCCGCAACATCTCGAAGGAGACCTCTTCAACCATCGGTCAGCAGCGCCGCTTCAACTACGCGCTGGCGCCGATGGGACGCGACGAGTTCGTCCGGCTGCTCACGACCGACCTGCCCGAGGCGCCCGCCTATTTCCCCGCCGACGCCGCGATCAACCGCGAGGGCGCGCCGCCGCTCGCGGAGGTCTACCGCCCGGCCGCACTCCTCCCGCAGCAGGTCGTCGCCTACGCCAACCTCGGCTACGTCGTCCTCGACGTGCGCCCCGCCGCGGAGTTCGGAGCGGGGCACGTCCCCGGCGCGCTCAACGTCGGCCTGGGCGGTCAGTTCGCGAGCTGGGCCGGCGCCTTGATCGCTCTGGGCGCGCCGCTCATCGTCGTCGCCTCGGACGAAGCGCAGGTGGACGAGGCCGTGACGCGGCTGGCTCGCGTCGGCCACGACACGGCGCGCGGCTACCTGCGCGGCGGCATGGATGCGTGGCGCGAGTCAGGCTTCGAGGTCTCTTCGGTCGAGCAGGTGTCGGTCGCAGACCTGCGCCGCATGCTCGAAGAGAGTTCAGACCTGCAACTGCTCGACGTGCGCCGCGGGGCCGAGTTCAACGCCGGCCACGCCCCGCGCGCGTCCAACACGCCCCTGAGTCCGCGCCTGCGCGAGGAGGCCGAGCGGCTCGACCCCGAACGCCCGGTCGCAGTCATCTGCGCGGGCGGCTACCGTTCGAGCGCCGCGACGAGCCTGCTCCGTCCGCTCGGCTTCCGGCGCCTCTACAACGTCGAGGGCGGCACCGGCGCCTGGGTCGCCGCCGGCTACCCCGTCGAAAAACCCGCCGCCGCCATCTGACGTTCGCAAACTGCTAACCACACATTCACGTCTCGCCTTTTGCAAGGCGGGCGCGTGTCCCGCTTCCAAAACCAAAGGCTAAAAGCTCTCAGCGTGTTCGGCACATGGCTTGAAGAACTGATCCGCGAAGGCGCGCTGGTCGCGCGGCGAGGAGGTCGGAAGCTCATGTCAGAGGCGCGTGTGTCGAAGGGGCGTGTGGTGCTCGCGGGCGGGAGCGGATTTCTCGGGCGCGCGTTGGCCGAGGCGTTCGAGCGCGCGGGCTACGAGCCGGTCGTGCTCACGCGGCGCGTACGTCAGAGGGGTTCGCGCGTGCGTCAGGTCGTGTGGGATGGGCGGACTGTGGGCGCTTGGGCGCGCGAGCTTGAGGGTGCGGCGGCGGTCGTCAACCTCGCGGGGCGCAGCGTCGATTGCCGGCACACGCCGGAGCACAGGCGCGAGATCGTCGAGTCGCGCGTTGACTCGGTCGAAGCTGTCGGGCGCGCGATTGCCGCGTGCCAGGAGCCGCCGAAAGTTTTAGTGCAGGCCGCTTCGCTCGCCGTCTACGGCGACGCGGGGCGGCGTGTGTGCAGCGAGGACGCGCCCGCAGGCAAAGGGTTCCCCGTCGAGGTCTGCCTGCGCTGGGAGCAGACTTTCAACTCGCTTGAGCTGCCCGCGACGCGGAAGGTTCTGCTGCGCATCGGCTTCGTGCTCGGCCGCGACGGCGGCGCGCTCCCGACGCTCGCGCGCCTCGCGCGCCTCTACCTCGGCGGCACCGTCGGCGAGGGGCATCAATACGTCAGCTGGCTTCATGTGCGCGACTTCTGTCGCCTCGTCCTCTGGTGCGTCGAGAACACGAACACGGAAGGCGTCTACAACGCGACGGGGCCGTGCCCCGTCACCAACGCCGAATTCATGTGCGAGCTGCGCTGTGCGCTCAAGCGCCCCTGGAGCCCGCGCCTCCCTGTGTGGCTCGTCCGCCTCGGCGCCTTCTTCTTAAGAACCGAGCCCGCCCTCGCGCTCGAAGGCCGCCGCTGCATTCCCGACCGTCTGGTCGAAGAGCACTTCAAGTTTCTCTACACGAACCTTGAGAGCGCGCTCGCCGACCTCTTGACGGAAAGGAGGGAGCCGGAGGCTGTCGTCGAAGGCGCGCAGCAGAAGGTGGAGGTCGAACGCAGCCCGGCGGTCGTCCCCGCGCGGACGGCGTCGGTCGGTCGGTAGCGAGTGAAATCGTTTGACGCCCCACGCGCTTCCGTTTAGCATCGAAGACGTTCTCGAAAGTTCGCCGTGCGCATGTGGGGTGCTCGCCATCGAGTCGGTTAACGCCGTCATCCACAGCAAGTGGTTCGAGCTGTTCCTGATCGTCACCGTCGCCACCTTCCACGGCTACGGCGCGGCCTGGCTCGCCGTGCGGATGCTCTTCCGCCCGCACAACCCGGTGAAGATTCTCGGCCTCACCGTCTGGCCGCAGGGCATGATCCCGCGCCACCGCGAGCGCCTCGCGCAGACCATCGGCAACGCCGTCGGCAACGAGCTGGTCTCGCAGGAGACGGTCGTCCACGCGCTCTTCGAGACCGGCTTCTTCCGCCGCAAGGTCGAGTCCCTGGTCGGCACCTACACGGAAGAGCTTTTGGAGAGTAACTACGCGACCGTCCTCGACGCCATCCCGAAGTCCGCGCGCGCGACCATCCTCGACGCGCTCGCCGCGCTCCAACTCCGCATCGCCGAGCACATCGCCGGCGCGCTCCGGAGCGAGGAGACGGCCGAGGCCCTCGGCCGCTTCGTAGACCGTCGCGTGGACGAGCTGCTCTCGCAGAGGCTCGCGGAGGCCGTCAGCCCCGAGGCCTTCGAGCAGGTCCTGGGGTTCGTCGAGAACCGCTTCCGCAACGTCGTCAACGAGCGCGGGTTCGAGTCGAAGGTGCGCGAGTTCGTCTCCGCCCGCGTGGACGAGTTGGCCGCGAGCCGCGCGACGCTCGCCGAGATGTTCACGCCCGACACCGTGGCCGTCATCAAAGAACGCATCGACAGCCAGGTGCCCCCCGTCGTCCAGCACCTCACCGAACTCGCCACCAGCCGCGACACGCGCAAGCAGATCGGCGCGCTCATCAAGCGCGAGGTGGACGACTACTACAAGCAGCTCAGCTTCTTCAAAAAGATCTTCGTCTCGCGCGACCAGATACACGGCGAGGTGGACGACCTCGTCAACAAGACCCTGCCGCGCCGCGTCGGCGAATTCCTCTCGGGCGAGGCGTTCGAGCGGCAGGCCGAGGAGTTTATCAACGCCTCCATCGACAGCCTGCTCGCGCGCCCGGTCAACGAGCTGGTCGGCAACGTCGCCCCCGAAAAGCTCGAACTGATTAAAGACCAGATCGCCGAGCGCATCCTCGCCGTCGCGCAGGGCGCGGAGCTTTCGACCTCGGTCTCGGCCTACCTCACCGACGCGCTCGAACGCCTGAAGCCGCACACTCTGCGCGCGCTCCTCGAACACGCGCGCCATGACTCGCCCGAGGAGCTCAAGCGGCTGCTCGCGCGCGGCCTCGTCGGCGTCCTCGCGCGCGAGGAGACGGCGCGCACCATCAACGCCATCCTCGCCTCGCAGGTCGAGAAGCTGCTGGTGCGGCCCATCGGCCGCGTCGGCGACCTCTTGCCCGAGGAGAAGGTCAGGCGGGCCGCCGACATGCTCACCGAACGCATCGAGTCGGCCGCGCGCGAGCGCCTGCCCCACGCCATCGCCGAGTTCGACATCGGCCGCATCGTCGAGGAGAAGGTCTCGGGCTACCCCATCAAGAAGCTCGAAGACCTCGTGCTCTCGGTCGCCAAGCATCACCTCCGCACCATCGAGCTCTTCGGCCTCCTCATCGGCTTCGTCATCGGCGTCGTCCAGGCCGCCTACCTCTACTTCCGCCTCATGTGGCGGTGACGGCGCGACTTGCGTTAAGCAACCATTTCGGCGGATAACTATACCTACCCCAAACCCCCGCTGGTTTAAGTTCAGAATCGACTCGCGCCCGGCTCTCCCTCCCGGCGCGCGCGCGAGTTTTCAGGCAGGAGGGAGTGAAGCATTCATGTTCGTACGTGGAATCTTGAGAGGTGTCGGGACGGCAATCGCGTTGACGTTGTCAGCGGGTGCGGCCTCTGCGCAGCAGTCGCAACAGAACTACCTCCGCTACGACCGCTTCGAGTCGGAGCGCTCGGACAAGCTGACGGGCGGGCACATCGAGAAGGGTGAGTTCGAGGTGGGACAGCCCGACATCAAGCTGACGCTCAACGTGCCCTCGTTCCGCCTCACGCTCTGGCAGAACGGGAAGGAGGTCAAGTCCTACTTCATCGGCGTCGGGATGAAGGACTACCCGATCTACATCGGCGAGCGCGAGGCGCATGAGATCATCTGGAACCCGGCGTGGATTCCGCCTTCGAGCGACTGGGTCAAGAGTCACAAGGGCGTCCGCCCCGGCGAGGTCATCAAGGCCAGCGACCCGCGCAACCCGCTCGGCAAGCTGAAGATTCCCCTGGGCGACGGCTACCTCATCCACCAGGCGACGGGGCCGAGCAACCTCGGCAACCTCGTCTCGCACGGCTGCGTCCGCATGCTGCGCGCAGACCTTTATGATCTGGCCGAGAAGATCGTCGCGGCGCGTTCGTTGCCCGTCACGCGGCGCCAGATCGCAAACGCCAAGGCCGGGTCGAAGACGCTCACGGCCGCGCTCGAAGAGCCGCTCCACTTCGACATCAACTACGACACGCTGGTCGTCGAGGGCGGCGTGCTCTACATCTACCCGGACGTGTACGACCGCCGCACCAACACGGTCGCCCGCCTGCGCGACGAGCTGCGCACGAGCGGCGTCGAGACTTCGTCGCTCGACGACGCCGAGCTTGAGAAGCTGCTCGGCCGCGTCACGCGCCGCACCAAGTTCGTCGTCCCCGTCGAGAGCATCCAGCAGGGGCGAGCGCTCGCCGACGGCCACGCCGAGCCCCTCATCGGCTCGCCCAAGCCGAAGCGCCCCGCCACGCGTGCCAGGCACGCGGCCGGCGCCGGGAGGTGACGGTCTGCGGACGGGCTAGGGGTGTTGTGAGAGTTCGTGCAGGACGTTGCCCGCGATGAGCGAGGCGACCCAGGCGACGATGAACACGACGATGTATGGCGCGGACGCGCCGTCGTCGCGCGCGACCTGCTCGCGCTCGTAGAGTCTGTAACGCGTGAGCGCGCCCTGCGCCGCGCCGAGCGTGAGCAGGAAGAGACTCACGGCGCCCCAACCGCCGCGCATAATGTCGCGGCAGTACGGCCAGGCCAGCGAGTAGGTCGCGGCGAGCGCGGCCAGCATGATGCCGACCGAGGCCCGGCGCTGCCCGCGCGTCGGAAGGCTTGAGCGCAGCGCGAGGACGAAGATCGAGACCCAGACGGCCGTGCCGTCAACCAGAAAGCCTTCGACGGCGAACGCGAGCGGCCGCGCCCCCTTCAGGAAGAGCGAGAGCGCGGCCCATGCGGGGCCGTCGAGCAGCACGAGGAGCGCGAGGCCGACGTTGCGCGGCCGCGGCGTGTAGACGTAGGTCGCGGCGAGGTAGACGCCGACCGCCGCCGTGCCCGCAATGAAGAGCAGCAACGGCACCGGGTGGCCGTAGGCGTAGAGCAGCGAGAAGGTCGCGGCGGCCGGCAGCAGCCCGAGGTAGACAAGGTGCGCGTAATCCAGCGCGCGCAGAAGGCGCCCGTCAGCCCGCCGTCTCTTTTCAACCTCAAGCATCCTTGTTGAAAATCTCTTTCCTCCGCCCGAAAGATTCGACTAGAAAAAGAGAGAGGGCGAACAACGTCGCCCCCTGCCTGTGTGTGCCGGTTATGTGTTGTCGTCTCATTCCGAGACCGGGCGGCGGCCGACGTTCTCGGCGAGGGACTTGGCCTCGGGGAAGAGTTCGAGGGCGCGGAGCACCTGCGGGTCGGCTTCGAGGAGGAAGCGCGTGGCGGCGTCGCCGCCGTAGCTGACGTTGACGAGGTTCTCGCGGACGCGCAGGCGCACGTACTCGATCTCGCGGTCGATCTGCGCCGGGCTCAGGCCCGACTCCGTGTCACGCTTGGCGAAGTCGCGGAACGCCTGCAAGACCTTGTCGTTGACGGGGGAGTCGGTCGCGCGCGCGCTCTTGCCGAACTGCGGCTCGGTCGTCACGCGGTAGCTCTCAAGCCCTGGAATCTGCCCGCCGGCGAGCTGGCGCACGAAGTAGAAAGCCTCCTCGTAGATGCGCGCGCGCACGGGGCTCCCCACTTCGAGCGCCTTGACCTCGCGGTCGGGCGTGATGCCGCCGCCGCCGTAGAAGACGCGCCCGCCCGCCGTCTTGATGGCCGGCCCCGAGGGCGTGGGCGCCGGAGTGGGCTGCGGCGTCGGGGCGACTGCCCCCGCGTTGGGCGCCGCGGGCGCCGCAGGGTTCACGGGTGTCGTCGGGCTCGCCGTCCGCGGCGTCGGCTCCGCGTTCGGATTCTGGTGCGTGTAGTAGTCGTAGATGGAGCCGTCCGCGTAGGAGCGTTGAATCAGACGCCCGTAGGGCGTGTAGTACTTGGCGGTCGTCAGCGTCAGGCCCGCGCCGTAGGGCAGGTTGAAGATGCGCTGGACGAGCCCTTTGCCGAAGGTCGTCTCGCCGACGATGAGGCCGCGGCCGTGATCCTGTATCGCGCCGGCGACGATCTCGGAGGCCGAGGCCGAGTTGCCGTTGACGAGGACGACGAGCGGCTGCTCGATGGGGTCGAAGTAGACGTTCTTGTACTCGTGGTTGCTCTCCTCGTCGCGGCTGCGGACGGAGACGACGGCGCGGTTCTTCGGGACGAAGTGGCTCGCGACCTTGATGGCCTGGTCGAGCAGCCCGCCCGGGTTGCCGCGCAGGTCGAGGATGAGCTGCTGCATGCCCTGGCCGCTCAGCTCTTCGAGCGCCGCGGCCAGCTCGTCCGAGGTCGTGTGCGTGAAGCCGCCCGTCATCCCCACGTAGCCGACGCCGGGCTTGAGCATGAAGGCGTTGCGGATGGAGGGCTGCGGGACGCTGCCGCGCTTGATGGTGAAGTAGAGCGGCGCCTGACTCCCTGCGCGCTCGACCTTGATGGTGACGGGCTCGCCCTCGGGGCCGCGGACGGCCTTCGAGACGGCCTGCGTCGTCCAGTCGCGCGCGTCCTTGCCGTCCACCTCGACGATGCGGTCGCCGAAGCGGAGTCCGGCCTTCGCGGCGGGCGTGCCCTCGATGGGCGTCTGGACGTAGACGCCGTCGCGGTGGCGCAGGATGGAGACGCCGATGCCCGTGAAGCGCGACTCCTGGTCTTGCAGGAGCCTCCGGTACTCGGCCGGCGAGAAGAAGCTCGAATGGGGGTCGAGCGTAAAGAGCATGCCCTGGATGGCGGCCTCGTTGGCCTTCTCGTAGTCCACGCTGTCCACGTAGTTCTCCGAGATGACCGAGAGCGCCTCCTGGTAGGCCGACTCGATGCGCTGCGCGCCGCCCTCGGCGCCGCCGCCCGCCACCTGCGAGAAGGCGCGCCGCCCGTAGATGCCGCCGACCAGCGTCGCCGCCACGATGATGACCGCCGCCGTGATGCGTCCGAACGTCCTGCTGCTCATGGATTGAAACCCCCGAACTCCCCTCGTCCTCCGCGCGTTGATACGCCCGTGGAGAGATTTTATCACGGGTAGTAGTCAGGAGACAGTAGTCAGTAGTCAGTAGAAAAGCCTTCGCCAGTTGAACCCTGCGGCTGTCATCGTCAACCTCGCCGGGCGGAGCCTGCTGTCTCCTGACTACTGTCTCCTGAATACTTTCTGCTATATTTTCGCGGCAGTATTTGACCAGGAAGTGTTTGCCTAATCGATGTCTTCAGCTTCTCTCTCGATCATCATCCCCGCTTACAACGAGTCGGCGCGCATCGGGAAGACCCTGCGCGAACTGGTGGCCTATCTGGAGGAGCAGCCCGGCGACGGCGAGGTGATCGTCGTGGACGACGGCTCGAAGGACGACACCGTCGGCGTGGCCGCAGGCGTCTTCAACGAGCGGCCCGCCCGGAACGTCGAGGGGCGCGTCATCCGCGTCGAGCCGAACAGGGGGAAGGGCAACGCCGTGCGCACGGGACTACTGGCCGCGCGCCACACGGTCGCCGCCTTCTTCGACGCCGACCTCTCGATGCCGGTCACCGAGACGCCCAAGCTCGTCGAGCCGATCCGCTCGGGGCAGTACGACGTGGTCTTCGGCTCGCGCGCGCTCGACCGCCGCCTCATCGGCACACACCAGCCGTGGACGCGCGAGCAGTCGGGGCGCGTCTTCAACTTCGTGATGAGGAGGCTGACGGGCCTGCCCTTCAAGGACACGCAGTGCGGCTTTAAAGCCTTCCGCATGGACGTGTGCCGCCCCGTCGTCGAGGGCGCCCTGATCGACCGCTTCGGCTTCGACGTGGAGCTGCTCTTCATCGCGCACCGCGCGGGCTTGCGCATGCTCGAATACCCCGTCCGCTGGAACGACGTGGCCGGGGGCTCCGTCAGCTTCAAGACCGGCCTGCAAGGCTTCGGCGAGCTGAATGAAGTCCGCCGCAACGCCGCCCGCGGCCTCTACGACGAGGCCATCGCGCGCGCGCGCGCAGCGGCCGACCGGGTCAAAAACCGCCGGCGCCTGAACGGTGCCCTCGAAGTCGAGACCGACGTGTCCCCCGAACTCGCCGGGCAGAGGATTTGATGAAACTCTTAGACGGAGGTTGAGGGATGACGGCGAGACTCAACGTCAACATCGACCACGTGGCGACCGTGAGGCAGGCGCGGCGGGCGCCGGAGCCGAGCGTGGCGGCGGCGGCCCTGATGTGCGAGGACGCGGGCGCGGACGGCATTACCGTCCACCTCCGCGGCGACCGCCGGCACATACAGGACGAAGACATCTACACGCTGCGGCGCGTCGTCTCGACCTACCTCAACGTCGAGATGGCCGCGACCGAAGAGATGATCCAGATCGCCGTGGACGCGCGCCCCGACGCCATCTCGCTCGTCCCCGAGACGGCCGGCGAGATCACGACCGAGGGGGGCCTCGACGCCGTCGCGAACTTCGACACCGTGCGCGGCGCGGTCGACCGTCTGCGCGAGGGCGGTCTCTTCGTCAGCCTCTTCATCGACCCCGACCCGCGCCAGATAGAGGCGGCGCATAAGGTCGGCGCGCAGCAGGTCGAGCTGTGCACGGCCGCCTACGCCGAGTCCACGCTCGGCGCGCGCGCCGTCCACTCCGAGGGGCGTGCGCGCGCCGTGGCCGAGTTGCAGCGCCTGCGCGAGGCGGCCGCGCTCGCCGCGCAGTACGGCCTGCACGTCGCCGCCGGCCATGGCCTCACCTACCGCAACGTGTCGGAGGTCGCGGCCATCCCCGAGATCACCGAGTTCAACATCGGACACAACGTCGTCTCCCGCGCGGTGCTCTACGGCCTCGCCGACGCCGTCCGCGAGATGCGCGCGCGCATCCGTGAGGCGAAGTCCTGAAGGTTGCCCGCCTCACTTCGGTCTGCCGCGCGGGGCTGTTAAAATGGCCCCGCTCCCCAGCGATAATCCCGAACGACAGACGGAGAAACTTCGTGCCCCTTTCAGCGCCTCATCGTGTGTATTTCGCGGCCGCCCTCGCGCTCTTCGCCGCGTGCCTCCTCCTGCCCGCGCGCGGCGCCCGCGCGCAGCAACAGCCGCCGCAGTCGCTTAAGCTCGACAAGATAGAGTTCAAAGGGCTCGACCGCGTCAAGGAGACGGAGGCGCTTGAGAAGAGCGGCCTCACGGTCGGGCAGACCGTCAGCATCGACGACGTGGAGGCGGCCGCCAACCGGCTCCTGGAGTCCGGCCTCTTCACCAACCTCAGCTACAAGATCAAGGGGACGACCGACAAGGCGCTCCTCAGCTTCGAGGTCGTCGAGCGGAAGTGGACGATGCCCGTCACGTTCGACAACTTCGTCTGGTTCACGGACGATGAGCTGATGGCGGCCATCCGCCGCAAGCTCCCCGCCTTCGACGGCACCGCGCCCGAGGCGGGCGGCGTCACCGAGCAGATCAAGCAGGCGCTCACCGAGTTGCTCAACGAGCGCAAGATCGAGGGCTCGGTCGAGTACACGCTCTCGGAGAACCCCGCGAACCACAAGGTCGAACACCTCTACAGCGTCAAGGGGCCGGGGCTGCGCGTCTGCAAGATCACTTACGCGGGCGCGCGCGCCGTGCCCGAGGAGCTGCTGGTGACGAAGTCGGGCGGCATCTTCGATAACGACTACTCGCGCGCCTACGTGGGCGGCTTCGTCGAGAGCAACCTGCTGCCGCTCTACCACGAGCGCGGCTACCTGCGCGCCGCGTTCAGCGCGCCGCAGGTCGCGCCCGAGATGTCGCCCGAGTGCAAGGGCGTGGCCGTCGCTTTGACCGTGGACGAGGGCTCGATCTACGTCTGGGACAAGGCCACGTGGGAGGGGGCCGAGGGGCTCACCGCGCAGGAGCTCGATGCCGCGTTGGGGATGAAGAACCACGAGGTCGCCAACGCCGTCAAGATGGCGAAGGGGCTCGCGGGCGTGCGCAGGGCTTACGGCCGCAAGGGCTACCTCGCCGCGCGCCTCCGCGCCGAGACGGAGTTCGACGACTCGGCGCGGAGCGTCACCTATCACTTCCACGTGACGGAGGGGCCGCAGTACCTCATGGGCGACCTCGTCATCAACGGTCTCGACGAAGTCGCGACGAACAACCTGCGTGGCCGCTGGCGGCTGCTGCACAAGGATGTCTACGACGAGGGCTACGTCGAAGAGTTCGTCAAGAAGAGCGTGACCGAGTTCCAGCGCGACGCCGCGCGCGCCGGCAACCCCATGCCCGCGCTCAAGGTCGTCAGCCAGGCCACGCCCGACCACGAGAAGCACCTCGTCAACGTCACCCTCAACATCAAGCAGGACACGACGGCCCCGCCCGCGAAGCCTTAAAGAGCGCTAATGAATTAACAGGGATGGACAGGATGCACAGGATAGGGGATTGAAGTTTTCAAATCTTTATCCTGCACATCCTGTCCATCCCTGTTAATTTTTCTTAACGATTAGATACACCGAAGCGGGCGGCGTCAAAGGCTCCCGATCCTCCAACGCACGCCCGCCCGGCGCTCTTCGACCTCTTGCAAGGCCGAAACTTAAGACTCCTTCCGCTTCGGCGGCGTGAACCCCATGTGCCTGTAGGCCGCCGGGGTACAGACGCGGCCGCGCGGCGTGCGGTTGAGGAAGCCGATCTGGATGAGGTACGGCTCGATGATCTCCTCAATTGATTCGCGCTCCTCGCTGATCGAGGCCGAGATGGTGCCGACGCCCACGGGGCCGCCGTCGAACTTCTCGATGATGGTCGTCAAGACCTTCCGGTCGATCTCGTCGAGCCCGAACTTATCGACCTCCATCTCGTCCAGCGCGCGCCGCGCCACCTCGCGCGTGACCCGGCCGTCGTACTCGACCTCCGCGTAGTCGCGCACGCGGCGGAGTAGGCGGTTGGCGATGCGCGGTGTCCCGCGCGCGCGCCGCGCAATCTCCGAAGCGCCCGACGCCTCCAACTCCACGCCGAGAATTTCGGCCGAGCGGTGGACGATAATCTCCAAATCCTTCTGCCCGTAGAAGTCCAGGTGGAAGACGATGCCGAAGCGGCCGCGCAGGGGCGCGGTGATGAGACCCGCCCGCGTCGTCGCACCGACGAGGGTGAACTTCGGCAGGTCTAATTTAATCGAGCGCGCCGCCGTGCCCTGCCCGATCATGATGTCGAGCTGGTAGTCCTCCATCGCCGGGTAGAGCACTTCCTCGATCTGCGGCTTGAGCCGGTGGATCTCGTCGATGAAGAGGACTTCGCCCTCTTGCAGGTTGGTAAGGACGGCCGCGAGGTCGCCGCCGCGCTCGATGGCCGGCGCGCTGACACTCTTCAAAGGCGCGTTCATCTCGGACGCGATGATCTGCGAGAGCGTCGTCTTGCCCAGCCCCGGCGGGCCGAAGAAGAGGACGTGGTCGAGCGCCTCGCGCCGCGCCTTAGCCGCGCGCAAAAATATCTTGAGGTTCGTCGTGATCTTCAGCTGCCCGACGTACTCTTCGAGCGTGCGCGGGCGCAGGGAAGACTCGACCAACTGGTCGTCCTGCGTCGCCGCGCCCGAGACCTCGCGCGGCAACTCGACAACGTTTTTAAGCGCCTCCGGCGCCGCCTGTGACATCCTTTTAAAGCCCCCTTGCCTGTTCCGACCGCCGTCCACATTTGAGGCCGCCATTATGCCATGCGCGGGCAAATGTTTCAAGCATGAAACGAAAGAAAAGTGAAAAAAACTTACGTCTGTTCGGGCAAAAGGGAAGGCGCGCCTGACCTTTGAAAGGTCGGACGCGCCCGGTTTGATTGTTAGATCTTTAGCGCGTGGTGTCGCCCGCGGCGAGTTGGAGGCGCGTGCTGGCGCGGTCAAGGCGCGCGCGGACGGCGGCGAGTTCTTCGGGCGTGCCCGTGAAGCCGCCGAGGAGACGTTCGGCCTCTTCGCGCTCGGTGCGGGCGCGGGCGGCGTCCACCTCTTCGGGGAACTCGGCGAGGTCTGCGAGGACGGAGACGCGGTCGTTGTTGACCTCGACGAAGCCGCCCGAGACGAGCAGGCGGCGGGTCGTCCCGCCCTGCGTGTAGGAGAGGACGCCCGTCTGGAGCGCCGAGATGAGCGGCGTGTGGCCGGGCAGGATGCCCAGCTCGCCGCCTAAGCCCGGCACGGTCACCGAGTCCGCCTGCTCCGACAGCAGGCGCCGCTCCGGCGTGATGACATCTAGTTGAAGAGCCATTATCTGTAAGTGCTAAGTGATGAGAAAGAGTCGTGAACCGTGAACCGTAAACCGTAACCAGATGAAGAGCTGGCTTTATCTGGTTACGGTTTACATCTCACGGTTCACGGCCTTGTCACGGTTTACGCGCCTGCGGCCATCCTCGCGGCCTTCTCGCGCGCCTCTTCGATGGTGCCGACCATGTAGAAGGCCTGCTCGGGGAGGTCGTCGTGCTTGCCGTCGATGATCTCCTGGAAGCTCTTGATGGTGTCGGCGACGTGGACGTACTTGCCCTCCATGCCGGTGAACTGCTGCGCGACGAAGAAGGGCTGCGAGAAGAAGCGCTGCACCTTGCGCGCGCGGCTGACGACCAGCTTGTCGTCATCGGAGAGTTCGTCCAGACCCAGAATCGCGATGATGTCCTGCAGGTCTTTGTAGCGCTGGAGGATCTGCTTGACCGCCTGCGCCGTGCGGTAGTGGTCTTCGCCGACGATGCGCGGGTCGAGGATGCGCGAAGATGAGGTGAGCGGGTCAACCGCCGGGTAGATGCCCAGCTCGACGATCTGGCGCGAGAGCGCGGTGACGGCGTCGAGGTGCGCGAACGTCGTGGCCGGCGCCGGGTCGGTGTAGTCGTCCGCGGGAACGTAGACCGCCTGAATCGAAGTGATGGAGCCGGTGCGCGTCGAGGTGATGCGCTCCTGTAGCTCGCCCATCTCGGTCGCGAGGTTCGGCTGGTAGCCCACGGCCGAGGGCATGCGCCCGAGGAGCGCCGACACTTCCGACCCGGCCTGCGTGAAGCGGAAGATGTTGTCCACGAAGAGCAGCACGTCGAGCCCCTGGTCGCGGAAGTACTCGGCGACCGTCAGGCCCGAGAGCGCGACGCGCAGGCGCGCGCCCGGCGGCTCGGTCATCTGCCCGTAGACGAGCGCGACCTTCGACTGGCCGATGGTGTTCATGTCCACCTTCGTCATGTCGAACTCGCCGGTCTCGTGGAAGTGCTTGTTGAACTCCGCGCCGTACTGGATGACCTCAGACTCGACCATCTCGCGCAGGAGGTCGTTGCCCTCGCGCGTGCGCTCGCCGACCCCGGCGAAGACCGAGAAGCCCGAGTGCTTCATGGCGACGTTGTTGATCAGCTCCATGATGAGCACGGTCTTGCCGACGCCCGCGCCGCCGAACAGCCCGATCTTGCCGCCGCGCAGAAACGGCTGGATGAGATCGACGACCTTGATGCCGGTCTCGAACATCTCCATCCCGGTGGACTGCTCGTCGAGCGTGGGCGCGTGGCGGTGGATGGGGTAGCGCTGCTCGGAGTTGACCGGCCCGAGGTTGTCCACGGGCTGTCCGATGACGTTGAGGACGCGCCCCAGGGTCGTCTCGCCGACGGGGACGGTGATGTTGCTGCCGGTGTCGGTGGCGATCATGCCGCGCACGATGCCCTCGGTCGGCTGCATCGAGACGGTGCGGACGCGGCCTTCGCCTAAGTGCTGCTCGACCTCGCAGATGATGTCGATGGGATCGGGCACGTCGAAGCCTTCGGAGGTGACGCGCAGCGCCGTGTAGATGGGCGGCAGGTAGCCGTCGCTGAACTCCACGTCGAGGACGGGGCCGATGATCTGCACGACCTTGCCCGTCTGGCCGCTGCCGCTGCTGATTGAGTGTGTGGACATACCTTTAGTGAATGCTCCTCTTCGGCAAAGCTATCAGGCGAGAAAATCTCAGTAAATTTAAGCCGGAAGGTTAGCACACGCGCCGCTTCGAGGCAAAGCGCGCGTGCCGCGCGCCGGGCTAACCGATTGACTTTCCATGCGCCCTTACCCTACAGTCTTTCGACTTTGCAAGGCCCGCCACTTCTGAAAGTTTACTCCGGCGTCTTGCACTCATGTTACTGAGACCCCGACCCGTACCGTCTCTTCCGAGGTGCGCGCGAACGAAATCCCCGCAGGTCGAGACCGCAGCCCCGGAGAAGGGGGAGGCTCGTCTGCTACAAACAGAAGGAAGATTAAATGAAGAGTCTGAAGTTGATCGGCGGCGTGGCCTTCGCGCTGCTTTTGACGGCCGCCTGCTCGGCGCCCGCCCCCAGCACCAACGCCACGGCCAACACGAACGCCGCCACCAAGGCCGCGACGCCGGCCGCGACCGCGACCCCGGCCGCCTCCCCCGCGGCCGCGAACGCCAACACCTCCTCGGCCGCGTCGGACAGCGCCGCGCAGGACTTCACCCTCGTCAACGAGACGGGCGTCGAGATCGACAAGGTCTACATCTCGCCGCACGACAAGGACGACTGGGAGGAGGACATCCTCGGCAAGGACACGCTGCCCACGGGGCAGAGCGTGGACATCAAGTTCCACCGCGACGAGACGTCCGCCGAGTGGGACCTGCGCATCGAGGACAAGGGCGGCAACGCCATCGAGTGGGAGAACCTGAACCTCCTCAAGATTTCGAAGCTCACGCTGCACTACGACGCCGCGACCAAGAAGGCCACGGCCGACATGGAGTAACCTTCCGCACCGCCGGAAAGAGAGAAGGGTGGGGCGCCATTTGAATGGCGTCCCACCCTTTAACTTTTTCGCGTGCGGCTGCGCGCTCAGTCCGGGTCGTCGAAGCGTATCTTCATGCTGCGGAGCGTGCGGCGGTCTTCGTCCGTCAGTTCGAGCCGCGCCGACTCCTCGCCGCCCTCGTCGGGCTCACCCTCGTACTCGCGCAGGCCGATCTCCAGCCTCAGCGTCAGCTCCATCTCGTAGCCGGCCTCGCGCAGACGCTCGATGGCGGCGGCCACCTCTGTAGAGTTCTCGACCGCGGAGTTGATGGCCGCGCCCAGCTCCTGCACGATCTCCTTCGCCTCGTCGTTGATTTCCAAATGCTTCTCGCGTCGAATAATTTTGGGGGATTAACTTCCGACCAAAGATGCTACGCGGCGCGCGCGCGCAGGTCAACCGCGCGGCACGTTTAATACACGGATGCAAAGCGAAAAGGGGCCCGGCCGAAGCCTGCCCCTTCGCTCTCTCTTCAACAAACCTTTTCGGAACCCACCCGGCGTCGGCGAGTGTCGTAATTGATGCCGAGCCGCTTCGAACTTCACTACTACTTCGCCACGCTGTGCGTGCCGGGCGTAATCGTCGCGCTCTTCGTCCTCTACCTGTTCCTGAAGGACAGGAACAGGCGGCTCTAGTTAGTTATGAGCGGCCGTCGAAGTCCACGTTGGCCTCGACCGCGGAGTAGATGCGCAGGTACATCTTGGTCTCCTCGGGGATGAGCGTGCGCCAGGCGGAGCCGCCGCGCGCGAGGTAGCCGGGGAGCTTGCGCGGGTTCGAGTTGTAGCCGGCCGCGAGCAACTCGGCCTGCGTCGCCAACCCGCCGCCGAGCGCCGCGACGACCTCGTCCTGCTTCTTCAGGTAGTCCCAGGTGTCCTGCATGTAGAGCAGCATCGCCTGCGTCGCGTTGGCGTGGTCGCGCATGCCCTCGACGAAGTCCGCCTTGAGGTTCGCGCGCGGGTGCTGCTCGCGCGTGCCCTCGTAGGTCGGCGGGATCATCTGCACCATGCCGCCCGCGCCGGCCGAGCTGACCGAGTAGCGGTAGGTGTCGCCCGCGTTCAGAGCGTAGAGCGTCCGTATCTCGTCGAAGAGCGCGGCCGAGTCCTCGGTCAGGAAGCGCTTGTGGTCTGTGTGCTCGACGTGGCAGAGCCGCTCGGCCACGTCGATGACCGCGGGATCGACGGGCTCGCCGACGGCCGCGAGCTTGCGCGCGGCCTCGTCCAACTGCTCGCGGACGTACTGGCCCCCGGCGCGCACGACCTCACGGTTCTCGACCGCGGGGTGCGCGGAGGTGTAGTAGGCGACCTCGTGCAGCTTGCCCTCGCGCTCGACGGGGTAGCGCACGACGAGCGGCTGAAGCTCCCGGCCCTCCCCGTCCGTGACGCGCACGGCCGTGTTGACGTAGTTCGGGCGGACGACTTCAACCTTAAGAGGCTCGCCGTTGGAAGAGACGGCGGTGAACTGGCCGCCCTTCTTCAGAAACTCTTCCTTCGATGCCGTGAGCGTCTGCACCTCGCCCTTTTTATCCGAGACGGCGAGCGTCACGGCGTCGAGCGAGTCGGCGGGGAGTTTTTTAAGCTCGCGCTTGGCCTCGTTGATGCGGCCGCGCAGGGCCACGGTCGCGGGGCTGGCGGAGGGCTTGCGCAGGTAGTTCGGCTCGACGCGCACGGCCGAAGGGCCGGCGAAAAGCCCGAGGAAGGAGGGCAACCCGACGTAGGTCGGCCCCAGAAACACGAGTAGCGGGAGAACAGAAAAAAGCGTCTTTCTCATCGGCAATAATCTCTAATTGTTAGGAAGATTTTTTAACCGGAGTGCCCGAACCTGGTTCGTCCCCCGCCCCTTGCTCGCCCGTTGCAGCCGCGTTGCGCGTTTATTGCAACTCATCTCAGACGCACGGGCAGGGCTTCCAGTTGTACCCGTCTGCCCGTTCAAGTTGGCGGAGCATTAGCACACACGCGGCGGTGTCAAGGGTGCACAGAAACCGTTCGTTGCCCGTCACGGAGCGGCTGTGCTAGGCTTCGAGACAACCCGCAGGCGAAAAAAAGTTGCCCGACGCACACGCCAGAAGAGAGATTTTATGAGCACGAAGACGGACGCGCCGCAGGCCGCCCCGCGCGAGCGGCGAGAGCACTTCGAGACCTCCTCGGGCATCCAGCTCCCGACCGACTTCAATCCCTCGAACACCGAAGCTCCGGACTACGACCGAGACCTCGGCGACCCCGGCGCCTTCCCCTACACGCGCGGCGTGCGGCGCAACATGTACCGCGGCCGCCTCTGGACGATGCGCCAGTACGCGGGCTACGCGACGGCCGAGGAGTCGAACGCGCGCTACAAGTTTCTGCTGTCACAGGGGACGACCGGCCTCTCGGTCGCCTTCGACCTGCCGACGCAGATCGGGCTCGACTCGGACGACCCTTTGGCCGCGGGCGAGGTCGGCAAGGTGGGCGTCGCCATCGACTCGCTCGTAGATATGGAGCGCCTCTTCGAAGGCATCCCTTTAGACTCCGTCTCGACCTCGATGACCATCAACGCGACGGCCGCCGTCCTCCTCTGCCTCTACGTCGCGGTCGGGAAGAAGCAGGGCGTCGCCCCCGACAAGCTTCAAGGCACGATTCAGAACGACATCCTCAAGGAGTACATCGCGCGCGGCACGTACATCTATCCGCCCGCGCCCTCTCTCAGACTCGTCACCGACACCTTCGCCTACTGCGCCGCGGAGGTGCCGAACTGGAACACGATCTCGATCAGCGGCTACCACATCCGCGAGGCCGGCTCGACGGCCGTGCAGGAGGTGGCCTTTACGCTCGCCGACGCCATCGCCTACGTCGAGGCGGCAGTCAACGCGGGCCTCAAGGTTGACGAGTTCGCCCCTCGCCTCTCCTTCTTCTTCAACGCGCACAACAACCTGCTTGAAGAGGTCGCGAAGTTCCGCGCCGCGCGGCGCCTCTGGGCGCGGCTCATGCGCGAACGCTTCCACGCGCGCGACCCGCGCTCGCAGATGCTGCGGTTCCACACGCAGACGGCGGGCTCGACCCTCACCGCGCAGCAGCCCGAGGTCAACGTGGTGCGGACGGCCGTCCAGGCGCTCGCCGCGGTCTTAGGCGGCACGCAGAGTCTGCACACCAACGCGATGGACGAGGCGCTCTCGCTCCCCACCGAGGCGGCGGCGCGGCTCGCCCTGCGCACGCAGCAGGTCGTCGCCTACGAGTCGGGCGTGGCCGATACCGTAGACCCGCTCGCCGGCTCCTACGCGGTCGAACATTTGACGAACGAGATCGAGCGGCTCGCGCTCGACTACATCGAGAAGATCGACGCGCTCGGCGGGATGCTCCACGCCATCGAGGTCGGCTACGTCCAGCGCGAGATACAGGAGGCGGCCTACGTCTACCAGCGCGCCGTCGAATCCGAGGACGCCATCGTCGTCGGCGTCAACCGCTTCCGCGCTGAAGACGAGACGCCCGTCCCGACGCTTCGCATCGACCCCTCGGTCGAGCGCGCGCAGGTCGAACGCCTCCGCGCTTTGCGCGCGCGCCGCGCCGCCGAGAGGACGGAGGTCGCCCTCACCCTCCTCGAAGACGCCGCGCGCTCCGACGACAACCTCCTCCCGCGCGTCCTCGACTGCGTCGAAGCGCTCGCCACCGTCGGCGAAATCTCCCACCGACTCCGCCGCGTCTGGGGCGAGTACCGCGAGGCCGTGACGGTTTAATGGCGGAGGTCTTGGCACCCGGGGCACCATTCGTTTACTCTTGCAGACAGTGACGCACCTGCTCGAAGTCAAAGATTTGCGGACGCAGTTTCCGACGCGTGCGGGGTTGGTGCGCGCGGTGGACGGGGTGAGCTTTCACGTGGGCGAGGGCGAGCTGCTGGGGCTGGTGGGCGAGTCCGGGTGCGGGAAGTCGATCACGGCGCTGTCGTTGATGAGGCTGGTCGGGGCGCCGGGAAGGATTGTGGGCGGGGAGATTCTGTTCGCGGGCGAGAACCTTCTGGCGGCGTCGGACGAGCGGATGCGCGAGATACGCGGCGACGACATCGCGATGATCTTTCAAGACCCGATGACCTCGCTCAACCCCGTCTACACGGTCGGCGAGCAGATCGCGGAGGCGCTCAGGCTCCACCGCAAGTTGAACCGCAGGCAGGCGCGAGAGGCGGCCGTCGAGGCGATGCGCGAGGTGTCGATACCCGACCCCGGCCGGCGCGCCGACGACTACCCGCACCAGCTCTCGGGCGGGATGCGGCAGCGCGTGATGATCGCGATGGCGCTCGCGTGCGACCCGAAGTTGCTCATCGCCGACGAGCCGACGACCGCGCTCGACGTGACCATCCAGGCGCAGATCCTCGAACTCATCGACGGGCTGCGACGGACGCGCAACCTCGCCGTGCTCCTCATCACGCACGACCTCGGCGTCGTCGCCGAAGTCGCCGACCGCGTGGCCGTCATGTACACGGGGCGTATCGTCGAGGAGTCGCCGGTCGGAGAACTGTTCGCGCGGCCGAAACACCCTTACACCGAAGGGCTGCTCCGCTCCGTGCCGAAGCTGACGGAGGCGGGCGTCAAAAGGGCGGGCCGGCTCTCGACCATCGAGGGCACGGTGCCGAAGCCGACGAACCTGCCGGAGGGCTGCCACTTCGCGCCGCGCTGCCCGCACCGCATGCCGCGCTGCACGGAGGGCGACCTGCCGCTCTACCAATTGGAGGGCGGCGTCTCGGTGCGCTGCGTGCTCTACGACCTGACGGCGGCGGTCGCCGCCGACACACAGATCGAACACATGCGGGAGAATGACACGCCGGCTTGAGAGTAAGCGGAAGGATGAATTAACAGGGATGGGCAGGATGTTCAGGATATGGATTGGACATTTGAAGTTGCTTTATCCTGACTATCCTGTCCATCCCTGTTAAATTTTCTGTCTTTATGAGCACGAACGAGCGGATGCAGACGGTGCCCGAAGCCGAAGTCTCGGCCGCGCGCGCGGAGGACGTGCAAGGTGCCATCGCGCGCGCAGAACTCTTGCGCGTGCGCGGCCTCTTCAAACATTTCTCCATCGAGGGGAGCGATGACGTGGTGCGCGCGGTGGACGGCGTGACGTTCGACATCTACCGCGGCGAGACTTTGGGGCTGGTAGGCGAGTCGGGCTGCGGCAAGTCTACGGTCGGCCGTTGTCTGTTACGTCTGATCGAGCCGACCCGGGGGCAGGTCGAGTTCGAGGGGCGTGACGTGCTGGCGACCTCGGGCGAGGAGCTGCGGCGTTTGCGCCGCGAGATGCAGATCATCTTCCAAGACCCTTACGCGAGCCTCAACCCGCGGATGCGTGTGCGCGACATCGTCTCGGAGCCGCTGGTCATCCACGGCATCGGCGAGAAGGGCGAGCGGCGTGAGCGCGTGGCGGAGCTGCTGCGGAAGGTGGGCTTAGACCCGGACTACATGAACCGCTACCCGCACGAGTTCTCCGGCGGGCAGCGCCAGCGCATCGGCATCGCGCGGGCTCTCGCCTTGAACCCGAAGCTCGTCGTGGCCGACGAGCCGGTCTCGGCTTTGGACGTGAGCGTGCAGGCGCAGGTCGTCAACCTTCTGGAAGATTTGCAGGGCGAGTTCGAGCTGACCTATCTCTTCATCTCGCACGGGCTCGCCGTGGTCGAGCACATCTCCGACCGCGTGGCCGTCATGTACCTCGGCCGCATCGTCGAGGTGGCCTCGGCCGAGGAGTTGTACGCGAACCCGCTCCACCCATACACGCGCGCCCTGCTCTCGGCCATCCCCGTCCCCGACCCCACGCGCAAGCGCGACCGGATAGTCTTAAAGGGCGACGTGCCCACGCCCATCAACCCGCCCTCCGGCTGCCGCTTCCACACCCGCTGCCCCGAGGCCATCCCCGACTGCGCCCGCATCGACCCGGACCTCCGCGAAGTCTCCCCCCACCACACCGTCGCCTGCATCCGCGTCCCCGGCTGGTTCGAGGCCGAGACCAAAAGCCAGTAGGCTTACACCGAACCCTTTCGAGTGATGGGCACCGTATCTGCCTGAAGACATTCACCTCAGAACAGAAAAGGCAGAGTCTGCGCTCTGCCTTCCTCGTCCCCATTGCAACCTGCTTACGCTTACGCCTTCCCGTTCCGGCCTTCGTTGATGTAGCGCTCGACGGTGTCGATGAGGGCGTTGAGGCGTTCGTCGGTGCGCGACTGTGCCTCGCGGTTCTCGGCGTCGGCGCGGGCCTGTGCTTCGCGGTTCGCGGTTATCTCGCGCTCGTGCATCTCGGCTATGGCGAGTAAGGCCGTGATGCCCTCCGCGTTGCGGTCAGTGTGCTCTGTCAGGCGGTCAAGGCGCTCGGTCAGCCGCGCCATCGTTGACTGAGTCTGCGCATTCGATGCGGAAGCCTGCGCCTGCTGTTCGACGATAAATGCCATCGCGCGTTCCATCTCTTCTCCGGTCATGTCTGTCCGCCTTTCTGGTCGAGTGTTTGACTCGCTTTTAGGCTTTGGCGGCAGCCCGTTGGAGCGGCTCGGAGTTTTCCAGGTCGGTTGGGGTGATTATCTCAGAAAGTGTGGGGCGGTGAACAGCGGGGTTTGAAACCTTGTGTGGGGCGGGCGCGTAAGAAAATTTGTTGCGGCGCGGGTGCCCGGTTGGGGGTAGAATGCGCCGCGTGGTTTCTCATCCCGCAGTGAAGTGAGGTCTCTCCCGCGTGACAACTCGCACACAGTCTTTCATCGTCGCGGCCGTCGTCTTCGGCGCCGGGGTGCTGCTGATCGTCGCCGCCTTCCTGAAGGTCCTGGGCTACGGGCCGGGGGCGGCGCTCTGCTTCCTCGGGCTGGTGCTGCTCGGGCTGAGCTTCATCCCGCGGCGTTCGGTCGAGGACGCGCCCGCGCCGATGCCCTTCCTCCAGAAGCTCGGGAACATCTTCTTCGAGCCGTCGGCCGTCTTTCGCAACCTGCGCGCGCACCCGAGCTGGCTCGGCGCCCTGCTCATCGCCGCGCTGCTGAGCTTCGCCTACACGACCGCCTTCACCTACCGCCTGACGCCGGAGCGCATCATCAACTTCACCACCGACAAGGTGGTCGAGCGCTTCAACATCCCGCCCGAGCGGGCCGCGCAGATGAAGGAGCAGCAGCTCGCCGACGCCAAGTCGCCCGCGAAGGTCGCTGGCAACAGCGTCAACGTCTTCGTCGGGCTGTTCGTCGTCATGTGCATCATCGCGGGGCTCTGCATGCTCTTCGTGCTCCTCTTCGGGGGGCGGCTGGGCTTCTGGCAGGCGCTGTCGATGGTGGTCTGGGCGTCGCTCCCGGCGATCATCATCGAGAAGGTCTTGAGCCTCGTCCTGCTCTACGTCAAAGACCCGGACGACATCCACCCGATACTCGGGCAGACCACGCTGGTGACGGACAACCTCGGCGCGCTCGTCAAGCCGGCCAACAGCCCCGTCCTCTTCGCCGTCCTCTCCACCTTCGGCGTGCTCGCCTTCTACCGCCTCTGGCTGACGGCCTCGGGGCTGCGCAACACGAGCGAGCGCCTCAGCTCCGGCGGGGCCTGGACGATTGCCATCATCTTCTGGGTCATCGGCCTCCTCATCGCCGTCGCTTCGAGCGCGCTCTTCGGAAGTTTTATCTCTTAAGAGCCGTAAACCGTAAAGCGTGAACCGTGACCAGAAGGGACGCAATCCCTTCTGGTCACGGTTCACGCTTTACGGCCTTTTCACTCGTAGCGCAGGGCTTCGATGGGGTCGAGGCGGGCGGCCTTCCAGGCGGGCCAGAGGCCGAAGACGATGCCGATGCCGACCGAGGCGACGAAGCCCATGACGGGCGCCCAGAGCGGGACGTAGGAGGGGACGAAGAGGCGAATCAGCAGCGTCGTCAGCCAGCCGAGGAGCAGGCCGACCAGCCCGCCCGCCCCCGTCAGCGTCGCCGCCTCGATGAGGAACTGCCAGAGGATGTCCTTGCGCCGCGCGCCGATGGCCTTGCGGGTGCCGATCTCTTTCGTCCGCTCCGTCACGCTCACCAGCATGATGTTCATCACGCCGATGCCGCCGACCATCAGCCCGACCGACGAGATGGCGACCATCGCCACGGCGACGCCCGCCGTGATCGAGCGGAACTGGCTGATGATCGACTCGGCTGTCGAGATGCCGAAGTCGTTCGGCTGCTTGAACGAGACGCCGCGGCGCACGCGCAGCATGTCGGTCACCTCGTCGAGCGCCTCGTCCATCTTCCCGGCCTTCGCGATGGCGAGGACGGTCACCTGCGAGGCGTCGGGCTTGAGCTTGTGCGCCACGTTGTAGGGGACGTAGATGACGTTGTTCTGGTCGTTCGACCCCGACCCCCCGCCGCCCAGCTGCTCGCGCGGCTCGAAGACGCCGATGACGCGGAAGTCGTTGCCGCCGATTGAAATCGTCTGGCCGACCGGCGACTGGTAGAGGAAGAAGTTCTCGGCGACCGACGAGCCGATGACGCAGACATCCTGGTTCGTGTCGTTCTCGAACTGCGAGAACCAGCGCCCCTCGCCGATGACCATGATGCCGGCGCGCTCGTAGTCGGGGAGCGTCCCCTGGAGGCGCACCGCCGTCGAGGTCTTGCCGTTGGCCGAGACGTTGAGCTTCGCGCCGAAGAAGTTGTTGGTGATGTCGAGGAAGGGCACCGAGGTCTCGACGGCCGGCAGGGCGCGCAGCGCCATCGCGTCCTCGTAGGTCAGGTCCTTGCGCATCCGCTCCTCGCGCGAGCGGCGCCCGACGTGGATGCCCGGGTCGTACTTCGAGATGATGATCGAGCGCGTGCCGAAAGACTCGATGGCCTTCTTCACCGCCTCGTCGATGCCGCTGATGATCGACGCGATGGCCATCACCGTCCAGACGCCGATGACGACGCCCACCACGGTCAGCGACGAGCGCAGCTTGTTGGCGCGCATCGTCCCTAACGCCATCATCAGGTTCTCGTAGATGTCGCTGCGGATGCGGAGTTTCATAAGTCAGTCGGCCCTCAGCGCCTCGATGGGGTCGAGCCGGGCGGCCTTCCAGGCGGGGAAGATGCCGGCGGCGATGCCGATAGCGCCCGAGACCGAGACGGCGAGGATGACCGCGCCGATTGAGAGGTAGGTCGGGATGAGCACGGCGGTCACGATGCGGCCGAGGAGCCAGGCGATGAAGGTGCCCGTCGCGCCGCCGATGGCCGAGAGCACGACGGCCTCGACCAGGAACTGCTTCAGGATGTCGTTGCGGCGCGCGCCCAGCGCCTTGCGGATGCCGATCTCCTTGGTGCGCTCCGTCACCGAGACCAGCATGATGTTCATGATGACGATGCCGCCGACGACGAGCGCGATGCCGGGCACGGCGATGGCCACGATGAAGATGGTGCCGAAGAGGCTGTCGCGCAGGTTGGTGATGGCGTCGGGCGTAAACACCCCGAAGTTGTCCTTCTCGCCCGCGGCCAGGCCGCGACGGATGCGCATCAGCTGCTTGGCCTCGTCCACCGCGTCCTGAAAGTGCTGGTCGTCCTTGGCCGTGCCGACGATGTAGAAGGAGCGCTGGCGGACGAGCGGGCCGAAGTTCTGGCGGAAGGTGCGCAGCGGCAGCGTGACGAAGGTGTCCTGCGGGATGCCGAAGACCGTCCCCTTCGCCGTCGCGACGCCGATGACGCGGTAGGTCAGCCCCTCGATGGTGATCTCGCCGCCGACCGCCCCCGAGGAGGGGAAGAGCTTCGTGGCCACGTCCGCGCCGACGTAGGCGACGCGCGCGGCGCTCGCGTCCTCGACCTCGGTGAAGAAGCGGCCGTCCTCCACGTCCACCTTCTGGATGTCGCCGACGACGGCCATCACGCCGTCCACCGCGACGCCCTCGATGACCTCGTTGCCGTGCTTGATCGTCGCGGTCTCGGGGCGCGCGCCCGCGCCGAGCTTGTCGGTCAGCGTCAGGCGCGTGCGCAGGAACTCGTAGTCATCGAAGTCCAGCTCCTTGTTGCGGCGCTGCGCGGCGGCGATGGTGTCCTGGTCTTTGAAGTCCTCAAAGCCGAAGCGGCCGATGGTGTAGGACTTGGCGCCGATGTTGGCGATCTTCTCGTCGATGTAGGTGTTAAAGCCCTGGATGAGCGAGACGACGACGACGACGGCCGCCACGCCGATGATCATCCCCAACAGCGTCAGCACCGAGCGCAGCTTGTGCGCCAGGATGGCGGCGATGGCCAGCTTCAATGTCTCGATGAATTTCATGGTTCGCGTCTATTACGGCCGGGCCGGGGTATTGGTTGCACACCGCGGCCCGCGCGTTCGTTCCCCGCCCCTGAAATCCTTTTGTTTGGAGAAAAGTTTACGCCTAAGAGCCGTAAATCGTAAACCGTCAACCGTGACAAGTGAAAGACGCTCTTACCCCGTGGCGGGTTACGGTTCACCCTTCACGGCATCTTCTGGTCACGTTTGACGGTTCACGGTTCACGGCTTTTTCACTCGTAGCGCAGGGCTTCGATGGGGTCGAGGCGGGCGGCCTTCCAGGCGGGCCAGAGGCCGAAGACGATGCCGACGCTCGCCGAGATGCCGACGCCGACGAGGATGGCCCAGAGGGGGACGAAGGCCGGGAGCGGCGAGTAGGCGTTGGTCAGGAAGCTCGCCAGCTCGCCCACGGCGAGTCCGGCAAGTCCGCCGAGTCCCGTCAGGACGACGGCCTCGATGAGGAACTGCCAGAGGATGTTGGCGCGCGTGGCGCCGACGGCCTTGCGGATGCCGATCTCCTTCGTGCGCTCGGTCACGGAGACGAGCATGATGTTCATCACGCCGATGCCGCCGATCATCAGCGCGACGAACGAGATGGCCGTCAGCACGAGCCACGTCGCGCCCGTCAGCTGGTTGTAGAAGTCGAGCAGGGAGTCCTGCGAAGAGACGCCGAAGTTGTTCCTCGCGCCCAGGGGCACCTGCCGGCGGCGCCGCAGGATGTCCGTGATCTGATCCATGGCCGACTGGACGTGCGCGCGGGTGTGCGGGCGGAGGATGATGAAGAAGACGACGAGCGGCGGCTCGATGTCGCGCCAGTACTTGTCGAAGGTCGGGAGCGGAATGAAGACCGAGTTGTCGCGCGACTGGCCGAAGAAGTTCCCCAGAGTCTCCATCACGCCGACGACGCGGAAGGGCGTCCCCTCGATCTTGATCTCCTTGCCCAAAGGGTCTTCGTTGGGGAAGAGGGCGCGCACCACGTCCTGCGCGAGGATGGCGACGTTCTCGCGGCCGCGCAGGTCGTTCTCGGTCACGAAGCGGCCGCGCTCGACGTACTGCGAGAGCGTGTACTCGTACTCGGGGGTGACGCCGAACAGGATCGGCGTCTCGGTCTCCTTGTCGGCGTAGCGCAGGTCGGCGGCGATCTTGCGGCGGATGGGCGCGACCGAGTCGATGTTCTCCGCGCCCTCCGTGCGGATGGCCTCGGCGTCCTCGAAGGTGATGTCCTTGCGGTGCAGCTCCTCGTTGTTCGGCGGGCGGCCGAAGCTCGGGTCGAACTTCGAGACGAAGATGGTGTTCGAGCCCAGAGACTCGATCTGGGTGGCGAAGGCTTTGTTGAGCCCCTGGATGATCGACACCATGAAGGTGAGCGTCACCACCCCGATGCCGACGCCGAGGATGGTCAGCGCCGAGCGCAGCTTGTTCGCCCGCACCGTCGCCACGGCCATCGCCGCGGACTCTTTGATGTCGTCGAAGGACATACGAACCCTTAAAACTACTCGGCCCTTAAGGCCTCAATCGGGTCGAGGCGCGCCGCCTTCCACGCGGGCCACAGCCCGCTGGCGATGCCGACCGCGGAGGAGACGGTGACGCCCAGGATGGCCGAGCCGGCGCTGAAGAGCAGCGGGAAGCCCATCGCCGCGGCCAGCCCGAAGGCGAGGAGGAAGCCCGCGGCCACGCCCATCAGGCCGCCGATGGAGGTGATGACGACCGACTCGATGAGGAACTGCAAAAGCACGTCGCGGCGCGAGGCGCCGACCGCCTTGCGCACGCCGATCTCGCGGGTGCGCTCGGTCACGCTCACCAGCATGATGTTCATGACGACGATGCCGCCGACGATGAGCGAGACGGCCGCCACGCCGATGGTGACGAGGTAGATGTTCGCCGTCGCGGTCTTGTAGAGGTCGATGAAGACGGCCTGCGTCTCCAGGGCGAAGCCGTCCTCCTCGTCGTGAAAAGTCTTGCCGCGCCGGTTGCGCATGATGTTGCGCACCTGGTCTTCGGCCGCCGCGAGCTGCGCGTCTCCGGGCACCTGCACGAAGACGATGAGCGAGACGCGCGACCCGAACGCCTTCTTAAAGGTCGGGTAGGGAATCTGCACGAAGTTGTCGCGCGAGAAGCCGAAGATTTTACCCAGACGCTCGGTGACGCCGATGATCTCGTAGGCGCGCCCCTCGACGCGCACCTGCCGGCCGATCACCTGCTCGGGCGGCGCGCCCGCGAAGAGGTTGTCGAGGATGTCCGGGCCGACGACGGCTACGTCGCGGCCCGCGGCCTCTTCCACGTCCGTCCAGGCGCGCCCGGCCACGATGTCCGTGTCCTCGATGGCGTACATCGAGAGCGTGAGGCCGCGGACGCGCACGCCTTCCGAGGACTGGTCGCCGGCCTTGACGGTCGCCTGCGAGTTGGCGGCCACCCCCGTGCGCCAGCAGACGGTGCAGAGCCGCGTGACGGCGCCGGCGTCCTCCTCGGTCACGTCCTTGCGGCGGTTGAACTTGATGAACTCCTCGCGCGAGGTGATGACCTGCGGGCGCTTCGAGACGGTGAAGACGGTCGAGCCCTGCGAGGAGAAGGTGGAGGCGACCGTCTGGTCGAGCCCCTTGATGATGGTGACGACGGCGATGACGGCGGCGACGCCGACCACGACGCCGATGAGCGTGAGCGCCGTCCGGAGCTTGTTCGCGCGCAGGGAGCCGAGCGCGATGCGCAGAGACTCCCACGTCTTGCGTAAGAGCGGAAGGAGCCGCCCGCGGCCGCGTCGCCCCGTGGAGACGGGCGCGGGTTTAAAGCCGCGGGGCGCGTCGGCCCTGCGCTCTGCGGTCGGCTCTGTGAGTCGCGCGCTCATCCGTCACCCGGATGCGTGTGGGAGTTTCTCAAAGTTGAAAGGAGGATGAGAGCCACGCCGACTCTCATCCTCCCTCTGTTGTGTCATCGGCCTGGCGCCTTGCCTGCTACTTAATGCGTTCGTCCGACTCGATGTTGCCGTCGCGAATCGAGATGACGCGGTGCGCGCGCTCGGCGATGTCGTGCTCGTGTGTGACGACGATGATCGTGTTCCCTTCGGAGTGGAGCTTCTCGAAGAGGTTCATGATCTCGATGCTCGTCTTCGAGTCGAGCGCGCCGGTCGGCTCGTCGGCCAGCAGGATCGAAGGGTTGTTGACCAGCGCGCGGGCGATGGCGACCCTCTGGCGCTGGCCGCCTGACAGCTCGTTCGGGCGGTGCGTCATGCGGTCGGAGAGTTCGACCGAGCCGAGGGCGCGCTGGGCGCGCTCGTGCCGCTCGGCGGCCGAGACGCCGGCGTAGATGAGCGGCAGCTCGACGTTATGGAGCGCCGTCGCGCGCGCCAGGAGGTTGAACGTCTGGAAGACGAAGCCGATCTCCTGGTTGCGGATGCGCGCCAGTTCGTCGTCCTCCATCTCGGAGACGAGCTTGCTGTTGATCCAGTAGCGCCCCTGGCTCGGCGTGTCGAGGCAGCCGATGAGGTTCATCAGCGTCGACTTGCCCGAGCCCGAGGGGCCGATGATGGCGAGGTACTCGCCGCGCTGCACGTCGAACGAGACGCCGCGCAGGGCGTGGAGCTGCTCGGTGCCCATCTCGTAGGTGCGCCAGATGTCGCGCATCGAGATGAGCGCGGCCGGCACGCCGTCGTGCGCGAGCAGGTCGCCGCGCTCAAGCGCGTCCGCGTTCACGACATCGCCTTTGACGAGGCTCGTCTCTTGGCCGACGCCGTTCGCCTCTTCGGTGGTGGTGGGGCTCTCCATCTCTAAAAGTGCCTCGCTCATTTCTTCTCACCCGCCTTATCGCCGGGCTTGTTCTGCTGACGCTGCACGGCATCCCCCTCCTTCAGCGTCCGCAGCACGCGGCTCGGGCCGGTAATGACTTCCATGTCCTTACTGAGCCCGCTCACGATTTCGATGTCCGACTCGCCCGTGATGCCGGTCTCGACGGGGACGAACTTCACCTTCCTGCCTTCGAGCACGAAGACGCCCTTGATGTCCTTCGGCTTCTCGATCGGCGTCGGCGCCGCGGGACTCGCGCCCTGCCCGGCGGGCGGGGTCGGGGTCGGGGTCGGCGACTTCTCGACGATGGCCTGGAGCGGCACGGCCACCACGTTATTCTTCGTGTTGGTCGTGATGGTGGCCGTCGCCGTCATGCCGGGGCGGAGCGAGTCGCGGATGTCGTTGGGCAGGCCGCTCAGGTCGAGCTGGACGATGACCTTGAACTCCTTGGCCTCCTGGACGTTGACGCGAGCGCCGAGGCCCGCTCCCGTCGTGTCGGAACGCGAGATGGCGAGCGGGTTCTTCTGGACAACTTTGCCCACCAGCTCGCGCTCGCCCATGGCATCCACCTTGACCTTCGTCGGCTGCTCCACGGCGATCTGCGCGATCTCGGTCTCGTCCACGTTGACCTCGACGTTGATCGTCGTCATGTCGGCGATGGTCATCAGCGAGGTGGTCGAGAGCCCGGCGACGGCGAACTGGCCGACGCGCGCCGGGATGTCCACGACGACGCCCGTCAGCGGCGAGAGCGTGACGGCCTTGTTGCGCTGCGACGACTGGCCGCGCAGAAGCGCCTGTTGCGAGTTCGCGCGCGCCTCGCTCGTCGAGACGCTCTCGCGGGCGCGCTTGACGCCGTTCTGCGTGTCCGCGACGGCCACGCGCTGCTGGTTGACGCGCGCCTTCGACTCCTCGACCGCGATCTTAGCCGATTCGAGCTGCGCCTGCGAGGTCTTCAGAGCAACCTGCGCCGTCTTGAGCCTGTCCTGCGCCGCGTCGAACTCGGAGCGCGAGGCGACGCCCGACTCGATCAGCTCGGTGGTGCGCTTCAGCTCGCGGCGGGCGGTTTCGAGCGCGACCTGCTCGCGGTCAACGCTCGTCTGCGCGGTGTTGACGGCCTGGCGCGCCTGCGCGAGCGAGGCCTCGGAGGCGAGGAGCTGCTGCTGCGACTGCGAGACGGCGTTCTCGGCGGAGGCGACGGCCGTGCGCGCGTTCTGCACGTCGGAGAGCGCGGCGGCCGCGCTGGCGGCCTGCGCCTCGGCGGAGGATTCGAGCTGCGTCGGGTCTACGCGCACGAGCGGCTGGCCCGTGGTGACGTGGTCGCCGGGGTTGACGCTGATCTCGGTGATGCGCCCCTGCACCTCGCTCGTCAGGTTGACGAAGCGGATGGGGCGCACCTCGCCGGAGGCTGTGACCGTGGACTTGAGTTCGGGGCGCACGTCCACCTTGATGGTCGTGACTTCGGCCTCGTCCTTGCCGCGCGCGAAGATGCTGATGACGACGACGAGGCCGAGGAGGGCGACCGCCGAGACCGCGATGATGATTTTCTTCTTCCGGCTCAGAGCCATGGGTGTTTAATTCCTCTTCTCGAAAAGACTGGGGTTAAAATTTCGGTCGGGACACGGGCTGGCTCCGCTGGCGCATAACGCGGCCGACGCTAAACCGAACTGTTGCTGCACCTTCCCGCCGCCGGCAACTCTTCTACGTGCAAAAAGGTGGAACAGTTTCAGAAAAACCGTGAACGGTGAACCGTAAACCGTGACAAGTGAAAGTCGTGCGGCTTCGTCGGGGGTGAACCGCAAGACAAGCGGGCCGCGGCGACGGCTCAAGCCCACTTGTCACCGTTTACCGTTTACGGTTCACGGCATTTGATGCTGTTGGCGCGTCTCGCGTTTCGCGGTACAATGAACGGCCCGCGCTGGGAGAGTCTTGCGGCCGGGCGCCGGGACAGTTTTAGGGGGCATCTCAGGGGCGTGCCAGCCCGCACCGCCATCCAAAATTCGTGAAGGACGCGGCCATGATCACCTGCGAAAGGTGCCAGACTGAGAATATCGAGGGCTCGCAGTACTGCGACGAGTGCGGGGCGACGCTCCAGCCCGCCACCGCCGGCGGCACCCGCGCGCACACGAGCGAGCACACCGGCCCCGAGCCGGAGGCCTTCGCCTCCGACGCGGCGCGGCGCGCTGTGGCCCCGGAGCTTCGCGCCGTGTCGAAGCCGCAGCCGCTCTCTTCGGCGGGTGCTTCGGTCCCGGGCATCGGGGGGCGCACGCGTACCCCCGAAGACTCGCCGACCGGCCGCCGCGAGTCGGGCGCCGCGCCGCACGCCAAGCTCGTCATCCACCGCGGGCGCTCGGTCGGCAAAGAGTTCCCCATGTGCGAGGACGAGTCGCACATCGGCCGCTGGGATGCCGACGGCGGCATCTTCCCGGACGTAGACCTGGACTCCGACGACCCCGAGGCCAAGGTCTCGCGCCGCCACGCGAGAATCACGCGGCGCTCCGGCCAGTACTACATCGAAGACCTCGGCTCGACCAACGGCACTTTCGTCAACCGCGGCCGGCGCCTGCTGCCGGGCGACCGCCAGCCCTTGCGCGACGGCGACGAAGTCATCGTCGGCAAGACGTTCTTGAAGTTCCACGTGCTCAACTAGTCGCCTGCGTTTCAAGAGAAGTGATGTCGTCCTGTTTCGATTGCGGCTCGCCTGTGGCCCCGGAAGACCGCTTTTGCGGCAACTGCGGCCTGGCCTTGCAGCCCGCCCCGCGCGCGGAGGGCGGAGCCGCGTCCTCGTCCGCCCCACTCGCGCAGGGGGGCGGCGCGGGGGAGTCTGCCGAGACGCCCGCGCCCGAGCCTCTCGGGTTCGGCGACGAGTTACAGCCGACCATCATCGAGCCTTCGCGCGGCGGTCAGGCCCCCGCCGCGGCGCGCGCCTCCGAGCCTGCCGAGATGCCCGGCCCTCCCGCGGACTCCAAAGGTCTCTCGACCGCCGGGTCGGCTGAACTCTCCTCCTCCGTCGCGGAGGACGTGGAGGTGACGGCCGACACCTCGGACGAGCCCCCGACAGGCGCCGTGACCGGCGGAGAGTCTTCCGCCGACGAGTCCGCGTCCGAGTGGGAGCCCAAGCCGCAGAACACGGGCGGCGGCGCCCCTTCGGCGTCGTCGCGAGACAGGCGCACGGGCGATTTGCCCTCGCGCCCGATGGCCTTCACGGGGCGGACGGGCGGCTCCTCCTCCTCGGGCCGCCGCGCGGCGAGCCAGTTGGAGCCGGGCACCGTCCTCTATAGCCGCTACGAGATCGTCAAGCGCATCGGCGGCGGCGGCATGGGCGCCGTCTACTACGCGAAGGACAAGAACCTCGGCGACGCGCCCCGCGCCGTCAAGGAGATGATCCAGACGCACCTCGACGAGTCGCAGCAGGAGAAGGCCGTCGCCGACTTCCGCCGCGAGTCGATGCTGCTCGCCTCGCTCGAACACCCTTCGATCCCGACCATCTACGACTACTTCTACGACGACACGGCCTCGCGCTTCTACCTCGTCATGAAGTACATCTCGGGCGGCGACTGTCTGGCGCGCCTGCGCAACGCGCCCGCGGGCCGGCTCGACGAGCTGACCGTGGCCGAGTGGGGCGCGCAGGCGGCCGACGTGCTCGAATACCTGCACAACCAGCACCCGCCGATCATCTACCGCGACCTCAAGCCGGCGAACCTGATGATCGACGGCAACTCCGGCCGCGTCATGCTCATCGACTTCGGCATCGCCCGCTGGGTCGCGCCGCAGGAGAAGGGCGTGACGGCCGTCGGCACGATGGGCTACGCGCCGCCGGAGCTGTTCAGCGGGAAGGCCGAAGCCAGGACGGACATCTACGGGCTGGGCGCGACGATGTTCCACCTGCTCACGGGCTCCGACCCCCAGGACAATCCGCTGCTCATCTTCGACTTCTCGAAGAACCCGACGCCGCGCCAGATCAACCCGGCCGTCTCGAACGAGATGGAGTGGGTGCTGATGCGCGCGGTCGAGTACGAGCCCGAGCGACGCTTCCGCACGGCCGCCGAGATGCGCGACACGCTCCATCAGCACGTCGAGCGGCTCCGCGCGGGCGCCGTCACTTACGGCGTCGTCCGCGGCGCGCAGGAGCCGACGGCGCGGACGATGGCCGTCGAGAGAGTCTTCTGCGGCTTCTGCGGCAAGTCCATCTCGTCCGAAGATGTCTTCTGCCCGCACTGCGGCGCGCGCCAGCCCATCGCGGCGGCGAGCGCGGCGCTACGCACGGCCCGCGCGACCGCGCGGCTCGTCGTGACGGGGACGACCGAGATGGACGCGGCGACGTTCCTTCTGAACAAGGAGACGAACCTCGTCGGGCGCACCGACCCGCAGTCGAACATCTTCCCCGACATCGACCTCTCGCGCTTCGACCCCGAGACGAAGATCTCGCGCCGCCACGCGCGCGTCTGGCGCGAGGGCGACACGTTCCTCGTCGAAGACCTCGGCTCGGTCAACGGCACGGTCGTCAACGAGGCCGTCCGCCTCGGCCCACGCCAACCGCGCCCGCTCGCCAACGGCGACCGTCTGCGCCTCGGCGAGACGACGCTTCACTTTTTGATTGGGTAGACAGTAGGCGGTAAGTCAGTAGCCAGTAGGAAAACATCTCCACGCGGAACTCCCCGCAACTGCCGGCACACAACTGACGTTATATAAGACCTACTGACTACTGGCTGCTGACTGCTTATCAAATGTCTGTGCAACTTGAACGAGAGGGAAGGGCGGTGCGGGCCGGGGGGCGCGGCCTGCCGCGTGCGCCCGTCAACTTCGAGCGCCTGCGCGCGCCGTTCTCCCTGCGGTGCGGTGCGCTGCTGATCGACTACATCGTCGTGGTCGGCGTGCTGGCGCTGGCGACGCTCCTGGCGCGCGTCTTAGGCGGCGACGTGCGGCGCGGCGGCAGCTTCATCCTGTTCGTGGGCTACCTGACGACCGCGGGCGTCGCCTTCGTCAACTTCGTGCTGCTCGCCAACCTGAGCGGGCGCACGTTAGGCAAGTGGATCGCCGGCCTGCGCATCGAGCGCAAGGACGGCGAGCCCCTGAGCGTCGGGCGCGCGCTGCTGCGACACCTCGTCGGCTACCCCCTGACGCTCCTGACGCTCGGCCTCGGCTTCCTCCTCGCAGCATTCAACCCGCAGGGGCGTGCGCTGCACGACTGGCTCGCCGGCACGGTCGTCGTGCGCAGCCGTCAGCCGCGCGCCACGAACCTGCGCTGAACTTCCGATACTTTCTTCCCGTCTAGACCCTTCGAAGAAGGATGCAGACTACCTGCCCGAGCTGCGGTGCGGAGACCTTCCCCGGCGCGCGCTTCTGCCGGCGCTGCGGCGCGCCCGTCGGCCTACAGGGCGGCGAGACGGGAGACGTTTCGCCGAACGCCGCCACCGTCCCGCTCGTGCCCGAAGAGCCGCGCACGACCGACGGGCTCGTGCCCGGTGAGGAGCGCGTCGCGCCGCAGACCTCGCGCGTCAGCCTCGCCGAGTTGGAGCGCCTCCTGCGGGGGCACGAGGACGGCAGTCAGCAACTCTCTCAACCGACCGGCCCCGATGCCGCGCGCGGCCCGGCCGTCACGCGCCCAGACCTCCCCGGCTACGAAGACGAGGAGTTGACCATCACCGTCCCGCGTCCGGCCGAGACGCACGAGCCCGCAGACTTCGAGGCGACCGTTGACCTCGAAGCCACGCAGCTCGTAGACCCGGAGATGACCTTCCCGGCCGGCGTCGGTGCGTGGCCCTATGCCGGAACGGCCGGCGCCGATGCACACGAACAGCCGACGACCGACGGCTCTCACGTCAATGCCGTCGGGGACGGCAACCCGCCGCCTTCGGCCACGGGCACGAACTCGACGGCCGTCGTCGCCCCTGCGCCTGTGCCTCCGCGCCCGCGCGCGAGTCCCGCGCCGGCGCGGCGCGTGTGGCCTCTGGTCGTCGCCGTCTGCGTCGTGCTCGCGGCCTTCGCGTCGGGCAGCGTGTGGCTCGCTTACAGGCTGCTGCACCGATCCTCTCTCACAGACTTGCCGACGCAAGGCCCGACCGCGCCCGTCACGGGCGACGCCCGGCAGCAGTTCGACCTGAAGGTCGAAGAGGCCGAGTCGCTGCTCGCGGCCGGCGACATGCAGGGCGCGCTCGAACGCCTGCGCGAGGCCAACGCGCTCGACCCGTCGAACACCGCCGCGCACCGAAGGCTCGGCGAATTGCTGCTCTCGACCGGCGCGCGCCGCGAGGCCATCGAAGAGTTCCGGGCGCTGGCCCGCAACGCGCCTTACGACTTCAACGCCTGGCGCCTGCTCGCCTCGGCGCAGTTCGCCGAGGGGCTCTACGACGACGCGGCCGAGAGCTACCGGCGCGTTCTCAACCTCACCGCGCCCGGCGCGCGCCCTGACCCGAACGACCAGCTCTCGCTGGCCGACTCGTTGCGTCTGGCCGGCCGCGCCGAAGAGGCGCGCGCGGCCTACGAACAACTGTTGGCCAACGCGCCCGCCGACCTCGCCGCCATCGCGCGCCAGCACCTTTCGGAACTCGCGCCCGCGCAGACGACCCCGACGCCGCACGCCACGCCGCGCGCGGGCGAGCCGACGCCCACGCCGCAGGGGGAAGAGACCGCGTCCCTCAACGTGCCTCCGGCGCCGCCCACGCCGCAGCCGACGCCGCAGCCCAGCCCGACGCCCGCGCCGCCGGCCCCCGTCTCGCCCGCCGAGCGCTACGGCCGCGGCGTCCAGCTCTGGTCTTCGAACCGCGGCGCGGCCCTCGAAGAGTTTCGCGCCGCGGCCGCGGGCGGCAACGTCGACGCACACTACTACCTCGGCCTCGCCTACGTCGAAGGGCGCAAGACGGGCACGCTCCAACGCGCCGAGGTGGTCGCCGCGCTCCAACACTTCCAGCTCGCCGAGCGCGGCCAGCACGCCGCGCAGGCGCGCAGCTACGCGCAGCAGCTTGAGAAAGAGTTTGACCGCTTACGAAGGCAGTGATAAGAAAGAGCCGTCAACCGTGAACCGTCAACCGTGACAAGATAAACCTCGTTCTATCTTGTCACGGTTGACGGTTCACGGTTCACGACCGGATTCGAACTATGTCCGAGCTACTCGTCAACTATCCAGACCGTGCGCCGGAGCGTCTGCCGCTGGGGCGCCTGAGGATTACCATCGGGCGCTCGGCGCGCAACGACGTGTGTGTGCCCGACCCGTTCGCCTCCCGCGTCCACGCCGAGGTGCGGCGCGAGGGCGACGGCTACGTGCTGCAAGACCTCGGCTCGGCCAACGGCACCTACTACAACGGCTCGCGCCTTGAGCAGGCGGTCGCGCTGACGCACGGCAGTCGCATCCAGATCGGCGAGACCGAGATCGTCTTCAAGGATCACTCGACCGCGCCGCAGCTGCCCGCGACGACCATCGAGGAGGACGCGCCGCTCCCCGAGGCGACCATCGCCTTCGACTCGGCGCAGCACACCACCAACGGGCTGCTCGAAGCCATCGAGGGCGCGCGCACGCAGTCGTCGGGCCGCTTCGACGTGGCGACCATCATGCCGCACCGCACGGGCTCGACGGCGAAGTCGGCGGCCGTCGCGGCCGACCACGGCGACCTGCTCGCGCTCATCTCGAAGGTCGGCGTGACGCTCCTCGCCTCGGCCACGCTCGACGAGACGCTCAGTCAGGTGGCGCTCCTCGTCTTCGACGCCGTGCCGGCCGAGCGCTGCCTCATCATGCTGCGCGAGCCGGGCGAGGGCGGCGAGTTGAAGATTCGCGCCGCCGAGATGCGCGACCGCCGCCCGGAGGTCGGCGAGGTGCGGGTAAGCCGCACCATCATCGAGGAGGTCGTCAACCAGGGGCGCTCGGTCTTAACCTCGGACGCGCAGCACGACCCGCGCTTCAAGTCTTCGACGGTTACCTTTCAGGGCATACGGTCTGTCCTGGCCGTGCCGCTCGGCGTCGGCGAACGCATCTTCGGCATGATCTACGCCGACTCGCCGCTCGCCACCTCGCGCTTCACCGAAGACCACCTGAAGGTGCTCACCACCCTCGGCTCGGTCGCCGCCATCCGCGTCGAGAACACGCGCCTGCTCGAAGAGCATCTCGAACAGGAGCGCTTCGAGCGCGAGCTGCAACTGGCGCGCGAGATACAGCAGCGCTTTCAACCTTCGGCGCCGCCCGTCGTGCCGGGCTTCGAGCTACAGGGCATCAGCTTCCCTTCGTACCAGATCGGCGGCGACTACTACGACTTCATCCTCTCCTCCGACCGGCTCGTCGTCGCGCTCGGCGACGTGTCGGGGAAGGGGACTTCGGCCGCGCTGCTGATGTCGAGCCTGCACGCGGCCGTGCACGCGCAGGTCGCCTCGTGCCGGCCGATTACGGAGACCATCGGCGCGGTCAACCGGTATCTGGCCGACAACACGCCGGCCAACCGCTTCGTCACGCTCTTCTACGCCGAGCTTGACCCCTTGACCGGCTCGCTCTCCTTCATCAACGCGGGGCACAACCCGCCCATCATCGCGCACGAGGGCGGCACGCTCGAACACCTCGCCGCGGGCGGCCTGCCCCTCGGCATCATCCCCGACTTCGACTACCGCGAGGGGCGCACGCAGTTGCGCCCCGGCGACGTGCTCGTCGCCTACTCGGACGGCGTCACCGAGTCGCAGAACCCCAAAGGCGAGGAGTTCGGCACCGCCCGCCTGCAAGAGGTCATCGCGCAGAACATCGGCCGCTCGGCCGCCGGCATCCGCGACAAGATCGAGGCCGCGCTCTCCACCTTCGCGCAGGGCACGCCCGCCGGCGACGACATCACCCTCCTCATCGTCAAGCGCGACTCGGAGGTAAGGCGGTAGGCAGTAGGCAGTAGAAAGAGAGGCGGCGCGCTCGGCTTATCACCGGACGCGCCGCCTCTCTTTCTACCGGCTACCGATACGAACTATCGTGTCGGCGGTCGGGTGCATGCCGTTGTTAGATGCGGCGTGAGATTACAGATCGTTTTCGTTGAGGCTGGCCATCTTCATCAGATGGCGGAGCAGCCCACCTTGAGCGCCTGATTGCCATGGACGGGGACGGACAGCCGGACATCACTCCCGGCCCTGCCATAAATGTGGTGGCTGCCTTGTACGCGCAACAAAGACCATCCGTGGCGTTCGAGAATCTTGGCGAACTCCTTGCCGGAGACCGACCTCATACGGCGATCTCCAGCACCCGGTCGCCCCCCGCCACCTGCACCGGCGATACGTCAACGGACAGACACCCCTCGACTGCCTCATACAAGTTACTGAGCAACTCCTCGAAAGTCTCGCCTTGGGTAGCACAACCCGGTATGGCCGGGACTTCCGCCCAGTAGCCACCCTCTTCCGCCTCGTGAACTATGACTTTCAGCTTCATGCCACGATTATACGTTCAGGCGGGTTTATCAGGCGAGCATCTAACTACTATAGCGATTTGCACTTGGATGCGACTGGTGCGGAAGGCGGCAAGTCAGTACCGCCTGCGGTAGCGGGAGGGTAGCGCGCACGAGACCCGCCCGCTCCCGCAGGCGGTACTGACTCATCCGCGGTCGCACTCAAGCGCAAGCCGCTATATTGTGCCGAATGGTTCGGTCAAACTCCGTAAGGGGGCGTGAAAGCCGAATCATGCGGTCTGGATTCGTGATAGTAAGACGGGCGCGGCGGCGTGGGCAAGAAGGGGAGGCGGGCGGGCCGTAGGGGCTGCCCGCCTCCTGTGTTTGTGGTTTGTGGGTTACGGGGCGACCTTGACGGCGTGGTTGCTCCAGGGGCTCTGGCCGTTGAGGGTGACGGCGGCGACGCGGAAGTAGTAGCGCTTGCCGCTCTCAAGTCCCTCGATGATGAGCGAGGAGCGGGGCGAGACCCCGGCCTGCGTCCAGGGGCCGGTCTGCGGGTCTGTCGTGCGCTCGACGACGTAGGAGCGTGCGCCGCGGACGGTGTCCCAGGAGAGTTCGATCTCGCCCTCGTGGTTGCCGGTCGTCGCCGACAGTGTCTCGGGCGCGGCGGGCGCGGTGCTGTCGGCCGTGGCGGCGGAGCGCATTTCGAGCCCGGCACTCATGATCTTCGCCTCGTCGGCACCGGCGACCGATTCGACGTGCGCCACCAACTGTGTCACGAGTTGGTGGAGCGAGTTCTCACTGGCGCCCTGTTCGGCGGTGCGATGTCTCGCCTCACGCCGCGCGGCCTGCGCGGCGTTGGAGGCCGTTTCCAGTTCGTTGATGGCCGCGGTCACCTCCGACAGAGGGGGGTGCGGCGCGGGAAAGTTGGCGTTACCGGTCAAGGCCGCGATGATCTGCTGCGCCCGCGCGATCTTTTCCGGGATGGTCAGAGTGTGGAAGTTGAGTTTGACTTTAGGCATTCTGAGGTCTTCTCCTTTCGGGGTTGGAAGCGCCGGAACGGTGAGGTTTGAGGTCCCTGCTGGATCAGGCGGCGGAAGGATACCGCCGAAGCCGCGGCCTGACAAGACTTTTTTTGAGCCCAGGGCCGCGCCCGCCTGCTGCTCGCTGTAAATTGCTGTCAGCGCAAGGCTTATTTTCGCCGAGACTGCGACGAGTAGAACTCTACTCGTCGCAAAAAGAACTCTTCCCGTCGCAAGAAGAGTTCTTCCCGCCGCAAAACGAACTCTACTCGTCACAAAAAGAGTTCTTCCCGGCGCAAGAAGAGTTCTACTCGTCACAGAACGAATCCGGTTTGTCATGAAACGAATTC
>JBJMGP010000095.1:0-46877 GCA_045807865.1 Pyrinomonadaceae bacterium
GCGCCTCCTGCCACCAGGTCGAGCCGGGCGGGCAGCAGGGGCGCGGCCCCACCCTCTACGGCCTCTTCGGCAAGCAGCAGCAGATCGAGGGCGACGGCGCGGTGACCGTGGACGAGGGCTACGTCCGCGAGTCGATCCTCAACCCGCAGGCCAAGATCGCCGCGGGCTTCCAGAACATCATGCCGACCTTCCAGGGTCAGCTCAACGAGGAGCAGATACTACAACTCGTCGCCTACCTCCGCTCGCTCGCGCCCGCGGGGCAGCCGCAGCAGCCGGGCGGCGCCGGCGCGCAGACGACGACGGGGCCGACCACGGGGGGCGTCTCGCCCACGACGCAGCGCTCGAACCCGATAGGGCCGACCGACCCGCGGCAGGGCAACCCTTCGCCGCAACTCCCGCCCGCGGGCGGCAACGTCGGCAACGCGAACCACCAGCAGTGAGGAACTGTTGAAGGGCCGAGACAAGGGGCCAGGCAGTTTTAGGGAAGACGCATTTATGAGCAACGAACGGATACCGGGGCCGGGCACGCGCGAGTGGCGCAGCCGCTTCCCGACGGTCAACTACCTGAACGCCGACTACGGCATCAAGTCGTGGCTGCTGACGAAGGATCACAAGAGGATCGCCATCCTCTACCTGATCTCGGTGACCTTCTTCTTCGCCATCGGCGGCGCGTACGCCGCGGCCATCCGTCTGGAACTCCTGACGCCGATGGGCGACCTGATGCAGTCGCACACCTATAACAAGGTCTTCACGCACCACGGGATCATGATGGTCTTCTTCTTCCTGATCCCGGCCATCCCCGGCGTGCTGGGGAACTTCCTCATCCCGCTCATGGTCGGCGCGAAGGACCTGGCCTTCCCGCGCCTCAACCTCCTGAGCTGGTACATCTTCATGGCGGGGGGGGCGCTTACCTTCTCGGCGCTCCTCTTCGGCGGCGTGGACACGGGCTGGACGTTCTACGTCCCGTACTCGACCAACTTCTCGAACACGTATGTCGTGCTCGCCGGCGTCGGCATCTTCATCAACGGGTTTTCGACCATCCTGACGGGCCTCAACTTCATCGTCACCACGCACACGATGCGCGCGCCGGGGATGACGTGGTTCCGGCTGCCGCTCTTCGTCTGGTCGCTCTACGCGACGAGCCTCATCTTCATCCTCGGCACGCCGGTCATCGCCATCACCATCCTGCTGGTGGCGCTCGAACGGCTCACCCACGTCGGCGTCTTCGACCCGGCGCTCGGCGGCGACCCCGTGCTCTTCCAGCACATGTTCTGGTTCTACTCGCACCCGGCCGTCTACATCATGATCCTGCCGTCGATGGGCGTCATCTCTGAGCTGGTGGCGACGCACACGCGCAAGCCCATCTTCGGCTACTCGTTCGTGGCCTTCTCGTCCTTAGCCATCGCGGTCTTCGGCTTCCTCGTCTGGGGGCACCACCTCTTCGTCTCCAGCCAGTCGGTCTACGCCGGGATGATCTTCTCGTTCATCTCGTTCGTCGTGGCCATCCCCAGCGCGGTGAAGGTCTTCAACTGGACGGCGACGATGTACAAGGGGTCGATCTCCTACGACACGCCGATGCTCTACGCCTTCGCCTTCATCGGGCTCTTCCTCATCGGCGGCATGACGGGCCTCTTTCTGGCGGCGGTCGGCTTCGACATCCACGTCCACGACACCTACTTCGTCGTCGCGCACTTCCACTACGTGATGGTGGGCGGCACCGTGATGGGCTACCTCGGCGGCCTGCACAACTGGTGGCCGAAGATCACGGGGCGCATGTACCCCGAGGGTTGGGCGCGCTTCGCCGCCCTCATTATCTTCGTGGGCTTCAACCTGACGTTCTTCCCGCAGTTCCTGCTGGGCTACATGGGGATGCCGCGGCGCTACCACGCCTACCCCGTCGGCGAGCCGATGTGGCAGGTGCTCCACGTGATGAGCACGGGCGGCGCGACCGTGCTCGGCATCGGGATGCTGATCCCGGCCGTCTACTTCATCTGGTCGATGCGCTACGGCCGCTTCGCCCCGGCGAACCCCTGGCCGGGGACGAGCCTGGAGTGGCGCACGCCCTCGCCGCCGCCGACCGAGAACTTCCTCGTGACGCCGGTCGTCACGTGGGAGGCGTACGAGTACCGGCCCATCGAGGAGATGCAGGTCATCGGCCCCGGCGCCCCCGACCAGCCCGTCGGCGGCCAGCACCCCGCCAACCGCGGGGTCGAAGCGGAAGAGAGGTGAACCGTGAATCGTAAACCGTGACAAGATTAGAACCCGCTCTTGCCTGTCACGGTGCACGTCCCGTCACGGTTTACGGTTCACGGTTAACGGCCTTTGAGGAGGTACGCAGTTTTGGCGACACACGCGGAGGCAGTCGAACACGGCCACGGGCCGGAGGCGGCGCACGAGGCGCTCGCGCACCACTTCGACAACCTGGAGCAGCAGCGCGAGGCCGGGGCGCTCGGCATGTGGGTCTTCATCGCGCAGGAGGTGATGTTCTTCGGCGGGCTCTTCCTCGCCTACCTCATCTACCGGATGAAGTACCCGACGGCCTTCATGGCCGCCAGCAACCACCTCGACTGGAAGATCGGCACCTTCAACACGGGCGTGCTCATCACGTCCAGCCTGACGATGGCGCTCGCGGTGTGGGCGACGCAGGTCGGCAAGTCGCGGAAAGTCCAGGTCGGCTTTATGGCGGCGACCGTGCTGCTCGGGTTCGTCTTCCTCGGCGTGAAGGCGTACGAGTACCGCGACAAGTACGAGCACGGCCTGATCCCCATCGCCGGCTGGTTCGACCCCGTCGCGCACGGCGTCCACATCCCCACGGGCGTCACCGTCGGCCAGTACCAGATGTTCTACTGGCTCTACTTCGCGATGACGGGGCTCCACGCGCTGCACATGATCATCGGCGTCGGCATCATCGTGCCGATCATGTGGATGGCCTGGCGCGGCCGCTTCTCGCCCGAGTACCACGGGCCGGTCGAGAACTTCGGGCTCTACTGGCACTTCGTCGATATCATCTGGATTTTCCTCTTCCCGCTGCTCTACCTGCTCGGCGTGCACTTTCACGGGCACTGAGGTCATCATGTCGGAACACATCGTCCCCAGGACAACGTACTTCTCGGTCTTCGCGGCGCTGCTGATCGGGACGGCGGCGACGGTCATCGCCGCCAACATTGACTTCGGCCGCATGAACGACGTGATCGCGATCACCATCGCGGTGACGAAGATGCTGCTCGTGCTGCTCTTCTTCATGCACGTCCGCTACAGCTCGCGGCTCATCTGGGTCATCGTCGCGTCGATGTTCTTCTGGCTGCTCATCCTGCTGCTGCTGACGCTGACCGACTACACCAGCCGCGACTGGTTCGGCGCGAACCAGGCCGGCGTCGTGAGCCAGCGGTAGCCGCCCCGCTTTTAGTACAATGGAGCCCGGGGTGGGTGCCCTTCCGAGGGCGACCCGCTCCGGGCTTTTCACTCTCCGGCGCGGGGGCTTAAACGAGGGCTTGCTGAGGCGTGTCATCAAGGTCGTGCTGCTCTTCGCGCTGCGCGTCTTCTTCCGCCGCGTCGAGGTGGTCGGGCGCGAGCGCGTCCCGCGCGCGGGCGCGTGCCTCTTCGTCCTCAACCACCCGAACGCCCTCGTCGACCCGGCCTTCCTCCTCTGCTTCGCGCCGCGCCGCGTCTCCTTCCTCGCCAAGGCGCCGCTCTTCCGCATGCCCGTCGTCGGACTCTTCGTCCGCGCGCTCGACTCCATCCCCGTCTACCGCAAGCAGGACGAGACGGGCGACACGGCCGCCCTCAACCGCAAGACCTTCGAGCGCGCGGCCGACCTCCTGCGGCGCGGCGGCACCATCGCCATCTGTCCCGAGGGCGTCTCGCACGACAAGCCCTACCTGCTCCCCTTGAAGAGCGGCGCGGCGCGCATCGCCCTCGGCGCCGTCTCGATCAAGGACGAGGGCGACAGGGCGGGGGCCTCCCTCGATTTAAAGATCGTCCCCGCGGGCCTCTACTACACCGCGAAGACGACCTTCCGCAGCGGCGCGCTCCTCTACTTCGGCGAGCCCATCGCGGTCGAGCCCGCCGAGCCCGACCCCGACGGCGAGCCGCCGCGCGAGGCCGTGCGCGCGCTCTCCGACCGCGTCGCCGAGGCCCTGCGCTCCCTGACGCTCAACGCCGACCGGCACGAGGCGCTCGCGATGGTGGCGCGCGCCGAGCGCATCTTCTCCGCGGCGGAAGATGACGAAGAGGAGGCCGACAGCCTCGAACGCGAGCTGCGCCGCCGGCGCCGCTTCGTCGAGGCTTACGCGTACCACCGCCACAACTCGCCCGCGCGGGTCGAAGAGTTGGAGCGGCGCGTCTCGGCCTACGAGGAGGAGTTGCGTCAGGCCGGCTTCGAAGACCCGCGCCAGCTCTCGCCCTCCACGGTCGCCGACTACGCGCGCGTCCGAAAGCTCCTCGCGCGCGTGTTCGTCTTCCTGCTGCTGCTGCCGGTCGCGCTCGCGGGCGCGGCCCTCCATTACCCGGCCTACAAGCTCGCGGGCGTGCTGGCGTCGCGCTTCGCGCGCCAGTACGACGACGTGCTCTCGACCTTCAAGATCGCCGCCGCGCTGCTGCTCTTCCCTCTGACGTGGGGCGCGCTCGGGCTCGTGCTGTACGGGTTCGTGGGTTGGTGGGGAGTGCTGGCGGCGTTCCTGCTGGCGCCGCCCGCGGGGTACGTTGCGTTGCGCACGCGCGAGGAGTTCGGGCGCTTCGCGGCCGGCACACGCGCCGCGCTCTTCTTCGTCCGCGAGCGCAGCTTCTTCCGCCAGCTCCTCGAAGAGCGGCGCCGCATCCGACGCGAAATCCTCGCCCTCGGCGACGAGTACGAGCGCGCCGAAGTCTCCGGCCGCGCCGTGAATTAAGCTCGGGGCGGGTTACGGAAGTGCAAAATTGTAGGTGAGGATGCCTGACACCTTCACGGGCTCACCCGCGAGGCGCGTCGGCGCGAAGCGTGCCTGCCGCGCCGCCGCCGCGGCCGCCTCACGCAGCAGCAGGCTGCCGCTGACGGCCTCGGCCTCGACGACCTTCCCCGTTTCGTCCACAACGACGCGCACGGCGACCGTCCCCGTGGCGTGTGCGTTATACGCCTTGACCGGATACGCGGGCGACGGCTTGCTGAGGGCCTTACTGTTGAGGACGCCGCCCGGCAAGGTCGTCTTCTTCGCTCCCGGCTCTGCCGGCCTGGGCGACGGCGTGGGCTCTGAGACTGCCGCCGTGATCTCGCCGGGCCGCTCCGTCGCGCCCAGGCGCTTGAGGTTGCCGGCGGCCTCTTCGTAGCGCCGTTCGTACTCCTCCTTCAACGCGGCGTCGCCCCCCATCTCGGCCAGCTTCACCTCCTCGCGAAAAAGGTTGGCCTTGAGCGACCAGCCGTTGGCGTTCTCGGGGTCGAGCGTGAGCGCCAGCTCCGAAAGGCGCAGCCCCTCGTCGGCGCACGTCCGCGCCTTGACGAAGTCGGACTCGTCGGCGGGCTTCCGGTAGCGGATGATTAACTTGTCGGGGCGCCTCTCGGTCGTCTTGTTCTCGCCCCGCTCGGTGATCTCGTAGGAGCAGTTCCACTGTTTGGCGGCGAGGGTGACGTAGGCGGCGGCGCGCTTCGCGGCCGGCACGTTAGGGTCTTCGGCGTGCTGCATGGCCATCTCGGCCACCTTGTCCTCGCGCTTCAACTGCCCGTAGAGAAAGACGGTCGCCGTGTATGCGTCCTCGCCGACTTTCTCGTCGCCGAGCAACTCGGCGTAGGCGGCGACGGCCCTCTCCGCCAGCGCGACGTTCTCGGGCGACGTGTCGCCGGGCTTGTACTGCTGCTGGGCGGCGCGCGCGATGAAGATCCGCGTGCTTTTGTTCTCGGGGTCGAGTTCGAGCGCGCGGCGGAAGTGCTGCTCGGCCTCGGCGAACTGGCCGTCGCGGTACGCGCGTGCGCCCTGGTTCAACTCCTGTTGCGCGGCATCCGTGTTGGTCTGGCCCAGGCATGCCCCCGCGGCGGCGAGCGCGAGGACGACGGCGGCGAGTGCCCTTCTCAACATCTGCGACTCCTTCCGGCAACCTGCCTTCATTTATTTCCGCCCGAGCGCGACGGCGCGCTGGTAGGCGGCGTAGACGGCTTTGGACAGGACGGTGCGGAGGCTGCCTTTCTCCATCTGGTAGATGGCCTCGGCGCTGGTGCCGCCGGGCGAGGTGACCATGTTGCGCAGCTCCGCGGGGTGCTTGTGGGTCTCGCGCGCGAAGAGCACCGAGCCGAGCATCGTCTGCGTGACCAACTCCTCGGCGACGTGGCGCGAGAAGCCCATGTGGACGCCGGCATCGACGAGCGCCTCCATCATCATGAAGATGTAGGTCGGCCCCGTCGCCGAGAGGGCCGTCGCCATGTCGATCATGTTCTCGTTCTCGACGTGCATCTCGCGCCCCAGCGCGCCGAGCAGCGCCCGCACGGCGTCGAGCTGTCGCTCGGGAACCTCGGGCGTCGCCGTCCACGCCGTCATGCCCTGCCCGATCTGCGCGGGCGTGTTCGGCATCGCGCGCACCACGCCGCGGTGGCCGAGCGCGTCGGCGATGGTCTCGATGCGCGTACCGGCGACGACCGAGAGCAGGAGCTGCTCGGGCGCGAGCGCCTCTTTGACCTCTTGCAGGACGCGGCCGACGCGCTGCGGCTTGACGGCGACGACGACGACCGATGCGGCGGACGGGCCGGCCTGGCGCGCGGCCTCGGCGTTCGACTCGACCATGCGGACGCCGTACTGGTTCTGCACCTCGTCGCGGCGCGCGGGGCGCGGGTGGCTGCCGACGATCTGCGCGCGCGTGACGAGCTGGCGGCGGAGCAGCCCCGCGATCATGGCTTCGGCCATCACGCCGACGCCGACGAAGGAGAGCTGCGCGCCGCGCAGAGGGTTCGCCGCGGCCGGCGGCGGAGGGAGGTTCGTCATGGCAGCATCATATAGTAGACAGTAGCCAGTAGTCAGTAGGCAGTAGGGTTTTGCAGTCGGGCGGCGAGGCTCACAAACAGGTAATCTATCAGGATGGTTTTTCTACAACTGCTGACTCCGGCTACTGTCTACTGACTACTGGCTACTGTCTACTTCTTTTGCTACCATTCGCGGCACACCAAGGTTGCGAGGCGCGCCGCCGGACGCTCAGCTCCCGGCGCCGAGGCGCGCGAAGTTTCTCCGCAGACAACAGACTCCGGCACACACCCCTAAAGAGGAGAAGTTCAACATGAGTACCCTACGTAGATTCTTCCCGCGGGCGGCGGCCGCGTTCGTGCTCCTCGCCGCGGCGTCCCACGCCTCCGCGCAACAGCAGCAGTCCCCGCCGAAAATACGCCTGCCGCAGGCGAGCCCGCAGGCCACCCTCTCACACACCATCGGCGTGACAGACCTGACGATCACCTACCACCGCCCGTCCGTGCGCGGCCGGACGGTCTGGGGCGACATCGCCCCCGAGAAGGCCGCCGCGCTCGTGCAGACGACCTCGTACCTGCCCAAGAACCTGCCCGAGGGGACGCTCGACGGCGCGCCCGGCTCGGGCAAAGAGTTCCCGATGGCGCCCTACGGCCACGTCTGGCGCGCCGGCGCGAACGAGGCCACGAAGTTCACCATCGCCGACGACGTACTCGTCAACGGCCAGAAGCTCCCGGCGGGCTCCTACAGCCTGCACATGATCCCGGGCAAGGACGAGTGGACGATCATCTTCAACAAGACGGCCGACCAGTGGGGCAGCTACAGCTACGACGCGAAGCAGGATGCGTTGCGCGTGAAGGCGAAGCCCGCGTTGGTCGCGGAGTCGCAGGAGCTGCTCGGCTACGAGATTCCGGCGGGCACGGCGAACACGGCGCGCGTCGTCCTGCGCTGGGAGAAGATCGCCGTGCCCTTCACGGTCGAAGTGCCGAACCAGGACGCGCTCGTCCGCTCGAAGATCGACGCGGCCGTCGCCGCGGCGCCCGACGACTGGCGCGTGACGATGGAGGTCGCCAACGCCTACGCCAACGACGACAAGATGGAGGAGGCGTTGATGTGGGCCGACCGCTCCATCAAGGTCAAGGAGACCTTCCAGAACCTGCGACTGAAGGCTGTGCTCCTCTCCAACCTGAAAAAGAAAGACGAGGCCGTCGCCGTCGGCGAGCGCGCCGTAACGCGCGGCAAGGCCGACGGCGAGGACACTACGCGCTTCGAGAAGCGCCTCGCCGACATCAAGGCCGGGAAGATGTAAGTTGGAAGGGTGCTGGTGTCGGTTTTTTGGATTCCGGGTTTTACCCAGCACCTAGCACCCAGCACCTACCACACACCGAGGAGAAGTCGAGATGAAGTCACCGAAGAAATTGCTCCCCCTCGCGGTCGCGGCCCTGTTCGCGCTCGCGACGTTCGCGCAGGCCCAGGTGCGCACCCCGCGCCCGAGCCAGAAGGCGAGCGTCATGCAGACGGTCGGCGTCACCGACCTGACGATCACCTACAGCCGCCCCGGCGTCAAAGGGCGTAAGATTTGGGGCGACCCGCCCGCGGGCGCGACCGGCACGGCCACGCTCGACGACGCGCGGGCGCGCCCCAAGGATCAGGTCATCGTGCCCTACGGCCACGTCTGGCGCACCGGCGCCAACGAGGCGACGACCTTCACCACGACCGACGACGTGCTCGTCAACGGCCAGCCTTTGAAGGCCGGCACCTACAGCCTCCACACCATCCCCGGCCCCGTCGAGTGGACGATCATCTTCAACGGCGACCCCGGCCAGTGGGGCAGCTTCACGTACGACGAGAAGAAGGACGTGCTCCGCGTGAAGGCCAAGCCGGAGACGGCGGCCGAGAATCAGGAGTGGCTGCTCTACACCTTCGACCCCGTCGGCGAGTCCTCGGCGCAGGTCAACATCCGCTGGGAGCGTCTGCGCGTGCCCTTCACGGTCGAGGTCAAGGACGTGAAGGCGCTCACGGTCGAGAAGATGCGCGCCGCGGTTGCCGCCGCCAAGCCCGACGACTGGCGCACGCCCCTCCAGGCCGCCAGCTACCTCTTCAACAACGTCCCCGCCTCCCGCGATGAGGCGATGCAGTGGCTCGACAAGTCTGTGAAGACCAAGGAGACCTTCAACAACCTCTACGCGAAGGCCGGCGTGCTCGCCGCCGCGGGCCAGACCGCCGACGCCATTGCCGCCGGCGAGAAGGCGCTCCAACTCGCCAAGGCGCCCAACTCCGGCATCGACGCCACCGCCATCGCCAACGCCGAGAAGACCGTGGCCGGCTGGAAGTCGAAGATGTAAGCAACGCAAGCCCGAACGTGAGGGAGGGCGACCTTCGTCTGTAGTTGTCGGGTTCGTGATGGCGAATTGATGAGAGTTAGACTCTCATCAATTCGCCATTCGCATTCCGTAAACGGCCTGTGCCCTCCCTCACGCTCGGGCTTTCGCCTGACAGTCAAACTGACCAGAAGTCACCTCTCACCTTGACCGAGCCGGTCAACACGACCACCCCTCCTTCATCGAACTTCCGCTTATGACCCGGCAAAAGGGCCGCTTTTCAGGTTTTTCTGCGTCGAAAACTCTGCGGCATGCGGGCTGCACTAGGGGACGACGCCGTATTGGCGCTGCCCTGCTCAACCCTGCCTGCGCCGGACGTTAAATAGACTCAGAGAGCCCCTTAAAGATGAATGCAAAGTCTAAAATCTTAACCCTGGTGACCTGCTGCGCGCTGCTGCTCCCCCTCTGCGGCGCGGGCCTCCTGCCCGGAGGCAAGGCGCTGGCCGGGGGGAAGGGCAAGGACGACGGCGAGACGGACGCGCGCGGCCCCTTCAACCACGACAAGGTCTCCGGCGCGCTGCGCGAGCACGCGCGTCAGGGCGAGCGCGGCAAGGGCGGCGGCGAGGGGACGGCACAGGTCGTCCTGCGGCTCAACGGCAAGATGAGCGGCGGCCTCAACTCCCTGCTCAGCCGCAACGGCGCGCACGTCAAGCAGGAGTTGAAGAGCCTCGGCATGGCCGTGGCCGAACTGCCCGTCTCGGCCCTCGACGAGCTGGCCTCGTTCGAGGAGGTTTCGTTCGTCTCGGAAGACGCGGAGACCGAGGTGCTCGGCCACGTCTCAAAGACGACGGGCGACGACGCGGCCGCGACGCAGACCTACAGCACCGTCACCAAGCTCGACGGCACGGGCGTCGGCATCGCCATTATCGACTCGGGCATCTACGACCAGCACGCCGCCTTCCTCGACGCCGCGGGCACGGCCAGCCGCGTCGTCTACAACAAGAACTTCGTCACGACCGAGGCGCGCACCGACGACCCCTACGGGCACGGGACGCACGTCGCCGGCCTCGCCGCCGGGTTCGACCGCGTCAAGGGCGGCGCCTACAGCGGCGTGGCCACCGACGCGAAGCTCATCGACCTGCGCGTACTCGACTCGAAGGGCAAGGGGCAGACCTCCTGGCTGCTCGGCGCGCTCGACTGGGTTGCGGCCAACTACGCGGCCTACAACATCCGCGTCGTCAACATCTCGCTGGGCGCCCCGGCCGTGGACTCCTGGCAGGACGACCCCGTCTGCGACGCCGTCAGCCGGCTCTTCCATCTCGGCATCGTGGTCGTCGCGGCCGCGGGAAACAAAGGGAAGAACGCGCTGGGGCAGAAGGTCTACGGACAGATTCATACGCCCGGCATCAGCCCGCAGGCCATCACGGTCGGCGCCGCGAACACCTACGGCACCGATACGCGCGCCGACGACACCGTGGACACCTACAGCTCGCGCGGGCCGACCCGCGGCTACTGGGTGGACGCCGCCGGCGCGAAGCATTATGACAACCTCCTGAAGCCCGACCTCGTCGCGCCCGGCAACAAGCTCGTCTCGGCCGAGTCCTACCCGAACGCGCTGAGGACGGGCGGCGCCGTCGGCGCCTACGACGACCCGACGCAGGAGAAGGACTACATGTACCTGTCGGGCACGTCGATGGCGACGCCGCTCGTCGCCGGCACGGCCGCGCTGATGTTCGAGGCCAACCCGAAGCTCACGGCCGGGATGGTCAGGGCGCTCTTGCAGTACACGGCCACGCCGCTCAAGAACTTCAACACGCTGGAGCAGGGCGCGGGCGAGCTGAACGTCGCGGGCGCCGCGCGACTCGCCGACCTCGTCCGCCGCGACCTCGACCAGGCGACCGCGCCCGTGGGAGCCGCGCTCTTGACCGCCGCGCTCCCCGCGGCGCAGAGCTACATCGTTGACCGCAACTACGCCTGGGCGCAGGGCATCACCTTCGACTTCACCTACGGCACCGGCGCCGAGATCGTCACGAAGTTTCAGGAGGGCTACCGCCTCGCCAACCACATCAACAACGACTGCCTCGTCCAGAGCGGCGGCCTCATCGTCAAAGACCCCGCGAAGTTGACGGCCGGCATCCTGCTCGGCAAGAACATCATGACGAGCGCGGGAGGCGTGCTCGGCACCGGCACGGCCATCCCCGCCACCCTGCGCGGCAGCGGCGTCATCCTGAGCGACGGTTCACTCCTGGCCGACGGTTCACTCCTGGCCGACGGCTCGCTCCTGGCCGATGGCTTGCTCTTGAGCGACGGTTCACTCCTGGCCGACGGGACGCTTTTGAGCGACACCATCGCGGGCAACTCCGTGCTTCTCGGCGGCGACAACACGGCCTACATGGCCCCCGCGCCGTAAGCCACCGCGCCGCTCGAAGTCACGGGCACGCAGTCAGGGTAGCCACAATGTCCAGGTCGTCGTCACAGACAGAACCCGACTGCGCGCCGAGCCTCTTCGCCGCCTTCGCGCCCCTCCGGGTGGCGAGCGCAACGCCAGGGGCGAGGGCCGTCAGGCCGGTGCGTGAAGCCCGGCGCAGAAGCAGAACCGCGGTCGGCAGTTCGCTACCGACCGCGGTTCTGCTTCAAGAACGTGTTGATGACGAGGGCGGCCAGCACGACGACGGCGGCACCGACGACGTTGTACCAGAGGAAGGCGAGCTGCGTGCGGAAGAAGCAGTAGAGGACGGCCGCCTCGCCCGCGAGCGCGCCCAGAAAGGCGGCCGTGCCGCCGACGCGCTTGCAGTAGAAGCCGAGGAGGAAGATGCCGAGCAGCGTCCCGTAGAAGAGCGAGCCCAGCCGGTTGACGGCCTCGACCAGAGAGCCGAGCTGCCCCGCGTACTGCGCGAACGCAATCGCGAAGAGCCCCCAGAAGACGGTCGCGAGTTTTGAAGAGATGAAGTAGTAGCGCTCGGACGCGTCACGTTTGACGAGCCGGCGCTGGATGTCCACCATGGTCGTCGCGGCCAGCGCACTCCACTCCGAGGCGGTCGAAGACATCGACGCGAAGAAGACCGCCGCCAGCACGAGCCCGACCAGCCCGGCCGGCATGTAGTGCGTGACGAAGCTCAGGAAGACGTAGTTCGTGTCGTTCGGCTTCGCGTCGAACTCTTTGATGATCTCGACCGCGCCGGCCCTCACGCCGTTCGCCCTATCCTGCGCCGACTGTAAGCCCTTCGATGCCGTGTCCGCCGCCGCCTGGTCGCCCGCGCGCAGCGCGCCGACGTACGCCCGCGCCGCCTGCTGCTTCTCGGTGAAGGCCGCGGCGTAGTCCTCTTCGAGCGCGCGGAACTGCGCCCCCTGCGCGCCCGCGCGCGCCCGCTCCAGTTGGACGGGGTTAAAGAAGACGGGCGGCTGCGTGAACTGGTAGAAGGCGAAGACCATCGCCCCGAGGAAGAGGATGAAGAACTGCATCGGCACCTTGACCAGCCCGTTGAAGAGCAGACCCAGGCGGCTCTGCGCGACCGACCCGCCCGAGAGGTAGCGCTGCACCTGCGACTGATCCGTGCCGAAGTAGGCGAGCGCGAGGAAGCAGCCGCCGAGGAGACCCGACCAGAAGTTGTACTGGTTCCTGATGTCGAAGGAGAAGTCCACGGCGTTCAGGCGCCCGAGCTGGCCCGCGACGTGCGTCGCTTCGAGGAAGGACACGTCCGGGGGCAAAAGCCTGACGATGGTGAAGAAGGCGACGAACATCCCGCCCATGATGATGAGGAACTGGAGGAAGTTCGTGTTGTCCACGGCCCTCGCGCCGCCCAGGGAGGCGTAGAGCATGACGGCGCCGCCGATGATGAAGATGACGACGCGGATGTCCCAGCCCATGACGGCCGAAAGGATGAGCGACGGCGCGTAGAGCGAGACGCCGGTCGAGAGTCCGCGCAGCGCGAGGAAGAGGAAGGCGGCGAGCGTGCGCGTCTTCAGGTCGAAGCGTCCTTCGAGGTACTCGTAGGCGGTGTAGACCTTGAGCCGGTGGTAGATGGGGACGGCCGTGACCGCGAGGACGACCATCGCGAGGGGCAGGCCGAGGTAGACCTGCACGAAACGCATGCCGTCGGCAAAGGCTTGCCCGGGCGTGGCGAGGAAGGTGATGGCGCTCGCCTGCGTCGCCATGATGGAGAGCGCGACGCGGTGCCACGGCTGGCCGCGGTCGGCGACGAGGAAGTCGTCGAGGTCGCGCGTGCGCCGCCCCTTCCAGACGCCGTAGCCGACGATGCCCGCGAGCCCGGCGAGGAGCACCGCCCAGTCGAGCGGCCTCATCGGAAGTACCTCGTGAAGAGTACGAAGAGCGCGACGAGCAGGACGAGGTTCAGGATGACGACGGCGTAGAGAGTCCTCCAACTGCCGCCGAAGGGCGGCGGCTCCTCAAGCCTCTCTCGTTCGTGCGTCTCGTCTCTCATCATCGAGTCCGGGCCGTCACTTGCCCGCGGAGATCATGTTGACGAACAGGCGGTAGGCGCCGGGGACGCCCGCGGGGAGCTGGCGGAAGAAGGCGAGCGCGGTGAAGACGTATGTGCCTTTGCCGTGCCGCGCGACGAGGGTCGAGCCTTTCAGGTCGGGCGAGCCGGGGTCGTGGCTCGCGAAGAGGGGCGTGTAACGCGCGTCCCATTCGGAGGCGAAGTAGAGGCCGCGCTCCTGCACCCAGCCCTCGAAGTCCGCGGCCGTGATCCGGTTCGGCGAGTTGAGCAGCGCGTCGGCGGGCGCGAGCGGCGTCAACTCGGCCGTCTCGTCGGTGACCCTGTCCTGCGTGATCTTAAAAGGGTAGGGGCCGAGCTGCGCGCCTTCGAGCGTGCGGTCGGGCGTGTTGTACTGGACGACGAGCGTGCCGCCGCGCTCGACGTATTCGAGCAGGCGCTTCTGCTGGCGGCGCAGGGCCGCGCGCGTATTGTAGGCGCGCACGCCCGTGACGACGGCGTCGAAGCGCGAGAGGTCGGCCGCCTCAAGGTCTTCGTCCGAGAGCAGCGTCACGTCGTAGCCGACCTGCCGCAGCGCCTCGGGCACCTCGTCGCCCGCGCCCGTCACGTAGGCGATGCGGCTCCCGCGCTTCTGTAGATCGACGCGCACGAGTTCGGCGCGCGCCGCGGGGAAGAGCGTCTGGCGGGGGATGTGCGCGTAGTCGATTTCGAGCATGCCGCGCGTGTAGCTCTTCCCGGCGGAGTCGAACTCGGCGGCCAGTTCGGCGGTCGAAGCGCCGGCGGGCGGCGTGACGTTGAAGGTCGCGCGGAACTCTTCGCCCCTGGCTTTGACCGTCGCGGGAACTTCCGAGGGCGTCGCCGCCCAGCCCGCGGGCAGTCTCAACTTCAGCGTGCCGGCCGCGTCCGTCGCCGTGTTGTTCCTGAGCGTGACGCGCACCTGCTTGGGCTGGCGGTCGGGGAAGACGAGCGTCTGCTCGCCGACGGCGACGGCCACCTCCGGCACGACGACGACGGGTCGGTAGAGGTCGCCGCGCACGCGATCCGTCCAGCGGTAGAGGACGGGGACGTTGAAGGTGACGGCCTCGCCCTCTTCGCCGAAGAGGGCGGTGACGGGCACGGTCAGAGCGGGCGGGCCTTCGGGCGCGCCGACAAGTCCCGCATCGCCCACGCGGTAGAGATTTTTCAAGGGCTCGTCACGCAGCCAGTAAGGCTGGCTGTAGGCGGCGTCGGCGGGCACGCGCAGAGTTCTCTCGCGTGTGAGCGGCTGGTTGTTCTTCAACTCGGCGCGAAACACGTCGGCGCCGGCGGAGGAGACGCCGACCGTCTCGAACTTCAGCGGATAGGCCGAGCGGTTGACGACCGTCGTCGTGACTTTAACCTCGCCGCCCGGTGTGACGTAAGGGTCGGCGGCGATGGCCTCGACCCAGAGCCCTGCGGCGGCGCGGATGACCTCTTCGAGCGCGGCGCGCTTGGATTGGGCGAGCGGCTCGTCCTTCGCGAGCTTTGACATCTCGCGGCGCGCGCGCAGGAGCAGAGGCAGGACGGCCGAAGGGTTCGCGGGGTCATACTTGTGCGCGGCCTCTTCGAGCAACTGCCCGACCGTCTCGCCGCCCGCGTAGCGCCGCCAGGTCATCTCGACGCCGTCGAAGAGGTCTTTCGCCGCGGGCTCGCCCTTGAGGTGCGCGAAGTAGTTGACCGCGGGGCCGCGCCGTCCGGGCGTGCCCTGCGCCTGGCTCATGTGCATCGTGCGGCTCTCGGCGGCGATCTCCGTGTAGGACCTGCCGAGCAGCGGGTCGTATGCGCCCGCGTCAACGCTCACCATCTTGTCGGCGTCCTTCGGCACATCGGTCGGGCGAAAGTTGAAGACGTTCCAGACGAGCCGCTTCGGCTTCCAGGGCGTGACCCCGTTCTTCAACTGCTCGGGGAAGCGCGTGGGGTCGCCCGCGGCCTCGAAGGCTTCCGAAGCGAGGATGGCGGAGGCGGTGTGTTGGCCGTGGCCGCCCTCGCCGGTGGTGGGGAAGCGCGCGATCATCACGTCGGGTCGGAAGCGGCGCACGACCCAGACCACGTCGGCGAGCACGGCGTCGTGATCCCAGAAGCGGAAGGTCTCCTCGGGCGACTTGGTGAAGCCGAAGTCGATGGCGCGCGTGAAGAACTGTTCGGCGCCGTCGATGCGGCGTGCGGCCAGAAGCTCCTGCGTGCGGACGACGCCGAGCAGCGCGCCCTTCTCGGAGCCGAGGATGTTCTGCCCGCCGTCGCCGCGCGTGAGCGAGAGGTAGGCGGTGCGCGCGCCGCGCCCACGCGCGAGGTAGGCGAGCAGCGCCGTGTTCTCGTCGTCCGGGTGCGCGCCGACGTAGAGCACGCTCCCCGCGACCGCGAGCCCGCGGAGCGCCGCCTGCGTCTCGGCCGCGTCCAACTGCCGCGGCGCCTGCGCGCGCGCCGCGGGGAGAAGGAAGAGGAGCAGAAGGAGCGCGGCGGTTATGAAGCGGGACGTTGGTCTGGTCATGGTCGGAGTCGTCGGTGCGTCGGGTTGTGGGAAGGACGAGTGTCGAGAGTCATGCGGTGCGACTCTCAACCTCAATCTTCAGGTGGAGTCGAGGCGTTGGCGTTGGCGGACGGGACGGCGTTCGCGTTGACGTTGGAGTTGTTGGCGTTCGCGTTCTTCTTCTTCAGCAACTCCTCCTGGTGCTTGCGGAACTCCGCGACGCGCTGCGCGCCGTTCCTGGCCTGTTCGAGCAACTCCTGCGCGGGGAAGTTGTCGGGGTTGATTTCGAGCACCTTGTTCAAGGCCCTGACCGCCTCGTCGTACTGCGCGATCTTGAAGTGGGCGTTGGCCAGCTCGAAGTACTTGTCGTCGTTCTCCTCGGGCGAGTTCTTGACCGCCTCCTTGAGCGCCTTGACCGCCTCGTCGTACTTGCCGAGCTGCTCGTAGGAGAGGCCGAGGAAGTAGTAGGCGTCGGAGTTCTTCGGCTCGCGCTTCGTCACCTTCTCGTAAGCCTTGACCGCGCCCTCGAAAGCCTTGTCGGCCTCCTCGCGCTGCTTGGTGGCGTTGTAGGCGAGGCCGAGGCGGTAGTTCGCCTCGGGGAAGTCGGGCGCCAGCTCGACCGCCTGCTTGAGCTTCTCGACGGCCTCCGCGTCGCGGTCGGCCTTGTAGGCGGCGAGCCCCTGCTCGTAGAGCGCACGCGCGTCGCCGGAGGGTTCCGAAGACGACTGCTCGCTGCCGGCGGGCGTGGCGGCGCCGTTCGCGCTGGCCGCGTTCGAGTCGGCCGCGCGGCGGTTGCAGCCGGAAAGGAGCAGCGCGGAGACGAGGATGGATTGCAGGGTGACGCGGAGCGCTTTCATGTTCTTAAGCTTTCTCTCGGAAGGGCTGGGGACAAGAAAGGTATCTACGACAAATCGGCAGGAGAGTCAAACGGGCTGGGTCGTGGCTTTTGGACTGGTTCTTGCTTTCGTGAAGGGTGGAACAGTGTGAAGTGTATCGGTTGAGTGCAAAGGGGGTGGTGCGCCGGATGGAGAGGAGGGAGCGAGAGGTCTTTGTAAGTCCAACGGAGCCGACGGTTCCGCTGGAAGAGGAGCGCGAGCTTACGCCGCCGCGCTTCGACGATAAATCGATACAGCGTGCGCAGCCGGCCGTGCCCCTGACGCACGGCGCGCGTGCGCGCTCGTCGTGGCCGCCGTGGGTGATTATTCTCTGCGTGCTGGGCGGCGTGTTGGGCGGCCTGCTCGGCGGGTTCGCGCTCACGCTCTACCAGCGCGGCGGTCAGCGCGCGGAGTCGCAAGCGGCGCGGCCGAACGCGGCCGACTCTTCGGCCGGCACGGCCGGGGCGCAGGAGTCGAAGCCCGCGGATGGAGAACAGGCCACGGCTGTGGCTGTGCAAGAAGAGGCGCCGTCTGCGCCTGCGGTTGCGACGCAGGGGCCGGCAACCGAGGCGCCACCTAAGACGGAACAGAAGGCCGACGGCGCGACCGTCGAGCCGGGGCCGGACGTGCAGGGCGAGTTGCGCGCGGCGCTCGGCGGGTGGCTGGCGGCGACGAACTCGCGCGACGTGGGTCGTCAGATGAGCTACTACGCGCCGACGGTCGAAGCCTTCTACCTCTCGCGCAACGCGCCGCGCGAGTCCGTGCGCGCGGAGAAGGCTCGCCTGTTCGCGCGCGCCTCGGCCGTCAACGTCGAGGCCGCCCCGCCCGAGATACGCCTGAGCCCCGACGGCCGGACGGCCGTCATGCGCTTCCGCAAGCGCTACCGCATCGACGGCGAGGAGAGCCGCGCGGGCGAGGTCTTACAGGAGTTGCGCTGGCGCCGCACGAACACGGGCTGGAAGATCGTCGGCGAGCGCGACCTGCGCGTGCTTCAGTAGGCCGGCCTTAACGTCAGACAGTTTCGACACGGAGACACGGCCTGAAAACTTCAGGCTGTGTCTCCGCGTCTCCGTGTCGAATTGCTTTACGCGTAGGCGGCGCTGGCGGCGCCCGAGTCCATGTACTCGTGGAAGCCTGCGATCTTGCCGTCGCGGACGGTGAAGACGTGCGCCCAGTCGCCGCCGTACTCGCGGCCGTTCTTCTTGACGCGCCAGCGGTAGGTGCCGAGCGCGACGACCTTGTCGCCCTGCGCGACGAACTCGCGCGGCTCGAAGCTGACGGAGTCCTGCGACTCGGCCAACTGTGAGAAGAAGCCGCCGACGCTCTCGCGCCCGCTGCGACCGCCGGAGAAAGAGGCGCCCTCGATCTCGGGCAGACGCCAGTCCACGTCGTCGGTCAACGAATCGAGGAGGCCGCCGATCTGGCCCCCCTTGAAGTTCTCGTACGCGCGGCGCACCACGGCCACGTTATCCTGTTCACTCATATGCCTGCTCCTCTCAAAGTCTTCTCATCGTCTTTCAACAACCCCCGGGCTCGCTCGCACACATACCTACGAGGAGTCGTGCCCCCGTGGATGTCAGTCGGCCGACTCGACGATCTCACGGAAGCGTCGCGCGTCGTCGCGCATCTCGACGTTGTTGAAGAAGACGTAGGAGGTCGCGCGCTTCGGGAGCATCGAGGAGAGCTCTTCCAGCTCTCCCTCTTCGTACTTGTAGCGCCAGCCGCGGCGGCCGTGCAGGCGGAAGTAGCATTTGCCCGGCGTGACCGTTCGCTCGCCGAAGGGGTCTACGGCGTGCCAGAGTTTCAACTCGTCGCACAGCTCTTTGACCAGCTCGCGCGGCCAGCCGCCGCGCGGCTCCCACGCGAAGACGAGCCGGCCGCGCTCGACGCCTTTGAAGAAGCGGCGCAGGTTTGCGACGTTCTCACTCGTCGGCTTGAAGCTGGCCGGGCACTGGAAGAGGACGGCCCGCGCCTTTAAGGCGCGGGCGCACTCGCGCGTCACTTCCCAGGCTTCGCGGACGCCCTCGGTCGGGCGGAAGAAGCCCGCGCCCTCGCGCTGCTCCTCCGTGAGCGGACGCTTGACTCTTCGGTAGGTCGGGCTTGAGGAGAGGTGCGTGACGAGCTGCCACGCCTTGAGCGCGAACTCGAACCCCTCGGGCGCCTCCTCGCGCCAGCGCCGCAGGGTGGAGACCTGCGGCGGCTGGTAGAAGGTGTGCTGCACCTCGACCGAGTCGAGCAGCTCGTAGTAGGACTCGCGCGAAGAGCGGAACCCGCAGCAGCCGATTCGCACCCGACCCTTGCCCGAAGTCATAAAGCTACCGCACCAACCTTAAGCGCCCGGAGCTTCGTCCGCGGAGGGGCCGTAGATGGAAGGCACGGGCACGTCGAGCAGGCGCAGGTAGACCGAGAGCTGCCCGCGGTGGTGGACGACGTGGTTGAGCGCGAGCAGGCGCACGGCCGCCGCGCGCGGCCCCTTGAAGAAGGTCTGCTCGCCGGCCCCCAGACGCCACGACTCGCCCAGCTTCTCGTCCGTCTGGCCGCTCAGAAGCTTGACGGCGGCGTCGATGTTGCCGTCGAACTTCTCCAGCAGCTCGGCCGTGCTCGAAGGGGCGAACGGCTGGTATTGGCCGGTGGCGAAGTCCAACTCGTCCTGCGTCAGCGCCGGGGCGATGAGCGAGGGCAACTCCGCGACGTGCCCGGCCAGGCGGCCGAGGCTCATCGACTTGTCGTGCGGCTTCCAGTCGAACGAACCCTCGGGCACACGTTCGAGTATCCTCCTCGTCGTCTTCGCCTCCTGCTGAAGCTCCGCCGCGAGCGACTCACATAGACTCATAGAATTTTCCTTCCGCGTTTCAGGGGATGAGAAGAGCGGGACTCAATCTACGCCGCCCCGCACGCCTTTTCAAGGGCAGGCCGCGGGCGCATGAAATTCTTTACTGCTTGATGACGACTACCTGACCGGCTTCAAGCTTTTCGAGAGCTTCGAGCACCCGCGGCATCGAGGGCTTTAGCATGGTGTAGGTACTTCTTCCGGCGGAGAGAACGATAACGGGGACGGGAAGGGTTTCGAGGTTCTGCTGGTAACGGAGATTTTGATCGACCGTGATGAATGCGTCGTACTGTCCTGCGGCGGCCTGCAAGAGCCGGCCGTTCTTCAACCCTTTGAAGCCGGCCTCCTCGACCGTGAAGACTTCGTACCCCGGCAAGTCCCGTTTGAGGTAACGAGTCACGCACTCGTCAAGCAGCACTTTCATAGCCGACGAGCAATCTTTCTTTCGACTCTTCCAGCACCGCTAATGCTTGTTCGCGCGTGACGGTGGGGAACTGATCGAGGAATTCGTCCAGGGTTTCACCCGTCTCTAAACAGTCGAACAGGTTTTGAATAGGCACGCGGGTGCCGTAAAAGACGGGAGTCCCGCCGAGCTTCTCGGGATCGGTCTCGATTAAATTCTTAACGCCACTCATAGTCTTTCCCTCCGCACCGACCTTCAGTAGCCGAATGTTAACAGAGAACAGGGTCGCGTTCCTGCCAAAAAGGGCGGGTAGGTGAAAGAAGGTGCTGGGTGCTGGTTCAAACCAAAACCTGGAACCCGGCACCCAAAGCCCTTTAACCGGAAGCGTGCTTGCGTTAGAGTAGCGCCATCCCACTTTCCAGAAAGGAACGCTTGAGAGATGGACGAAGAACTGGTCGGACTACTGCCGGAGGAGGTTTCGAGGCGCGACTTCATCGCCGCTTCTTTGGCCGCGGGGTTCGCGCTGGCCGTGCAGCCCGTCGCGGCGCAGACCGTCATCACGACGGACGCGGAGGGGCTCGAAGCGGGCGACGTGAAGATCACCGTGCGCGACGGCGAGATGCCGGGCTACCGCGCGATGCCCGCCAAGGGCAGGAACCTCCCCGTCGCCCTCGTGGTGCAGGAGATATTCGGCGTCCACGAACACATCAAGGACATCTGCCGCCGGTTCGCCAAGCTCGGCTACCTCGCGGTCGCGCCCTCGCTCTACTACCGGCAGGGCGACACGACGCAGTTGCAGATGGAAGAGATCATGAAGGTGGTCGGCCGTGTGCCGGACGAGCAGGTGATGGCCGACCTCGACTCGGCCGTCGCCTACGCGCGCGCGACGGGCAAGTCGGACGGGAAGCGCGTCGGCATCACGGGCTTCTGCTGGGGCGGGCGCGTCGTGTGGCTCTACGCGGCGCACAGCAAGGAGGTGGACGCGGGCGTCGCGTGGTACGGGCGTCTCGTCGCCGCGCCCAACGCCAAGCCGAACCCCTTGATGCCGAAGCAGCCGATTGACCTGGTGGACGAGTTGCACGCGCCCGTGCTCGGGCTCTACGGCGCGAAGGATCAGGGCATCCCGGTCGAGTCGGTCGAGCAGATGCGCGCGGCGCTCAAGAACTCGAAGTCGAAGGCCGCCCGAACGTCCGAGATCATCGTCTACCCGGAGGCGGGCCACGGCTTCCACGCCGACTACCGCCCCTCCTACAACAAGGAGGCCGCCACCGACGGCTGGCAACGCCTGCAAGCGTGGTTCAAGAAGTACGGCGCGAAGTAGGCATCAGCCGACCCGCCTCGCCGCAAAACGAATTGAATCCGTCGTGAAACGAGTTCGTCTCGCCGCGAAACTGATTGAGTTTGCGGCGAGACGAACTCGTTTTGCGACAAAAGCAATTGCTATCGCCGCAATCTCGATTGAAATTGTGACGAAAACAGTTGCTACCGTGACGAAAGCAATCGAGATTACGGCGATAGCAATTGAGATTATAACGAAAGCGATTGCTACAGCCGCAGTAGCAATCGCTTTCGTCGCAGTAGCAGTTGCTATCGTCGCAATAGCAACTGCTATCGTCGCAGTAGCAATTGCTATCGTCACGGTAGCAACTGCTATCGTCGCAATAGCAATTGCTATCGTCGCAATAGCAGTTGCTATTGCGACGATAGCAACTCGTTTCATGACAAGACGAGTTGCTATCGTCACAGTCCCGATGGGAATAAACGCTGTGTTTGCAGGGGTTATAGCGATTTGCGCGGCGACCGCACTCGACCGCAATAAAAATCGGGCGGCGCGGCCTTGCGACCGCGCCGCCCGGCTGACGGGACTCCCGTTCTCCCCGTGACGGAAAAGCCCCGACAGATGCTTTAAAGACTTCCCACCTTGCTCTCAGACGCCAGCGGCCCGTGTCGGTCACGCCCCGTCTTACACGCCAACAGTGCGGCCGGCGTTCGAGAAAATACGCGCCGCGTGAATTTTTTTACCGAACCTACCCGCGGAAGCGCTGGCGGTACTCGATGGACTCGATGAAGGCGCGCACCATCTCGGCGCGGAGGAAGTCGCCGTCGTTCTCCTGGAGCTTGCCGAGCCAGAAGTTGTAGCCGGAGAAGTCTCGGTTCTGCTCGGGCGCGTCGTCGGGGTTGCGCCTGAGATACCCGAAGTACTGCATCAGCACGAACGCCTTCATAAACTCCTGCCGGACGAGGGCGGGACTGTCGGCCACCTTGCGGAGCACGCTCGCGCGTAAGGAGGGCGAGTCCGCGTTGGGCGCGAGTTCGTCGATGAGCGCCTGGCGCTCGGCCGCGAGCGGCGTGACGCCCGCGTTCTGGAAGAGCCTATCGACTATCGACGCGGCGCTCGTCCCCGCGGGGAACTGCGTGGCGAAGTTGCGGCCTCCCGCGCCGGTCGTGCGCGTGACGAAGTCGAGCACGAAGGCGTCGCGGTTGGCGGCGAGCTTCTGCTCCCACCCCTGTGAGTTGACGACGACGCCTTCGCCGATGCGCTGCGTGTCGGGCATGAACTCCTCGAAGCGGACGGGCACGGGCCGCGCCCCCGAGATGTCGCCGAAGGCCGCCTTGTGCAGGCGGTAGACGAAGTAGCCCGTGTCGCGGAACTCGATGGAGACGAAGAAGGCGCCCGACGTGTTCGTGCGGCGGAACTGCACGCACGCGGGGTCTGTGCCGCACCGCGCGATCTCGTTCGACCAGAAGTCGTGACCCGACAAGTCGGGCGCGCGGTTGAAGAAGTCGAGGTACTGCTGGCGGACGAAGCCGCGCGTGTCGTCGATGGGGTTGACGTTGAAGTTGACGAGCGGGGTGACGGCCGCCGCCGCGTTGACGCGCCGCTTGACGAACTGCTCGGGCTGCGGGCGGTCGCTCGTGTCGCGGATGCGATCCTTCACCAGGTTGGCGCTGAGCGTGGGCGAGGCCGAGCGCACGAGCGCCGCCACGCCCGCGACGAGCGGCGAGGCCATCGAGGTGCCCGCCCACACGCCGGTGCCCCTGTCAGGGACGCTGCTCGTGATGCCGGCGCCCGGGGCCATCACGTCGTTGCGGACGTTGTCGTCGCGCTCCGACTTCTCCCAGAGCGTGTCGTCGGACTTGCTGGCGCCGACGGAGAGTTCGCCGTCGAAGTTCTCGGCCGCGGGGTACATCGGCTCGTTCGTGCCGCGGTTGCCGGAGGCCGCGACGACGACGACCTTTGCGTAGGGCGAGGGGACGCCGGTGTCGGAGGCGTCGCCGATGACCTCGCGCAGGAGGTTCGAGTTGTGGATGGTGGCGAGGCTCAGGTTAATCACGTCCGCGCCGTCGTCCGTCGAGGGGTCGCCGTCCGGGTCGAGCGCGTAGCGGAGGGCCTCGGCGACGACCCACATGTTGCCGACGCCCTGCGGGTCGAGCACGCGCAGCGGCATGATCTTGGCCTCGGGCGCGGCGAGCGCGACCAGCCCGGCGACGTGCGTGCCGTGGCCGTAAGGGCCGCAGGCGCGTGGGTCTGTGTTCGCGGAGCCGGCCGGGCAGGTGGGCACGACCTCGCTCGGGTCGTCGTCGTCGTCCACGAAATCGTGGCCGCGCAGGAGACGCCCTGCGAGCGCCGGGTGTCGGCGGTCTACGCCCGTGTCGAGCACGGCGACGATGGTGCCGGCGCCCTTCGTCGCGCGGTGCGCCTCCTTCAGGCGGAGCGTCTCCTGCGCCCACTGCGACTGGTACTGCGTCTGGCCGCCGACGCTCCACGAGACGCCCACGCTCCAGGAGACGCCGACGCTCCACGAGACGCCGCTCCCCTCGGGCGCGCCGGCCGTGTAGTTGGCCTCGGCGTAGACGACGCGCGCCGTGTCGGCTGCCAACGCGGCGGCCTTGACCTTGGAGTCCGTGCCGTCGGTGACGCGCATGAGGTAGATGGGGCGCGAGCCGAACTGCTCGATGAACTGGAGGTGGTACTGGTCGGAGACGGCCTGGAGGTCTGAGGCGCGCAGGAGCTTGATGTTGACCTCGTTCGTGATGTATGACTCCTCGCCGCTGTCGCCCGAGGAGGCTTTAACGGGAGCGGCGCCGGGCACGCCGGCGAAAAGGAGCGTCACCACGAGGGCGAGCAGGACGAAGGGAACTAAGAACTTGCGGGACATCTTAACGGAAACTCCTAAAATTCCGTGCACAAGAGTAACCTGCGGGGAATCACCTCGAACCGGCTTCGGCGGGAACATAAGAACCGCCGTGCGCTGAAAAAAAGTCCGAGTTTTGATGCCTGCCTCCGGCCAAACAGTGTCCGCCGCAGACGAAAAAATACACCGGAAATAAAGATAATTTTGTGACGGAGGTCACCAGCGGCCGGTGAGGACGAAGGGCGACCAGAAGAAGGGATGCGGGCGCTCCCGCATCTGCCGAAGCTGTGCCGCGCGCAGAGCGGCGGCCGGGCGCGAGCCCGCGCGCAGGTGCGTGTAGAAGTCTGTCATCAGCTCGGCCGTCGCCTCGTCGTCCACCGTCCAGAGGCTGAGCAGCAGGGAAGGCGCGCCCGCGTAGAAGAAGCCGCGCACGAGGCCGATCAGCTCGTCGCCCGGCGCGACGGCGCTGACGCCGGTCTCGCAGGCGGAGAGCGTGACGAGGCCGGCGCCCACGTCGAGCGTGTAGGCGTCGCGCACGGTCATCCAGCCGTCGCCGAGGCGAAGCGAGGAGAAGAGCGGGCTGTCGGGACGGAACTGCCCGTGGCAGGCGAGGTGGAGCACGTCCGTCTCGCGCGCACGCGCGCGCAGGGCTTCGAGCGTCGCCTCGCCGTCGAGCAGCGCCGCCGACTCGGGGAAGAGAGGCGCGAGCGCCAGTATCTCGTCGCGCACGCGCGGCGTCTGCTCGTCCGCGACGCCTAACAGCAGCGCTCTCTTGAACGACCCCTCCGGCCTCTCAAGGCAGTGGAGCAGCACGCCCGCGCTCGGCGCGTAGGCGACCTCGCGCCGCTCGACGACGTAAGCGCCGCCGTCGTGGAGCGCGTGGAAGGGCACGTAGTGGAGCGCTCGGTGCGGGACGATGACCAGACGCCGTTCGCCGAGGCGGCCCTCGACGCGACGCAACAGCAGGTCGTACAACTCCGCGAGGTGTCGCCGCGCCCGCCCGGTCAGCGACGGCAGGTGCGAGCGCATCCGCGCCGAGCCGTAGCGCAGGCTCCCGATCTGGAAGCGAAGCTGCCCGAGAGCCTCCGCCACCACGCGCTCGTCGGCGAGGCCGCGCACGACCTCTACGCTGTCGCCCGTGACGACGAAGGCGAGCAGCTCGCCGTCGAGGCTCGTATACTCGACCAGTGCCGTGTCCGTCCCGAGCGCGCGCTGCAAGGCGTCCACGTCTAAAGGCTCCGGGCGGCCGAAGGCTGTGTCACCTCCGCGCTGCTGAAGCTGGCGCATGATTTCGAGCGTGCGCGTCTCGCGCTCGCGCGCGGCGTCATGGAGCGCCTGCATCGCGGCCGCGCCGCGCGCGGCGTCCGCCTCCTCGGGGCGATTGATGCGACTGTAGAACCAGTTCAGCTCCTCGCGCAGTCGTTCGAGCTGCTCGAAGAGGCCGGCCTCGAACTCGTCGCGGGGCTGCGGGCGGACGGCCGTGCCGCCGTTCAGCATCTCGACGAGTGCACGCGAACGCGCGCGCTCCGTGTAACAGAACGCCTCGCGCCCGCGCCCGCCCTCGGGGTCTGCGAGGCAGAGCCGCACCAACTCGTCGTAGGGCGCGAGCTTGTCGGCGACGAAGGCCGTGCGGAACTCCTCGGCCGGCAGCGGCGCGCGCAGGTCTTCGATGAGCGAGACGGCGCGCCTGAGGGAGAGTTCCGCCCTGGCCGTGTCGCCGCGCGCGGCGGCGAGCAGTCCGAGCGAGGTGTGGCAGCGCTCGGCGATCTGCGGGAGCGCCTGCGCCTCTGCCTCCTTGAGCGTCGCGTCGAGCAGAATCTGCGCGAGCCGCTCCTGCCCCTGTGCGCGCGCCGCCTCGCCGCGGAGCCAGCGCGCGAGCAGCATGCGCCGCCGCGCGCCCGCCGTGGCGAGCGGCGCCTCGGCCTGTGCGGCCAGCACGGCGGTCGAGGCGTAGTCGCCCTCCGCGTGGTGGAGCTGCGCCTCGGTGAGCGTGACGTAAGCCTCGCCGACCAGATTGGCCTCCGCGGCGTAGAGCGCGCGCGCCCTCTCCAGCAGGAGGTGCGCCCCCGCCGTGTCGTTGGTGTTGAGCGCGGCCCGGCCCGCCTGCGCCAGGGCCCGCGCCTGCTCGGCGCGCATGCCGAGTTCCGCGAAGGTCGGGATGACCCGTTCGTAGATGGTGAGCGCGTCGGCGGCGAGGTTGAGTTCGAGGTAGGCGTCGGCCAACTCCAGCTCGGCGACGGCCGACTGGTGCGGCATCCCCACGGTGTCGAAGTGGCGGCGCGAGCGTTCGAGCAGTTCGAGCGCCTCGCGGTAGCGGCCCCGGAAGAGCGCCAGGTTCCCCATGCTGGCCTCGATCTCGGCCCGCGTGACCGCGAGCCCGGCACTCTCCGCGCGCTCGTAGGCCAGCAGGTAGAGGCTCTCGGCGGAGCGGAAGTCGTGCCTGAAGGTGTAGTTCGTCGCGAGCGAGTTCTCGACGAGAGTGATCTGCTTCTCGTCCCCGGCGGCGATGAAGCGCTCGCGCGCCGAACGCAGAAAGCCTTCGGCCTCGTTGTAGCGATCCCTCCGCCAAGAGATGTTGCCGAGGTTGTGCTCGACCTTGCCGGCGGCCAGCAGGTCGCCGTGTCCCAGAAACACGTCGCGCGCGCGCAGCCCCGTCTCGATGGCCTCCTCGTAGCGGCCGAGCATGGCGAGCGCGATGAGCTTGCTGACCTGCGTGGAGGCGGCCATGTGCGGCTGACAGAGACGCCGGAAGCGCGCCTCGGCCTCGTCGAGGTGCCGGATGGCCTCCTCCATCCGCCCGCCGACGAGCGCGGCGATCCCTTGCCCCCAGTCGCGCAGCGCGGCGACCTCTTCCGAGTCGTCCGCGGAGGCCAACGCTTCGAGCGCGGCGGCGGCGGCGGCGGCGCGCGGCGGGTCGCCGCTCCACGCTTCGAGGCACACGTCCTTGAGCGCGTGCGCCAGCGAAGCGTCGGCCAGCGCCGTGTGGGCGGCGACGAGTGCGCGCCGCTCCCCGTCATCGACGGCCGAGACCAGGCGCGAGACCAGTTCCGCTCGGTTCATCTTCGGGTCTTCCCGCACGGATGAATCTTAATGAAAGCGAATCGACACAGGGACGCGGAGACACAAAGACACAGCTTGAAGCAATAACTCAACGGGCTGTGTCTCTGCCTCTCCGCGTCCCTGTGTCGAAATTCGTCGTCGCCGGTAAACCCCTTAAGCCCTCAAACTCAACTCGGGAATCTCGACCTCCGCCCCGTCGAGCCGCAGGCGCAGCGCGTAGGTGCCGTCAGGGGTCGGCGGCAGCAGCGTGAACTCGCACAGCTCGTTGAGCGTCGCGCGGGCGGCCGTCGCGCCTCCCGCGTCCACCAGCTCGACCTCGCCGCCCTTGCACGGCCCGAGCACCTGCCCCGAGACCGTCCAGCCTTCGCCGCCCGACGCGAGCCGCAGGTCAACGTCGAGGTCGCCGGCGCTGTAGAGCATCTGCCGTGCGGGCGCGGCCTGACCCGAGCGCACGCCGAAAGCGGGCCGGAGGCTGCTGCTGTCGAAGGTGAGCGCGGCGACGAGGCGGCGCAGGAGCCCCGGCTCTTCCCGTTGCGCTTGGCGGGCGCGGAACATGCGGACGACCGACGAGACCAGTTCGGCCGGCGCGTCCTCAGACGTGTCGGCGCGCATGAGCGCCGTCAGGTGGCCGAGCTGCGCGGCCTGCGCCGAACAGCTCGTGCAGCCGGCGAGGTGCGCGCGCTCTTCGGCCGTCTCCTCGGGAGAGAGGCGGCCTTCGGCCAGGTCGGCCAGCCGCGCGAAGGGTATGTGTCGTGGGGTCAGTCTCATTTTCCGCTCCGACGGAGCGCCTGAAGCGCCCGCTCGACCGAACAGTGCGCGCCCGGCCGCGAAAAATACATCGGGGTACGGCTCACGAAAATCCCTTCTTCTTCAGGGCGTCGAGCAGTTTTTTGAGGCAGCGGGCGCGGGTCGGGCCGATGCTGCCCTCGGAGGTGCCGAGCGCGGCGGCGATCTCGGAGTAGGGCGGCGTCTCGGCGGCGTAGAAGAGCATCTGGAGGAGCGTGCGGCAGCGTTCGCTCAACTCCCCGAGCGAGGCGCGGACGAGGTGCTGCTCTTCGAGCCGCGTCAGCGCCTCGTCCGGCAGGAGCCCCTCGTCGGCGAGGTCGTACATCTCGTCCGCGTCCCCGCCCTCCTCGGACGCGAAGGGCCGGAGCGACTTCGCGCGGCCGACCATGCGCCACGTCTTGCGCTTGGCCGTCGTGACGAGCCAGGCGTGAAGTCGCGAGGGCTGCTCGATGGTCTCGACGCTCTCCAGGAGGGTCGTGAAAACGTCCTGGAAGATTTCGGCGGCCGCGTCCTCGTCGAGCCCCGCGCGCCGCGGGATGGCGTAGATGAGCCGCTGGTAGCGCAGCACGAGCGCCTCCCACGCGCCCTCGTCGCCGCGCCGGCACCCCGCCAGCAGTTGCTCGTCGCTTTGCGCAGACGCCTCCGCAATCATCTCAGAGCTTCCGGGGCAGAGGGCCGCCGATGGTGTAGAGCGTGACGGAGCTGGAGAGGCCGAGCCCCGAGAGGCGGCCGGCCATGAGGACGATGGTCTCCTTCGGTTGCGCGATGCCGTTCTCGACGAGCGTCCGCTCGCAGAGCTTGAGCATCTCCTCGGTGTTGTCGCAGGGCGCGTGCAGGTGCGTCTCGATGCCCCAGACGAGCGACAGCTCGCAGGCGACGCCGCGCTCGGGCGTGAGCGCGATGATGCGCTGCTCGGGCCTCAAGCTGGAGAGCCGCCGGGCCATCAGTCCCGAGGCGGTGATGACGGCGATGGTGCGCGCGTCGATCTCCTCGCCGGCGAAGACGGCCGCCTCGCAGAGCGCGCGGCTGACCCGGCCCGACTGCCTTCCGGCGAAGCGCGTGATCGCGTCCTTCGTCGAGGGGGGGCGCCCCGTCTCGGCCGAGTCGATGATGCGCGCCATCGTCGCCACCGAGAGCACGGGGTATTTGCCCGAGGCCGTCTCGGCCGAGAGCATCACGGCGTCGGTGCCGTCCCAGACGGCGTTGGCCACGTCGGACGCCTCGGCGCGCGTCGGGCGCGGCTCCGAGATCATCGACTGGAGCATCTGCGTCGCCGTGATGACGACCTTCTCTTTGCGGTTCGCCGCCTCGATGATGCGCTTCTGGTAGACGGGGACTAGCTCGACGCTCGTCTCGACGCCCAGGTCGCCGCGCGCGACCATCAGGCCGTCGGCGGCGTCCACGATCTCTTCGAGGTGGTCGATGGCCTCCGACTTCTCAATCTTGGCGACGAGGGGCTGGCTGCCGCCCGCGGCCTTGATGAGCGCCTTGGCCTCGGTGCAGTCCTCGGCGCGGCGGACGAAGGAGAGCGCGATGTAGTCGGCGCCCTCGCGCACGGCGAACTGGAGGTCGCGGCGGTCTTTCTCGGTCAGCGAGGGGATCGGGAGCGCGGCCCCGGGCAGGTTGATGCCCTTGCGCTCGGAGAGCGTGCCGCCGTTGACGACGCGCGTGACGATGTCTGTTTCTGTCGTGGACTCGACGTTGAGCTCGATGGCGCCGTCGTCGAGCAGGATGCGCGCGCCGGGCCTCACGTCGCGGGCGAGGCCCGCGTAGTTGGTCGAGACCTCGCGCGCGTCGCCGACGACCGAGCGCGTCGTGAGCGTGAAGACGGCGTTCGTCTCAAGCTGGACGGGCCGGCCGTCCTTGAGCATGCCCGTCCGAATCTTCGGCCCCGACAGATCGACGAGCACCGAGAGCGGCCGCTTCAGGCGCTCGGCCGCGGCCCGCGCGCGCGCGATGGTCTCGACGTGCTCCTCCTGCGTGCCGTGCGACATGTTGATGCGCACGGCGTTGGCGCCCGCCGCCAGCAGCGACTCCAGCACCGCCGGCTCGCGCGAAGCCGGCCCGAGCGTGGCAAGTATCTTGGCTCTCCTCACCTTAAAAAACCCCTCTGCATTTTTTTATCAGTATGCGTCGGTTGTAAACCCGCGGGCGCGGAAAGGCAAGTAGGGAGAAAGCAGTAGCCAGTGGTCAGGAGCCAGCAGACAGTAGAAAGAAAGGTTTTCTACTGTCTACTTGCCTTCAGTCCGCTTTCTCGGCGAGCGCGCTGTTGACGGCGGCTTCGAGTTCGGTGGCGACCTCTCCGTCGTAGCCGACGAAGTGGCGGACGAGACGGCCGCGGCGGTCGAGGACGAAGGTCTGCGGGATGGAGTCGTCCTGCGCGAGGAAGAGGCGGACGGTCTCGTCGTCGGGGTCGGCGAGCTGGTACTGGATGCCGTAGAGCTTGACGAAGTCTGGGATTTTGGGCTGGTCTTCCTCGCCGCCGACGTTGAGGCCGATGACCTTGAAGCCCTTCGGGCCGTACTGCTTTTGGAGGCGGACGAGGTGCGGAATCTCTTCGCGGCAGGGCGGGCAGTAGGTGGCCCAGAAGTCGAGCACGACGACCTGACCGCGCAGCTCTTCGAGCCGCACGCGCCGGCCGTCCGGCTGCGTCCAGGCGCCGGCCGGGGCGGCGCCCCCCGCTTCGCCGTGCGAGGCGGCGACGGGCGGCATCGGCAGGTTCGTGCGCGGCGCCTGCGGCGTCGCGGCCTTGAGCCGCGCCTCCTCGGCGCGCTTCTTCGAGGCGCCGTCCAACTCGCACGAGGCCGCGAGCGCGACGAGCGCCAGGGCGGCGAGCGTCGTCACAAGTCGCCGCGCGTGTTGTTTGAGCAAGAGTCTCGGAAGCATGCCTTTAAAGAACTCCTTCGGGCGGCATTCTACACGAACGCCCCGGAAGGCGGCACGCGCCGGCGCTGCCGGTTGAAGATGAGAGTGGCAGGGATTAAACCCTGTCCGATTCTTCTTCCGGGGTGGTCGTGCCCTGCGGCGAGTCTTCGGGCTGGGGCGGCGCCTCCTCGGCGGGGACGGCGTACTCTTCGTTGGCCCAGGCGCCGAAGTCGATGAGCTTGCAGCGCTCGGAGCAGAAGGGGCGGGATGGGTTACCCTCGTAGGTCGTGGGGCGGTGGCAGATCGGACACTTCATAAAGACGTAAACCGTGAACCGTGGCCCGCGGGGGCCGCCGTTGACGATTGACGATTCACGTCAGGTCAGACGACGGCGGGCACGGCCGGGGTTTTAATCAGAATTTTTCTGTCGACGAAGTCGATGATACCGGCGCGCTTGAGCGCGTTCAAGCGGACGGTGACGCTTTCGCGGGTGGAGCCGACGATGGAGGCGATCTCGCGGTGCGGGAGCGGCAGGTCTATGAGCACGCCCTCGGGCGAGGTGCGGCCGTAGCGCTCGGAGAGGTCGGCGAGGAGTTTGTCGAGGCGGGCCGGGATGGCGTCGAGGGCGAAGTCGGCGACCCGGCGTTCGGCCCGAGATAGTCGTTGACCAACCATGCGGAAGGTGTAATCATAAAGCTCGCGGCTCGCAGCCATCCCCTCCCTGTAAACCCCCGCAGGAATTCTGAGCAGGCGCGCCTGCTCGTACGCGATGGCGCACTTCTCGCGCACCCCCGCCGAGTAGAGCGACGACTCGCCGAAGAGCGCCCCGGCCCCCACGATGTCGATGACGGCCTCGCGCGCCGTCACCTCGTCGATGAGGCAGATTTTGACTCGGCCCCGCGCGATGCAGTAGAGCGCGTCGGCCGTGTCGCCGGTGCGGTAGATGAAGCGGCGGCGGCGGTAGTCTACGGCCTCCGAGCCCTCGGCCAGGATCACGAGGGTCTCCTCGGAGAGACCGGCGCCGACCTCGGAGTGGCGCAGGATTTCGGCACGCTCGGCCGCGGACAGGTCGCTGGCGCGTCGATGTGACATGAAGGGGAACCTCTTTTAGGGGGTCGGGAATATCAAGAGCCAGTCTGCGTGCGGCTCCCGCAGCCCGCGCGGTCTTCGACCGGAGGTGGGGCGAAACCACTTGACCCTGCTTGACCGTGATGGGAGATAAAGCGGGCGCGGTTGCCGCGAAAACAGCGAGGTGAACCTAAATTTTAACCCGTTATTCGATGAGGAAAAGTTAACCGACGTAACAAACTCAGGTAACCATCCCTTGAATTAGCGGGCACAATAGCACGAAGACCCGGGGGGCGCAAGGACTCTTTTTTAATTTATGACCACCAAGCTCAGAGTGCTCGTCGTCGACGACGAGCCCGACAAACGGTTGCTGCTCGCCTTCGCGTTGGAGAACGAGGGCTACGAAGTCTACACGGCCAACGACGGCGTCGCCGGGTTGGCGGCCGTCGAACTCCACCTGCCCGACCTCATCGTCACCGACGTGATGATGCCGCGGATGGACGGCTACGAGATGATTCGCCGCGTGCGCGCGAACCCACAGACCAAGTTCATCCCCGTCATCATCCAGTCGGCCGCGCGCGTCGAAGGGCGCGACGTGCGGCTCGGGTCGGAGCTGGGCGCGCTGGGTTATCTGACCGACCCGACCGACCTCGACCTGCTGCGGGCGCGGGCGCGGACGTTGCTAGAGCTGAAGCAGTACCTCGACTCGTGCCAGGAGGCCGCGTTCACCGACCACCTGACGGGGCTCGCCAACCGCCGCCGCTTCGAGCGGCAGCTGGAGCGCGAGGTGGCGCGCACCGAGCGCTACAGCCGGCCCTTCTGCCTTCTGCTCGTGGACATCGACAACTTCAAGGACGTGAACGACACGCATGGGCACGACGCGGGCGACGAGGCGCTCCGCCGCGTGGCGAACGTCGTCCAGTCGGGCACGCGTGGCATCGACACGGGCGCGCGCATCGGCGGCGACGAGTTCGCCATCATCCTCCCCGAGACCGACCTCACGCGCGGGCTCGAAGTGGCCGAGCGCCTGCGCACGGCCATCGCCGCGCTCGACTTCGGCCCGGCGGGGCGCATCACGGCGAGCCTCGGCGTGGCGGAGCTTCCCGCCTGCGCGCACACCAACGAAGAGCTGCGCGCGGCGGCCGACGCCGCGCTCTACGAGGCCAAGCGCGGCGGCCGCGACCACGCCGCCAGCGCGCCGGTCTTGGAGAACCCCGCCGCGGCGCTGGGCGTATCTTGAGGGAGTAGACAGTAAACCATTGGCTACTGACTACTGACTACTGTCTACTTCAGGAGCATTTATGGCTGACTATCGAGACAAGCTTGACGAGTGGCGCGAGGCGGCGCGGCGCAAGGCGCGTGACCTGGACGAGAAGTACAACATCCGCGAGCGCGTCGAAGAGGGCGCGCGCGTGGCGGGCGAGGCCGCGAAGCGCGGCGCCGACGCCGTCAAGACCGGCGCCGAGCGCGCGCGCGAAGAGGCCGGACGCATCGGCGAGGAGTTCGACCTCAACGAACACGCGGGCGAAGCGCGCGAGCGCACGAAGGAGGCGCGCGAGCAGGCGGCGCGCGCGGCCGAGGAGGCGGCGCGCCTCGCCCGTGAGGTCGGCGGGCGTATGCGCGAGGCCGGACAGAAGGCCGGCGCGCGCGCCGAAGACTTCATCGGCGGCGCGAAGAAGTACTACCAGGGGGCGGCGCGCGCGGCCGGCATGAGCGCGCGCTTCGCTGGCTTAGGTGTCCGCGCGACGCGCCTGACCGCCGCCTCGACCGCCGGCCTCTACCGTGCCTACGACTGGGCGCGGCAGAACCCGAAGCAGGCCATCGTCGTCACCCTCTCGCTCGCCGCGGGCGTGCGCGCGGGCGCCTCTTTCCCCGGCCTCGACGGCTTCCTCCTCGGCGCGCACCCGCACTGGTTCACGCACTCGGCGCTGCCCGTCTGGGCCGTGCGCAAGGTCAGCCAGAAGTTCGACGACTACCTGCGCGAGCGCGAGCGGCTCGTCGCCGCGGGCGAACTGGACGAGGCCGACCGCAAGCGCGTCGAGTTCGAGCGCAAGATGGTGCGCTACGTCGGCGCGCCTCTGCTCGGGGCCTTCAGCTGTGCCGCGGGCGTCGCCATCTTCGCGCAGATACTACAGCCCGGCCCCATCGTCGGCGTGCCCATCAGCTGGCTCCTCGGCGGCAACCCCATCCTCGACGCCGTCTGGCTCTTCGGCAACGGCGTCATCTGCATCCAGCAGGGCTACAAGTTCTTCATGATTGCCTTGAAGGACGTGGAGGCCGCCGAGCGCATCGTGCGCGAGGTGAGGGGGATGCTGCCTTCGGCGGTAACAGCTTGAGGACGTAAAGAGGTGCGTGGCGGGTTGGTGACAGTCCAACGTTAGCGTCGGATGTGCCCGCGAAGGGGGCGCGTAAAAAAAGAGGGGCGCGTGGCTTGCACAGGCAGCACGCGCCCCTCCGCTTTCCCGGTGACGGCTCTCTTATTGCGCCGGCGGTTCCCCGAGGTTGCTGACGTGGTTCTGAATGAGCTGCCAGTCCTTCCCCTTCTTAACCCAGACGTGTGTGCTGCGATACGTCGCCTTGCCGTTCACGTTCCCCCGGTGTGTCATCACCGCCAGCTTGCCGCCGTCGTAGAAGCGCACGACGTACTCGTCGGCGGTGTCGGTGTCGGTGGTGCTTTTCAGTCCCGCCATGTACTGCTGCTTGTTCTCGATCCGGCCGAAGGGGGTCGTGCCCCAGTAGTCGGCGGCCACGATCCGGTCAATGGTCTTGCGGTCTTCGTCGTTAAGCCTCAACTCGGCCGCCGTCCACTGCTTGTCTAAGGCGATCAACGCTGCTTCGTCGGTCATCTTAGGCTTCGCCTGTACGGAAGCGTTTGATGACGCTGTGACCGCCAGCGCGCCGAGCAGCAGCAAGCGAGTTAGATGCTTCATTCGTCCTACGTCCTTTCGTCGGTTGGGGCGTGACGCCCGGCAAAACGGAGCGAGGTTGCTTCGGAAGGAGATGTGGGCGGCGCGGCTTCGGCGTCGGGCTTGAGCTTCGACGCCCTGTCGCAGTCGTCGAACGCCAGCTCGTAGTTCTTCTTGTCGAAGTAGAGTCTGGCGCGGTTGCGGTAGGCGGGCGCGAGTTCCGGGTTCAGGCTGAGCGAGGTCGTGCGCATCGCGCGGGAGATGCCGAAGTCCGCGAGGCGCGGCACGCCGCCGTGCAGGAGGATGTTGGCCGGCTTCAGGTCGCGGTGGATGATGCCCTGTGAGTGCAGGTACTCCAGGCCGTTCAGGATCTGAAGCGTCAGTTGGACGGCCTGCTCGAAGGGCACGCTTCCGTCCCGTTCGAGCAACTGCTCAAGCGAGCCGTCGGGCGCGTACTCGCTGACGATGACGACCTGGCCGTCGTACTCGTCTGCGTCGAGGATGGGCAGGATGTTCGGGTGACCGCTCGCCTGCTCCCAGAACCTCACCTCCCGTTTGACGGCCTCGTAGTCAACCTGCTCGTCGAGAGGAAGCTTGACGGCGACAGGAAACCCTTTGGTTTTATACAACCCTCACTTGATGGTCAGCGGGAAGGGGAGGAAGGAGAGCGCGAAGACGAGGAGCGTCAGGAGCGCGACGAGGTTGCGCGTCGCGCCTAAAGGGTCGTGCTCGTCACGCGGCTGCGGGTGCGGCATGCGCAGCATGATGAAGAGGAGGATGACGTAGAGGGCGCCGCTCGGCACCCCGTGCCAGAGCCAGCCGAGCGGCGCCAGCGCCAGCATCGACAGGAACGCGGCGCGCCCGGCCCACCAGTGCACGCGCCGGCCGAGCACGGAGTAGACGGCGTGCCCGCCGTCGAGCTGCCCGACGGGCAGGAGGTTCAAGCTCGTCACCAGCAACCCGATCCACGACGCGAGGTAGAAGGAGTTCGCCCCCATCCCCTCTAAATTCCTCACGCCGAGCGGCACGGCCAGCAGGCGCAGCAGCAGCGGGTTGTTGAAGAGGATCACGGTCGCGCCGTCGGGCGCGGGCGGCTCGGGCGTGGCCATGAGCAGCGCCGCGCAGGCGACGGGGATGATGACGGCGAAGCCCGCGAGCGGGCCGGCCACGCCGATGTCGAAGAGCGCGCGGCGCGAAGGGATGGGCGACCTGATCTTGATGAACGCGCCGAGCGTGCCGGCCATGAAGGGCGGCGGCATCGGGATGAAGAAGGGAAGCGTGGCGTCCACGCCGTAGAGGCGGCAGGCGACGTAGTGTCCCGACTCGTGCGCGAGCAGGATCGAGAGGAGCGCGGCGGCGAACTTCAACCCCTCGACGATGAAATGCGGGTGCGCGAGCGCGTAGGAGCCCTCGGCCAACAGCGCGAGCACGAAATACTTCGGGACGAAGGTGAGGTAGTCGAGCGGCATCGAGGGCGCCGCGACATCGGGCTCGGGGGTGAGGTTCGAGAGCGCGAAGCTGACGCCGGCCCACGTCACCGTGAGCGCCGTGAGGAGGAAGAGTGCCGTGTGCTTCGCCCATTCGCGCGCCGTCGGCCGCGCCGCGGCACGCACCCCCGCCGCCCGCGCCCCGCCGCGCGCCACGAAGGCCGGAACTTCACGGACTGATTCGGACATGGAGGACAGATGTTAGATGGCAGAGGTTAGATGCCAGTATAAGTCAGTTACGAACACCTAGCATCTGACCTCTAACGTCTGCTCTAGAAGCTGCCGTGCGGGCCGTTGGGCGCATCCGGGTGGCCGGCGGGGGCGTCCGGGCTGGCGCCGTCGGGGGCTTCGGTGTCGTGGATGTCGTCGTCGTGGTCGTCGTGCTCGGCGTCGAAGCCGTGGGCCTGGAGCTCCTTGCCGGGCTTGAAGCGGATGGTCTTGCCCGAGGGGATGGCGACCTCCTCGCCGGTGCGGGGGTTGCGCCCCACCCCGCGCTTGCGCGGCTTGACGACGAAGACGCCGAAGCCGCGCAGCTCGATGCGCTCGCCGCGCGCCAGGGCCTCCTTCATCGAATGGAAGAGGGCATCGACGGCCTGCTCGGCCTTCATCTTCGGCACGCCGGTGCGTTCGGCCACGCGATTCACAATGTCGAGTTTGATCACTTCGCTTCCGCCTCCGCTTCCGCGCTCCGCTAAACCTCGGGAGAGGATTTGTCTAAGGATGGCAACACTTTACGTCTGAATAATAGTGACGCGCGGGAGGGACTGTCAAGAAGAAGGTGAGCAGTTAAAAGAGTAAGTCCGACCGCGTCGTTTTAACTGACGCACCGCTCACTGCTCACTTGATTTTAAAGAGGGCGGCGGCTACCCTCGGTCGGAGGGCGGCCCGGCGCCCTGGACAGACGGACAGCCTATGCTTCTCTTCGGCAACAAGAATCGCCGGGTGCCCGCGTTCGGCGACGTGCAGGCGGACGACGACCGCGACATAGAGGTGCGCCGCCTGCGCGACGAGTCGCGGACTCACTTCTGGGGCGAGGCGCGGCTGCTCTTCCGCGACCTCGTCTTCGCGCTGATGATCATGGCGCTCGTGCTGGTCTTCGTCGCGCAGCCCGTGAAGGTCGAGGGCACGTCGATGCTCCCGCGTCTGCACGACGGCGAGCGCATCTTCGTCAACAAGCTCATCTACTACGGCCTGCCCGAGATCGAGCGCGGCGACATCGTCGTCTTCTGGTTCCCCAACGACCCGACGAAGAGCTACATCAAGCGCGTCATCGGCCTGCCCGGCGAGACGGTGCAACTGAGAGCCGGCCGCATCTTCATCAACGGCCGCGAGCTACAGGAGCCCTACCTCGAACACTCGCTCAACGTCGCCGCCGCCGACGAGCCGCCCACCTACGTCAAGCCGCACTACTACTTCGTCATGGGCGACAACCGCGACAACTCCTCCGACTCGCGCATGTGGGGGCTCGTCCCCGAGAAGTACATCTACGGCAAGGCGCTCTTCCGCTACTGGCCCCTCTCCAGGGCCGGCGTCATCCGCCACGAGACCAACTACCCGGGCATCCCCGCCCACCACGTCGAGAGAATCGACCCGGAGGAGTAGAGGAAAGCGGCAGGCGGTTAAGACCGGCCGGCCGGCACCTTTAAACTCCGGCGCGTTCGGTCTGGAGTGCCACGGCGCGCGCCCGACGGATTTGATATTTCGCGCCCGAGATTGCAAACTAACTGCCTTACTGCCATCTGCCTACTGCCTGCTCTCTTATGGACTGGCTGCGACCACTTCTGATGATGTTCTACGCGCCGGCGCGCGGGATGGCCGAGGTGCGCGACCGCGGGTCGCTGGGGCAGGCGGCGCTGCTGGCGATGCTGCTTCAGGTGGCGCACGCGCTGTTGGCGGATTGGCGCGAGGTGGCGGCGGCGGCGGCGCGCTTCGGGGCGTGGGCCACGCTCGGGGTGATCTTTAAGGCGGCCGGCCCGGTGCTGTCGGTCGCGCTCGTCTTCGTCCCCGTCTCCGTCCTGCTCGCCAACCTCTTCGAGCGGCGCGGCGGCTTCGGACTCGTGCTCCGGCAGGAGTATTCCGCGGCGGCTACGGCGGCGCTCTACGCGCTGGCGGCGGCGGCGCTGGTCGCGCTCCCGCTCGCCTACTACGACCAGGCCGCGGGGCTGAGCGCCTCGGTGCGCGACTCGGTGGTGGCGCTCAACGCGACGATGGCGCAGTACCCGCCGCAGGGGCCTTCGGAGGAGGAGGCGCGGGCGCTGCTGGCCTCGGCCTCGGCGCTGCTGCCGCGCATGGGGCTGTGGCTGCTCATCCAGCCGCTCACGCTCTTCAGCCTGTGGGCGGTGGTCGCCGTGCGCGCGCTCTTCCGCCTCTCCTGGGTGAAGTCGGTGGTGGTCGTGATCCTGAGCACGCTGCTCATGTTCCTCGCCTCGCCGCTCGTCTACGTCCTGAGCGCGCTGCTCGGGTCGCCCTTCCTGCTGCTGCTCGTCTTCTTCGTGGCGCGCTCCTACTTCGTCGAGGCGCAGCGGACGCAGCGCGCGCGCGCCTCGTTCCGGCAGAACCTTGAGGCCGCGACCCTCAACCCGGCCGACGCCTCGGCGCACTACAACCTCGGGCTCCTGCACCAGCAGCGGAAGGAGTACGCCGAGGCGCGCACGCGCTTCCTGCGCGCCGTCGAGATCGACCCGGGCGAGACGGACGCGCACTACCAGCTCGGCCGCATCGCGCGCGCCGAAGGCCGCCTGCCCGAGGCCATCCAGCACTTCGGCGAGGTCGTCGCGCGCGACGACGCGCACGCGCAGCACGAGGTCTGGCGCGAGGTCGGCGCGACCTACCTCGCGGCCGGGCAGTTCGCCGACGCGCGCGACGCGCTCGAACGATTTTTAGACCGGCGCCCTTCCGACCCGGAGGCGCTCTACCTGATGGGGCGCGCGGCCGCGGGGCTCGGCGACGTGCGCGGGGCGAAGCATTGGATGGAGCGCTGCGTCGAGGCCGTGCGCACCGCGCCCGCCTACAAGTACCGCGCCGACAAGCGCTGGCTCAACGAGGCGCAGCAGTTCCTGCGCACGCAGGCTTGAACGATTCGGCCGCAGGGGAACGCCGTGGCCAAAGATGACGACGTACCGCGCTTCGCTTACCTGCTGGCCGTCCTGGGCGGGGTGGTCTACACGTGGTTCGCGTTCTTCCTCGCCAACTCCGTAGCGATGGCACTCGGCGAGTGGGAGTATCACTACGGGTACCTCGGCGCGGTCGTGTTCGCCGCCGCGCACCTGGTCGGCGGCGGGCTCTTCGGGCTGCTGTGGCCCGAGCGGACTTGGCGCTGGGGCGTGTGGCTCTGCCTCGTGCCCGTCTGCGTCGTCTCGCTGGCGCAGCGGGAGGTGACCATCTTCCTCTGGGTCGTCGCGCTGACGATGGCGCCGGCCTGCGCGGGCGCGTACGCGGCGGCGCGCGTCCATCTCAAGTACGTCGAGGCGGAATGAAAGTGGGTGACGCGAGAATCTATGACGACAGGTGAAAACAGTCCGGCGCTGCTCGTGCTCGAAGACGGCAGGGCCTTCCGCGGCCGCGCGTGGGGCGCGGTCGCAGAGGCGTGCGGCGAGATGGTCTTCAACACGTCGATGTCCGGGTACCAGGAGGTTCTGACCGACCCGTCGTACGCGGGGCAGATCGTCTGCATGACCTACCCGCTCATCGGCAACTACGGCGTGAACCGTGCCGACGAGGAGTCGGCCCGCCCCTGGGTCGAGGGCTTCGTCGTGCGCGAGGCGAGCCGGCTCGCGTCGAACTGGCGCTCGGAGGAGACGCTCGACGCTTACCTCAAGCGCTGGAACATGCCCGGCATCGAGCGCGTGGATACGCGCGCGCTCGTCCGGCATATCCGCGACAAGGGCGCGATGCGCGCCTGCATCTCTTCAATCGATCTGGACGAGCGGAGCCTGCTTGAGAAGGCGCAGGCTTCGGCGCCGATGGAGAACCGCGAGCTGGCGAGCGTGGTGACGACGCCCGAGGCGTACGAGATCCCGGCCGCGGGCGGCGAGCGCTTCCACGTCGTCTGCTACGACTTCGGCGTGAAGCGGAACTCTCTGCACGAGCTGGCGGCGTTGGGGTGCCGCGTGACGGTCGTGCCGGCCGCGACCCCCGCGCGCGACGTGCTGGCGATGCGGCCGGACGGCGTCTACCTCTCGAACGGGCCGGGCGACCCGGCGTCGATGACGGAGGTCGTGTCGGAGATTCGCAATCTGGTGAACGAGGGCGTGCCGACCTTCGGCATCTGCTTCGGGCATCAACTGTTGGGCCGCGCCTTCGGCGGCACGACCTACAAGCTGCGCTTCGGCCACCGCGGCGGCAACCAGCCGGTCAAAGACCTCTCGACGGGGAAGGTCGAGATCACCTCGCACAACCACGGCTTCGCCGTCAGCGCCGACAGCCTCCCCGCGGAGGTCGAGGTCACCCACCTCAATCTCAACGACGACTGCGTCGAGGGCCTGCGCCACAAGAGCCTCCCCGTCATCTCCGTCCAATACCACCCCGAGGCCGCTCCCGGCCCGCACGACGCCGAACACCACTTTCGCCGCTTCGTCGAGTTGATGGAGAAGGGAGTAGACAGTAGACGGTAGTCAGTAGTCAGTAGAAAAACAAATGCGGCGCGTCTCGGCCTTTAGACCGAGCGCGCCGCCTGTCTTTCATGCTGACTACTGACTACCGTCTACTGTCTACTCAGCTCTGCAAGAGCCGGTCTATCGTCTGGACGAGCGAGACGAAGTCGGAGGTCTTGCTCTTGTAGATTTTGACGCCGGCCTGCGTGGCCCGCCGCTCGCGGGGCGGGCCGGAGCTTTCGAGCGAGAAGAGGAGGACGGGCGTGACGGGGTCGAGCTCGCGGAGCCGGCGGCAGAGTTCGAGACTGTCGGCGTCGATGTAAGTGTCGTTGAGGATGTAGAGGTCGAAGCGGTCGGTCACGGCCAGCTTCAGGCAGTCGGCGGCCGTCTGCACGGACTCGACTTCGTAACCCTTGCGCGTGAGCATGAGGGCGATCAGGTCGCCTACATCCTTGTTCGACTCGGCGCACAGAATGCGCCTCTTGCCTTCAGACATTCAGACACACCCCGACGAGAGAGAGACCCGGAAGCGGGAGCTTGCGCGAGGGGGATTCAAAACAAGGGGGACTTAAATGTAAACGCGCGGGCGCCCTCAGTCAAGGCTGCCCGGCTTCGAGCGCGGGACGTGGCCGCCCGTCTTGCCCGAGAGGATGGAGTTGACCGTCGAGACGATGTCGAAGAGATCGTCCGGCTTGGTGAGGTAGGCGGTGGCGCCGGCTTCGAGCGCCAGCTCGCGGTCGCGGCGGAACGCCTGGGCCGAGAAGAAGAGGATGGGAGTCTCGGGCGTCATCTCGCGCAGGCGCTTGCAGAGCTGGATGGCGGTGCCGTCGATGTAGTCGTCATCCACCATGTAGAGGTCGAAACCTTTGCCCCCGGCCAGGCCGACGCACTCGGCGATCGTCCGGGCCGAGATGACCTCATGCCCCTGGCGTTCGAGCAGGACGGTGATGAGCTGGCACGTGTCTTCGTGCGGCTCGGCGCAAAGGACGCGTCTGCGGGGGTACGACGGCATCGGGGGGAAGCTCCTTACAGTTCTTTGTTTGCATTAACGCTACGGGCGGCCTGGGAAAGTCGGTGGAGACTTATACACTACGCCGGCCGGCTCTCGTCTCTGTACGGAACGAAACACGTAAGCACGCGGCCGACTCTAAGCGGCAGACATTAAGCCTCAAACCAGAAAAATAAGCAACTAAATTCGCCGGCCCAAACGAGACGCGGCAGGAGCCCGGGCTCCCGCCGCGTCTCGTCTCATAATTGGCTATCAGGCTAACCCACAACCATCACAACCGTTTTCGCGGGAACCGTGAGGTGAACTCCCGCCTCGGTCGGCCGGGACTAGTATCGTGCGGGCGAAGGCGCGGCCGAGTCCGGGGCCTCGGCCGGTTGCGTCGTCGTCGGGCCGTCCGGGTTGGTGGCGGCGCCGGCGGGCGACTCGGCCGGTTTCAGGAGTTCGGCGACCAGTCCCTCGCTGCCCCTGTGTTCGAGCCAGTGCCGGTAGGTGACGGTGAGCACCGCGATGACCGGGATGGCGAGGAAGATGCCGGCCACGCCCGCCAGCTCGTGCCCGGCGAGGATGGCGAGGATGACGGCCAGCGGGTGTAGGTGGATGCCCGAACCGATGATGCGCGGGTAGAGCACGTAGTCCTGCACGATGCGCAGCACGCCGAGGAAGAGCAGGACGCCGAGCGCCTTCGTCCCCGAGTCGAACCCGGCGACGGTGCCCGCGAGCACCGCGACCACCACGGGGCCGAGCAGCGGGATGAACTCGAACATCCCGGCGACGAGCCCCAAGACCAGCGCGTAGCGCACGCCGAAGAGGGCGAAGCCCGTGGTGCAGATGCTGCCGATGAGGAGGCACGAGATGAGCTGCGCGCGGATGTAGGCGGCGAGCGTCGAGTTGATGTCCTGGAAGAGCTCGTCGCCGCGCCAGCGGATGCGCCCCTGCGGCAGCATCATCAGCGCCGAGCGGCGGAAGCTGTCGGCGTCCTTCAGAAAGAAGAAGGCGAGGATCGGGATGAGCACGAGGTAGGGCAGGTAGCCGAGGACGTTGATGGTGTTATCGAACGCCTGCCCCGAGACGTAGAGCCCGACGGAGTTGATGGCGCTGGTTGCGGCGTCGTTGGCGTACTTGCGCACGGCCGGCGGGATGCTCAGCTCCTCGTAAATCCGGTTGAGGCGGTCGGCGCGCGCCTTCGCGTTGGTCAGGTAGGTCGGGGCCTGCTGCGCGATGTCGGCCATCTGCGCGCCGAGGCGGGGCGTCAAGACCCACCCGCCCAGGGCGAGCGAGCCGAAGATGGCGGCGTAGACGAGGCCGATGGCGGCCGTGCGCGGCAGCAGCCGCTCGCTCTTCGGCGTCGCGAACATCTTGCGCACCAGCTCGATGAGCGGCGCGATGAGGTAGGCGAAGAAGATGGCGAGGACGACGACGAGCAGCACGCCCGTCAGCGCGTAGAAGACCCAGCGGATGGCCTCGAAGAGGTAGTAGATGATGAGGACGAGCACCGCGACCCACAACAGCGAGCGCGAGCCGAGCCGCAGCGCGAGGCGCGTCCGCTGCTCGAAGGGCGCGAGCGCGGCGTCGGTCTCCTCGTCTTCGTGCGTCTTCTGCGGGACGACAGTTTTCTGTTTCGTCAAAGCCTTCCGCCCTCCGCCCGCACGGGGTCTAGGGAACTCAAAGCCTGTGGGTTCGTGCTTCACGCCCGCCTGGCTTTAGTTCTCGTAGTCGGAGTAGTCCTCGTCGGCCTCGCGCTCTTTAATGCCGGCGGGCTCCCAGACGAGGCCGCGCCACTCGTCGGTCTCGCCGAGCAGTTGGAGCGCGGCGAGCGGCTGCACGGGGTTGCGCTCCAGGCGGAGCACTTCGGCGACCGCCTCGACCGTGTGCCCTTCAGCGTCGGGGACGATGATGTGGACGCGGCTGCCGACATCGGGCAGACGTTCGAGGTGGACGAGCGCGCCCTGCGGGCCGATGTTCTCGGTCTCGCCCTCGACGACGACGTGCTCGCCCGAGCGCTCGTCGTCCCACTCGGCGCGCACGCTGATGTGCACCATGTAGCGCGGCCCTGTGCGCTGCTCAACAAAGCTTACGGACATTCGGGGCATCCTCCGTTCCCAGGCAGAATTCTCTCCGCCTACAAATAAAGTGCTAAAGGGGGCGGAATCGCAGAATAGTAGGCAGTAGGCGGAGGGCGGTAGGCCGCCGCTCCGCGCTGCGGACGTTGAATGGTTAAATCCAAGTTTCAAGCAGCGGGCTTTCAACTGTCTACTGCCCTCTGCCTACTGCCTACTCGTCGTCGTGCGTGCGCAGCTTCTCAAGTACGGAGAAGTCTTCGAGGGTGGTCGTGTCGCCGTGCGCGGCGCCGGAGGTGGCGATCTCGCGCAGGAGCCGGCGCATGATCTTGCCGGAGCGCGTCTTGGGGAGCGCGTCGGTGAAGCGTATCTCGTCGGGGCGGGCGAGCGCGCCGATCTCCTTCGCGACGTGGCGGCGCAACTCCTCCTTCAACTCGTCGGTCGCCTTACGCTCGCCTTCGAGCGTGACGAAGGCGACGATGCCCTGACCCTTCAGCTCATCCGGGCGGCCGACGACCGCGGCCTCCGCGACCGCCTCATGTGAAACCAGCGCGCTCTCGACCTCCATCGTGCCGAGCCGGTGGCCGGAGACGTTAATCACGTCGTCCACGCGCCCCATGATCCAGAAGTAGCCGTCCTGGTCGCGCCGCGCGCCGTCGCCGGCGAAGTAGACGCCGTCGATCTCGGAGAAGTACTGCTGCCGGTAGCGCTCGTCGTCGCCCCAGATGGTGCGGAGCATCGCGGGCCACGGGCGCTTGACGACGAGATAGCCGCCCTCGTTCGCGCCTGCCTCGACGCCCTCCTTCGACATGACGGCGGCCTCGACGCCGGGCAGCGGGCGCGTGGCCGAGCCGGGCTTGGTGGGCGTCGCGCCCGGCAGCGGCGCGATCATGATGGCGCCCGTCTCGGTCTGCCAGAAGGTGTCCACGATGGGGCACTCCCCCTTGCCGATGATCTCGCGGTACCACATCCAGGCCTCGGGGTTGATGGGCTCGCCCACGGTGCCGAGCAGTCTTAGAGACGAGAGGTCGTGGCGCAGCGGCCAGCGGTCGCCCCACTTGATGAAGGCGCGGATGGCCGTGGGTGCGGTGTAGAAGATGTTGACGCGGTGGCGCTGGATGATGTCCCAGAACCTGTCCGGCTCGGGGTGGTTGGGCGCGCCCTCGTACATCAGGACGGTCGCGCCGTTCGAGAGCGGGCCGTAGACGACGTAGGAGTGGCCGGTCACCCAGCCGATGTCGGCCGTGCACCAGTACACGTCCTCTTCTTTCAGGTCGAAGACCCACCTGGTCGTCAGGTGCGTCTGCAACAGGTAGCCGGCCGTCGTGTGCAGGATGCCCTTCGGCTTCCCCGTCGTCCCCGAGGTGTAGAGGATGTAGAGCGGGTGCTCGCTGTCCAGCTCCTCGGCCGGGCATTCGTCGGGGACGGCCTGCACGACCTCGTGCCACCAGTAGTCGCGCCCCATCTCCATGTGGACGCGGCTCCCGGTGCGCCGGAAGACGATGCAGCCCTTGACGCTCGGCGTCTTCTTCAAAGCCTCGTCCACGATCTCTTTGAGCCGCACCTCCGCGCCGCGGCGGTAGCCGCCGTCGGCCGTGACGACGAGCTTGCAGCCGGCGTCGTTGATGCGGTCGATGAGCGCCTGCGAGGCGAAGCCGCCGAAGATGACCGAGTGGGTCGCGCCGATGCGCGCGCACGCGAGCATCGCGATGGCCAGCTCCGGGACGAGCGGCATGTAGAGCGCGACGCGGTCGCCGCGCTCGACGCCCGCGCGCTTCAAAACGTTGGCGAAGCGCGAGACCTCTCGGTGCAGCTGCCCGTAGGTGAGCGTGCGTTGCTCGCCCGGCTCGCCCTCCCAGATGAGGGCGGCCTTGTTGCGCCGCCACGTCGAGAGGTGGCGGTCGAGGCAGTTGTACGAAGCGTTAATCTTGCCGCCGGCGAACCACTCGGCGTGCGGCGGCTCCCACTTCAGGACCGTGTCCCACTTCCTGAACCAGTGCAGCTCCGACTCGGCCATGCGCGCCCAGAACGCCTCGGGCGCGTCCGTCGCCTCGCGCCGCAGCGCCTCCAACTCTTCCAGAGACTTCACGTGCGCCTGCGCGGCGAACTCCGGCGGCGGCGGGAAGACGCGCTCCTCGTGGAGGACGGATTCGATGTTGGTCGTGGCTGAAGACATACCCCGCAGACCTCACCTTCGGACTCTTTAATAGCGGTATGGCTGCCTTGTGTACCAGAAACCGCCCCGCGCGGCAAGCTCGACCCGCCGCACGGGGCGCAAACTTTATCATCCAACCGGCCGCGCGCAGGTGATATAACTGAAGTCCGTAGACGGATCCGCCCCGAAGCGGCGTCCAGCACATACGCTTCATACAACCGGCGGCGCCTCGTCATTGTCCTCGGTTGCGTCCTTTCGTGAACTCTAACGTGCGGCCTGCGCGCATTCCAGCAATGTGACGAAAACGGTAAGGAGGATACGCCGTGAGCGGCGCGGGGTCTCCTGAGGCGTCCGGTTCGAGGCCGGAGGGACGATGACTATTGGGACAACATCGCGAACGACTTCGACGAGGAGATATTCGACACCCTCAGACACGACCGGCATCAGGTCATCCTCAGCTACATCGGCCGC